>CAMDDW010000013.1:0-57771 GCA_945893185.1 Akkermansia muciniphila | reverse complement strand
GGTTCTCGGGCTCGGTAAATCTCGCGGGCATTCGCAAGGTGGTGGAGGCGGCGCGGACGATCCCGGTGATCGGCAATGGCGACGTGACGACGCCCGAGGCGGCGGTGCACATGAGGTCCGAGACGGGGTGCGCAGGCGTGAGCGTGGGGCGTGGGGCCTTTTATGATCCTTGGATCTTCGTGCGGACGCGGGCGCTGATGCAAACGGGGGTGCTGCCGCCGGAACCGGGTATCGAGGACCGGGTTCGGGTCATGTCCCGGCACCTGAACCTGATGGTGGAGGTGTTCGGGGAGCGGCATGGCTGCGTGATGTTCCGCAAGATCGGTCCGTGGTATGCGAAGCGCTTCGGTCCGGCCAACGAGTTCAGCAAGAAGATCGTGCGGATGGAGTCCCGGGCCCAATACCTCGAGATCGTGGACAGCTACTTGCGATGGCGTCGGCAGTTCTGCGACGAGTCGGGCCACCTGCTACCGCGCTACCAGTTGGCACCGATGGTGGCCAGCTTCATGCGCGAGGCAGATGCTTCTGATGAACCTGCCAGCATCCGGCGCGAGGCGATCCCGGTGCCGAAGGGGCCAGTGGAGGTGTGGTGACGAAAGCACTACAGACCGGGCTTGCGGAGCGTGGTTCGAAGGGTGCGGTGGGTCCAAAACCGGTATGAGACCGACGCCCTACCGTTCGGAAACCTCACGAGACCGACGGGGTCCTGATATCCGCGATTTCGGTGATCTCCCCGGGAAGGGTCTTGTTTAACCGCGCTTTTCGGCGACGACCCAGGCGTTGAAAAGCCCGTATTTCAGCGGGGAGCAGTTGAGGACGAAGTCAATCCAGCCGGGCACGGTGCGGTCCGTGCAGGCCACCTCGACGAGGCAGCCTCCGTTGCGCTCCAGAAAGAATCCCATATCCAGAGCATTGGTGCAGACGATGGCGTCGTCGTCCGGGGTGAACGGTTCCTTGATGATGGGTGGCATCCGCTCGAAGCGGACCTGATCGGGCGTCTGCCGCATGGCTTTCCGCCGCTCCAGCAGGCCTTGGAGGTTGTGCCACTTGTTGCTGAGGCCCCGCATGCGCGGATGGTAATCGCGCCAGCCGAGGAATCGCAGAAAGTTGGGACTGCTCAACACGATGCGTCCGCCCGGAGCGCACACTCGAACCGCTTCGGCGATGAAGGCCTCCGGATCCTGCACATGCTCCACCACGTTCAGCGCACCCACTCTCTGGAAATTCCCGTCAGGGTAGGGGAGTTGGTTGCCATCATACAGCAGGCACCGGTCGGTGAAGGCTCGGGTGCGCTCGATGTTCGGCTCCGACACATCCACACCGTGCGCTTCAAAGCCCTCGCGCGTCAGTTGGGCCACGACTTGGCCTACGCCGCATCCGATGTCCAACACCCGGGCACCCGGTGTCTTGGGACGAAGAGCTCCCGTGAACTTGGCGTAAAAGGCCGCGTCCCAGTTGGCCAGGATGTCGGCATAGGCCAGGTCATTGCGGACGTGGTCGAGATGGCTGGGCGTGGAGGCCATGGTCAGTCAGCGCTGGAGGGCTTGGGTGCCAAGATGAGGATGCCCACCAGGAGGAGGCCTGTGGCGACGGCCGCGAGGCTGACCCACAAGGTCTGGTGAGGCGGATCAAAGCGGTACTCGACGGTGTGTTCGCCGGCGGCCACCGAAACACCCCGCATGAGAAAGTTGGCTCGCAGCAGCGGCGCGGATTGACCGTCGACTGTCACTTTCCAGTCGGGGTGCCAGCGGTCGTTGAGCAACAGGATGCCCGGTGCGGTGGAGCGGGTCTTTACTGTGATGTGCTTGGGTGCGTATTGGGTGATGGAGGCTTCGGATGTGGCGGACGTGGGTGAGGGTGTGGTCCCTGCGATCTTCTCAGAAAGGAGGACTTGTCGGGCCGGGTCCCAGTCGGGCGCGCGAAGCTGCTGGAGGGTTTGCGCGTCGCTGAGGCCAGCCAGCCAATCGGTGTAGAACTTCGCACGAGGTAGCGCGCCGGTGAATTCCAAGACCGCAAAGGGTCCCGTTTCGGAGGCGGTGGCCGTGAGCAATTGCACCATGTCGGCGGTGGCGGTTGAAGCGTTGGGGGGCGTGACTCCCGGCTTGAGACCGAGGCCGAAGGGCATCTTCAGGCGGATGCGTTTCTGGACGGGGTCCACCATGCCGTTGAGCTGGTCGACCACCTCCTTAGATCCCAGAATGTACCGGGTGTTGGTGAGCTGCCACAGGCGGCCGACCAAGGGTAGATTACTTTGATTCTCCATCAGGCCCAGCGCGCCAAAATAGGCCGTCTCGAGCTCGGGCACACGGGGCATCTGGGAGATGTCCAGAGACTGGATGTTAAAATACTGGAACTGGTTTTCTAGCCATTCCTTCTGCAGGTAGGTCCAAGAGAGGGTAGACTCGCCCCCGACCAGCGGGCCTTGCCGGTGCGGATCGAGGAAGGCGGTCACGCGCTGTTCCCAGGGTTGGTCCTTGAGCAAATCCAACACCGGGTTCGATTGATAGCGGGTCACCCAATCGTAGTACTTCACCCAGGGCGTATTGGCCCGATACAGGTCTACTACCAGCACGGTACCCAGCAGCATCCAGCCAATCCGGGCCCGGGTGCCGTTGAAGAATCCGGTGATCATTCCCCCAACCAGTGCCAGGGAGATCGCGAAAAAGCCGAGAGCCTTCCACGCTTCGCCGATGGAGAATTCGGCGGTGGCCGGAGGCCCCATCTGGAACTCGATGCCGCGCAGGTGGGATTTTAGTTCAGCCGCACCTCCTGCGTAATTCAGGGCTCCCACCGCTGCGATCGCAAAGCAGGCCACGGCACCGAAGACCCAGTTGACCTCGCCCGGGGCGGCCGTCTTTCTCCAGGTGGCAAATTGATCCTTCCAGCCGCTCAGTCGCTCCTTGCCCGAGGCCAGGGATCCCCGCGCGATGGCTTCCAGGCCGTAGGCGAAGAGCACCCACAATGCGAGGTGCATCACGTGCAGAAACTTGGAGGGGATGCGGATGGTCGAGAGGTAGGGGATGGCGAAAAAGATCCGGTAGAACGGAGCGAAGTGCCCCCAGGACAGCGCCAGCGAACCGGTTGCCACGGCGACCCAGAACCACACCATCCGGCGCTCTTGTTCCGAGTATGGAGACTGTTTTTTGCGCAGTGAGGTCGCCGCGGCATAGCTCGCCACGAGCACCACCAGAATACCGGCATACTCACCGGCCCCGCTCCATCGACCCTTGGACGTTCCGTCAAAGCCCACCGCGCCCCAGTAGGCGCCGCCGTCCGGGCTGTCCATGCGGTAGCCGAAAAGTCCCGGCACGACAATCCGTAGGGATTCCACCGGCGGAAGGCTAATCGCCGTGGCGAACTGCCACCGCTGCGCCTCGCTCTCTCGCGTCTGGGACATGCCCGAGACGGCGACGATTTGAGTGCTGACCAGCGCGTGGATGGCGTGGGCCGCGATCCATCCGGCGAAGACGACCACTGCCGTGAGGCGCATCGCGGCATTCCAGAGCTTCCGTGGGGTCTCGATGGATTCCGTCCAGCACTGCCAGACCAGGAAGGCGGCCACGTAAAGGCTGAGGATGGCACCGATGTCGCCGCCCTCGCTGACGTTCAGACCGGTCGCGAGGCCTGCTGCCGCGATCGAGAGCCAGCGTCGCCAACCGGTATCCCGCCCAGCCAGGCCCGCCAGAGCCAGCAGGGTGAAGCCGAGTGAGAACGCCTTGGCTGGCAACCCCCAACAGGCGTAGGACACCGGATTGGAGGCCAGTGCGGCAGCGATGCCCGAAAGGATGGCGACCTCGGAGCGGAATCCGAGGCGTCGGACAAAAAACCAACAACTAAGGCCCAGGAAGACTAGCGACAGCGGCACGTAGAACTTGGCCACGAAGAGCGGGCTGTTCACGATGGTCCCCAGTATCTGGGTCAGATTGGGGGTCGCTCCGATCGTGACCGATCCAACCCAGTTGAGATCTTGCCAGAATCCAAAGAAACCATCCGGAAGCCTGCCTGCGTCGGAGTGTAGAACTCCAAGTGGTGCATCATTGGAGAAAAGCACGAATTCAGGGCGGAGGCTCTTCCAGAAAATAGTGCCCACGGCCAACATCAGGATGGCCCAGGCCCACAGTAGCGGCCGGAAACGGCCGACGCCCTTTATGGGTTCGGATAGAGGCGAGGAGGAGGTCGTTTTCATCGGTTCGGGGAGTCGTTCCGGGTCGCGGGATGGGAGCCGAAGAGTCGGTCTCTGAAAAAGACGGCGATGCGTCCCAGCCACCAGTGCCAGGGACGTATCAGGCCCCAGGCCATGTCTCCGATGGCCTTGGCGTAGACGGTGTCAACGGGGTAGGCCATTTGCTGCTTCACGACGGATCGTGCCGCGAAGAGGCATTGGATGCGTTGGCTCCAGGCCCACCGACTCAGGGTGCCGACCGGTGCCCACCGGGCGATTTGCTTCATGGCCCTCAGTTCGTCGGCCACCCAGCTTTCCAGTCTCCGTGAATTCGCCGTGGTGGCGCTGCCGCCGTGGTGGCGGATCTGGCAGAGGATTTCCGTCCGCTCCCGCAGCGCCGAGGAATGGCGGGCCCAGTCGGCGTAGAAGACGCAGTCTCCCACCTGGGGGTAGTCCAGCGGGAAACGGCACGGAGCCGTTTTCCGGCCGGTCTTGAGCAGGACCGAGCCGCAGAAGATGGTCTGCAATTGGCCTTGTTGCCTCACGAAGTCGACCAAGCGAATCGGCCGGGCCTCCGGTGGCAGAGGCTGCGGTTGGCCCGCCAGCAACGTCCCCGAGGCGTCGATCTTTTCGGTCAGTGACCAAGCCATGGCCGGTGCGGTCGAATCGTCCAGTGTGGGCGCAAGCCTTTCCAAGAAGCCTGGCAGAACCAGGTCGTCGGCCAGAAGGATGTGCAGGATGTCGGTTTCAACCGCGAGGTCGAGGCAGCGGTTCAGGTTGCCGAAGAGCCCCTGATTCCGTTCATTGCGCCGGAGTTCGCCCCGCAGGCGGGGATGCTCGGCGAAGAAGGCCTGGACCAGTTCCGGGGTGCTGTCGGTAGAGACGTCATCGATCACCACTACCCGATCGGGCGGTGTTGTCTGGGTAGCCAGAGAGTCCAACGTGGCCCGCAGGTAGCGGGCACCGTTATAGACCGGGATGACAGTGAGAATTTCGGACACCTTAAGAAAGGGGACCACAAGCCGCTATTCCGTGAAAGCCCCCATGTCGGCCCACGATGGACTGGGTATCCGAGATTTGGAGAAGGTTGGTCAATTTGCGGTGAGTGGGGTTGATGGAAATCGAGGGGTGTACCATTTTCGGAGCTCCTCGAGTTGGCTCTTCAGGGAAGGGCAAATGACATCGGGCACCAGGGTTCGTAGCACGGGCTGAGGTGCTGCCTCGGGGTGGATTTCGATGGGCCAATCCCACGTGTCTCCGATGAGCCTCAGGACCTCAGCCTTGTGGATCGGCGGCCAGATGCCGGGCTGACAGACCGGCTCCGGGGATAGAGCTTCCAAAAGTCCTCGGCAGATTTGCGCCCACTGGAGCGTGGTGATTCCATTCCAGGCGTGGTTGACAAAGCCTCGAACAGGCCCGCGCTGGGTCAGGAACCAGCCCATGAGACTTCTTGGGGCAGCAGCCCGCAGTTCGGGGCCCAGGATCGAGCATCGGATGACGAGCCCTCCGGCCGACCGCACCCGAAGTTCGGCTTCCCACTTGGACTGGCCGTAGTCGTCGGTGGCATCCCCAGGCTCTGCGGTCTGCCGGGCCGGCAAATCGGATCGGAAGATCCCGTCAGTGCTGGCCTGAATGAACCGAGCGCGACTTCCTTGCAGGCATTCCAGAGACAATTCCACCAGGCGGACGTGGGCGTCGATGAGTGCCTGGGGTGGCGATCCAGCCCGGATCCCGATACAATTAATTACCGCCTCGGGATGCGTGGCCCGGAGCGATTCGAGGAATCTGGCCGGCGAATCTGGATCGAAACGAGGGTCCGGGGTTTGGACCGAATGCCCCGCCTCGGTCAAGAAGCGGGCGACGACATGTCCCAGCATGCCAGAAGCACCCAGTACAGTGACTCGCATTAAGCCTCCCCGAAGGCGGTCAACCATTCCCAAGAGTGACCGGGATATTTACGAACAATGTCATCCCGATGATTCCAGGCGGTGACCAGGCAGGCGACCGGCGGGTGCTGGATCATCTCGGCCGGAGTCACGATGGGTGTCTCGGTCTGGGGGATAAATTTTCCGCACCGCAGCGGCGATTCATCGACGATGTAATTGAAGCGCAGGTGCCGGAGTTGGTTCAGGTAGACATTGGCGCGACCTGCGGCCCCGTAGGCGGCAATGGGACGGCCTTCCTGGAGAAGGCGCTCAAGCCTCCGTGCTGCGGGGGTCTCAGCCCGGCGGTCATAGGCGCGCTGGATGTCATCCAGACCGAACTCCGACTCCAATGCCTGGCTTGAAATTCCGGTCGCCGAGGGGTCCCGGCGGAAGCGCACCCGCAGCAACCCTCCATGCAGCGGGGTTCTGAGGGTGGCCTCATGGGTGAAGCCCAATCGGCAGACGCAGCAGATCAAGGCTGATTCGCTCCATTCAACCTTGTGTTCGTGATAAATGGTGTCCCATTGCCCGCCGCTCAGAGTCGCTGCGAGGTCGTGGACTTCGACCCAGAAATGTCCGCCCGGTCTGAGAGCTAAGGCAGCCCCGGCGAAGACTTCCCGAAGATCCGTAATATGTGCCAGGCAGTTGGATCCGGACAGCACATCCACCGATGCCTCCAGTCCGTTGTCCCGGACCACCTCCGGCGTGAACGGGCGATTGACCAGACGCCATGAAGCGGCGGCACCGGCGCGCCTCGACACGTCGCTGGGGTCCACGCCGATGCGCCGCCAACCCGGGGGAAGCTGATTGAGCAGGACCCCGTCATTGCACCCGATCTCCAGATAGGTCAGGGCCGACTCCTTGCCGTAAAATGACGCGAGAATATCGGAGAAACCAATGAAGTGTCGAACGAGGCCTGGCACCGTCGATGAGGCGTAGTTGTATTCCTCGTAGAGTTGGGCTCCGGAGATGTCCTCAGCCACTTGGACGGCTCCGCAACAGGAGCATCGCATCCAGGTCAGCGGGAACAGAGGTGCCGTGCGAGCCGATTCAGCGGACCGGCAGAACATTCCGGCCAGGGGCATCGGCTCCATGTGCAGCACGGGGACCAGTCCTGAGGATGGGGCGTGGCAACCTCGGCACTGTTGGATCGTAGGGGACGACATTCGGGAGAAATTCAGGGGTGGTCGATCAACGGGGGAGTTCGGCTCGGTCATCCAATCAAATTCTCACGTGTATTCTTCAACGACCCCGGCGGCATCGAGCAGCGGAGTAATCTCGTCGAAGGTCTTCAGCCTGCGGGTGTTTTCCGAGCTGTATTCTGAACCCAATGCCTGAGGGGTTAGTTCTTCGGGTAGGCGGTATTCTGGGTGAATGGTGAAGTAGGTTTCACTCTCGCTGACCCGTTGAAGCTCATACTCATTGACCAGGATTTCGTGAATCTTTTCGCCCGGTCGAATGCCCACCTCTTGGATGGGGTGATTCGTTCCTTGGGGGCTGTATTTCCTACGCATGGCTTCGGCCAAGGTTTGAAGCGTGCAGGCGGGTGCCTTTCGGACAAAGATTTCTCCGCCTTGTGCCATCGTCATGGCATGGAAGACGAGGTCCACAGACTGGTCCAAGGTCATGAGGAACCGTGTCATGTGCGGCACTGTGAGCGTCAGTGGGACGTTTTCTTGGATCTGTCGAAGAAACAAAGGAATCACCGATCCCCTGCTGCCCATGACATTTCCGTAGCGAACGCAACAGAATGTGGTGGATCCACCGAACTGGTTTTGGCTGCAGACCAGTTTTTCCATCATGGCTTTGCTGGTGCCCATGGCGTTGACGGGTTTGACGGCCTTGTCGGTGCTCAGGGCCACGACGGTCTTCACTCCGGCGGCACGGGCCGTTGTGCAAATATTCTGGGTGCCCAGAATGTTGGTTTTGATCGCTTCGAAGGGGTAACTCTCGCACGAGGGCACCTGCTTCAGGGCGGCCGCGTGGAAGACGTATTGAACTCCACTCATGGCCTCGTCCAGTCGACCCGCATCACGGACATCGCCGATGATGTAGCGGAATTGCGGCCAACGGCGTTGCATTTCCCATTGCTTCTTCTCGTCGCGGCTGAAGATGCGGATCTGCGCCGGGTTCAGGTCGAGAAGATGGCGCGCGACGCGGTTACCGAAGGAGCCGGTGCCCCCGGTGATCAGGATGGTCGCGCCGGAAAGAGATCGCATGGGCGCTTTCTATCGAAGTGCTGTTTCCAAGGGCAGAGATTTGTTTTCGTATAACAGTGGTTCGACGCTCCCCGACGACAATCTCGACGTTGTGACGGTTTTCATCCACCGTCAGTTCAGATGATGACACAGTGGATCGCTGACTACCTAGAGGCCCAGAAGCGCGCCGTCGATTCTGTGAAGCCCGCCGAGATCGCCGCCCTGGTAGAAACCTTGCGCGCGGCGTGGTCTCAAGACCAACAAATCTTCGCCATCGGCAACGGCGGCAGCGCGTCCAATGCCAGCCACTTCGCCGTTGATCTGGGCAAGGGATCTAGCGACAAGCTGCCGCGCCGATTCCGGGTGCTCTCGCTCACCGACAACGTGGCCTGGATGACGGCCCTCGGGAACGACTACTTCTACGACGAAATCTTCTCGCGGCAGTTGGCCAATTACGCCCGCAAAGGCGACGTGCTCATCACGGCCAGCGTCAGTGGTAATTCGCCCAACTTGGTGAAGGCTTTTGAGTATGCTAAGGCCCAGGGGGTAAAGACCATCGCGCTGGTGGGCGCCAAGCGGGGTCGCCTGGCCGAGTTGGCCGATCAATTGGTGGTCGTCGACGATACCCACTACGGCCGCGTGGAGGATGTCCAAATGCACATCCTGCACATCCTGTGCTACGCCTTCATGGAGAGGCCGGAGTTGATCGAGGCCTGATCGAGGGTTGATCCAGCCCGTCGAGGCTCAGATCTAACAAAGTTTCCGCAGGTTCAACGGAGGTTTTTTTGATGAGACGGACGATGAGACGGATACTGGGAGCACTGCTCGGTGGCTGGATGCTGCTGGTCGCGAGGGACGTTGTCGTTCAGGCGGGCACGCTGGTGCAGTTTCGCACTGCCCTAGGCGATGTGGTGGTCGAGTTGTTCGACCAGGAGAAACCCCTCACCACCGCCAACTTCCTCAAGTACGTCCGGTCCGGACGTTACACCAACATGATCTCCCACCGGATCGTGCCCAATTTCGTGATCCAGGGCGGTGGGTTCCGGGTGGCCAATCGGGGGACGGTGAGCAATTCGGTGGAATCGGTTTCGGAGTTTGCCAACGTCTCCAACGAATTCGACATCGGCCCGCGCTATCGAAATATCTACGGCACCCTGTCGATGGCGAAAAAGGGGGCGAGCACCAATGGGTTGGCGACGGTGCGGTGGACCAATGCGGCCGTGGCTTTCACTCAGTTTGCCGGCCTAAAGACCAACGTCATTACCTACACCAATGCCTTTCCTGAGATCTCTACCTTCGAGGTGTACACCGAACGAATTGTGGCCACCAATGGTTCGGGCGCGACCCAGATCTGGATCGTTTCCAAAGACGGGGTGGTCTACACCGGAGGTCCCCACTCGGCGTCCAGCCAGTGGTTTCTGAGCTTCGGGGACAACTCGGCCAACTTGAACAACCAGAATGGCGGTTTCACGGTGTTTGGTCGGGTGGTGAGCGCTACCAATGTGTTCAACCGCCTGAACACCTTCCAGCCCGTCTGGCGTGCGACCAACGTGATTTATTCAGCCGGTGGCGCCTTTAACGAACTTCCGTTGCTGAGTTACTTTGACCCCTTGAGCCTGGCTCAGCTCTACGCGGGACTGCTCTATGTGGACATCACTGAGCTGCCTCCGTTGGCTCCGCCCACCCCGGACCCCCGGTTGCCCGGGGTCCAACTGAACGGAGCCTTTCCCATGGCACACACAGTGGAAGTGTCTTCGGCGCTTCAGGGTCCTTGGCTCACCCTGACCAACTTCGTTGGACGCACTTCTGCAGTTGCGGTGCCCGATCCCGATGGCAATGGCCCGCTGCGGCTTTATCGCCTCAAGGTGCCGTTCTCATTGCCGCGCCCGGAGTGAGTCGTGTCGCCCTGGCGGTGCGGTCCGGGGATTGGTTTGGTTCAGGACAGCGAGATCACCGCTTCGACGCAACGACCGCATAAAGTCGGGTGAGTGGGGTTCTCGCCGACGTTGAGTTCCCAGTGCCAGCAGCGTTCGCACTTCTTGCGGCCCACTTCGCCGGCGACTTGCACTGTGATTTGGCGCTCGGCCGCTTCCGTCACGGTCACCGCTGAGCAGTTGCACAGTTCCCGCAGTTCGGCTTCGTGCGACGCTACCAACGCGCGGTCCGCAGCCGGCAAGGCGAAGTGCAACACGGCATCCAGGCTCTTACCGATGAGTTTGGCCTGACGTGCCTTTTCCAACTCGGGCAGCGCTTGCTCCCTCAATGAGAACAGGGCCACCCAGGCGGGTTCGGTCGGCACGGCGCCGGTGCTCGGATTCCAGAGGCTCAGGTGCACCGACTTCGTGGCCACTCCCGGAATTTGCTCCCAGGCCTCGTCGGCCGTGAAGGCCAGAATCGGAGCCAGGGCTTGTGTGAGCCGGGTCAGGATGCGGTGCAGGGCGCTTTGCGTACTGCGGCGGCGGTCGGAGCCCGCGGGATCGGTGTAGAGCCGGTCCTTCACCACGTCATGGTACATCGCGCTGAGCTGCACCGCGCAGAACTGCGAGATCAACTGGTACACGACATGAAATTCATAGGTGTCGTAGGCCTTCGCCACCGCGGCTTCCAGCGTGGCGAACTCGCCCAAGATCCAGCGGTCGAGTCCGCTGAGTTGGTCATCGGCCACGGCCTGGGTTGCCGGATTGAAGTCGTACAAGTTGGAGAGCTGGTAGCGCAGGGTATTGCGGATGAGGCGGTAGGTTTCACCCACCTTCTTGAGCCGCTCCTCGCTGACCACGATGTCGCTGCGGTAGTCTTGCGAGGCAACCCACAGGCGCACGACATCGCAACCGTAGTCCTTAATGTAGCGATCGGCCGTCTGCGGCTTTTGGTAACCACCCTGACCTTGCTTGGACTTGGAGATTTTCTCGCGGTCCTCATCGACCATGAAGCCGTGGGTCAACACCGTCTTGAACGGGGCCGAACCATTGCCCGCCAGCGACAATAGCAAGGACGACTGGAACCAGCCCCGGTGCTGATCGCTGCCTTCCAAATACACATCGGCCTGCCAACCGCCCTCCGAACCGCGGAGCTCGGGGCGGCGCATGAGCACGGCGCGACTGGAGGAACCAGAGTCGATCCACACGTCGAGCGTGTCCTGGCTTTTGCGCGCGGCTTCCGGGCCCGACCAATCGGCCGGCCGGCATCCGGCCCACAGGGCCTCCACCGGCGTTGCAAACCAGACATTCGAGCCTTCGCGCTCGATCCAGTCGGCGGCCTTGCGGACGATCCGCGCGTCGAGAATGGGTTCGCCTGCCGCATCGTAGAAGGCCGGGATGGGCACACCCCAGGTGCGTTGACGCGAGATGCACCAGTCGGGCCGGGACTGCACGGCTCCCTGGATGCGGTTCTTGCCCCAGTCGGGAATCCAGTTCACCGAATCAATGGCGGCCAACGCTTGTTGCCGGAAGGGCAGGGTCCCGGGAGCACCATCGGTGTGGTCCACGCGAATGAACCACTGGTCGACGGCCCGGAAAATGATCGGCGACTTGGAGCGCCAGCAATGGGGATAGCTGTGAGAATAATCTTCTCGGCGCATCAGCGCTTCCTTCTCGGTCAAGAGTGCCAACACGGCCTCGTTGGCCTCCGACTTGCCAGCCTTGGCCAGAGTGGACTTGCCCACCAGTGACTCCGGCAATTGCTGCTCCCGCGGCAGATCGGTGGTAGGGGTCAGACGGCCTTCGTCGTCGACCGGGCAATAAATCGCCAGACCGACGCTCAAGCCCAGATGGTAATCGTCCATGCCGTGGCCCGGGGCGATGTGCACGAAGCCCGTGCCGGTGGAGTCATCGACGAAGTCGGCCGGGAACAACCGTCCGGTGCGCTCGCAGAACGGGTGCTCATACTGCAGCGAAGCCAACTCTTCGGCCTGGGCGGTGCGGATGATTTGATAGCCTTCCCAGCCGCACTTCTCGCTCAAGCTGGCCAGGAGCGAATTGGCCACCAAGTAGGTGTTTCCCTCGGCGAACACGTACGAGTAGAAGAACTTCGGATTGAAGGCCACGGCCAGGTTGGCGGGCAGGGTCCAGGGCGTGGTGGTCCAAACCACCACGTAGGTGTTGGGTTCACCCGCCAGACGGAGCCGGACGAACACGCTCTGGCTGATGTGGTCGGCGTACTCCACCTCGGCCTCAGCCAAGGCGGTCCGGAATGGAACGCTCCAGTACACGGGTTTTTTGCCCCGGTACACGAAGCCCTTCTCGACGAGGTCGGCGAACTGCCGCAGTTCATCGGCCTCATACTGCGGGGCGAGGGTCAGGTAGGGGTTGTTCCAGTCACCCAGAACACCGAGGCGCTGAAATTGCTGGCGTTGCAAGTCGATGTACTTGTGGGCATAGGCATCGCAGGCCGTTCGGATCGTGGCCGCATCGGCATCGGACTTGCCTTGGGCGCGCAGTTCCTGAGTCACCTTGGACTCGATGGGCAGGCCATGGCAGTCCCAGCCGGGAACGTACGGGGTCTGGAATCCGCGCAGGGACTTCGACTTCAGGATCAGATCCTTGAGGATCTTGTTCAACGCCGTGCCGATGTGCACATCGCCGTTGGCGAAGGGTGGGCCGTCATGCAGGACAAACCGGGGCGACTGAGCCCGGGCCGCCATCAGCTGACCATAAAGGTCCGAGCCGTACCATTGGGCCAGCCGCTGCGGCTCCCGCTGAACTAGGTTTGCCTGCATCGGAAACTCCGTCCGAGGCAGATTGAGGGAATTCTTGTAGTCCATCGCGGTTCCGTTGAAAGGCCCCTAGCTTATCGATTCGCCAAATCTCGGGCAAAGGGGAATCCAGCAATCTAGCGGCCTCCGCACGCAGACCAACGGACCATGAGCCGCATCGGGTGCAGCGGAGCGAGCCGGCGATTCCGACTGTGAAAACGGTTTCCGTGGTGTCTTAACCACAGTATTCGGTTCCATGATGTCATGGTGGGAATCTATCCACGGGCTTGCCTTGGGGAACAAGGGAGTGCATTTATCGACCCGGTGCTGACCGCCATTGTGGGTTTTTCCATACCCCCAAAGCCGTCTGAGCCTCTTGTATTGAATAGGGGTGCTCTGGCGGAGTTGGAGTATGCAAGCCGTGGTTCCATTCGAAGAATACTCGATGGATCCGCAGAAAACAGCGGAGGTCGGTGCAGAAATTAATCCAGTGGGCGGAAGGAATCGGCCGAATGAATCGGTTCGAATCCATAGAAGCCCAAAGAAAGCGGCCCGATGTCGGACATTTTCCCGAGGTGGACCAACAAAATACCGTTGATGGTCGGTGTGGCAGCGGCCGTGGTGCTGCCAACCGTGATCGCGGGGATCACCTATTACTTCACCCCGAAGTACACTCGCGTGGGTTACCAGCCTAAGCAGCCGGTGGCGTTCTCTCACGCCATCCACTCGGACCAGCTGGGGATGGACTGCCGCTATTGCCATAGCGACGTCGACAAGTCGTGGTTCTCCAACATCCCGGCTTCGGAGACGTGCATGCGTTGCCACTCCATCGTGGCTAAGGATTCCCCGAAGTTGAGTTTGGTTCGCGAGTCTTACTCCAGTGGAAAGCCCATTCCTTGGGTTCAGATCCACAAGACCCCCGACTACGTTTATTTTAACCACTCCGTCCACGTCAACCGGGGTATTTCCTGTGTGAAATGCCACGGCGAGATCCAGAAAATGGACGAAGTGTACCATGCCAAGCCCCTCTCGATGGGCTTCTGTTTGGAGTGCCATCGGGAGCCCGAGAAGCACATCCGGCCCAATGATCTTGTGACCAAGCTCGATTGGAACGGTGAATTCGACGGCAAAAAAGCCGTTCACGACTGGAAGGTTCAACCTGGCCAGAGCTGTTCCACCTGCCACCGCTGATGAAGACGATTCCCCCGATTTGCAACGAACCGGAGACCGGTCCGAAGTACTGGCGTTCCTTGGAGCAGCTGGCTGACCAACCCGATTTCCGTCAGTGGATGGAGCGCGAGTTTCCGGCCGGCGCCAGCATCGCCCCGGATGGTGAAAGCCGTCGCGACTGGATGAAGCTCATGTCTGCGAGCTTTCTTTTGGCGGGTTTGGGTGGCATGGGCACCGGATGCCGTCGCCCTGAGGAGGAGTTGACGCCCTTTGCCAAGCAGCCCGAGGGTTACGTTTATGGAAAGGCTCAGCATTTCGCCACATCCATGCCCTTGCGGGGCAGCGCGGTCGCGCTGACGGTGAAGTCTAGCGACGGTCGCCCGACTAAGATCGAGGGCAATTCGCTGGTCCCTGGTGCCAATGGAGGCACCGACGCCTTTGCTCAGGCTGCGATCCTGAACTTGTACGATCCCGATCGTGCCCACCGGCATACCCGGGGCGGTAACGATTGCAAGATCGAGGCCGTGCGTGATGCCTTAGCCGAAGTGGCCAAGGCCGCGGTTGCCAAACACGGTGAAGGTCTGGCGTTCTTCGTAGAGCGTTCCTCCTCCCCGTCCCGTGCTCGTCTTCAGAAGCTCATTTCTGAGAAGTATCCGAAATCGACGTGGCACGCCTACGAGTCGGTCGATTTCACTGGGGCTGATGCGGCGTATTCTCAGTTGTGTGGCACACCGGTCCATGCACTGGTTCACCTCGAAAAAGCTCGCCGAATTTTGTCGCTCGATTGCGATTTCATCGGCTCCGAGCAAGACGCCCATCGCAACATCCGCGGTTTTGCCCTGGGGCGGAAATCCGCCGATGACGGCATGAACCGGCTCTACGTGGTGGAGTCGATGATGTCCTTGACCGGTGGCAATGCCGACCATCGCCTTCGAGTCAAGCCGAGCGAGGTGCTGAAGGTGGCGGCCGCGGTGGCTGCCGAACTCGGAGTCGCCGGGGTGGCATCCCCTTCGGGCGCGTTCTCAGCTTGGGCTGCAGCGGTGGCCAAGGATTTGAAGGAAGCGGGCAAAGGTGCGGTCGTGGTGGCCGGTTATTCCCAGCCTCCTGCGGTGCACGCTCTGGCAGCGGCCATCAACTCGGTGTTGGGTGCGGTGGGGTCCACGGTGACCTTGGTGCAGCCGACAGAACCGGTTGCTCTGGGTATTCAGGAGCTCACGGCCTCTTTGAGCGCAGGCAAGGTGTCTACCTTGGTTATCCTTGGTGGCAATCCCGCCTACAATGCGCCGGTCGATCTTCAGTTTGAGGCAGTGGCCAAAAAAGCGGGTACGGTGATTCGCCTAGGCTACTACGAAGACGAGACAGCGGCCTTGGCGACCTGGCATCTGGCTGGAACCCACTTCCTCGAGTCTTGGGGCGATGCCCGCACGGCCGACGGCACCGTGGTGCCGGTTCAACCGCTCGTCGAACCGCTCTTTGGTGGCCTGACCGAACTCGAAGTGCTGGCGCGTATCCTGGGTGAGTCGAAGGTTTCGCCCTATGACATCGTCCGCGAAACCCTGAAGGGTCTGGGCGCGACCGATGACGCCGCTTGGAAGCGTTTCTTGCACGACGGTTTCTTGACGGGCAGCGCCTCTGCGGCCGTGTCCGCCTCGGTGAATGCCTCGGCCGCCGCGTCGGCTCTGGCCGCTTACAAGCCGCTCTCCGGTGACATCGAAGTGGTGCTTCACCGCGATGGCTCGGTCGATGATGGCCGCTTCGCCAACAATGGCTGGCTCCAAGAGATGCCGGACTCCATCACTAAGGTGACTTGGGACAACGTGGTCATGATGTCCCAGAAGACCGCCAAATCTCTGGGGTTGCCCACCAAACGTTCCGGCAAAATCCCTGACGACTTGAGCCCGGCCGAGGCGGCCGACGCCAAGGATGGTCAATACGATCAACCCGTGGTCAAGATCACCGTGGGTGCTCACAGTGTCGAGGGTCCGGTCTGGATTCAACCGGGTTTGGCCGATGGAACCGTCGCTCTGGCGCTGGGTTACGGACGCCGAGTCGTGGGTCGCGTGGGTCGTGGAGTAGGCTTCGATGCCTACAGCCTCTTCCAGTCCACATCTCGTCATCTCACCGCCGGCAAGGTGGAGAGGGTTTTCCGCAAGCATCGCTTGGCGGTGACCCAAGAACACGGCCTCATGGAAGGTCGCCCGGTCATTCGCGAGGCGCATCTCGAGCAGTTCAAGACGAGCCCCAAGTTCGCCCAGAACATGGATATCGAGGCGCATTTCCCGGGCTACGTTCCCTTCAAGGAAGAGACCGACGGGCGCAACGCCGAGAAGCGTCCCCAAAACATCTACGAACATCCCTACGATCAGAATCCGGAGACGGCCTCGAAAATTCATCAGTGGGGCATGGTCATTGATTTGCAAACGTGCGTTGGTTGCTCCGCTTGCGTGGTGGCTTGTCAGAGCGAAAACAACATCCCCATCGTCGGCAAGGACCAGGTGGCCCGTGGCCGCGAGATGCACTGGATGCGCATCGATCGCTATTACAGCCACAATCCAGAGGCCGATGTGAACGCGGAGTTGGCGGCGGAGGATCCGCAAATGGCGATCCAACCGATGTTCTGCCAGCACTGCGAAGCAGCCCCCTGCGAAAGCGTCTGCCCTGTTAACGCGACCGTCCATGACGAAGAAGGTGTCAATGTGATGGCCTACAACCGCTGCATCGGCACGCGGTACTGCGCCAACAATTGCCCCTATAAGGTTCGTCGCTTCAACTGGTTCGATTTCAACAAGCGCGAAAGCGACTACGGTGCGGCTCAAGACCAGCACTTGGTCAACACGGGCAATTTGTACAAGGGGCCGCTCGGGGTAAACCGCAACACGGAACCGGAGTGGGAGATCATTAAGTTGATCAAGAACCCGGATGTCACGGTCCGTATGCGCGGCGTGATGGAGAAGTGCACGCTGTGCGTGCAGCGCATCCAGCAAGGCAAAATTGCCCAGAAGGTCAAGGCGGGTAACAGCGGTGACGTGGCTGTGCGAGATGGCGCCATTAGGACCGCCTGCCAACAAGCTTGCCCTGCAGACGCCATCGTCTTCGGCAACATGCTCGACGCCCAGAGCGAGGTCGTGAAAGCCAAGGCCAATCCCCGGAACTATTCGGTCCTCGGCTTCTTGGATACCCGTCCTCGAGTCACTTACTTGGCTCGCGTTCGTAATCCGAATCCGGTGGTCCTCGACCTCGAGAAGCGCAAGACGCCCGACAGCCAGCGCGACTACGAGCGTTTCCGTCACGAGTCCCCATTTCAAGAACACTCACATGGTCACGATGCCTCGCATCAATCCGCGACTCAGGCGGGGAAGGGAGCGGTCTAATGGCTAGCCCCGGAAAATCCGCCGCCGTCAAGGCACCTGAACCGCCGGCCGAACTGGTCCGCGAGTCTTTGGTTCTCAACAACCGATCTCTCGGTTGGATTACCAATGCCATCGCGGGGGTTTGCGAAAAGCCGATGCCGATGTGGTGGTGGCCCGCCTTCATCGTCTCGGTGGGCGGCATGCTCACCATGTTTTCCCTCCTCGCCTATCTGGTCTCGACCGGTGTGGGTGTGTGGGGTCTCAATCATCCGGCCGCCTGGGCCTGGGACATCACCAACTTCGTCTTCTGGATCGGCATCGGCCACGCCGGAACTCTGATTTCAGCGGTGCTCTTCTTGCTCCGACAGAAATGGCGCACCTCGGTTAATCGGGCTGCTGAGGCCATGACCATCTTCGCGGTGGCTTGCGCCGGCATCTTCCCGGTTTTCCATACGGGTCGTGTCTGGTTCGCTCTGTTGCCGGGTTACTTAATTCCGGCCCCCAATGCCAACGCGATCTGGCCGCAGTTCCGCTCGCCGTTGCTGTGGGACGTCTTCGCGGTGTCCACTTACGGTACGGTCTCGCTGTTGTTCTGGTATGTGGGACTCATCCCTGACCTAGCCACCTTGCGTGACCGTTCTAAAGGGGTGATGCGCCGTTTCTTCTACGGACTATTCTCGCTCGGTTGGACCGGCTCCAATCGCCATTGGAGCAATTATGAGAAGGCCTACCTGCTCTTGGCCGGTCTGAGCACGCCGTTGGTGTTGTCCGTGCACTCTATTGTGTCGTTCGACTTCGCCGTCTCCGTCGTTCCTGGATGGCACACCACCATCTTCCCGCCGTACTTCGTGGCCGGGGCGATTTTCTCGGGCTTCGGCATGGTGCTCACCTTGCTGATCCCGCTGCGGTCCCTCTTCAAGCTCGAAGACATCGTTACCCTTCGACACGTAGACCTCATGTGCAAGGTGCTCTTGGCTACCGGATCCATCGTTGGATACGCCTACGGCATGGAGTTTTTCATCGCCTGGTATGGCGGCAGCCCTTATGAGCTTTACGCCTTCAAGAACCGCGCCTTTGGTCCTTACTGGTGGAGTTATTGGGCCATGATCTCGTGCAACGTAATCAGCCCGCACTTCTTCTGGTTTAAGAAACTTCGCACCAGCGTGGTCTTCGTTTGGATCGTGTCCATCTTCGTGAACATCGGCATGTGGTTTGAGCGTTTCGTGATCATCGTGACCTCGCTCCACCGGGATTATCTCCCCTCGAGCTGGGGTTACTTCACCCCGAGTTGGGTCGACATAATGACCTTCGTCGGCAGCTTCGGTCTCTTCATGACGCTGTTCTTGTTGTTCATCCGCTTCCTGCCGGTTATCGCGATCAGCGAAGTCAAAGGCGTGACGCCTCAGGCGGATCCCCACCATCCGCTCGGTGGCGCCAAGGGACACCACTAATTCAAAGACCCCTGTCCATGAATTCCAATCGTTCCAAGCCGCACGGTCTTTTGGCCGAGTTCCACACGGCTGCGGATATTTTCGAAGCGGCGATGCGTTGCCGTGACGCCGGATTTACCAAGTGGGATGTGTACACCCCATTTCCGATCCACGGCATGGATGAAGCCATGGGGCTTCGCAAGTCGCCCGTCGGATGGTTCACCTTCTGCGGTGGTTTCACCGGGTTCTTCACCGGGATGACCATGATCTGGTACATGAACAAGTTCGACTACCCCTTGGTGGTCGGCGGCAAGCCCCTCTTCACGCCGTTGTACGCGTTCCCGGTCAGTTACGAGATGACCATTCTGTTGAGTGCCTTCGGGACGCTCTTTGGCATGTTCTTCCTGAACCAATTGCCCAAGTTCTACAATCCGCTCTTTAAGAATGAGCGGTTCAAAAAATCAACGGATGATCGGTTCTTCCTCTGCATCGAGGCAACCGACCCGAAGTTTGGAACGGACGTGACCCGCACCTTCCTGACCGAAAAATGTCACGCTGCGGTCGTTGAACTTGTGGAGGACTGAATGCGCACCTTCCTGAAATACTTTTTCACCGCCTATGTTCTGGCGGTCGCCCTCGTGGTCGGAATCGCCGGCTTCCGTGGTTCCAAGAGCACCAAACCCCCGTTGGAGGTTTTCCCCGACATGGATCGACAGCCCAAGCTGCGTCCACAAACCACCACCAAGTTTGCCGCTTGGTCTGACGGACAAACCTCGCGTCCCCACCCGGCTGGCACTGTGTCTCGTGAGTCGAACTGGGAGGAGAATGCCTTCAATACCGGTCGTCAGGCGGGCACGGTGGTCGAAGTGATGCCCCTCGAGGTGACTGCTGCGGTGCTCAAGCGGGGGCAGGAGCGCTATTCAATCTACTGCCAACCCTGTCACGGGGTTGTTGGCGATGGTAAAGGAATTACCAGCAAGTACGGAATGGGCAACACGGCCAGCTTGCATCAAGAGCGTCTGATCAAGACCCCGGACGGAGATATCTTCAACACCATCGGCAACGGCAAGAACACGATGATGGGCTACGCCTCGGTGATTCCTGTCGCCGATCGGTGGGCCGTGGTGGCCTATGTGCGGACGCTGCAACTGAGCCGCCTCGCCTCAGAATCTGAAATCCCGGCAGCAATCCTGCCCACCATCAAGTAAGGATCCATGAACGCATTTTCACGACAAACCAAGTCTTGGATGGCTCTGGGTGGGGTGGTAGCCATTGCTGCCATTGCCTTGTTCGGTACCCTGCCCACCTTGGGCGCCGATGCCGGGTCTGCCGCCCACTCAGCTCAAGAAGTGGCCCACGGTGCGACCAACCACAGTGCGACCAGCCACGGTGTAGCCGACCATGGGCATGCCGCCGTTTCCGTCTTTTCCCTCAAGCAGATCGCTCACAGCTATCTCACGGCCTACATGTTCTGCCTGAGCCTGTGCGTGGGTTCTCTGTTCCTCACCCTGGCACACCATTTGTTTGATGCCGGTTGGTCGGCCTCCATCCGTCGGGTGACCGAGACTGTCGCCAGCTTGCTCTTTCCCTGGATGCTCATCCTGGCTTTGCCGATCATCGGCTTCGCTTGGACGGGCAACCTCCATGCTTGGTTTAAGATTAACCCGGCGGACGATCATGCGCTCGACGTCAAGAAGGTGCTCTTCAACCCAATGGCGTTTACCGTCATGGTGCCGGTGCTCATCACGGTGCTGGGTTTCTTGGCCCGCCAGATCCGTGCGTGGTCCATCGCCCAAGATAAAGACGGTGCGGCCCATTGGACGAGCAAGTCCCGTAAGCTGTCCGCCGGCGGTATCTTCGTCTTCGCCTTCGGGGTGACGCTGCTGTGCTTCCTCTTAATGAAGTCCTTGCAGCATCAGTTCTTCAGCACGATGTACGGCGTCTACTTCTTCGCGGGCAGTGTCTGGACCACGCTCATCACGTTGTATTTGTTGACGATGTGGTTGGCCCAACCGGGTCGCCCTCTTGAAAAAGTGTATTTCAAGCGCCAGCAGCAAGATTTGGCAGTGCTGTTCTTTGCGTTCACCGTTTTCTACGCCTATATCCACTTCTCGCAGTACTTCCTCATTTGGAATGCCGCCCTTCCAGAAGAAACCTTCTGGTACGTTCGCCGCGAGGTGGGTTCCTGGAAGTGGGTCGGAATGCTCATCCTCTTTGGGCACTTCTTCGTGCCGTTCCTGCTACTGCTCAATCAAGACATCAAGCGCAACATGTCGGTGATGATTCCTGTCGGTGTCTGGGCTTGGCTCATGCAGTACGTTGACATGACCTACAATGTGATGCCGGTCCTCCATCCGGAGGGACTGCATCTGACCTTGTGGGATCCGATCTTCTGGATTGGTATGTCGGTCGGGCTGGGTCGGCTCTTCTGGTTCGAATATCGGAAGAATCCCCCGTATCCGCTCAAGGATCCGCGGCTCCAAGAAGCCATCTTCCACCATGAGGTGCCGGCTCCCGGCGCGTCTGCCGCCCACTAGAGAACCCCACTAGAGAACCAGAATCTTCCTGACATGAGTTCCTCGAATTGCTGTTCACCAACGTCAAAGACGATTCTCGCCTATCTCGTAGGCGGAGTGGGTTCTTTCTTGATCATTGGCGCGCTGGCTTGGTTGGTGGTACGAGAACCCGTCTCCGCCATTGATGCCGAGCGCGTCGCCCAGCG
The DNA here is from genome assembly GCA_945893185.1 of Akkermansia muciniphila. Taxonomy (GTDB): domain Bacteria; phylum Verrucomicrobiota; class Verrucomicrobiia; order Limisphaerales; family UBA9464; genus SXXZ01. Next base: position 36,124 of record CAMDDW010000013.1, on the reverse strand, counting down.
GGTGAAGTTTCGCACGGAAGTGGAAGCTTCTAGTTCACCCAAGGTCACAGGTTATGCCTTGGATACGGATGCCTTGGCCAAGGGCAACAAGGTTTATCACGTTCCGATCACTCGGGCTTTGGAGATCGCTGCCCAAGATTTCAAAGATCCTGCCGCCGGTCGCGCCAAGCTAATCCAGCGTCTGGAAGACAAGTCGAAGCAGCAGTCCTTTGAGTGAACCCATGTCGGTGATCGCATTCATCCTGTTAGGAAGCGTAGTGCTGCTGCCTGCGGCCGCCTTGATGGCGCTGCGGTGGGCGGCCTCGTCGGGTCAGTTCCGCTGCCCAGACAAAGCGGCGCTGTTGCCGTTTGATGAAGTGGAGCCCGTGGGATTGGAAACCGACCGCATTTTGGGAGGAAACCGTCGTTGAGCATGATCAAACAGCCGCAAACGCTGCCGAACCCAACGCTGCGGGCTTTATTGCCGGGTGATGCCCTCACCGGTGGCGGTACCGATGTCGGCAACAAGGCAGCGCTGTCTGAGATCGACGCCTCTTGCCGGGTGCCGGTGCTCTTCTTTTTCCTCAGTGGTTTGGCTTGGCTTTTGGCCGGCACCGTTTTGGCATTGGTGGCGAGTATCAAGCTCCACACCCCGGGTTTCTTGGCAGGTTGGGAATGGCTCACTTTTTCCAATGTCCGCACGGCTCACCTCAACACGGTCATCTACGGGTTCGCCTCGCAAATTTCTGTGGGTGTGACGATCTGGTTGATGTGCCGCCTGTGCCGCATTCCTCTGGTGGCTCCCGGTTTGATCACCGTCGCCAACTTGTTCTACAATATTGGTGTCACCGTGGGTGTGGGCGGAATCTTGATGGGCGATTCGACGGCCATCGAGTGGCTCGAAATGCCCCGCTATGCGACTCCGATTCTTTTCGTTAGTTATGCACTGATCGCGGTCTGGACGATTGTCACCTTCCGCTTGCGGGCCGAGCGACATTTGTACGTCTCCCAGTGGTACCTCTTGGCTGCGGTCCTCTGGTTCCCGTGGTTGTACGGAACCGCGCAGGTCATGTTGCTCATCGAGCCCGTGCGGGGCGTGGTTCAGGCGGCCGTCAACTGGTGGTTCGCGCACAATGTGCTCGGACTGTGGTTCACGCCGATTGGTTTGGCTTCCATCTACTACTTTATTCCCAAGGTCATCGGTCGTCCGATTCATAGTTATTACCTCAGTGTCTTGGGTTTCTGGTCCTTGGCGCTGTTCTACAACTGGAATGGCATGCACCACTTGGTGGGAGGTCCATTGCCCTCTTGGATGATTACCGTAAGCATCGTCGCCTCGGTCATGATGCTCATTCCCGTCATCACGGTGGCCATCAATCATCATTTCACGATGCTCGGTCATTTCGGGAAGCTGAAACACAGTCCGACCCTGAGATTCATGGTATTCGGAGCCGTTTCCTACACCCTAGCGAGCCTTCAAGGTGTGGCCAGCGCTCTCCGCAGTGTGAGCGAAGTGACCCATTTCACCCATCACACCATTGCTCATGCCCATCTGGGAATGTACGCGTTCTTCAGCATGGTGATGTTCGGTGCGATGTACTACATCCTGCCGCGCATCACTCAGCGGGAATGGCCTTCCAATAGCCTCATATCGCTGCACTTCTGGGGCGTTGCCTTGGGAATTGTGCTGTATGTGGTTCCGATGAGCATCATGGGTTTCATTCAAGGAACGATGCTCAACGATGCCGCCGTCCGCTTCCTCGATGTCGTCCAGTTTACCCTGCCATGGCTGAAGCTGCGAACCCTCGCGGGTCTGTTGCTGGCCGCCGGCCATGTGGCCTTTGTCATCAACGTCGGTTGGCTGCTGGTGCGGATGTTTGAACCCTACCGCAAGCCGGTGGTGCGCATCCTGACCGGTGAGGCTGAAACGGTGGCCGCCGCCAAACAACCATGAGTTACGGACCGCTACTTTTCTTGGGAATCCTCTTCACCTTGGCGACGAGCTGGGTGGGATTAGTTCTCCTTCCCCACCGTCAGATGGGGGCGTTGGGCCAGCACACCGACACCAACACGGCGGCCATTTACCCGGCGGTTCGTGCGGGTGAGGCCCAGCAGGGCGCTGAACACTACCGCTCTCTAGGCTGTGTCTACTGCCACACGCAGCAAGTGCGCCCGGAGGGTTACGGCTCCGACATCGAGCGCGGTTGGGGGCGTCGTCGGACGGTGAGTCGCGACTACATTCAAGACAAGACGGTCATGCTTGGGACCATGCGCACCGGCCCTGACTTGACCAATATCGGGGAGCGTCAGGCCGATGCCGCCTGGCATTATCGCCATCTTTATAATCCGCAAATTACCAGCCCTGGCAGTATTATGCCGCCGCATGGTTTTCTCTTTGATGTCCGCGTCATCGGGCAAGCCGGTCGTTCGACCAATGCGTTGGTTCTGGAAGGAACTTTTGCGCCGCCGGCCGGTCAGGAAGTGATTCCGACGCGCCGGGCCGAGCAGTTGGTCGCCTATTTGCGCAGTTTGAAGTCCTCTGGAGACCTGCCCGAAGCGCCGGTCAAGAAGGAGGAGGCCAAGTGAACAATTTCCAGGAAACTTCCAACGCCTCCTCTTCCGGGTTAGATCGCGGTGAAAACCACGACGTGACCGAGTTGCACGCCGCCGTTCTGCGCGAGAAGCCCGATCCGGTGGAGGGTTTTGAGCCGGTGAACTTGTGGATGGTGGCCGGCATCGCCGGACTCCTTTTCTGGGGTGGCGCGTATCTCACTCAGTACAGCGGTCGCTTCGAGGCCATGGAGTTCTCGGAGTTCCCGCATGGCATTCCGGCTCCCGTGGCCACCGTGGCCGCCGATCCCTTGGCTGCGGTAAAGCGGGACGGCATGATCGCTTACAATGCGGTTTGCGCGTTGTGCCATGGCGAAGACGGCGCAGGCAAAGCCGGAGTGGCTCCTCTGCTGGCCGGCTCAGATTGGGTGAATGCCGATGGTCCGAATCGCCTCCTGCGTATTGTTCGTCACGGACTCAAGGGCACGGTGAAGGTCAACAAGGACGTCACTTGGAACCCAGCCAATGATGCCAGCATCGTCATGGGCTCCCAATGGGAGGCCATCGGCGGCACCAACGAGAAGCTGGCCGCGGTGCTCACCTACGTCCGGTCTTCGTGGGGCAATACCGGAGCGGCGGTTACTCCGCAAATGGTGGCTGATGGCCTTGCTGCGGTGAAAGACCGTTCGGCCGAAGCCAACTGGACTCAGGAAGAATTGCTGCAAGTGCCGGCCGGAGGGGCAGGGGCCCCGGCCGTGGCTGCTGCAGCGGCTACCCCCGATCAGCTCAAGGCGCAACTGCAGGCCCTTCCGGCTGAGCAGCGGCAGGCGATTCTCAAGGAGTTGTCCAAGTGAGTGGGTGGGAGGCCGAACCGTTCGGTGGTTCTACCTTCCGGTTGCTTCGACAGTGGGTTCAGCCCTCGAGCGGTTTTGATTTTCGCGGAGCTTGGCTCCTTGGGCCAAGATTAGGATTTCGTCAGAGATTGCCGACGATTGTCCGAAATGATTTCTTTTGTCCTATGAATGGGTGGAAGGTCTTCAGTTGGCGATGGGTTCTCGTTGGGCTACTTTGGATTCTCGGGGTGGGTTGTGAGACCTACGGCAAGGCAGACTGGAAGTCCCGGGTGGGCCATTACTCGTGGGATCAAGCGATCGAAGAGTTGGGTCCGCCCGAATCCGAGGCCAAGACTTCCGATGGATCTCGCGTGGCTAGTTGGGTGATCTCTCGCTCCCGGACGTACAGCACCGCCATCCGTGGCTCGATGTACTGGAGTTGGAGTGGCCAGGATGTCACCACCACGGCCGAATCAAACTTGCTGCTCACCTTCAGTGCCCAAGGCCAACTCAAGGCCTGGAAACGAATTTACAAATGAAACGCCTTCGCAACGATGCCGCCTCCGAGGTAGACCTCGGATGGATGGGAGCCCTCAATCGAGCCATCCGCTGGTGCCTATTCATCGGCATCATCGGATTCATCGTCGCCCAGTACTTGCCGCTCATCCGAAAGAATCAGGCCTTGCGCGAAAATGTTGCGCGCTGGGAGACCCAGCAGGCGCGGATGACAGCGCAGGCCAACGACACGGCCGCACGGTTGCAAAGCCTCCGCGAAGATCCCCGTGCTGTGGAACGTGCCGCGCGCGAGCGTCTGCAATTGGCCCGCACCAATGAGAGTGTGATTAATTTTGTAGCGCCGAATTCTTTGAGCCGTTGACCCGAAATTCCCCATGAAACCGAATCTGTCTTGGATCCAACCCCGGTGGGTTGGGCTAATTTTAAGTTTGTCGGTCAGTGCCACCGCGATCTTCGCGGATTCGGTGATGCCGGTGTATGACGCCCTGTGTGCGGCGCCCAAGCTCCGGATGTCGCTCACGGAGGGTGCCGATTCGGTGGGCGTTCTGGAGGGGACCGAAGACCTGAATGGCGGTGAATGGCGTCCTTTGCTGCAGTTGGGGGCGATCTCTGGACACCACGAATGGATGGATCCCGAGAACCGGGCTCAGGCGCGGCGTTTCTATCGGTTGAACCGTTCTCCGCGACCGCCGCTGCTGCCCCTGCCCAATTTCCGCCTGAATGATCATCAAGGGTTTTCCCATGAATTGTTCCGCGAAGGGGATTCCCGCGCCGTGGTCCTGGTCTTCACCGATGCCCAGAGCCTGGAGTCGCACTGGAAGCAACTGAAGCCCATCGTCGAGGCGAATTCTGCGGCCGGCGTGCAATTCTGGATGGTGGATCCGATGGATGATCGATCGGCGATGGCCGCGGCCGCCACCAAGGCTGGAGTGACCATTCCGGTGCTTCAAGACTCCGCACAACTGGTGGCTCGCTCCTATGGGGCGTCCGCTTCGGGCGAGGCTGTGGTGCTGGAGGCCGAATCCCTGACCACGGTGTACCGCGGCGCCATCGAAGATGCGGTCGAGGTGGCCGTGGGCGCCCCGATTCGCCAGTCCTATCTGGCCGACGCGCTCACTCGGTTCACCGCGGGCTCTCGTCCGGCGGTCGAATACGCCCGCCCGCAGGGTCAGCCCTGGCGGCATCAAGACTCCGGAGTGGCTTCGTATCGCAACGAGATCGCGCCGTTATTGCAGAGTAAGTGCGTCACCTGCCATCGCCCGGGCGAGATCGGTTCCTGGGCCATCACCAACCACGCCACGGTGCGCGCTAAATCGGCCACCATCCGCGCCAATGTCCTCGAAGGATTGATGCCGCCCTGGCACGCCGATCCGGCACATGGGAAGTTTGAGAACGATTTTTCACTGACCCCACAGCAGCAGGCTCGGCTGGTGGCTTGGTTAGATGCGGGTGCGCCGCGCGAGGCTGGAGTGGACCCTCTGGAGACTGTGCCTCCTGCGGCCGGTTTGTGGCCCATGGGTCCGCCGAATGTCACCCTCAAGATCGCCACGCGGCAAATCCAGGCCACGGGGCAGATGCCCTACGCCTACGTGATGGTCAACAATACCCTCAAGACCAACGCCTGGTTGCGGGCGGCGGTCATCCGACCCGGTAACCGCACCGTGGTGCACCATGCGCTCATTTTCTACATCAAGGCGGGTTCCCCTTCGCAAATGGCGGCAGATTTTCTAGCCATCCAGGGTGGGTTGAATGGGTATTATGCCGGTTATGTCCCCGGCATGGACCAGCGCGAATATCCGGCCGGGACCGCCAAATACCTGCCGGCCGGTGGTGCGTTTGTTTTCCAGATGCACTACACGCCCAACGGAAAGGCCACCACCGATGCCACCGAGATGGGGCTGTATTTGAGTCCGACTCCGCCGCCGATGGAACTGAAGACCGGGGCGGCCAATTCGAGGGCCATCGACATCCCGGCGGGCGAACGCAATCACCGCATGGTGGCCGAGCGTTCTTTTGACAAAGCCGTCGATGTCCATGAGTTGAGTCCCCACATGCATTTCCGCGGAGACTCCATGCGCTATGAGGCGTTCTTGCCCGATGGATCGTCGCAGGTTTTGCTGAATGTTCCCAAGTACGACTTCAACTGGCAGGCCTTGTACCGGTTATCGCAGCCGGTTCGCCTTCCGGCCGGCAGTCGCATCCGAATCTCGGGTGGGTTCGATAATTCCCGCTGGAACCCTTACAATCCAGACGCCAAGTCTCGGGTTCGATTTGGTGAGCAGACCGACGACGAAATGTTTATCGGCTACATCAACTATTCTGAGGTGCCGTAGTTCCCGTCCACTCATGCAACTGCGGGGTGTTGCGGTTCACAGTTGATGGGGCGTCGGCCGTGATTCGATGTGGATGTAACTGCGGGGCCCGACTCAGCCACGGGATTGAGAGTCCGGCGACGCGAAGGATGTGTAGAGCCCGACTGGGCGGCGGCGGCGGTGATTTCGGGATCGAACGGTCAGAGCGGGATCGGAAGGTTAGATAAAACGAGCAAGTTCGGCCCGGCTCGTGTATCCGGACCGCCGGGCCCGAATGAGCGCTGCTCCAAAAGCGACCCCCAGGGTGGCCGCCAGGCAGAGCCCGGCCAGCATCACAGTGAGTCGCCAGTCACCGCCCCAGTAACGCAGGCCCCAGAGGGACAGGGCGGCCGCCAATCCCGCCGAAAGTGCGGCGCGGGACCATGAGGCTTGCAGCATTGTCCAGAGAGGCCGGCCGCTGGCCTTGGCGAATGCGGCGTGCAGCGGCAGCAGCGTGCTGCCAGACGAGCCCGCGATGAAGGCGAGTAGGATGCCTGTCGGCCCCAGCCACAATCCCAGAGGCACGCTGAAGGTCAGGCAGCACACCAACTCACGTCGCATGAGTCGGGCCAGTAGATCCATGTGGCCGTGGCCGAACATCCAATAGCCCGGTTGCGAGGCGATGCCTGTGATCAGGTAGCGCAGGGCGAAGAGCGTGGTGAGCAAGGTGCCGCCGGAGAAATCCTCAGCCTTGTAGTGGGCGATGAAGGCCGGAATGCAAACGGCCGAAACAGCCATGGCCCCGCCCCAAAGCCAGCCGTTGAAGCGCAGGACTCCCTCGGCAATCACCTCTGCCTTGTTGGTCTTGGCCGCGAGGATGGGCCAGACAGCCTCGTCTGCCGATTGCAGGAGCAGTCGCAATTTGCTGAAGAGGTTGGCCACCAGCAAGTACTGGCCGACGAGCTTTCCCTGACACAGCCAGGCCACCAGCATCGCATCGAAGGTGTAGACCAGCAGTGTCCAGAATTGGAAGCGCATCAGGCCTGAAGAATCGGGCCAGAGTTCCTTGAGTCGGGCCGAATCCTCCGCGCTCCAGGAGAAGTCCAGCAGGCGGAGCCCGGGTGCTGCGGCGCGGATCACGGGGGTGGCCAGGGCGATGGCAGCAAGGCTCGGCAGGCTCTGGGAGAGCACGAAGGACCAGACGCCCAGGCCGACCCGGAAACCCATCCACAAGAGGCCAATCGACGCCCAGGCCATGAAGAGTTGCAGCATGAACATCCGGCGCTGTTGGCCTAGACCCGTGAGCAATTGCAGGAAGGCCGACCCCAAAGCCACCACGCCGCTGACCGCGCCTAGCAGGGGATAGAAGGCCCAAGGGAGGTGGAGCGATCGGGCGTTGGGCGTGAGCGAATAAGCACTGAGGATGACCGTTCCTAGTACCAGAATAGCGGCGCAGAACCACGAGTAGAGGCGTTGGCCGAACTGCAGCATTCGCAGGGTTTCCTCATCGCGTGCGCGGCCTAGGATCCGGCGGTTGAGGGTGTTGCGAAATCCGCCGTCGAGGGCGGGCAGGCTTCCTAGCACCAATAAGGCCGCGCTGATCAGCCCAAAAAGCTCCACCGAATCGAACATCCGAATCGTCAGGAGCGACACCAGAGCCCAAGAAAGGTAGGCCACCGCGCGCCAGAAAACAGTTTGGACAAAGAGGGAACCCAGCACTGGGACCGATCCTATCAGTGGCGATTCCCGGCAGCCATTATTGTCTTCCATGGTGGTGGGAGTGTGACGGAGTCCCGTGGGTTCAATTTCTGTCCTGGGCCGGGCCTGTGGATGGGCAATGGAGAACTCGGTCGCACCATGTGAGGCCCTCTCGGCGAGGGGAGTGAGTCCGGTTGGACCGGTGTTGAGCTCATGTTGGGCTCATGTTGGGCTCATGTTGAGCTCGTGTTGTCCTTGCCTCGTGCCGAGCGCTCCGGTAGTGCCGTTGGCTCATGACTGTCGATGCCTCGACTCCGGTTTCTTCTCAGCGTGGGCGCATCCTGGTCATTCGCGGTGGGGCCGTGGGCGACTTCATCGTCACACTGCCTGTGTTGGCTGCACTGCGGAATCAGTTCCCCCAGACCCGACTGGAGGTGTTGGCCTATCCGCAGGTGGCCACACTGGCCGTGCGGGCCGGTTTAGCCGACGCGGCGCACGCCATCGAATCGCGGCCGCTGGCCGGATTCTTTGCCCGCAATGGGGTGCTCGACCCGATCGAGTCGGAACGGTTTGCCCGTTGCGATGTGATCTTCAGTTATCTTTACGATCCGGATGAACTCTTTCGTGGCAACCTCGCCCGCGTCACCTCCGCCCAGGTCATCCAAGGCCCGCACCGTCCGGTGGAATCCACCGGGGTTCCCGCCACGATTCAATTGCTCGCGCCCTTGGAACGTCTGGCGATCTTCGAGGCCGACCCGGTGCCGCGCCTTCGTTGGGCCGGGATGGGTCCTAGTGCTGAAGGGTGGATCGCCCTGCACCCTGGCAGCGGCAGCGCTAGCAAAAACTGGCCCTTGGAGCGCTGGAAGGAACTGGTAAGCCGTTGCGTGGCCCAGACGGATTTAAGTTTGGTGCTCATCGGCGGCGAGTCCGAGGCCGAGGCCCTCGATTGCCTCGAGCGGTTAATTCCGGCGAGGCGACGCCAGGTGCTGCGAGGGCGACCTTTGGAATCGGTGGCCGAACAGCTTTCCCGCTGCCAAGGGTTCCTGGGGCATGATTCCGGGATGACCCATCTTGCGGCAGCCGTGGGGATTCCGTGCCTGGCCTTGTGGGGTGGATCCAATGAGTCGGTATGGAGGCCTGGCGGTCCAGCGGTTCAGACTGTGTCGCATCCTGGTGGATTGGCCGATCTCGGACTCGAGGCCGTTTGGAATTCCTTTACGGCTCAGTTTTACCCCACAGTGAGTGCTCTTGGACGCGATCCCCAGTAGGGAGGTCGTCTCGGTCTTTCGTCGAGAGCGGTGGCACTGAGTTCAAGAGTTTCATTGATGTGGCGTCCGTTGAGAGGCGTTGCTGCGGTCTCATTGCCAGCCTCAGGTCTAAACGCGCCGTGGTAAAAATTAGAAAAACCGGTTGCAGATCTGCCTGAAAACAGGCTTGGTTCACGGCTCCGGTCGCTAGGCCCAAGCCTCGACTGGTGGTTCGAGGTGCCTAGGTGCCTCGGCTGTGAGCCTGAATGCGGACGACTTTGCAAAGAGTTTCCGCCAGGTCCGGGAAGGAGCTGAATTTTGAAGTGAGCGAAGTTAAACTGAAGAAGGGCGAGCCCGTGGATCGCGCGCTGCGCCGCCTGAAGAAGAAGGTGGACCGCGAGAACACTCTCCGTGACGTGCGCATGAAGCGTCATTATGAGAAGCCCAGCGAAACCAAGCGTCGTAAGATGAAGGTTTCCAAGTTCTCTGCGATGCTATCCGCCCGGTATGCCGACCAGTGATGGTCGGTAGCGAGGCGCAACCGCTGTAAGGCGGTTTGCTTTCAACAGGGCCGGATGCTTTCCTTCGGGAACGCATTCGGCCTTTTTGTTTCCCAGACAGGAGTTTAGAACCCTGAGTCTAAAACTCTGAGTCTAAAACCCTGAGTATAGAGCCGAAGGACCTTACATCATGTATTCCCTATCCACCTGCTGGAACTCGAGCCGCCACCAAGACGGAGGCGACATGCTGCGCGAGATCCGGGACCTGGGCTTCGAATATGCCGAGTTGAGTCACGGAATCCGCGTCAGCCTGGTGCCAGGGATAATCGATGCTGTGGAAGCCGGGGTAATTAAGATTAGTACCCTGCACAATTTCTGCCCGCTGCCGATGGGCGTGAGCCACGCTGCTCCAAATCTCTTCAAGTTCTCAGCCTCGGAGAAGCGGGAGCGCGATCTGGCCTGGAAGCACTCGATCAAGACCATCGAGACGGCCGAGCGCCTGAAAGCTAAGTTGATCGTGCTGCACTCCGGGGCCGTCGATCTCTCTGGCTTCTTTGGAGATGCCCATTATCAGGACAAGCTCGAAGCCCTCGCCGCCGCTGGAAAGCGGGACTCGCCGAAGTGCATCAAACTTATGGCTGAGGTGGAGCAACGCCGCGAGGCCCGCAAGGAGCAACCCATGGAGTTGGCCATCGACATGATTCGTCGATTGGCGGAGGTGGCCGGCGAGAAAAACCTCCTCTTGGGTATCGAGAATCGGGAATCCGTCGAAGAAATCCCCTTCGACCACGACATGCTCTTCTTCCTCGATCAGTTGCCAGACAACGTCCGCTATTGGCATGACTGCGGCCACGCCCAGATCAAGCATCAGATGGGTTTCATCGACCACCGCATGCACTTGGAGAGCTTGTCCGAGCGCTTGGGTGGGCTGCATATCCATGACGTCGTGCTCACGCCCGATGGAGCCCACGATCACGCCCCGCCCGGTGCGGGTGTTATTGATTATGTCGCCCTCAAGCCGTTCGTGGGCCCGGAGCACATCAAGGTTATTGAATTGAACCCCGGTGTGGCTCCCGAAGATGTGACCAAGGGGTATGCGCACATTCGGTCCGTCTGGGGGCCGGAGTAGTCCGAATGGATTCTCGGCCCGACAACTCCTCCCGAAGAACACTCGGGCAACTGGTCCGCTTAGCGGTCTGTGGACTGCTGCTGGCGGTCATCTTCCACGCGATCTTTTGCAACGAGGCTCAGATCGACCTTTTGGCCCAGGGGAAGCCCGAGGCCTGGAATGCCATGGGGCGTTGGGAGCAGCGTCAATACGCTTGGACCCATAGCCCGGCGAAGCTTCTGGAGATGGCCCGGCGGTTGGATCCCGGGAGTCTGGGGCTGGCCTTTGGCCTCTGCGGTGCTCTCATTTTTCTGGGAGGGCTTCGTTGGCGGGAAGCTCTTCGGGTCCAGGGTCTGGAGTTGCCCCTGGGCGAGGTGACGCGGCTTTCGTTCGTGGCGCACTTCTTCAATGCCTTCTTGTTGGGATCCACCGGAGGCGATGTCTGGAAGGCCTATGCGGCCGCTCGGAGTACCCACCACAAGAAGGCGGAAGCGGCGCTCACGGTGTTCGTGGACCGCTTGATCGGCATCCTATCGCTGCTGGTGTTTGCGGTGATCTTTGCCATTCCCAACTGGCCGCTCTTTGTGCGGTTTCGTCGCTACGACGGGGTGGGTTTGGCTATCTTTGGCATGATGGTCGTGGCGCTGGTTTGTGCTGGTGCCGGTTTCTTCACAGACATCCTTTCTGAGGAGGGGCGCCTGAGCCGGTGGATGGGGCGTTTCCCGCAAATGAAGGCTCCCTTGAGGGCACTGGCTTCATGCCGGCTGTTTGGGCGCAATCCGGGATTCCTTTGGCGGAGCGCGTTGCTGTCGATCGCCATCAACCTGGCCATCGTGGGCACGTTTGCGGCGCTGGCTTCCGGGTTGGGGTTGCAAATCCCCCGATGGAACTTGTGGTTCGTGGTGCCGGCGGTGGTGTGCCTGGCCGCGTTGCCGATCACCCCCAGTGGCCTCGGCGTCCGCGAGAACCTCTTCGTCGTCCTGCTCGCCCTAGACTTCCCCGGTTTTGGAGTTAAGCCGGCCGAGGCGCTGTCGCTCTCGTTGCTGGGCTACACGTTAAACCTAGCCTGGAGCGCCATCGGCGGCCTCGTGTACCTGACGGTCCGCAAATACATCCCACCAGAGTCCTAGCCAGATTCGGAGTCGTGGCTTGCCGGATTGGCGTGTGCGTCCAGACTGTCGTCATGCGTTTCACTGTGGTGATGGTGGTTTCGGCGTTGGCCTGGATGGCCGCGGGCTGTGGCAAGAATGAGGTCCGGGTCTATCAGGCCCCTCAAGATGCCCCGCCGGTGGCTGTGGCTAATCCCCAAGGTGGAGCCACCCAAACCCCGCCCGCTTCGGAGATTCCAAGATCTGCGGCCTCGGGATCCTCCTCCTCCTCGGCTGGCCCAGAAAGCAGCGCCTCCGAACGGCCCGCGGTTCCCTGGACCGTACCGGCCGGTTGGGAAGAGAAGCCCGCCTCGGGCATGCGCGTGGCCAGTTATGGCGTGAAACGCCCCGACGGCCGTTCGGTGGATATTTCGGTGGTGGCCATGGGCGGCGGTGCCGGAGGCGAGTTGGAAAACGTCAACCGCTGGCGCGACCAAATCGGGCTGGAGCCGGCGACCGAGGCGGACTTGGCGGGTCTTCGCTCCATTATTCCATCGGGCAATCGCCAGGTGGTGATGTACGAACTGGACGGCAAGAAGGCGGTTCTGGATGGCAAGTATGCGGCCCGGACGCTGGCAGCCATCTTGCCGGCCGGCGAGATGACCGTGTTTTTCAAGATCACGGGTGAGAGTGCGTTGGTGGCCGAGCAAAAGCCCCAATTCCTGGCTTGGTTGAAGTCCGTGGATACCGGGGGCGGTGGGGGTGAGTCGGCTCCGGAGGCCTCGGCCTCTTCGTCGGCTTCGGCCCCCGCATCGGCTCCGGCCGCGTCCGGCGGTTCCGAGCGGGCAAGCGGTGGTGGCGGTGGCGGCGGTGGCGGCGCTGATGGACTCCCGAATTGGCAGGTGCCCTCTGGCTGGAAAGCCGCCGGCCCGAAGCCGATGCGATTGGCGTCCTTCGACATCCCCAATGCCGCCGGCAATGGCGATGTGTCCATTAGCAAATTGTCCGGGAATGGCGGCGGGCTCTTGGCCAATGTGAACCGCTGGCGCGGCCAAGTGGGCTTGGCTCCGTTGGAAGCCGGGGCACTGGCGGCCAACTCTAAGACAGTGGCCACGGCCGGAGGCGACAGCGGCACCTGGGTGGAGTTGGTGGGGACCGAGAAGACGATCTTGGGGGCCATCGTGGCTCGCGGTGAGGTTTCGTGGTTTTTCAAGCTGACGGCTCCGGCACCCGTTGCTGCCCAAAACCGAGACGCGTTTGAGCAATTTGTCCGTTCGATCCGCTTCTGAATGAGGTGCCGCGACCGGGGTTGAAAAATCCCGAGCGCTTTCCGTCAAGTTGATGCAATTTATTGCGACCGGCCGTCGTCCGATTTTCGTCCATGATTTCCAAGTTGTTCCAGTTCCTGTCGTCCCTGCGCCTCACGGTGGTGCTGCTGGGATTGGGTGTGGTCGTAGTGTTCTTCGGGACGTTGGGTCAGACCAGTGATGGTCTCTACGTCGCCCAAGAGCGGTACTTCCGAAGTTGGTTCTCCTACTGGACCCCGCATGGTGCGGCCTTTCCGGTGGTGCCGCTGCCCGGTGGATACCTGTTGGGAACGATGCTGGTCATCAATCTCATCGTGGCCCATTTCACCCGCTTTAAATGGACGTGGTCCAAGAGTGGTATCTTTCTGACGCACATCGGCATCATCCTGCTGCTCCTGGGGCAATTGGCCACCGACATGCTGGCCCGCGAGAGCATCATGAGTTTCCGCGAGGGGGATACCCGCAACTACTCTGAGTCGTCGATGGACTTCGAACTGGCCTTCCTGCGCAGTGCCGGCAGCAACACTCTCGACCAAGTGGTGTCCATCCCGGCCTCTCGTTTGAAGCCGGGGGCCGAGTTGCGCCAGGAGTTGCTGCCCTTCGCCATTCGGGTGAAAGAGGCCTATGAAAACGCTCGGATTCGCCTGCGCGCTCCGGTCATGGATTCCAACCGCCCGCCCGCGGCGACCCAAGGCGTGGGCGCCCGGATCGTCATCGATGCCCAACCGCCGACGCGCACCATGGATGCCCGCAATGTGCCGGCCGCCGTGGTGGAGCTTTTGGGGGCGTCAAGCCTCGGGACTTGGGCTCTCTCCGGTGAATTGAAGTCCCAGACCGTGACCGTCGAGGGAACGGAGTGGCGACTCGAGTACCGCCCGGTGCGCGATTATAAACCCTTCGCCCTGACCTTGCTCAAGACCACCCACGAGACTTACCCAGGCACCGACATCCCTAAGAATTTCCAGAGCCGGGTACGATTGCGAAACACCGAGTCGCACGAAGACCGCGAGGTGGACATTTACATGAATTCACCGCTGCGGTACGGCGGCTACACCTTCTTCCAGTATCAAATGGGTAAGGAGCAATTGGCCGACGGAGGCCGCGGTACCAGTGCATTGCAGGTGGTCCTCAACCCGTCGTGGGTCACGCCGTATCTCGGGTGCATTCTCGTCGGAGTGGGCCTGTTGGTTCAGTTCCTCATGCACCTCACCAAGTTCATCGCCCGCCGCAAGCCCCGGGCCGCCTGAAGCTCCACCTGCTAGAATCTGCCTCGTCCCAACGCGCTCCGCCTGAAACATGAAACAACGCCTTCCCCTAATTATCACGGCGCTCTTCGCATTCTGGATTCTGGGTGCGCTGAGGCCGCGGCGTGACCCCGAGTACGCCTTCGGGGCTTTCGGTCGCCTGCCCGTGGTCTTCAATGGCCGCCTGCAGCCCATCGATTCGTTGGCGCGCAATTCGCTGACGCGCATCCGCGAAAAGGACACCGCCAATCTCGAGCCGGTCAAGTCGTGGTACGAGCGACCGAAGATCATTTCGGCGACCGAGTGGTTGCTGACGCTCATGACCCGACCTGAGGTCGCGGACGGCTGGAAGGTCTTCCGCGTGGATCACCCGGAGCTCAAGGCGATGCTCAAGCTGCCGGAGCCCAACCCAGCGGCCGGCGAAGACGGCAAGCACTACTCGTGGAACCAGTTCGGCGAGACGGGCCTTAAGCAAATCGAAGAGAGCGCCCGGAACATCCAGGAGAACAAGAAGGATTCGTCGCTCCGCAACGCGTTCGACAACGCCACCCTCGGGTTGTACGAGGCCATGACCCTGTACCTACGCCTGAAGAATACGGTCCACCCGCAGGACACGGTTGGCTTCGCGGCGGAGATTGCCGACTATCAGAAGGCCATCCCGGCCGGCGTAAAGGCCTTCCAGCAGCGCATGACCGGTTCCGGCACGTTCGATACCAATGCACTGACCGAGGTGTTTGGACATGCCGAGCGGTATTTCGTGACGCTGCGCGGCGAGCCGCCATTGCTCATCCCGCCCGCCTCCGGTGGAGACGCCACTTTCGCATGGCAGCGCATGGGCGAGGCCTTGCTAGATCAGAGCTTCGGGGCACCGCTGCTCAAGCACCTCATGCGCGTGCCCAAGGCCGAACTTTCGCCCGAAGCCACGGCCGAAGGCATCCGCTTGGTGGGGACCCGGCCGCTGTCGCCGGCGGTGGGATATTGGGCGGCGATGGCTGACGCCTTTCGTGAGAGCCAGGTTGCGGGCTTCAACACCGCGGTAGCCGGGTACCAGACCTACTTGGAGTCGCTGCGCCTGGGCAAGGCCTTGAACAAGACGGCTCGCGAACAACTCTACAATAGTTTCGCGCCGTTCTCGAAAACCGCCGCGTTGTACATTGTGGCCTTCCTCTTTAGCTGTGGGTTTTGGTTCAACTTCGCTGAATGGAGCCGCAAGACATCGCTGCATCTGGTGCAGTTGGCTTTCGTGGTCCACACGCTGGGGCTCATCGCTCGGATGTGGCTCGAGGGGCGTCCGCCGGTGACCAATCTCTACAGCTCGGCCATTTTCATCGGCTGGGGCGCGGTCGGCCTCGGGCTGATCCTTGAATCGTTCTGGAAAAACGCCATCGGGTTGGCGGTGGCCACCGTGATTGGTTTTTCCACCCAAGTCGTGGCTCACAATCTCGCACTCGGAGGCGACACCATGGTGATGCTCCAGGCGGTGCTCGATACCAACTTCTGGCTCGCCACCCACGTGGTCATCGTGACGCTGGGCTACGCAGCCACCTATGTCGCAGGCTTCCTGGCCATCTTGTACGTGGTGCTCGGATTCTTCACGAAGGTGATGACCGGCGACATGGGTAAAAGCCTCTCGCGCATGGTGTATGGCATTCTGTGCTTCGCCACGCTGTTCAGCTTTGTGGGCACCGTGCTGGGCGGCATCTGGGCCGACCAATCGTGGGGACGGTTCTGGGGTTGGGATCCCAAGGAGAACGGGGCTCTGATCATTGTGCTGTGGAATGCGCTCATCTTGCACGCCCGTTGGGGTGGCATGGTCCGGGAGCGCGGCATCATGAACCTCGCGATCTTCGGAAATATCGTCACCAGTTGGTCGTGGTTCGGTACCAACTTGCTGGGCGTGGGGCTCCACAGCTACGGCTTCATGAGTGGGGCCTTTACGGCGCTGATGGTGTTTGTGGGCAGCCAATGCGTACTTATCGCGCTGGGGCTTATTCCGCAGGCGAAGTGGCGGAGTTTCTCGGCGGCTTCCGGTGCAGCGAAGACTCCGGCGGCGTCGGCGGCCTGAGTCGTGGAACCGCATCGAGAGCATAGGCAACGCGATGACTGTCACCGAGACCTTGAAACACCTCGGAATCGTGGTGCCGCCGGCTCCGGGAGCTGTGGCCGCCTATGAGCCGTGGGTACGCACGGGCAATTTGGTGTTCACTTCGGGGCAGTTGCCCTGGCGCGACGGCGTGATGGCCTATGCAGGTCGGCTCGGTGCCGAACTCACGGTGGAGCAAGGATACCAAGCGGCCCGACAGTGCGCGCTCAACGCCTTGGCCCAGCTCCAAGCGGCCGCCGGCGGGGATGTGAATCGAGTGCGTCGTTTGGTTCGCGTGGAAGGCTATGTCCACTGCGCCGCCGGATTCCGTGGGCATCCGCAAGTGCTCAATGGGGCCTCAGACCTCTTCAACGCGGTGTTTGGTGCCCGCGGAGCCCATGCCCGGTTGGCCATCGGGGTTTCCGACATGCCGCTGGATGCCGCCGTTCAGATCACCGTCACGGCCGAGGTCGACGAGCCCTCCCGGTAGGAACATCTTCGGTAGGCAACGGTCCGAAAGGGTCCATGGCCGTTTCTATCATTGGGCCCGAAATCGGTGGAGGGCCTCAGGGCTGCAAGCGAGCTTGCTTCAATTCCACCAAACCGTCCTCCATCCCGGCGCAACGCACCTCGAAGGTTACGGTCTGGCCGGCTTCCAGGAGTTGCCACTTCGAGCGGTTGTTCTCGGCGATCAACGTCCGACCGTCGCGGCGGGTGTGGAAGGCGGGAATCTTGTCGTCGATGCGCCATTCGCACACCGGTCGCACAGCGGGATCCGGCGTTTCTAGGAAGACCCGGACATTGCGGCTGACGATGCCTCGCTCCATGCGTTCCACTACGCCTGTGATACGGAATGAGCGTTTTTGATAGCGCGCATTGGCAGCCGGCAGATCGGAGCGGTAGTGGTTCACCAGTTCCCAGATGCTGATGTCTTGGGCGGCGTTCACCGGAGGGAGTTGGGCGGCCGGAGCCGGGGGCACGAGTCCGGCCCACCGCGCGGTCTGAAGTGCTTCAACCACGGGCTTGGCGGCGGGCAAGAGCAGGGGAAGCGTCATCGGTTTGGTTTGGGTCGTGACGGAGTTTGATGTCGGACTCACCGCGCCGAAGGGGAGAAAGGCGGCCCCTCGCAGGCGGGAATTTTCGAGGGTCAGGCGCTTCAAGGTGGCCTCGGTGTCGAACCCCAGTCGTCGTCGCAGCGGTTCGGGAACCTCGAAGAAGAACACCGTGATTCGGCCCCCGGAGTGCTGGAGCTCCAAGCGATCGTCATCCAGACGCCGCACTGTCGCCTCACGGAAGGTTCGGCCGTCGAGGGTGACGATTTCTTCGGCCACCAACGCCGGCATCAAGGCGGTCCACAGGATCAAGAGGGCTCGGGCGCGTTGCATGGGTTCAAGGCAAGCGGAGGCCGTGCCCGCAGTCAATTGGTAGCCAGGGGGGCGTTGCCGCAAGGTGGGCTCATGGGGATCAGGGACTCTCTTGGCAAGGGCTGTACCGAGGCTTGCTCGTCACGCTGGCAGTGGCGCTTGGCCTGGGGTTGGTCGGTGGTGCAAATGGAGCCTTTTTTTGGCCAATCTAGTTTGTAACGGGAGGGGCTCTAGTTTGTAACGGGGGCCTTAAAACGATCTCTTCAGGTATGATGCTGCAGCAATTATGCGAAAAATGCTTGTTTGCAGGATGGTTCCAAATGTGATAAATCACCGCGGTGAGTTTTTTCTCGGCCCAATTGTCGACGCTGATCGATCAAGATTTCGATGGGAGTCAACTAAAATTTGGCCGTGCTGTCGGGATTGATCAGAGTATGGTGAGTCGGCAATGTGCCGGCTTGTCGCTGCCGGATCGTGCCACGGTGGATCGCTTAGCGAAGATGCTTTCTGAGACTCAGGCTATTCCATTGGTGGTTGCCTATCTTCAAGACCATTGCCCTTTGCCGCTACGGCCTCAATTGGTGATCCGAGCCAAGCCGCAATTGGGCAAGGTGAAAGCCAGTGAAAACCTGAAGATAGATTTGGCGAGATTTCCAACGCACCAGCGTGCCTTGATTCAAGGGTTTGTGAATATAGTGACCACGGACGCTCGAGCTGCTAAAATAATGGATAGTTTAATCAAATTTTGCGATTCCAACGGATCTCCAAAACTAAATTCGCCTTAAATAATTAATTCATTCATACTTTAGCTAATAGTTCTGTTACCATTTTCTATTTTTTGTAAATCAGGGTTTTAAATACTTTTTTACAATAACAAAATAGTATTTATCGCACGCTTCGCAGCGCAAGTAGCCGATCTCTCAAGCCGTAAATCTAAAACGCACCGTCAACTTGCAGAAGTTAAGATGTGTGGAACTTATGATTCGGTTTTAGTTCACTTGTGAAAATCCAAAATTTTCTACGAGAGGCTAGCGCTGCGATGTCATGCCGAATCTCTCTTGGAATTTTAGTCGATCTCCCTCTGGAGGGCCTTCTTGGTTAGAGTATTTGCAGGATTCTGCTCGGTCTCAGGTTGCAATCGATGAGCCTGCTGCTGTCGTTCAGGCACTGCTCGATCAATTGCCAGCATCCACACTGCGGCTGATCGGATCCCGGGAATCGTTGGCGGCGCTCCTCGTATCCCTAGTGCACCCGACCAACAGTTTGTTGGATCCCAGCGGAATGCGCCTGTCAGCGACCTTCACTTGGAGTCGCGGGGAAGTGCTGGCTTCCATGGGGGGCATGCTGGTGCCGATGGACGAATTGATGGCGCAAGCGCGTTCCCCGGCCGAGTCCGTGGTAGTTCAGTTGTTTCAGGTCGCCCGAGAGTCCTTCTTGGAGTCGTATTTTACAGAAAGCCTTGAGGCTCTGAATTGTGCCTTGGACACCGGACCCAGCCTGAACGTGTCCGGAAGACTCGTTTGGCGGATCCACTTGCTCCGCGCACTGGTACTGTTGGGGTCCATCGACAATACGAATCCCCGTCTCATCAATCCGGCCGAGGCCGAGCAGTCGTTCCTCATGGCGGCGCGCTATGCCCGCAGCGAATATCCGTTGGATGCGGCCCGCGCGTTGTTGGGAGCCGGGTGGGCAGCGTATGTTCAAGAGAACGGCGAACCCGATTACCGGATGCGGGTAGCGATGACCTACACCGACGAGGCCCACGGTCTGGATGACGCATTGGCCGAGGCCCAATTTCAATCGGCCAAATTCCGCATGGCCCGGGGTGAGACGGATCCGGCGTTGCATAGTCTCCGGTGGTTGCCTCTCAAGGAACGGGTGCTGTTGCTCAAGGCGGCCGCGGATGCGGATTTTAAACGACACGCCGAAAAACTGGAGGCCTTTCTCAGTGCCTTGCGTGAAGAGCAATTAACTAAGATCCAAACCGACGTCGTTCCGGTGGCTTCCCGTATTCGGCAGTGGATGGGCCACTGTCCTGAATTGGCTGAGACTCCGGCCGCTCAACGCCTGGTGAATATGGCGGAAGGTGCGCCGGACCGTGGGTTGCTGGACGTGCATGGGTACTTTGGATTTGGTTACCGGGAAGACTATTCGGAGCTGCAAAAATCGTTTTTCGAGGCGCGGCGGACGGTGATCTCGGAATCGATTGAGACGGGAGATTCGGTCGATGAAGCCGGTGGTCTGGCGACGCGTTCTGGCGAGTCAGGAGTGTTGGCGGAGTCGCTGCAGCCGAGCAGCCAGATCCGGGATCGTCATTGCAGGGTGCACCCCGCCGTCCAGGAGGCTGAATACCAGTTCTTGAACGGTCTGGGCGAGGTGATCACCACCTATCGGGGAGCCCCAGGTTCGCGAAAACAATTCCAGCTACCACCCGAGACGGATGCCACGACCTGGGCCGCTCGCTGGATCCCGCCGGGGCGATTCTCCATGGGCAGCCCGATCCATGAGCCGGGCCGCGAGCTGGATGAGGTGCTTCATAGTGTCACCTTGCCTGACGGGTTTTTCTTTTCAGAAACTCCGTGCACCCAAGGTCAGTGGTCTTTGCTCATGCCTCATAACCCGAGCAAGTTTCGGGGTGCTGACCTGCCGGTGGAGCAGGTCAGTTGGGATGACGCTCGGGAGTTCGCGCTCAAGTTGACGGAGTTTCACCATAAGATGGGGCATATTTCTGCTGGCTGGCGCTGGGACCTGCCCACGGAGGCTCAATGGGAATACGCCTGTCGTGTGCGCAAATCCGGAGACTTCTACGGACCGATCGATTCGGTGGCCTGGTATCAACTCAATTCCCAGAAGCGGACCCGTCCCGTGGGCGCTCGACAGCCTAACGCCTGGGGGCTTCAGGACATGCACGGCAATGTGGGTAAGTGGTGCCTCGACTGGTACCGCCAGTATCCCTTCGAAGCGGTGACTCATCCGGTGGGGCCCGCCTTCGGCACGTTCCGGGTCTATCGGGGCGGGGGTTGGAGTGATGGTGCTCGTTGCTGCCGATCGGCCTATCGGGGTCGCAGTGTCCCGGATTTCCGCAGCAGCAATATTGGTTTCAGTCTTGTTCTGTCGGGGCCCTCCAGCGGGGTGGTGGCGGCGCCCACTCATTGAGTTGGCGTTGGTTGGCACCGGCGCCCTCCGTGGTCATCGGGCCGGAGGGTTTCTTGGATTCGTCGGAATGGATCGCCTCGAGCCGTTCTAGCACCTCCCCGATGAAATAGAGCGAGCCGGTGACGGCGACGAAGGGTTCGCGGGCCACGGCCCTCAGTGCCTCCTCCACGCTGGCGCAGGTCCGGACGGCTCTTCCGCAATGGGCCCTCTGAAGCGCCTGGCGGAGTTCTTCGGGCTGGACTGTGCGCGGGCTCGAGACCGGGGCGACGACCAATCGGGAGGCGGCCGGAGCCAAATGGGTGGCCATTTCTTGCCACGCCTTATCGCGCAGCATGCCCAACACCATCACGGGATGACGCTGGGGGAAGTGGTCGCTCAAGGCCCGGCGGAAAGCAGCCACGCCGTCGGCATTGTGCGCCCCATCGAGCAGCCAGGTTTGTTCGCCGCGTTGTAAGACTTGCATGCGACCCGCCCAACGAGTGTTTGCCAGGCCCTGGGTCATGTGTTCATCCGAAACTGGAAGGAAGCCCCTGAGCAGGCGGACGGTGACCACAGCGAGGGTGGCATTCACGCGCTGATGGGAGCCGAGCAGGGAGACCGGCCAGGTCATCCGCCCGACGGCCGCCGCGTCTACCACCACGCAATGGGCGTCGAGTTCCCGGGCCCGGTATTGGATCACAGCCAGAGCGTCCGCCCGATCCACCGAGGTCAGGATGGGGGTGCCCGGCTTGATGATACCGGCTTTCTCGGCGGCGATCTCACCCACGGTGCCGCCCAGCACCTGCATGTGGTCCAATCCGATGGAAGTGATGACCGAGGCCAGCGGGGTGACAATATTGGTCGCATCGAGCCGCCCGCCCAGTCCGGTTTCCCAGAGGACTAGGTCGACGGACGCTTCGGCAAAGGCCATGAGTGCCACGACCGTGGTGAATTCGAAGAAGGTGGGAGTCAGGTCGTCGGGCATCCGCTGCCGCAGCTCCGAGACCAGGCGGGCGAGCGTTTCGTCGGGCAACGGGCATCGGCTCACCTGGATGCGTTCACCGAAGCGTACGAGGTGAGGCGAGGTGTAGAGGCCGGTGCGGAACCCAGCCGCCCGGTACATGCTTTCGAGGAAGGCGCAGGTTGAGCCCTTGCCGTTGGTTCCGGCCACGTGGATGAACCGGAGACGCTCTTGCGGATTGCCCACCGCCGCCGCCAGCCGCCGGGTCGAATCCAGCCCGGGTTGGAACCCGAACTGGCTCAACTGGTGCAGGTAGGCGAGGGCCTCGGCCGGGGTCACTGGAAATAATGGTTACAGGTCGATCCAGGATCCGGTGGCGGCCGAATGCAGGGCCGCGTCCATGACCGCCTGGGTTTGGGCGCCATCATGGAAGGTGAGCGAGCAGGGGCGCTGCTCGCGGATGGCGTGGATGAATTCTACCGCCTGATCGTAGCGGAAGGACACCAGCGGATCGCCCACGTGTGGATCGCGGGGGGAACCGGGCCAGACCCAGAATTCGCGGGGTACGGAGAGGGGAGCCATTCCGGGTCCGCCGAGCTTGCCGAACTGCAGCTCATTCCACTTGCCGGTGGTGAACTCGAAACTGGCCTCGCTGCCGTTGATCTCCACGTAGTCGAGGCTGCGCCAACTCTCGTTGCGGCCGCTGGCCAGCTTCGAGCTTTCCAGCACACCGGTCGCGCCATTGTGGAAGTCGGCCAAGATGCCCACCCAGTCGTCGGTGTCGTTGGGCTTGCCGTCGCGAATCGGGGTGAGGTTCTTGACGTGGGCCACCATGCGCTTCATGGGGCCGATGAGGTGATGGGCGAAATTGATGCGGTGGCTGAGCATGTCACCCAACTCTCCGGTGCCGGCGAGTTTCTTGACCATGCGCCAACCCAGGTTGCGGGTGCCCCAGTCTTGCAGTCGGCAGGAGCGATAATGGCGAGGCTCGCCCAAATCCCCTTGGTCGATGAGGTGGCGCAGGTAGCGCATGGCCGGAACGAAGCGGTAAGTGAAGGCCGTCATGTGGCGCAGGCCCGCCGCATCGGCAGCCCGGGCCATGGTGCGAGCATCCTCGGCCGCCATGGCGATGGGCTTCTCGCAGAGGATGTGCTTGCCGGCCGCGATGGCCGCCATGGCGATGGGGAAGTGCAGGAAGTTGGGTGTGGCGATGATGATCGCGTGGACGTCGTCCCGGGCCAGTAATTGGTGGTAGTCGGTGGTGGTGACCGTGCAACCGGTGGCCGTGCTGGCCCGTTGCAGTGTGCCAGGGTCGCTGTCGCACAGGGCAGCGACGCGGACGTCGGGGCAGAGGGCCAGGCCGGGCAGGTGGTTCTGCAGCGTGATCCCGCCGCAGCCGATGATTCCGATTCCAAGGGTGCTCATGTACGTGGTGCCTCAGGCTACCCAGGGATTCTCCGGAACCCAACCCTGAGATTTATCCCGAGAGCCAGCTCCAGACCTAGAACCAAAAGGAACCGGGGACTTGGCTCCGGGGGCGGGGAGTGAGAGCGTGTTGCCCACAGAGTTGTTTCTTGTAGGCATGAAATCTTGGCCATTGCTCCGCCGTGTTGCCGTGCTATCGCTGCTGAGTGCCTGGGTTGGCTGGCTGATCCTCGGCCGGGCGACTTCGGTGCTTGCTGCAGAGGCTTCCCCGCCTCGAGCTGGCTTCCTGCGCCTCGAAGCCACCCGAACGGGCGTCACCTTCTCCAACACCGTTCCTGCTGCACGACACCTCACCAATCAACTGCTGCTCGATGGGTCCGGAGTCACTTTGGCCGACGTGGATGGGGACGGGCTGTTGGATGTGTTCTTCGGGGCCGCCGGCGGCCGTTCCTCGCTGTGGCGCAACCGGGGCGACTGGCGCTTTGAGGACATCACCGAGAAGGCCTTCCCTGAGCGACTGCAATCCCTGGGTGGTGATGTGACGGGCGTGGCCGCGGCCGACCTGACTGGAGATGGTCGGCCCGATTTGGTGCTGAACACCCATGCCGACGGGGTGCGCATCCTGATTAACGACGGGCAAGGATCTTTCCGATTGCGCCCCTTCCCGCAGGTGTCCGCTCGCGGGGGGCATTCACTGGCGCTGGCCGATGTGGATGGCGATGGCTGGATCGACTTGTATGTCTGTAACTACCGACAGAAGGCCCTGATGGACATGCCCAATGCGCGGGCCACATTTCGGCGCGAGGGGGAACGGACGGTGGTGGCCACTATTGATGGTCGCCCCACCTCGAACCCCGACCTGACCCACCGCTTCGAGGTCAACGCCTCGGGCGGCATCGAAGAACTGGGTGAACCCGATGTCCTTTACCGGAATGATCGAGGCACCGGATGGGTGGTGGTGCCTTGGACCGAGGGGGCCTTTTTAGACGCGGCGGGCAAACCCCTCCCGCATCCTCCGTTTGAGTGGGGGTTGGCGGCGCAGTTTTGTGATCTCAATGGCGATGGGAAGCCGGACTTGTACGTCTGCAATGATTTCCAGTCACCCGATCGGATTTGGCTCAACGAGGGCGGTGGCGGCCACGTGCGTTTTCGGGCCGCGCCGCCGGCGATGGTGCGGCATACGAGTTTGTTTTCGATGGGGGTCGATTTTGCCGACCTCAACCAAGATGGACGCTGGGACTTCACCGTGCTCGACATGCTCAGCCCCGACCCGGTGCGGCGGCTGACCTTGCTCGATGGGTCTCCCACGGTGGACCTCGACCCAGCGGATCCGCTGGCGCAGACCCAGCACGACGCCAACACCCTGTTTTTGCAGCGACCGGACGGTTCCTTTGCGGAGATGGCAGCCTTTGCGGGCCTCTCGGCAACGGACTGGTCCTGGACCCCCGCGTTCCTCGATGTGGACTTGGATGGTTTCCCGGACTTGCTGGTGACCACCGGCCAAGAACGCGGTTCGCGAGACCTCGACATTGCCGAGCAGTTGAAGGCCTACCGGCGGACCGGGTTGCGGACCGATGCCCAATTGTTCCGGGAGCGTCAGCGGTTCCCGAGGTTGTCGGTCCCTCTGCGGGCCTTCCGCCACCGTGGCGCCTCGGGCATGGATCGCCTGCCGGTGATGGAAGATTTTAGTGCTGCCTGGGGGTTTGATTTCGACGGGGTTAGCCACGGCTTGGCCTTGGGCGACCTCGACAACGACGGCGATTTGGACGTGGTGGTGAATCACTTCAATGCGCCGGCCGGGATGTATCGCAACGAGGCCCAGGGCGGGAGGGTGTCGGTGCTCTTGCAGGGACAGGCTCCCAACACTCAGGCCGTCGGGGCGGTGTTACGTTTCGCTTGGAGTGGTGGATCCAACGCGGTGCCGGTGCAAATGGCGCAAGTCACGGCTGGGGGGCGGTATCTCTCGGGGGACGCCCCCGGCAAAACCTTTGCAGCACCCGGCGCGGGCTCGGGTCGACTAGAGGTGCGTTGGCCTTCTGGCCGGGTCACGGTGCAGGAGGGGGTTTCTTCCGGCGGTCCGACTCTTCGGATTCAAGAGCCTGCCTCGCCTTCGACTGCACCGACCACGTCCACACCCACGCCCGTTCCAGAGCCAACGCTGTTGGGGAAGTCGGAGATCCCGAAGTCTGCGACTCGGTGGCGTTTCGAGGCCCGGCCCTTGGCGGAGCGTTCTCTGGCGTCTGTTGGCATTGCGAGCGCGGAGACTTTTGCTCAACAGCCCTCGCTCCCGCGGCGTTGGCGGCGAGTGGGTCCAGCCTTGGCGGTGGATCGCGGTGAGGCTTCGCAACGGGGGCTTTGGGTCGGAGGGAGCGGCGCTCACGGACTGCAGTACCGCTTGCCGGCCGGGGAAGCCCCGGTTCGCGAAGGAGGACCTGCCTCTGCGGAGGTGTCGCTGACCTCGGGAGTGGGTGGTGTTTTGGCGGTCACTCCCTCGGGTAAGATCTCAGGCAGTTCTGCGATCGGCTCTGCAACCGGCTTTGCGAGCGGCTTTGCGAGCGGCTCCACGGGCCGCGTGGATTGGGTCTCGAAGGCCGACGGTCAGCGTCAAATCGTGGCCACAGGAAACTTTGCGGTGGCTGCGGTTTCTGGCCAATCGCACGGAATGCCCTCCGAGATCTTTCTCGGTGGTGCTGCGTTGCCCGGGCAATTTCCCAGCGCGGCCCCCAGTCAATGGTTTCGCCGCGTGGGCGACGGATACCGTTCGGTCTTGGCGGCCCCGTTGGGCTTGGTGTCGGGCGCGCGGTTTATCAACGGGCCGTCGGGTCTTGCGAGCGAGTTGGTGTGCGTGTCCGACTGGGGGGCTCCCCGGATGTTCCGTCGTCGCGGAGACACCTGGGAGGCGATAGATCCGATTGTGTCCGCACCGGGTGACGCCGACGCCTCCCTGCCGCTGAGTCAATGGACAGGCCAATGGCAGTGCCTGGAGCTTTGTGACGTGGACGGCGATGGACGCGAGGATCTGATCCTCGGCAACTGGGGGCTCAATGGGTGGCAGTCTTTGATGGCGGGGCCTCCGCGTTCGCCGGCCGGTCCGGTCCGAGAGGTGCACCTCTTCCACGGTGCCTGGAACCAAGATGGGGTCACCGGATGCTTGGAGGCCTACACGGCTCCCGATGGGCGTATCCTTCCCATGCGGGGATTGCAGGAGATCGGGCCATTGTTTCCCGCCATCGCCGCCCGCTTCACCACCCATCGGGCCTACGCACTGGCCACCGTCGATGCCCTTCTCGAAGGCCTGCCCTCGGCCAAAGTTTCGGCACGCTGGTTGACCTCGCTCGTGCTCCTGCGCCGCGGTGAGGGATTTGAGGCGCGCCCTCTGCCAGATGCCGCTCAATTGGGCCCCATCCGGGCCATGGCCGTGGGTGATTTCAATGGCGACGGACGGCGCGACCTCTTCGTGGCCATGGGCTTTGCAGGTCACGGCTTTCGTGGGCCGAGGGACGATGCTGGCGAGGCCGTGTTCTTAATGGGGCGCGGCGACGGAACGTGGGACTCGGTGCCTTCCGGATCGCTGGGGTTCCGCCTGTTGGGAGAACCGCGCGATGTGGTGGCTGAAGATTGGAACGGGGATGGGGTCAGTGATTTAGTGGTCAGCGAGGCCGATGGCGGTCTCCAGTGGATCCAGAGTCGCAAGGGGCCGTGAACCCCCATCAAAGGCTGAGAGAGGGATGCCCCGTTCTGAGCGCTCCGAATTCGATTTGAACTCCCTCTGGTTCAGCCGACCGTGCCCAGCCATTGGCCGCGCCAAGCCGTGACCGCGTGCCCCAGGAGTCGAACGCGATCGCCCTGAAGCTCCACCCCCACGGTGCCGCCTCGGGCGCTGGCCTGGAATCCACTCAGGGCGGTGCGTCCCAGCCGATCCGCCCAATGGCAGGCCAGGGTGCAATGGGCTGAACCAGTGACAGGGTCTTCGTCGATCCCCAAGGCCGGCGCGAAGAAGCGGCTGACAAAATCGGCGTCATCACGGTCGGAGCGGGCCGTGACAAGGACCCCACGCACGGGGAACGCGGCCAGTGCGCTGAAGTTGGGCTTCAAGCCGCGGACCGCTGAGGCCGAGGCCACTTCGACTAAGAGATCTTCCCGACTGCGGCCCACCCAGACGGCGGGAACTCCCAGGGCTTCTTCAAGCCCGGAGGGAACGGGTATTGCCAGAGCGGGTTGGGCTGGGAAATCCATGATGATGCGCGCGTTCCCGGATGGATCGTCTTCCCGGCAGCAATGGAGTGGGCCGCTTCGGGTTTCAAAACATAGGGGCTGTGAGGCGGGCGCATCTCCCGCTTCCCACAAGGCGTGCGCCGTGGCGAGGGTGGCGTGGCCGCACAAGTCCACTTCGGCCTTGGGCGTGAACCAGCGGAGCCGCCAACGGCCTGGCTCCAAGGGTATCGCAAAGGCTGTCTCGGACAGGTTCAGTTCGGCGGCCACCGATTGCATCCAAGACGAGGTGGCCTCAGGGCCCGGCAGGCACACGGCCGCCGGATTGCCTCGAAAGGCTTCCCGGGTGAATGCGTTCACGACGCACAGGGGTAGGGGCATGGGCCAAGCGGGGTGACGAGCACTCCGGACTTCATGGAACGGGCAGTTCGTCGAAGAGGCGCTGGACGATGTCTTCCGGGGTCTTTTCTTCGGCCTCGGCTTCGTAGGTCAGCGTGATCCGGTGACGCAGCACATCCATACCGATGCTCTTCACATCCTGCGGCGTCACATAGCCGCGGCCACGGAGGAAGGCGTGAGCCTTGGCGGCCAAGGTCAGCGCAATGGTGGCCCGGGGGCTTGCGCCCATTTGGATGAGGTCTTTGAGCTTGAGTTTGTAGGCCTCGGGATCGCGGGTCGCGCAGACCAGATCCACGATGTAGTCCTTCACTTTATCGTCGATGTAGAGCTCGTTGATGACCTGTCGGGCCTTGAGAAGGGTCTCGGGCTGGACCACGGGTTCTATGGTCGGATGACCCGAGGTGCGCGCCATGAGGTCGAGAATCATGCGCTCCTCCTCACGGGAGGGATAGCTGACCTTTAGCTTCAGCATGAAGCGGTCGACTTGCGCTTCGGGCAGCGCGTAGATGCCTTCTTGTTCGATGGGATTCTGAGTGGCCAGCACCAAGAACGGGTCGGGCAGTTTGTATGTTTGGTCACCGATGGTGACCTGCCGTTCCTGCATGGCCTCCAGCAGGGCTGACTGCACCTTGGCCGGTGCGCGATTGATTTCGTCGGCGAGAACTAGGTTGGCGAAGACCGGGCCTTTGCGCGTGGTGAAGCCGCCGGCCGGGTTGTAGATTTGTGTGCCAACCACGTCCGCTGGCAGCATGTCAGGGGTGAACTGAAGTCGTGAGAACTTCACGTGCATGGCCGTTGCCAGCGTCTTGACCGAGAGGGTCTTGGCCAGACCCGGCACGCCTTCGAGGAGGACATGGCCGTTGGCCAAGAGTCCGATTATCAGGCGCTCAACGAGGTACTTCTGGCCGACAACACAGCGGTTGATCTCCGTCATCAAGGTCGGCAGGAAGGCACTGGCCTCCTGCACAGCAGCATTCAAGGCGGGCACTCCAGAATTCATTGCAGGGATGGATGGCACAATTCTTGGTCCAGGGGCAAGCCGCACCGCACGACGAATGCACTCTGGAGGTCGCCACCGGAGGACTTACCGCCGGCGGTTCCGCAGGGAATCTGGTTTTTTCGACTGCAGCGGTGGTTCGGGTTCAGCCCCGGAAGTTGGAGGTGAATTTTCTAGGAAGGGTACTCCTTCCTCACCGAAGAGCTCTCCGGTCGTGCAGTTCAGGGCCGACTGGATTCGCACCAGGGTGGTGAGAAGGATGTTGATTTGGCCTGCCTCGATTTTCTGCACCGTCCTTGGGTTGAGGTCTGCCGCCTCCGTCAACTGTTCTTCAGTCAGACCTTGGGCGCGGCGTAGGGATCGAACGCGTTTTCCGAATTCGACGAGTGAAATTACAATTAATGTGATATAAGCAATACTGCGATTATATCATTTATGCTTCATTAGAATATATGATTCATCACAATTGAAGTGCATGTGTCATATACAGCTATTACAAATTTTAAAAACCCCTGTGAGAATTTTTTATTACGCTAACCACAGGGACGTTATTACATGTAACGGCCATTCTGGGGCGTGTAACGGGCAGTTTAACGCATTTTTTAGGGTTTTATCCCTGAAAATAAGTTTAACCCATCGGGTTTTGTAGACCCTGAGTATTAGAATATTGGCTGTGATCGGAACGTGGAGACATATCTTGCGAAGGCTTTTGGTAAAAGCTCTGAGCTGGTTCCGATTGGAACCGGTCGGAGTTTTAATTCAGGCCAGCATGGTCTCGGGCACGGTGCCCGGTCTTCTGGCGCAGCTAGTCGGAGGAAAGCCCTACTTACAACACCAGCTCGATCGGGTGCTAGTAGCCTTCAGTCGGCCCGAGTGCGTGGTGGTGACCACGGAGCTGGCGGAAGACCGCACGATCGTCGCTCTCTGTCAGGATCTGGGAGTGCCCTGTTACGTGGGTGATCGCGACAATGCCCTGTGCAATTGCATTCGAGCCGCCCAGGGGCAGGGCTTCCGCAGTGTCATGATCCTTCGTTCAGACAGTCCCCTCATCGACCCCGTAATCATGGCACAGGTGAAGGCCAAATATTTGGAAAGCGGTGACGGCAACCAGTATGTCAGCAATCGCCTGAAGCGGACTTACCCCGAGGGCATGGAGGTCGAGATGATCGGGGTGGAGTTACTCAGCCAAGCCTACCTGGCGGCCAACCAGTGGTCCGATTTCACGGATCCCACGCGTTTGCTGCGTCGGGGAGATTTGAGTCATTGCCAGACGGTGGATGTGGTTCAGGCGGTAGATCATTCTCAGTGGCGGTTTTGTTTGGACACTTGGGCCGATCACCAGCAGCTCTCCACGCTGTTGGGGTTGGTTCAGAAGGACTCGCTGCAAGAATTGATGACTGCCGCCCAGGCTCACGGCTTGTTGGTTCAGAAGTCTCGTACGGATGGAGATCCGGGCGGTGGCCCGGGGTTGATTAAAAAGCGGCCGCCATCCATCGGGCGGTGAGTCGTTTTCGGTGAATTGCGCAATTCGGGCGAGACCTGCGAGAGGTGTCTGGCTTCAATGACCGGCATGACGACGGTGTTCATCGCTACGGGCAACGCTCACAAGGTGGAAGAGATTCGCTCCGTGTTGGGTAGATCTGGGCGGATGTTCTTGTCCCAGCAAGATGCTTCGGTTCGGCTCGAGCCAGAGGAGACCGGGAGCACCTTCCAAGAAAACGCGCGCATCAAGTCTCTGACGTGGGCGACCTTCTTGGCGATGGAGGTTTGTCATCTCGGCGCGCAGTGGGTGCTGGCGGATGACTCAGGCCTCGAAGTCGATGCCTTGGAGGGCGCGCCCGGAGTTCACTCGGCCCGTTTTGCTGCGGTGGACACCGGTCGGCCGGGCAACTCACCCGACTTCGAGAACAACGCCAAGCTTCTGCGCCTGATGTCTAGGGTAGCCCCGGAGCGCCGGACGGCCCGGTTTCGTTGTGCGCTGGCCCTGACACCGGTCTTGGCCGGATCAGACGCGGCAGCCATGGCGGCGGCCACCCGGGACTTTGATGGGGTGTGTGAAGGTCGCCTGCTGGACCAGCCTTCGGGAGCGGGTGGCTTCGGGTACGATCCGCTCTTCGTGCCTCTGGGATGGGATCGTCCGTTCGCCGAGCTGGGAGCCGAAGTGAAGAACCAGCTGAGTCACCGGGCCCGGGCGTTGGCGGCCTTGAGTGTTTGGTGGGATCAGAATCCCAGTCGTGTTCCCACCTGGTAGGTCAAGAAGGCCAAGATCCAGGCCAGCGAGGTCATGTACACGGTCTGGAAGATCGGCCACTTCCAGGAGTTGGTCTCGCGGCGCACCACGGCCACGGTGCTCACGCATTGCATGGCGAAGACGTAGAACACCATGAGGGTGAGGCCCGTCAGGGGTGTGTAGGTCCTGCGGCCGTCGTCGCGGCGTTCGGACTTCATTACTTCGGCCAGGCTGGCCGTGTTTTCGCCATCGCCACCGACGTTATAGACCACGGACAAGGTGCTCACGAAGACCTCCCGGGCAGCGAAGGAGGTGACGATACCGATGCCGATTTTCCAATCGAAGCCCAGGGGTTTCAGCGCAGGCTCGATGGCCCGACCTAGGCGACCGGCAAAGGATTGCCGCAGTTTCTCGCCGGCTTCTTCTTGGTCCAGTCGCTTGAGGGTCTCGGTCTCTGCGGGTGTTGGCGGATTTGAGGCCGCTTGTTTCCACTGGGCGTGTCGCTGGTCGAACTGGTGTTGGAGCTCGCTCGAGCGGGGGTAGGTGGCGAGGAACCAGAGCAGGATGTTGATTCCCAAGATCACCGTGCCGGCCCGTTTGAGGAAGAGCTTGGAACGATCCCACATTTGCCGAAGTACCGCGCCCAGCATGGGCCGTTTGTAGGGCGGCAATTCGAGGATGAGCATGGGCGGTTCGCCGCGGAGGAGGGTCTTCTTGAAGATCCAAGCCATGCCCAGCGCTCCGGCGATACCGAGCAGGTACATCATCAGCAAGGTCAGTCCGGGCCAGCCGTTGCGCTGCGGGATACAGGCGGCGATGAGCACCGTGTACACCGGCAGACGGGCCGAGCAGCTCATGAGCGGCGCCACTAAGATCGTGGCCAAGCGATCCTGCCGCGTTTCGATGGTCCGGGTGGCCATGATGCCTGGGATGGCGCAAGCAAACGACGACAGCATCGGGATGAAGCTCTTGCCGTGCAGGCCGACTCGGCTCATCAGGCGGTCCATTAAGAAGGCTGCCCGGGACATGTAGCCGGTGTCTTCTAACAGGCCGATGAAGAGGAAGAGCAGGCAGATCTGAGGCAGAAAAATTACAACCGAACCTACGCCGGCGATGGCCCCGCGCGTGATCAGGTCGTTCAGATCGCCCGGGGGCATGGCGGAGCCGACCCATTGGGCCAGGACATCCACGGCCGTCTCGATACCGCTCATGGGATACTGCGCCAGCCAGAAGATGGACTGGAACATCAACGCCATCACCGTGACGAAAATGAGGGGTCCCCAGACACGGTGGGTGACACTGCGGTCGATCCGGTCGGAGAGCAGTTCGCCAGGGGGCGGGGTCTCGCGGGTGACGTGCTGCTCAATGGCGAAGAGTCTCGCATAGCGGGCTTCGATGGCGGTGCTGCGCCAGTCCACGCCGGCTGCTTCGAGACGTCGACGCGCAGACAAAACCTGCTCGATGAGTGCCGCGGGATAGCGGGTGTTGGCTGTGTTTCCGTTGGTATTTCCGTCGGTGTTGGTTTTGTTAGTGGGCAAGGCCCGCTCATCGCTCAGGAGCAGCAAAGCCTCGGCGGCGGCCAGACGGGAGCGATGGGGGAAATGGCTTTCGAGGGCGGTCTCGATGGCTTGGGCCTCGCGTCCGAAGGCTTCCGGCAATTCGTTGAACTCGCGGGGAATAACATGGCGAGTGCCCGGGCTGCTGGCTTGGGATCGGATGAAGTGGCGAAGGGGTTCCAAGCCTTCGCCCTGACTGGCCACCATGGGGATGACCGGAACGCCCAGAGCCTTAGACAGAGCATCGGTATCGATGTCGTGACCTTGATCCCGGGCGACGTCCACCATGTTGAGGGTCAACAGGGTGGGGTGGCCCAATTCGATGACTTGGGTCGCGAAGTAGAGGTTGCGCTGGAGGTTGGAGGCGTCGACCACCACCACGACCAGATCCGGAGCCGACACGTCGGTGACGCGCTGGAAGAGGATGTCCCGTGCGATTTGTTCGTCGGGCGACTGCGGGCTTAGTGAATAGGTGCCCGGAAGGTCGAGGATGGTGACCGGAAAGCGGGCGTCAGCCCCGGTGAGGGAGCCTTCTTTTCGCTCCACCGTGACCCCGGCATAGTTGCCGACGCGGCCGCGAAGGC
Organism: Akkermansia muciniphila; assembly: GCA_945893185.1. Classification (GTDB taxonomy): domain Bacteria; phylum Verrucomicrobiota; class Verrucomicrobiia; order Limisphaerales; family UBA9464; genus SXXZ01. The sequence continues at coordinate 2,817 of CAMDDW010000013.1, read as the reverse complement.
CGGTCAGTGCATTAAATAGCGTGGTCTTGCCGCAGTTGGGGTTGCCAGTGAGGACGACGGTGAAGGGTTTCATCGTGTCAGTGGACCTGGATTTTGTCGGCCTCGAGCTTGCGCAGGGAGAGGTGGTAGTTGCGCAGCTTTATTTCCACAGGGTCCCCGAGTGGAGCAAAGCGCACCAATTCGACGGGGGTGCCGGGAAGCAGTCCCATTTCCAGCAGGCGTCCGCGCTGTTCTGGCGGAATGTCGATTCGGGCGACCACCGCCCGTTCGCCGGGAGTCAATGAGGACAGGGGGCGCATCGTGAGAAGGAGGCTATGGATGGAACCTTTCTGAGGGCAAGAAGGGTGGTTGTCGGGAACTTGTCGCCGATTGTCGGTGGATTGCGATGCCGGACCGGTGTCGAACCGGATGGGGCTTTGGATAGGAACTTCTGTTTGAGACCGACACCGTGCTAACCCACCGATCGAGTCTCGTGATTCAGGCTGCCAAACGGACCGGAGCCGAGGGGCTGAGGGGTTGAACGAGAATGGTCTCTGCCAGACGGTCGCTGAGCCCGAGTCGGGAATTGCAAACCTGACACAGAAGGTTGTTGGCGAGGCTGATCACTTTCACGCGTTGCTCTTCGCCGAATCCCATTTCCCGCAGCCGCCGATTCATGTCTGGGGAGGCCGTCAGTTGCTTGACCACGACCGTGGTGCCGGCCCGCACTCGATTCAGTGGGCACACCGCCGGGGTTGCGCACCGATCGGGTGCGCAATCGGGGACGGGGCAAGCCTCAGACATCGTTTTTAAAATTACCGCGCCCTCTGGGGAGCGGCAAGGAGGGCGATTGTCGGAGGCTTGCCCTGGATTGTCGTGCGGTTGCGCTGACATGCCGGCGGGGCGGGACTTCTGTGGGATCGGGTTGGGTCAGAGTCCGGCGATGGCGGTATCGAGGATCTCGATCAAGGCGCCGATGGTCTCCGGGGTTTCGTCGCCCATGTTGGAGATGCGAAAGGTGGTGCCTTTGATTTTCCCGTAGCCACCGTCGATGAGGATGCCGCGGTCTTTGATGCGCTTCTGGAAGGTGGCTACGTCGATGACGCGCCCGCCGGGTTTGGCACCGTTGTTGATGCAAACCAGCGTCTTAGATTCGAACCCAGTTTCCGGGAACAGGGTGAATCCTTGGCGGGAGGCCCAGTCTTTGAGCATCTGGTTGGTCTGGGTGTGCCGGGCGTAGCGTGCTTCGAGTCCTTCGGCGAAGAATTCTCCCAGTTTGGACTCCAGTGCGTAGATGAGTGAGATCGCCGGGGTGCTGGGGGTCATGTTTTCGAGCGCGTTCTTCTCGAACTCGAGGAGGTCGAAGTAGTAGCCGCGGGTCTTGATGGTGGCGGCCTTGGCGAGCGCGGCGGGGGAGGCGACAAAGACGGCGAGTCCGGGGGGCAGGGCGAAGGCTTTCTGGGTGCCGGCCAGGAGGATGTCGATCCCGAGGTCGTCGAAGCGATGCGGTAGGGCGGTCAGGGAGCTGACGGCGTCGACGATGAACATCACGTCGGGATACTTCCGCTTGAGGGCGGCGATCTCGTCCAGCGGGCTCAGGGTGCCGGTGCTGGTTTCGTTATGGATGAGGGTGAGGGCGTCGAATTGGCCGGTGGCGAGGCGGGCGTCGATTTGTTCGGCGCGGATGGGGGAGCCCCAGGGGACTTGGAGGGCTTCGGCGTCTTTGCCGAGCTTCTTGGCGACGTCGAACCACTTGTCGGAGAAGGCTCCGCACATGCAGTTGAGGACCTTTTTGGTGCAGAGGTTGGTCAGTGCTCCTTCCATGACGCCCCAGGCGCTGGAGGTGGAGAGATAAATCCGCTGTTGGGTGGACAGCATGGACTGAAGCTGCGGTTGGATGCGGCCGTAGAGGTCTTTGAAGCCCTGACCGCGGTGCCCGATCATGGGCTGGGTCATGGCTTGAAAGGTCTTGGCGCTCACTTCAACGGGTCCGGGGATATGCAACTTCACGTGTGCCATAAGTAAGAGGGGCGGACTTTCCGCTCAAAACCCGAGGATTCAAGGGCGCAATTGTCAGGCTAGGGGACAACGGTTTGGGGACAGGCTCCAAATCGGTGTGTGTGGACAGGCTTCAAAGGAGGAGGGGACGCTCTCCAAAAGGAGGTTGGGGGGAGAAGTGGACAGGCTTCAAAGAGGTTGGGAGGGGACAGGCTTCAAGGGAGGAGAGGACGCGCTTCAAAGGGAGGAGGTTGGGTGCGTTGGCGAGTGGGCTGGCGCGGGACCAGGCCTGCGCGCGCAGGTAAGCTCTGGGGAGGATCGGCTTTCGCGCTTTGCGCGAGGGGTGGGTGGATCGCTTCCAATGCTTGCTCCGGCCCGGTCCCGCTGCCTCTTTCGTCGCGGGGTCGGTCCCACCTATTTACACAAAAAGGGCCACTCTCGATTATTTTTAGTGATTAGGGACAGGCTCCAAATCGGTGTGTGTACACTCTTTAAAGAGAGGAGGTTGGTCGCGGGGTCGCCCTATTTACACAAAAGGGGACACTCTCGCTTAATTTTATTGATTAGGGACAGGCTCCAAATCGGTGTGTGTGGACACTCTTTAAAAAGAGGAGGTTGGGTGCGTTGGCGGGCGGTGGGCTTCCGCGGGACCAGGCCTGCGCGCGCTGAGGAGGCTCGGGGGAGGAGGGGTGTTCGGAGTGCCCCAACGGGGCACCGCATGTGTGAACATGAAACTGAAACGACTAACCGGTGAAAGACCGAGTACGGTGCTGGCATGGCACCGTGTAGCTGAAGGTAACTGCGTCGCCGAGAGGCGGGGTGGGGAACAACCTAAAGCGA
>CAMDDW010000012.1:0-59716 GCA_945893185.1 Akkermansia muciniphila | reverse complement strand
CCCCAAGGGACAGGCTCGGTCCATCCCCAAGGGACAGGCTCGGTCCATCCCCAAGGGACAGGCTCCCTCCCAAGGGACAGGCTCGATCCATCCACAAGGGACAGGCTCGGTCCATCCCAAGGGGAAATCTACCAGTTCACCCAGACCCGTTGCCGAGCGCCTCTGCCGAATAAGGAGGACTCACTGACTCCAGTATTGACGCGGAGTTTCCGACGCCGACTGTGGGGCACGTGGACCACAACTCGGCCCGGGAACAGCTCGAAACCATCCGAACCCTCATGGATCGGGCATCGACCTACCGCCGCGCCTTGGCTCCGGCCATGACGTCGGTAGGTCTGATCGGTACTCTCGCCGGACTTGCGGCCCCCTTCGTGATCCGGGACAATGCCCGATCCTTCGCCTTTTACTGGTTGGCCGTGGGACTGGCCGGGGCGTGCACCGCGTTCTTGCTCATGCGCCGTCAGGCCTTCGCTGCCGGTGAGCCATTCTGGACGCCGCCGGCCCGCCGCGTGGCTTCAGCCCTAATGCCCGCACTGTTTGCCGGTACCGCAGTAGTGGGTCCGCTGGTAAACATCCATCAAGAGGGAGCCATGATCGCCGTGGCGCTGCCGCCTCTATGGCTCGTTCTCTACGGGTGCTCGGTGCATTCGGCCGGTTTCTTCATGCCCAGCGGGATGCGCTTGTTTGGTTGGGGGTTTGTCATCGCCGGTTTGCTCAGTGCACTGGCCGCGGCCAATCCTCACCAAATCGAACCCTCCATTCGCATGGCTCATGCAGTCATGACGGCGAGCTTCGGCGGCGGACACCTCGCCTACGGTCTCTACTTGCATTGGACGGAGAAGAAGCCCACGGCGTGAACCCGGAACCTTTTCCCCATCTGGACCGGGTCATCCACGAAAAGGCCCGTCTGGCCATCATTTCCGCCCTTTCAGCCACCCCTTCCCTGACCTACACCGACCTACGGAACCTGCTGGTCATGACCGACGGCAATCTGACTTCCCACCTCCGGATCCTTCAGGAGGCCGGCCTGGTTTCCCTCTCCAAGTCCACCGGCGAAACCCGGCCGCAGACCACTTGCACCCTGACCGACCTCGGCCGCAACGCCTTTACTGAGTATCTTGGGCATCTAGAACAAATCGTTGCCCAATTCCGAAAAACAACTCCATTCGCTTGATTCTTTTTGAACAACCCCCATCGTCGTTACTCAGACACTTTGTGACACAAAGTAAACTATGAGAGTCTTGAGAGCGGAAGCAATGGGGATGTGTTTTGGTGTTCGTGACGCGATCGAATTAGCCCATGAGCGAGCCGCGGCCGGCCCGGTGACCGTCTTGGGAGACTTGGTCCACAATGAGTCGGTTTTGGCCGACCTCCGCGGGCGGGGCGTACTCATCCGACAAGACGCCTCCGACATTCCCACCCGTGAAGTACTCATCACGGCCCACGGAGCTTCAGATCGCCGCATCGAGAGCCTTCGGCAATTAGGCCTGACAGTGACCGAGGCCACCTGCCCCTTGGTTCACCGGGCTCATCAGGCGTTGAAGAAACTCGTGGCCGCGGGGTTCCATCCGTTGGTGATAGGTCAAGCCAGCCATGTCGAAGTTCGAGGCCTGACCGAAGATCACCCCGGGTGCGACGTCGTATTAACTGAGAGTGAGGTGGACCAACTTCCCGAACGTCCCCGCTATGGGGTCGTATCGCAAACCACGCAACCTGTAGACCGGGTTCGGGAGTTAATTGCCCACCTGAGCCATAGGTTCCCCGGCTCAGAAGTCCGCTGGATTGACACCGTGTGCCAACCCACCAAAGACCGGCAGACCGCCGCCGAGAATTTGGCCTCACGCTGCGATGTGGTTTTGGTCATCGGAGGCATCCACAGCAACAACACCCGCCGCTTGGTGGATACTTGCCGGAGCCGGTGTGCCCGAGTCCATTGGCTGCAAACCTCGAACGACCTCGACCCAGCCTGGATCCGAGAAACCGATACCGTGGGCATCACTGCGGGCACCTCCACTCCGGACAGCGTGATCGAAGCCATCGAAACGGCCTTGAAGAATTTGTCGAGCCAACGAATGAGTCCTCAGACCGAAGCAGCCTGAACCTCCTTTCAACTGCGCAGCCCTCACCGCCCACTTGCTGCCGCGGATTTGCCGGAGCCCAAACAGCAGCCCCTCTGGGTCATCGCGCTAAACCGCGCTGGCTGGTCCGCACAAACTGGATCAACTCCTTCAACTCCGGAGTGGTCGGCAAATCCGACTCTATCCGAGACAGGGCATTCTCCAAAGTTAGGCCCGTTCGAAAGATAATTTTGTAGGCCTTGATCAGAGTACCGATGGTGTCGGCTGAGAAGCCTGCCCGCTCCAACCCCACCTTGTTCACAAACCGGGTCGCAGTCGGATTTCCGTCGGCCATCATGTAGGGCGCGATATCCTGAACGACCTTGGAGCAACCGCCCACCATGGCGTATCGACCGATCCGACAGAATTGATGAACCGCCGCCAGGCCGCCGATAATGGCGTGATCTTCTACGATCACATGCCCGGCCAAGGTCGCCAGGTTAGACATGATGATCCGATTACCCACATGCACATCATGAGCCAAATGGGTGTTGGCCAAGAAATAATTATCAGAGCCCACCCGAGTCGCATCTCCGTCTGAGGTGGCGCTGTGCACGCTCACAAACTCACGGAACACGTTCCGGTCTCCGATTTGCACCCGAGTCACGCCCCCTTTCCACTTTAGGTCCTGGGACTTCATTCCCAGGGAGGCAAAGGGGTAGATTTCGTTGTCGCATCCCAAAGTGGTATGACCCTCCAGAACGACATGGCTATGCAGGCGGCAGCGCTCTGCCAGAACGACATGCTCACCAATCAGGCAGTAGGGGCCAATGTGACAGTCGGCTCCGATGAGGGCCTTGGAGTGAACGATTGCAGTGGGGTGGATCATTGGGGTCGATATCCCGTCAGGCTTCAGGTGACTCAACGATCCATTAACATGAAGGTCACATTGGCTTCGCTGACCACCTCTCCGTCCACGGTGCACTTGCCCTTGGCTTTGCCGATCTTGCCTCGGGCCTTGGTCATCTCCACCTCGATCATCAGAATGTCACCCGGACGCACCGGCCTGCGCCACTTCACATCCTCTGCAGACATGAAGTAGGCCAGTTTCCCGGCATTCTCAGCCTGCCTCATCATCAAGATGCCCGCCACCTGGGCCATGGCCTCCAACTGAAGAACTCCCGGCATGATCGGATGGCCCGGAAAATGTCCCTCGAAAAACGGCTCTCCCATGGTGACGTTCTTCTGCGCCACAATCCGAGATCCATCGATCTTGGTTACTTTATCCACCATGAGGAAGGGCGGGCGGTGCGGCAGAATCTGCATGACCTGCATGGTGTCCAGGGTCGCACCGTCGCGGACGAGAGTTTCGGTGGAAGTTGGAGAGTTCACTGTAGGCGTAGAGGCTGCGACGGGAGACTTGGCAGGCTTGGTAACGACAGTCTTGACCTCGAGGGCGGGAGCGGGAGGCGGGGCGAAGGTTTGTGCGGCCTCCAGTGGTCGGCGCATCTGAGCCAAAATCGCCTTGGCCAACTCCGTGTTGGCATGATGACTCGGCCGGGTGGCAATCACATGGCCGTGGATCGGGCGGCCGATCAGAGCCAGATCACCCACGATATCGAGCATCTTGTGACGAACAAACTCCTCAGGATACCGAAGCGGTTCTGTAGTCAGGACGGCGTCGTCGCGGATGACGATGGCGTTTTCCAGACTTCCGCCCTTGATAAGCCCGTTCTTAATGAGGAACTCAATTTCCTCGTAAAAGCAGAAGGTCCGGGCATGGCTCAACTCCTTCTCCCAACTGGCGGGCGTGATCTCGAGCGTGAAGAATTGGGTGAAGCGCCCTCCTTTGTCTGAACTCGTACAAGTGATCTTGAAACCCGAATGCGGGAACACCGCCATCTGAGAGCCTCCCACATTCACCTCGATCGGTGCAGTCACCCGATAGATTTCCACGGGGTCAGCTTGGGCCACCCGCCCCGCTTCCTTGACCAGGCGAACAAACTCCCGGGAGCTTCCATCGGCGATCGGAGGCTCGTTGGTATCCAATTCGATGATTGCGTTGTCGATGCCCGCGCCCGCTAGAGCCGCCAACACATGCTCCACCGTATGCACCTTGACCGCTCCTTTTCCGAGGGTGGTGGAGCGTTGGGTGTCTACGACATACTCGACCCGGGCCTCGATCTCCGGGGCGCCATCGAGGTCAATCCGCCGGAAGCGCAAGCCCGTGTTGGGCAAGGCCGGCAGGAAGTTCATCGAAACGCGGTTTCCGCCATGGAGACCGATTCCGGCGAATGAGACCGACTGCTTGAGAGTGTGCTGGGACGACACGGCTGATTGTTCTAGCCAAGGGAAAAGCGCCGACGCAATGACCCTTTGTAAGGGATTGTCCCGAACAACACCGTCCACCGCAGAGACGAACCCATGCTCCGACGGCTATTCGAGCCTGCCAAAAACGAGGAACCCTTCCAGTTTTCAGACAAACGCTTAGCCTCCGGGTCGTGAGTTCCATCGTCTCCTCGAAGCACCTGCGACTGGCCGAAGCAGGGCTCCTCGTTGTGGTCCTCGTATTGGGAATACTGCTGACCGTCTTCGGCGGATCGGTCGAGCGCCCCCTCTTTGAAACCGGACCCAATGGTGAGCGCCGAAGAGTCTTCACCGAAGACGCCGATGGAAACCGCACCGCCGCCAAGGAACGGGTGAACAAGTTCCTCAACGCCGAGAACCTCACCCAACTGGCCAAGGACACGAGCTTCTTCGCCATCATGGCCGTGGGCATGACCTTCGTGATCATCGCTGGCCAAATCGACCTGAGCGTCGGAGCCATTTACGCGCTGTCGGGGGTGTTGGCAGCCCAGGTGTTCCACGCCTTCGGACCGGAGGGGCCCGCGGCTACTTCTGCCACCGAAGGTGCGTGGCTCGGTTGCGCTGTGTGTCTTGGAACAGGCTTGCTCTGCGGACTGGCCAACGGCGGCATGAGTGTCGCCCTGAGGGTTCACCCCTTCATCATCACCCTCGGCACCATGGCCATCTTTCGGGGCGTGGCCTTTGTGCTAACCCACGGACTCAGCACCGGTGGCTTCCCCGAAGGATTCCGGTCCGGGGTCAAGTGGACCACTCCCGGGGGGCTCACCCTGGTCCCGCTGGCGGCCATGGTGTTGGTCGCCGTGGCCGGGGGGCTGTGGCTCACGCGCACCGTTCCCGGACGTCGCATCTATGCGGTGGGCGGCAATGAGACGGCCAGCCGCTTCAGCGGCATCCGGACCGGGCGCGTAAAACTTGGAGTTTTCGCTGTCTCCGGACTGGCCGCCGGCATCGCCTCACTGCTGTCGCTGGGATACTATGGTTCGGCCACGTCGGCCGACGGCAATGGCTACGAACTGAACGTCATCGCCGCAGCTGTAGTCGGCGGGGCCAGCCTCACAGGCGGACGAGGCACGGCCCTCGGCGCTCTGCTGGGTGCTCTGATCATCCAGTTAATCTCCAGCGGGATCGTCATCCTGGGCATCGACCAGAACTACTCGCAGATTATTATAGGCGCGGTCGTTATCCTCGCAGTGCTGCTCGATCAGACCAATCGCTGGCTGTCTTCGCGCCACCGATGAATCAGCCCGGATTGACTGTCGTGGTCTCGTAGCGATCCTGCTCAACTTGTAATCGCATGCGCAGCGCGCTGAAGAACTTGCGTCCCTCAAACGCTGTCTGAAACCGACCATCGACCCACCGCCCATCCGGCAAGCGGAAGCGCTCGATCAACAGCGTCATTTTTTGGATCGAGGCCACTACCCCCGCGAGCACGTCAAAACTCTTACCCAATCGAGCCTCCACCCGAGTCAGCTCGTGTTCTTCGGTGTCGATCCACAGGCGACCCTGCAGGTGGGACATGAGCCGGTCGGCGAAAGCGTTGGCCGCGCTCCGACCTGGTTCAGCCGATCGGGCCGAGAACTCCAAGACGTAATTGGTTCGACCGGCGATCACCTCATGACCCACCCATCGGTAGTCAAAACGCCGAATGAGTGACTCATCGATCACCTCCATGCCTCGACGCTTTTTTACGGCACTGTGTTTGCCGTACCGCTCGCGTGCCTCGCGATCTTTCCGCTCCTCGCTTCGAGCATCGCCCGGGGGCGGCTCGCGGTCATCGATGCGCACCAATCGTGCCGTCTCCACGCCATTGGTCACAGCCACGCGATACTCCTTGCTCTTGCTCTCAGAAATCTTGCCGTCGGCTTCAAGGGTTTCAAAAACGGTCAAACGACGGCAGACATGCGCTCGACCTTCCTGCAACTCCGGCATGGATTTGAGCCGTTCGACCAGCCCCTTCACGATATCTTCAACCGACGGACTCGTCTCGGAAATGCTCGCAGCACAAACCGTCATCCACAGGCTCAGGACCAAGATTAAATAGCGTGGCACCATTGGGATAGAATTGAGGCAAATTACCAATTTCGCAATCGATACGACATCGAAGCCACTGGACGCGGGCCTCACCCAGTACCACCGTCGGCACGATGCAACCGGCCGACATCACCCTTTTCGCACAGGAACTCGCCATCCGCTGGGTGGATGGCCGAGAAGATTTCATCCCCCTGGAAAGTCTCCGTCGTTTCTGCCCCTGCGCCGCCTGCATGGGTGAGAGCGACATTTTTGGAACCACCTACCGCCCTCCGCAGAGGCCATATGGAACGGAATCCTTTCAATTGCGCAAACTGCCTTGGGTCGGAAATTACGCCGTTCAACCTGTGTGGGGAGACGGCCACTCCACCGGGCTGTACACTTGGGAATGGCTTCGCCGGATCGCCGATGCCGTCAAATCCCCGATGACGGAGTCCGAATGAGGGTCCGCCCAGCAGCTCCTGAAGCGGAGCCCAGCGGCCCCAACCCATGATCAGCTCTGCCGAACGCGCTCAAATCACCTTCCGGATGGAGCGCTGGCGCTCGGTCTTCGGGGGTATCATCGAGACAGCGGGTAACACCTTCCTTCTGCTCATCGCCACACGGGTCTTTGATCTGGGGCCTTGGGCCAAGGCTCTCATCGCGGCCGGCACTTCCGTCGGTCTGCTGATCTCTCCGTTGGTGGTCAATGCCGCCCGTAACCTCGGACTGCAGCCCTCCCGGGCCGTCTCCAGCCTACTAGGCCTTGGAGGCTTGAGCTGCCTGCTGGTGACCCTTTTACCTCATCCGGTGGTGTACACCGTCGGGTGCGTCTTGGCCTTGCTTACCTCGACCTGCGCCATCCCGCTGATGACTCAGATTTACCACGACAATTACCCGGCCGACCAACGGGGCCGATTGTATTCCAGCGCCTTCATGGTCCGCATCGCAGCGGCCATGGTCTTTGCGTGGATTGGCGGACAAATTCTCAGCAGCGGCCTAATACCCGCCAACGCGTCTTCGGGCTTTTCCTTCACCTCCGACCGTTGGCGTTGGATGACCGCCCTCTTTGCTCTGGCCTACTTTGCTGCGGCTGCGGTAGTGCGGTGCATCCCCACCCGAGCGTTGGATTCGAGCGCTGCCCTCCATCCTTTGCAGGGACTTCGCTTCGTCCGAGAAGACCCAGTGTTCCGGAATGCATTGATGGCCTGGATGCTCATGGGTTTCGCCAACCTCGCCATGCTGCCCATCCGCGTAGAATACCTCGGCAATCCGCGCTTTGGCCTCGGACTGGGCGCGGCGGAGATCGCTTGGCTCACCTTGATCATCCCCAATGCGGCCCGCTGGATCATGAGCCCGGTTTGGGGACGCCTGTTTGACCGGATGAACTTCTTTCGACTCCGCGTCACGTTAAATGCCGGTTTCGCCGTCGGCATCGCCACCTTCTTCATGAGTGAGACACCGGTAGGGCTCATTATCGGTGCGATTTTTTATGGCATCTCTACTGCCGGCGGTGACGTCGCTTGGGGCCTGTGGGTCACCAAGGTGGCGCCGCCCGCCCATGTGACCGACTACATGGCTGTCCACACCTTCTCGACCGGAATTCGAGGGGTTCTAGCTCCCCTCTGCGCCTTTCAGGCTGTCCAGACCCTGTCACCGGCGACGATGGGATGGATCGCCGCGGCCATGATTCTGGCGGCCTGTGGTCTCTTGATTCCGGAGATTCGAGGGGCCGACCTGCGCCGCCAAAAGCTTGTCTGAAACAAGAATCCCCCGGAGTTCCAGTGACGGAAACCCGGGGGATAACTCGATTGTGGAGGCTAGGATTCAGCCGATACCGTCTGAATCTAAAACCTCAAGGGCACCTTTAAATCGCCGCGACTTCGGAACCGGAGACTACTTCTTCGGCTCTACTTTCTTGGCCTCGTCCTTCTTGGCCTCATCTTTCTTCTCGACCGGAGGAGCCACCCAACCGCTGTTAATATCCAACCCCGGCAGCGCTGCCTCGAGCTTCTTAATTCCCTCTGGGGTCACCTGGGTCTGCCAGACATAGAGGTTACGGAGGTGCTTGAGCCCCGCGAGTTTGACCAAACCCGCATCAGTCACTTTGGTGCCATACAAGTTCAGATACACCAGGTTTTGGAGTCCCTGGATGTGGTCAAGCCCAGCGTCGGTGACCCCGGTCAATTCCAACCCCAGCGTCTGGAGGTGAGTGAGTCCGGAGATTTGCTTGAGACCCCCATCGGTGATCTTGGTGTTACCCAAACGCAGCTCGACCAAGCTGTTGATCCCAGACACAGGACCCAAGGTCGCATCGGTCACCTCGGGGCCCTTCAGACGGAAGTTGGCTTCCTTCCAGGGCACTCCGATGGCAATCGGTCGAGCTTCAATCCCGGCCTTAGAAAGAGCTGCGATTCCGGAAGCCTCGGAGGAGGCCGCTTGGTACTCCTTGGGCAATTGTGGCAGCGGGGGCACCGGCCGGGCAGGACGGGCGGGATTAGCAGCCGACGGAGCGGGGGCCGCCACGGCGGCCGTCAGTACCACGCCCTCCGGCCACTTGGCTCCTTCTTTGATCCATTCCTTCAACTTGGCCCGAATGGGTTCGGCCAAGGGTCCACCCTCCGACGGCATCAACTCGTCGTTGTCCTTGTCCATAAACACACGGTGGATGATCTCGCTCTTGTCCGGGTCCCCGGCAACCACCGCTGGTTTGTCACTCTTGCCTCCCTTGAAGGCGGCTTCCTTGGAATCTACACGATATTTGCCCTTCTGTTTCTCGGTGCCGTGGCACTTGAGACAGTGCTCGGTGAGGATCGGGGCAATATCCTTGGAAAAATCGACGGCGGCCTGGGCCGCGAAGGCCGTGAGGCTCGCCGCTACGACGGTGGAAGAGAGGATCTTCATACGAACTCGGTTAACGAACAGTTTTGATAAAGGCTTCGCCACAGTTTCACCGCAGCCACCGTCAAAGGGAATCCCAAAGACGGGCAAAAACGCGCGGAAGCCATCATTGCCCAATAAACCTCACCGTGGTTGTTTGGGCTAATGAATGTGCACCATCTGGAGCTTTTCTATTATGTGGCGCGGCACGGCGGCATTATGGAAGCGGTGCGCAACATGCCCTATGGAATCCAGCAACCCGCCATCAGCGGTCAACTGCTCCAACTGGAATCCTACCTAGGAGTGAAACTCTTTCGCCGACGTCCCTTTGAACTACTGCCAGCAGGCACGGATCTCTACGAGTTCATCCGCCCCTTCTTCGGCGAACTGGGCAATATGGAAAAACGGCTCCGAAGTGCTTCCCGGGAGATCCTGCGGGTGGCCGCCCCGGTGGTGGCTCTCCGGGACCACTTGCCTCGGGTGCTGCAAGAGGTTCGCAAAAAATTCCCTCACCTCCAACTCACGCTGCGGGCAGGTCAGCAACCCCAGGTCGAAGCATGGTTGGAGCGGCAGGAACTGGACTTCGCAATCACCTTGCTTGAAGGCCAGGGCGCCAAAGGCCTGAACCACCTGCCGCTACTGGAACTACCGCTCGTTTTGCTGGTGCCCAAGGCATCCCGATTCCGGACCGCCTCGGAAATCTTCGAGGCCTTGGCGACGGAAAGCCTGGAAGACCCACTCATTTCCATCACCGCTGTCGAGTTGGCTCCCCGTCGCTTCCGGGAGTTTTTAGAGAGCCGCTCGCTCGAATGGCCTTCCCGAGTCGAGGTCACCGATTTGGAGTTGGTCGAGGTCTACGTCCAAAGTGGATTCGGAATCGGACTCAGTCTGGCTATCCCCGGGGGTTCCCTCGCCAAAGATCTGAGGGTACTCCCCATCCCCGACATTACCCCACTGCGTCTGGGAGCGGTCTGGCAAGGGACCCCTACTGCCGTGATGAGCACCCTTATCGAAACCCTCAGATCGTATGTAGAAAAGATCACAGGAAACCTACCACCCACGCCCGAAAGCCTGTCGATCCGGTCGAACCATTGATCCGCAGCCCCACCGGTGACACCGTTGCCGGGTGAGCCATCTGAAACTCGCCCGCCAGGTCTTCGACATTGAATTGGCCGCCCTGCGCTCCGTGAGAGGATCTCTGGACGAGTCCTTCGACCGGGGAGTGGAGTTGGTCTGCTCGATACTTTCAGCCCGCCGGAAGATCGTCGTGCTGGGTGTCGGCAAGTCGGGCAACATCGGCAAAAAAATCGCAGCCACGCTCAGCAGCACGGGCTCCACGGCGGTGGTCCTCAATCCGGTGGACGCCCTCCATGGAGACCTTGGCATCGTGCAGGACGGCGACCTCATCCTTGCGCTGAGCTATTCGGGAGAGTCTTCGGAGTGGAACGACCTCCTGCCGGCGCTGCGTCGATTTTCTGTCCAAATCATCGCACTGACCGGCACTCCGGGTTCCACCCTGGGTCAGCACAGCGATGTGATCCTGAATATCCAGGTTCCCAGAGAAGCCTGTCCCTTCAATCTAGCCCCAACGGCTTCCACCACTGCCACACTGGTGATGGGCGACGCCCTAGCCATCGCGGTGATGACCGCCCGCGGGTTTCGGAAGCAGGACTTCGCCCAACGCCACCCGGCCGGGTCCATCGGTCGTGCCCTACTCTACAAGGTCGGCGACATCATGCGACGCGATCATCGCAACGCCGTGGCCCGCCAAGATCAGACCGTCCAGGACGGGCTCCTGACTATGACGCAAGCCAAGACCGGCTCGGTCAGCGTGGTCGATGCCAAGGGACGCTTGGTCGGTGTGTTCACCGACGGAGATCTTCGCCGACGGCTGGCGGCCCACGAGAACCTCCTTCAACGACCGCTGAAGGAGGTCATGACCCGCAACCCCATCACCATCCGTGACGACGCGCTGGCCGTGGATGCTCTGAGGATCTTCAACGATCGCAACATCGACGACCTGATCGTGGTCAACGCCCGCAAGGAACCGGTAGGACTGGTCGACTCACAAGACCTCCCCAAGCTCAAGCTGATGTGAGCGACTCAGGAATCCGGTCCGTTTTCCGCATTCACGCCGGGCCCTACCCGCCGTAGAGTAACCCCATGGTACACGTCGGCATCGGATACGATGTCCATTGTCTAGTCCCCGACCGCAGGCTGGTCCTGGGGGGCGTCGAGATTTCGCATAGCAAGGGCTTGGACGGTCACTCGGACGCCGACGCCCTGCTTCACGCCATCACCGATGCCGTCCTCGGGGCAATCGGCGAGGTCGATATTGGCCATCTCTTCCCCAACACCGACCCGGCCTGGCGGAATGCCCCAAGCCGAATCTTCCTCGAAGAGGCTGCCCGCCGGGTCAAAGCGCGGGGCGGAAGGATCGTCAACATCGACGCCACTCTCATCGCCGAACAACCCAAGATCTATCCCCACATCACGGCCATGAAGACCCACATCGCCACCGCGCTAGGCATCCTGCCGAGCAAAGTCGGTGTGAAGGCCACGACCAATGAAACTATGGGTTTCGTTGGCCGAGAAGAAGGCATCGCCGCCATGGCGGTCGCCTCAGTTGATTTGCCGGAAACTGAATCCTGACACAGATCATGGGAGCCAAAGCAGACATCGGGTGGACGACCCCGGGACCCGACGGAATCAAACGCCACGTTTACGCCCAGCATGTGGGGGTCCAGTGGAAGTTCTTCGAACGCTCCAAGCGGCGAGGCTCGGACATCGAGTGGGTTTCGATGCCCGAACCGCCGCTCTTGGACTGGCTGGAGCTGCTCGACGCCCTCGAACGAGGCTATGTGCGCCGCCGGTACCCACCCGAACACATCGAGGCTGTGCGTAAACACATCCGGGAACAGTTTCCCGAATACCGGTTTGAGTGAACCAGAGGGTTTCCCGTTTGAATCGCTGTAATTTCGGAACAGACTGAAACTTATGAGCCGCCCGATCATTCTGGTGACGCCCAGCACCCACGCCGTCGGTGCGGAGTTTCCTGATCACTCCATCAGCGTCAGCAGTCGGTACCTGGAGGCTATTTTGGATGCCGGAGGCCTTCCTCTGGCATTGCCTCAACTGACCCACCGTGGGCGTTTGACCGAGTATTTGGAACGAGCAGACGGGGTGCTGCTGACCGGTGGCGACGACATTCATCCAAAGCTCTACTGGCCCGAAGTTCCCTCGGATCTGCTGGAGCGTTGCGAGTTCCCAGAACCGGATCGCGACGTGATGGAGTTGACCTTGTTGGACGAACTCTTTCGGCACCCCAAGCCGTTGTTGGCCATTTGCCGAGGGCATCAACTCGTCAACGTGGCCCTCGGGGGATCGCTCTATGTCGACCTCCCCTCTCAGCGTCCCGGCGATATCCCCCACGCCCAAACGAACCGACGATTCGAAGTGGTTCACCCCGTCGAGATTGTTCCAGACACTCAGGCATCCGCCATTTACCGCACCAAGACTCTGGGTGTGAATAGCACGCATCATCAGGCCATCCACCAATTGGCCGACCCGCTCCGGGTAACGCTCAGTGCGGCCGACGGGATTATCGAAGGGACTGAGCTTCGGACGGAAAGCGCCGGACTGTTACCATGGTTCGCCTCGGTTCAATTCCATCCTGAACGCCTCTACGCGACCCATCCCGAACACGCCCGAATGTTCCGAGCCTTTGTAAAAGCCTGCACTCAAAACCACTGACCCATGAAACACTTTTTCTACTTTCTCCTCATCAGTATCGGGTGCTCAGAGCTCCAGGCTGCGGATCCGTCGCAACCCACCCCACCGCCCACCTACGAATACCGCCCGGGATCCTTCGACGGAACCGGCAAGTGGTTCGTCGACCGCGAGATTGCTCATTTCATGTCCCATCAGGGGGCACCCTGGCTGGAGCGGGAAGAGCGCGAAACCGAGGAAGCCCCGAATCGCCTGGTGAGCGCCCTGAGCCTGAAGCCGGGGTTCCAGGTGGGCGATGTCGGCGCAGGCAGCGGCTACCTCACTTGGCGCATGGCCCGAGTCGTGGGTCCGACCGGCAAGGTTTACGCGAACGACATCCAACCGGAAATGATCGCATTTCTGCGCACCAACCTCTTGGTGCGAGGCATCACCAACGTGGTCCCGGTTCTCGGCACCACCACCGACCCCCGACTGCCCGACAACACCCTCGACCTCATCCTCCTGGTAGATGTTTACCACGAGTGCGATCACCCCTGGGAAATGACCCGTCGCATGACCGATGCACTCAAGCCGGGAGGCCGACTCGTCTTTGTCGAATATCGTGGCGAAGAGCGCTGGATCCCCATCAAACCCCTGCACAAAATGACAGCGGCCCAAGTCCGGAAGGAGATGGCGTTGCATCCGCGGTTGGCATTCGTTGAAAACCTCACAAACCTGCCTCGTCAGCACATTCTGATTTTTCAGAAGAAAACGGCCCCGCCGGGAAACTCTCACTGACAAACTCGAACTCGCGGTTGACGACCCTCCAGAAAACCGCCTAACGTCCCGGCTCATTTCGGTGTTCCAGAGTAGCTCAATGGTAGAGCAATCGGCTGTTAACCGATGGGTTGAAGGTTCGAGCCCTTCCTCTGGAGCCATCGTTTCTTCTTTCGCGATTTTGTTTTGTCGCGGTTTTCTTCTTTCGCGGTGTTATTGTGTCCGATCTTCCGCTCGTTTCCATTGTGTTCGAAGCCCACGAAAACGAGTTCCCCCAGGGCACTCGTGGTTTCTAGAAATCACCTTCGAAACATTGGGTGGCACTCCTGTCCTGACACTGCCGCTTTGAATCGGCTGTCCATCAGCCCAAATCAAAGAGGAGCACTTGAGTCGAAGCGGTGGCCGTCAACGTCAGTTCCTCAGTCTCGGACACCGCCGCGCCGTCTCCCGCCGACATTAGTTCTCCGTTGAGCATGAGTTGACCTTCGGCCACATGGACCCAGGCCTGGCGGTGGGAGGCCAAGGGGTGATGAAGACAATCTCCGACCTGCAATTTTCCCAACCAAAGGTCGCTATCCTGATGAATGGCCATAGAGCCCGTCCGACCGTCACGACTGGCAACGAGGTGCAGAACTCCTGAGGCGGCCCCTGTCATGGATTTCTCCTCATACCGAGGCGGAACACCCCGGCGTTCGGGCACGATCCAGATTTGGAGAAGGTGGACCCAGTCCTCGCCAGAAGGATTCACCTCACTGTGATGCACCCCCGTCCCGGCGGCCATGTACTGCACATCACCCGCCCGGATCACCCGCCCATTGCCCATAGAATCTCGATGCTCCAGGGCTCCAGTCAGGACATAAGTAAGGATTTCCATGTCCCGGTGAGGATGCATACCAAAGCCCATCCCCGGCGCTACCCGGTCATCGTTGAGGACTCGCAGGCTTCGGAATCCCATCCAACGAGGATCGTGATAATCTGCAAAACTGAAGGTGTGGAAGGAGTCCAACCAACCATGGTCCGCGTGCCCGCGCTCATGCCCCCTGCGGATCGTCATCATGGAACCCAAGGTGACCGAGCTCCACGTGGCAGGCAACCCACCTCGCCTTGGAACGGACACAGCAGCGGAATGAGCTGAGTGGAATAATCTCTAGCGTCCAACTCACGCCGTTGAATTGACCGTGGACCAGAGTCTGTTCCCGTGACACGTTGAGTTCAGAATCTCCCTTGCCATGAACGCTCCTCGGATCCCCTGCAGCGGCCCCTTAAGCAGCCGGCGTGACTGGCTTCGGGTGGGTGGTTTGAGCGCCTTCGGACTGTCCCTGTCCCACCTTCTAGATCCGAGCAACCGCGCCTTGGGGTCACTCGCTAACACTGGGACAGGCTCCCGGTTCGGTCAGGCCAAAGCGTGCATCCTCATCTTTATGGCCGGAGGCCCCCCGCAGCACGAAACCTTTGACCCCAAGCCCGACGCTCCGTCGGAGATCCGCGACACGTTCCGCTCCATCGCCACCCGGATTCCCGGGACTCATTTCTGCGAGACACTCCCCTACACAGCCAAGGTCGCCCATCGCCTCAGTGTCATCCGCTCGATGACCACGGAGATCGATGCCCATTCAACCAGCGGGGCCTTCATGCTCACGGGCTATGAACCCCAGACCAAGGCCGAGAACGTTCCCCCAGGCCCCCAGGATTGGCCAAGCATCGCTTCCGTCGTGGGCATGCTCAAACCGAGCACCCGTTCGCCCATGTCGGCCGTGGTGCTGCCGGAACCCTTGGCTAATGACGGCAACATCCTCTGGCCCGGCCAGAACGGTGGCTTCATGGGCCCCGCGTGGCATCCGATGCTCATGCGCTGCGACCCCACTCAACTTCCGATGCAAATCGAAGGACTGAGCCGTCAACCGGGAGTCTCAGATTTACGCCTGCAAGAGCGACGGAGCCTCCTAGAGCAATTTGACGCCCGCTTTCGTCAAGGTGTGGGCAGCGGGGCCGTCGCCTCTTGGGACCAATCGCACCAGAAGGCCTTTGAACTACTGCACGCCGACGCGAGTCGACGCGCTTTCGAGTTAGAACGGGAACCCGCCGCCATCCGTGAGGCTTATGGCCCACACAAATTCGGCCAAAGCCTCCTGCTGGCCCGGCGGTTGGTCGAAGCGGGCACACGATTAGTCCAAGTGAATTGGCCCCGAGAAGGCAAGGCCGAGCTCGCTGGAAGTCCCCTCTGGGACACCCACGCCAGCAATGCCAGCCGTGTCCGGGATGTTCTGTGCCCCCAGTTTGACCGATCCTTCGCCACCCTTATCGAAGATTTGTCGAGTCGCGGACTGCTCGACGAAACTCTGGTCGTGACCCTGGGTGAATTCGGTCGATCCCCGAAGATTAATGCCGGGGGCGGACGGGACCATTGGGGTGCGTGCTTCTCGTTAGCCATGGCCGGTGCCGGGGTGCCGGGCGGACAAGTCATTGGCTCCAGCGACCGCATTGGAGCCTACCCCGATACGCGCCCGGTGCGTCCCCGGGATCTCTCAGCCACTTTGTTTCACTTGTTGGGATTGTCTCCCAGCGCCGAATACCTCGACGGTTTGGGCCGCCCCCGAAGCCTCACCGACGGCGGCGTTGCGCTGCGCGAAATTATTGGCACCTGACCGGGGCCCGCATCGGAGACTTTTCTGGGGCAAACCGATCATCGCCCTTCCCGGTTCAGAACTGTTTTTAGCTCCTTCGGAAAACACTGTTTCCATCGAGTTGAGGAGGAAAGCTCGACACCACTGAGGAAAGCTTCAGGGACTCTCATTGCAGGCGGGGTCGGTGACCATGACCTGGAACTTCAAAGGTCCATCGGGCAAATCCTGTTCGGGACCCAGGACGTCTCCCTCCAACCAGCGCCGACACCGTTTCCTGGCCGTGGGTGAAACGTAATTCATTGCAGTCACATCCAACCACTCGTGGCCTTGCCATTGCGCGCCGAAGGGACAGGCAATGGGGAGGGACAGGCAATGGGGTATCGAGATCGAAAGAGATCTGGAGCGCCAAATTCAGTCTGGAACCTCCTCCGGTTTGTCGCTTGGATACTAGAGCAATCGGCTGGCTTTAAATCCAGTCCTGTCACCCATGGCCTCTTCCAACGCACACCAGATCGTCACTGAAATCTTCCGAGTCTTCGAAGCCAAGGGGCATCGCAGCTACGGAGAGGATGTCACAGAACTTCAGCATGCCCTGCAGTGCGCCACCTTCGCTCAGCAAGCAGGGGAAGCTCCGGAGGTCATCGTGGCGAGCCTCCTGCATGATTACGGGCATCTCCTGCATGATCTCGGCGAGGATGTTGCGGATCAGGGTATTAACACGCGGCACGAACGCGTGGGGGCCAACCAATTGGAGAAGTGGTTCAGCCCAGCAGTGGTCGAACCGATCCGCATGCATGCCGATTCCAAGCGTTACCTGTGCTGGAAAAAGGCTGGTTACTTTGCCGAGCTGTCAGACGCTTCTAAGCAGAGCCTGTCCCTCCAGGGCGGACCCATGGAGGAACCAGAAGCTAGAGAATTTGAGAAGCGACCCCAGTTTGATCGAGCCATCCGCGTTCGGCGTTTTGATGACCAAGGTAAAGTTCCCGACATGAAAACGCCGACGTTGGAAGACTTCAGGCCTTTGGTGGAGTCGATGTTCCGCCTGTAGTTCTGCCTAGGCCGGCCATCGCTGTCTTAAACCCGCTCCTCAGCAACGCTCCGGAATCGACGGAAAGTTGCCGGTTTGAAATCCGCGGTTTTGCCGGATCCTCGGATGTCGTTTTCTTTCCGGATGAGCGCCCGCGTTTCTTTCTTCTTCCAGAGGAGGCCGAATGCGTCCGGGGCCCACCAGAGTTGATCAGAATTGGTTTGGGGCAACCGACAAGCTCAGGCCGGATCGATGATCCGTTGAGTTTCTGGGCTCAGTGGTTTTCAAACCGGCACTGACACACGCTGTCCAACCGAGCCCCAGTATCGAAAATGCGGGACCGGACACCTCGGTCCTCCTTCGGTGGGTCAGCCTAAATCGGAGGATTCCCCAGGACCCGGATAGCTAGGGTTAGACCTCGTCAAACCGGACTGACTGCAGGTCAAAGGCGGAACTTAGGATTCTGCCCGAGAAATTGAATCGGGTTCTGATAAATAACCCGATCGATCGCCTCGGCCGTCCACCCGCGACGACGCATCTCCAAGGCTGTCTTGGGGATCGCCAGCGGCACACTCTCACCCCAGTCGCAGGCCGAGTTCATCCACAAGCGCTCAGAGCCGTAACAATCCAAGATGTCGACCGCGCGAGCCGGGGTGCACTTGCTGATGGGATAAAGCGTCATTCCGGCCCAATGCCCTCGGTCGAGGACCATTTGGACCGTATGCTCCTCGACATGGTCGATGAGCACCCGCTCTGGGCGGATCCGCGAGTCGGCCGCCAGGAGATCCAGAATCAGGCGCGTGCCTTTGAGTTTGTCCTCCAGATGGGGCGTGTGAACGAGGATCATTTGCCCGGTCTTGGCCGCGAGATCCACGTGCATTTCGAGCACCTTCAGCTCATTCCGGGAATTCTTGTTGAGGCCGATCTCACCGATCCCCAAGACGTTGGGTCGGTCCAGGAACTCCGGAATTAGCGCCAGCACATCGGAGGCCAGAGCAACATCCTCGGACTCCTTTGGATTGATGCACAGCCAGCAGAAATGCGGCAGCCCGTAACGCGAAGCACGGGCCGGCTCGTACTCCGTCAACTGCCGGAAATAGTCTTGGAAACCGTCGACCGAAGAGCGATCGAACCCGGCCCAGAAAGCCGGTTCACAGACGGCCTCGCAGCCGGCTGTGACCATGTCAACGTAGTCATCCGTCGTCCGACTGACCATGTGGCCGTGTGGTTCGATGTAGCGCATTGAATCCCTCAGAGCAAAGCCCCGAAAAACCCAAACCACAAGTCGCAACCCGTCGCCACGGCAGCATCGCAAGGATTCCGCCGAGCGCTAACCTATGCAGGCTCCGCCCTGAGCAGACCTGAGCCTCAGTTATTCATCCGGGCGAATACGATCACCCGAACCGGCTCATCGGAACCGGCCAAGCGGAAGGAATTCATGGTGCCAAAGGTAAAACCCTGAGAGGTGATCTGCATTTCGCGACCCTTAATGAATGTCGGAATGGTCAATTTCAGAACAATATTAAGGCGATCCAATCGATTTTTTAGGCCGCCAGCCACCATGTTTGTCAGCTCACCCACTGCATCACGCATCTCTGCATCGCCGAACTGCGAAGATCCGAGCATGCCTCCCACAATCTTGCGCGCGACATTGCTTCCGAGTACTAGATGCACATTGGCCGTCAGGCCCCCAGTCATCCCGACGACCGCGGCAACGCCGTCGACATCGAAGGATTCCGGTGCCGGTTCATTGGCCGAAGACTCAATCTGACTTCCGGTCATCATCGACAGCACGTTACGAGTCACAGCATCAACCATCGGCGCTATTTGAGGTGTTTCGTTATTCATAAACTTGAATTTAAGATTCAACGCTTCACCACTAAAGATCGATTTAAAAGGATTTATTTAATCATTTAATATTACCTTAGAGATTCAGCCTGTCCCCTAGCCTGTCCCCTAGCCTGTCCCTAGCCTGTCCCCTAGCCTGTCCCCTAGCCTGTCCCTCGATGCGAATCAGGGGGCTGCAGGCCGGACGCTTGCTTGCGTTGGCAGGCTGGCCGTTCCTATCCTGTCGCTATGGCGAATGACGTCATTCCGGTGAAGATTCGTGGCATCCTGCCCGCCAACAGCGGCTGTGCCTTGTTTATCGGCAACGATGAGAAGGTGTTCGTCATCCAAGTCGAACAAAGCATGGGGCTGGTGATTGGCATGGCCCTGCGAGGGACACCGAAAGATCGGCCGCTGACTCATGATCTGATGGGCCTGGTTTTTCAGGGCTTTGGAATCGAGTTGGAACGAGTGGTGATCACCTCTCTGAAGAATTCTACGTTCTTCGCGCGGTTAATTCTGCGCCAACAAAACGAACTAGGCACAAAATTGGTGGAGATCGATGCCCGACCCAGCGATTGCTTAGCTTTGGCCAGCGCTCTCAAACGCCCTATTTTCGTCACCCGCAGCCTTTTCCATAATGTGGAAGACATGAGCGATCATTTGGCCGGTGCCAATGAGCAGGAGGATGCAGGCGAAGAAGACAGTGAAGAACCAGGCGAACAGGCTTGATGGCAGCTCGATCCGCTCCCACCACCTCTCCCGACGAGTCTGGCCCAGCCCCGATGGTTCTGGTCTGCGGGGATGATGATTTTTCGGTCAAACAACGGGCTCGAGCCCTGTACGAACAGTGGTGCTCGGAACTCGGCGGGATGGATCACGAGGTGCTAGACGCCACCGCCAGCAATGCCGGAGAGGCCCAACAGAAAATCGCGAAACTGCACGCGGCACTGAACACGCTACCATTCTTCGGAGGAGCCAAGGCGGTGTGGTTCCAAAACTGCAATTTCTTGGGCGAAGACCGAACTGCCGCTTCTAGTTCTGTCACCTCGGCTCTCGCCGAATTGGCCGAAACCCTCAAGTCCTTCCGCTGGGACGGTGTCCGCCTGCTTATCTCGGCAGGCAAACCGGATAAACGCCGGGCTTTCTTTAAAGCATTCGAGAAACAGGGGACCGTTGAACTCTTAGCAGCCCTCTCTCAAGACGACAAGGATTGGGCCGGCAAGGCCGAATCCGAAGCAATTCGCATCCTGCGCGAGGCCGGAAAAGAGGCCGATGACGAGGCTCTGGCTGAACTGGTCAACCGGGTTGGTCCCAACTTGCGGATGCTGGCCTCCGAATGCGAGAAACTCGCTCTGTACACCGGTCAGCGGAACACCGTCACTCTGAGCGACATTCAACTGTGCGTTTCCCGGCAGAAGATTGCTCGAGCCTTCGCCCTAGCCGAGGCGCTAGGAGACCGTGATTTGGCCAAGCTCCTCCGAACTTTGGATGAGAAATTGTGGGAGATCCGGGTGGGCACCGACAAACGCAAGTCCGAGATCGGGCTCCTTTATGGGTTAATTTCCAAGGTGCGCTCGTTGCTAATGCTCAAAGAGTTATTGTCCAACGGTTCACTAAAACCCTCTCGCGACTACAACTCGTTCAAAAGCCAGCTTGATCGAATCCCCGCCTCTTCGATGCCGACAGACCGGCGTTTTAACCCGCTGGCATCCCACCCCTTCGTTTTGTTTCAAGCCATGAAGCAGGCCGCCAATTATCGGACTGAAGAATTGGTCGAGGCGATGGGCCTATTGTTGGAAGCCAACCGCAAACTGGTCAGCGCCGATCTGGATGAGGCTCTGGTTCTCCAGCAGGTAGCCTTTCGGATCGTGGGAATCCGCCGCAAGGCGGCCTGACTCGTCCGCCAAAAAGTTCATTGAGAACAGTTTTTCAGTCGCCGATTTTAGTCTCTGTGCAATCTTAAGGAAGTGTTTGGTTCACCCCGGAAACCGGGTAAGAACCGAAGTCACTCCCGATCATCATGGATACCCAGAAATCATTTTTCGCCGCAGCCTTGGTGGCTGCCACGCTGATTCCCAATACCTCGGCCGGTACCAACGGCTTTTACGCCCCTTATTTCCGAGGGGTCGCCGGCACCGAAGTCGCCGGATGGGATCGATTCTCCTCCGGCTACAATGTCGCCAACCAGCCAGACATGAGCGGTTTCAACACGGGCAGCAGAGCGACGCTCACACAGCTGGATCCAGTGGGTGCTGTGCTCGGCAGCGGCAATATCTATGTAGGCGTCGGCGGCACAGCCAACTTCAATCTCCGCTATGCAAGCCTCCAGCCGATCGCTCAGATTTCTTTCCAGATCCGGACACTCGGCACCGAAATCGATTATTCGGGCCTGCGCCTGAACTACGTTTCCCAGAGCAAATCTGTATCGCTCGGCGGCACCCCCACGACGCTGGCCATCTCCCCTGCCCAAGGTTTTCCGGGTAACAACATTTCGCTGGCTTACACCTGGAACATCACCGATCCGGGGGTCAACGACTTCACCCTCAATTTCAAGTCCACGGGCGAACACCTGAGCCTCGACGCCATCACGCTCGATGTGATGCCGACAACGGTGCCCGAGCCAGGAACTTGGGCCTTGGCCGGACTCGGCCTGGCTGCCTGGGCTCTTGTCACCCGCAGGCGCTAATTCCGAGGCCCCATCCCTCGGTCCCCGGCGCTCGGCCTTGGCCAATCCCCGCACAATCCCCGCACTCAAGTGACGGGGGTTTTGTTGTTCTGGACCAGCGGTCGCTTGCTTCACCCGACATCCTTCATACCTTCTAACACTTTATGCCCGTTACGTCCGCCACACTCCGCCGCTGTCTGGCCGCCATCACTCTGGGAGCCGCCACCACCATCGCGGTTCCTGCCCACGCCCAACACAAGCTCGGGCCTCAACAGACATCTTTCAAAGCCCCAACGATCGCAGCCGCCTCGGACGAGGCCGAACGTGCCATCAAGCGCTTCACTTACCCGACTGGTTGGAAAGCCGAACTCTGGGCAGCTGAACCCAATGTCGCCCACGGTGTCGCTTTCGATGTCGCTGATGACGGCCGCGTCTTCGTCGCTGAGAGTTTCCGCGCATGGCGGGGAGTCCCTGACATCCGGGGCATCATGGACTGGCTCGATGAGGACCTCGCCTGCAAGTCGGTGGATGACCGTTTGGCAATGATGCAGCGGCACCTCAAACCCGATCAGATGGCGGGCTATTACACCAACACGGAGCGCGTCCGCCTCCTCCGAGATCCTCAGGGCACCGGCAAAGCCACGATCTCTACAGTATTTGCCGAAAACTTTGCCACCCCACTGGACGGCGTAGCCGCCGGCGTCCTGGCGCGGGGCAAGGATGTTTTTTTTGCCAATATCCCCAATGTTTGGCGACTCCGCGACGCAAATGGAGACGGCGTCGCCGACGAACGTCGCAGCATCAGCTATGGCCATGGGATTCGCGTCGGTTTTCTCGGGCACGACCTGCATGGTTTGGTCTTTGGACCCGATGGCCGACTCTACTTCTCGATCGGTGATCGCGCCTCGATGATTCGGACTGAAGGTCATTTGGTCGGAACCGCAGACAGCGGGGCGGTCTTCCGTTGCGAACCCGACGGCACGAACCTCGAGATGGTCTACCAGGGCCTTCGCAATCCGCAGGACTTGGTCTTCGACGCGTGGGGAAACCTCTTCACCGGCGACAACAATTCAGACGGCGGCGATCAGGCTCGTTGGACTTGGTTAATCGAAGGGGGTGACAGCGGTTGGCGCATCGGTTGGCAATTCCTGGAAGGCCGCAATGCCCCCAACCCTCGCGGTGCATGGAATTCCGAAAAGATGTGGCATCCGCAGAACGACTCCCAACCGGCCTACCTGACCCCTCCCATTAAGAACATTTCCTCCGGCCCTAGCGGCGTTAGCTATTACGGTGGAACTGGCAGCGGCCCCGAGTGGAACGACACGTTCACCCTGTGTGATTTTCGAGGCAGCTCCAGTGGCTCAGGGTTGTGGAAGTTTAAGCACAAGGCCAAGGGCGCGGGCTTCGAGATCGTGGACGACCAGAAGTTTATCTGGTCAGTCAATGCCACCGATGGCCATTGGGGTCCCGATGGTTCTTTTTGGGTGCTCGACTGGTTCGACGGCTGGGAACCCGTGGGCAAGGGACGCATTTACCGCTTTTCCGACCCCCGCCATTCACAGTCGCAATTGGTCCGCGAGACCCAGGCCTTTTTGGCAGCCGGCTTCTCTCAGCGATCCACCAGCGAATTGGCCAAGGGGCTCCTGCACCCCAATTACCGGATCCGACTGGGCTCCCAATTTGAGCTCGCCGCGCGTCACGACGACAAGTCGCTGCTTAAAGCGGCCCTCTCCGGCAAAACCCTCCAGGCCCGTCTGCATGGCATCTGGGGCATCGGGCAAGTCGCTCGCGCCCAGCACAATACGAGTGCGTCGGGCTCCCGAGTGGAGTCGTTGGAACGGTTAATCCCCCTCTTGTCCGACACCGATGCGAACGTCCGCGCCGTGGCTGCCACCGTGCTCGGCGATGCTCGCTACGGTCGCTCTTACGAGGCCCTGATCCGACTCACCTCCGACAGCGATCTGCATACGCGAACCCTCAGCACAATCGCATTAGGCAAGCTAGGCCGCCGGGAATCCATCCCCGCCATCTTCAATCTGTTGGTGGAAAACGCAGATAAGGATCCCTATCTGCGACACGCCGGAGTGGTGGCCCTGATCGGAGCCAACGACATCGACGCGCTGGTCAACCACGTGCGACACCCCCACGAATCGGTGCGCATGGGAATCCTGCTGGCGATGCGTAAACTGGAACGCAATGAGATCGCATCCTTTCTCGGGGATTCCTCGCCCCGGATCGTCACCGAGGCCGCCCGCGCCATCAACGACCAGCCCATTCCGGGAGCCATGGAAGCCCTGGCCCGCTTAGTTGAGCGCCCCGGCCTTACCGAGGCCCCGTTGATGCGTCGAGTCCTCAACGCCAACTACCGCTTCGGCACCGAGGCCACCGCCAAAGCCCTGGCCACTTATGCGACCCGCGAGGACGCCCCGGTAAATCTCCGGGCCGAGGCCCTCGATGCCCTCAGCCAGTGGCCAGCCAATTCCGGCCGCGACCGCATCAGCGGACTCTGGCGCCCGACCGCCTTCGCCCGTTCTGAAAAGGTGCCCAATGAAGCACTGAAGCCGGTCTCCAATGCCCTCCTCACCTCTGCGCCGGCCCCAGTCCGCGCAGCCACCGCCCGAGCCGCCGGGGCCCTCAAGCTCACCGAGGCTTCGCCTGCGTTGTCCGCTCTGGTAATTCAGGGAGCCGCTGACGGTGCTGCACGCTCAGACGCCCTGCGGGCCTTATCGCTCCTGCAAACACCCGACTACGCTCCCGCACTGGCCGCCGCCCGTGAAGACAAGGATGAGAAGGTTCGCAGCCTGGCCACCCAACTTGCCGTCGAGGTGCCGCCGGTCGCGGCTCGAAGCACAGGCTCTGGTGGCGGCTCCGCCAGCGGCGGCTCCACCAGTAGCGGATCAACAGCACCCCTTCAGAAGGCCTTGGCCTCGGGATCGGTGACCGAAAAACAGTCAGCACTGGCCACCCTGGGCTCGATAAAGGGTGCCGAGGCTGACGCTCTCCTGAAGAACTGGATGGAAGGTGTGATTGCCGGCACTGTGGCCCCGGAACTGGAACTCGATGTCGTAGAGGCGGCGGGATCACGTGAGTCACTCAAGCCGTTGCTCGGTCAATACAAGAGCCGCCTCGACGCCAAAGATCCCTCCTCCGCCTGGAAAGCCTGCCTGATTGGAGGCGATGCCGAGGCGGGCAAAAAAGTTTTCATCGAACGCGCTGAGGTTAGTTGTGTTCGCTGCCACAAGGTTCAGGGCGAGGGTGGCGAAGTCGGCCCTGAACTCACCGGACTCGGCAAGAAGAACGGCCGCGCCTACCTGCTGACGAGCATCCTCTATCCGAACGCAACGATCGCCGTGGGTTTCGAGAACGTGCTAGTGAACCTCAAGGGCGGACAAAGCTACGCAGGGGTCATCAAATCGGAATCGGCGACCGAGCTGGTACTCAACTCTGCCGAAGACGGGCTAATCACAGTCAAAAAACCCGAGATCATCGGTCGCGAGAAAGGGCTTTCGGGGATGCCCGAAGGATTCGGTGAGCTGCTCTCCAAGCAGGACATCCGCAACCTCATCGAATACCTCGCCACCGCCGAATAACCGGGCCAGGCTTGCGCCATCCTGAGTCCGATCGGCGGACCAATTCCCACCCTTCATGCTGCCCAACGATTACATCCAACGCCTCCGATCCGTAGAGGTGCGGGCCCGATTGGTTAGCGAGCAGTTGATGGGTGGCAGATTGGGGAGCGTCTTCAAAGGACGGGGTATGGATTTCGCCGACGTGCGCGAGTACGTGCCCGGCGATGACGTCCGCCGCATTGATTGGAATGTCACCGCCCGCCTGCGCAAACCCTTCATCAAGCGCCACGTCGAGGAGCGAGAGTTGGTGGTCATGCTCTTGGTGGACATCTCGGCCAGCGGAGACTTCTGCTCAGAAGCCAATCCGGAAGCCAGCGTTGCATCACACCGTGAGATGGCCGCCATTCTGGCAGGCTCCCTGGCCTTCAGTGCCGTACGGGATGGCGACCGGGTCGGAGCCATCCTCTTCTCGGATCGAGTCGAACGGTACATCCCGCCCCGCAAGACCCGCGCACACGTCACCCGTCTGCTGCATGAGATCCTCTTCACCACGCCGAAGCATTCCGGGACTTCGATCGGCGCAGCGCTGAAGTTTCTGAACAACCTCTTCAGCCGACCGACGCTCAGTTTTGTCCTCTCGGATTTTCACGATCCCGACACCGAGGGCTGGACCCGTGCCATCAAGGCCTCCAATCAGCGGCATGATATGATGGCCCTGCGGATGAGCGACCAACGCGAACTCGAACTGCCCGATGTAGGATGGGTTCTCCTTCAAGATTCCGAGACCGGCGAAGTGCTCGAGATGGATTCCAGTGATCCGCGAGTCCGGGAGGGATGGCGAGTGGCCGGGCAGGCCCGAAGAGATCAACTCATCGCCACCTTCCGCGGGGGACGCATCCCGGAACTAGAGGTCCGCACCGATCAACCCTGGGCCCAGCGACTCCAGGGGTTCCTCGACCGCGCCGCGCGACGTCGCGTCGCATGAATCCTGCCTGGCTGCACCCATGAAACCCGATCGGCTCATCGAGGACCTGACTCTCGTTCCTCTGCCTCAATGGTGGGAGAACCCATGGCTGCTCTTTAGCCTGCCAGTGGTGATTGGTCTGATCGCTTACAACCTGCGTCGCTGGTGGCTTCAGCGAAAACCCAAGACGCTCACGGTAACCGTCCCCGATGGACCACCGCCGCATGAGGCCTTCCTGGCACGTCTGGCGACCCTGCGGTCCAAACGTGGCCATTGGATTGCCTACCCTTTCGCTATCGAGGTCAGCGAGATTCTGCGGGGTTATCTGGAGGCCCGGTATGCGTTCTCAGTCCGCTTCCAGACCTCACGCGAATTTCTCGAACTGGCGGCGACTAACCCATGCCTCAATACCGCCCATCGAGCGACCCTTCGCGATTTTCTGAGCCGATGCGATCTCCTCAAATTCGCCCAAGGAGTGGCCACCGAAGCCGAACTGGCCGCGCTCATCGACACGACCGAGCAGTTTATTTCGGAGTGTGCCGGACTACCGCCGGGGCATAAAGGGGGCAACCCTTGAAGGACCTCCTAGCTATCGAGTTCCTCTACCCATGGGTGCTGCTGGGGCTGTTGGTGTTGCCCGCACTCGCTTGGTTCCGACGGCGACCACGAAGGGTTCCGTCGCTGGCGATTCCGTCACTGGCCGGCCTCGGCCACCTGGGTCGCGTTCCCGCCCGACAGCGAGCTGCCACCCATGCGCTGTGGACCTTAATTCCTCTGGCGCTCCTCATCGTCGGCCTCGCCAGACCGCGGATGCCTCGAGGTGATTTGCCTGACCCGAGCAAGGGTATCGACATCATGCTGGCGCTCGACTTCAGCCGTTCGATGGCTGAAACGGATTTCCGGTTGGATCGCAAACGGGTCACCCGCCGTGCCGCCCTTGAGTATGTCACAGAGAAGTTCATCGTGGGTCGACCCAGTGATCGGATTGGCATCGTTTGTTTTGCGCGAAACCCGTTTTTGGTCAGCCCGCTAACCCTCGATCACCGCTGGGCCATCGAATCCATGCATCAGACCGATCTGGCCACCGGAACGGGCATTGGTTGGGCAGTGATGGCCGCGGGAAACTTCCTGCGCAAGGACAGCGATCGCAGCAAGGTGGTCATCCTCGTGACTGATGGCGACAACTCCTCCGGCCCTCGTGCATCGGAGATCATTGGGCAACTAGTCCGCGACAAGATCAAACTCTACTCGGTCCTCATTGGCCCGGAGATGGTCGTCCCTTCGGTCGCCGCCAACCATGACCTCAACCGCGCGGCCCGCATCACGGGCGGCCAGTTCTTCCAGGCCAACGACACACGGGCCCTGCAGGGCATTTACAACCTCATCGACCAACTAGAAAAACGGGACTTAATCCAAAAGCGTTTTGTCCTGTGGGAGGAGTTTTTTGTCTGGCCCGTGACCCTCGGGTCGCTGCTGTGGTTTGGGGGATTGATTTGGAACTCGCTCCTGCGGAGGACCCTGCCATGAGATTCGCGCACCCTGAGCTGCTGCTGCTGATTCCGGTCCTCCTCGCCCTGATCGTAGGGGTCTGGGCTCTGGAAAAGCGTCGCAATCGACGGCGAATCTCGCAGTTCTCAGGCAGTGCCGACCGGCCCTGGTCCGATCCTGGGCTCGTGCCGTGGCGCCAACGGGCCGACCGGGCTTTGGTTTTGGCCATAGCCATTCTGCTGCCGCTGGCATTGGCTCGCCCCCTGGCCTTCCGCACCGATGAGCAATCCGAACTGAGAGGAGTTCCCTATCTCATCGCACTGGATCTTTCCCGCTCCATGCTGGCGACCGATGTCCGCCCCAATCGGTGGTTTGCGGCCACCAACGCATTGTCCCGTTTTTTAGATTCCAGCCGATCGGACCGAGTCGGGTTGATCACCTTCAGCGGTGTGGCCTACCTCAACGCCCCACTCAGCTTCGACACCCGGGCCATCCAAGCCATGTTGCGTTACGCCTCACCCTACACCGTGGAGATGGATGGTGAAACGGCCGGGTCCAATTTGGGGTCAGCCATTGAGCGGGCAGGTAGATATTTCCAGACCAATAACATTCAACCCCGGGTGGTCATTCTGGTCACGGACGGCGAAGATTCGGGCGATCAACTCTTAGAATTCACCCGCCGTTGGGCCCGTCAGGGCGTGAAAGTCTGCGCGATTGGGGTGGGGACCCGGGGTGGGGCCAAGGTTCCACGGATTCAATGGGGTGGCGTGGCACAGAACGCCTCTGGCCAGGAAGTCGTCTCCCGACTGAATGAAGCCAACCTCAAACGCATCACCGCGCTCAGCGGAGGCCGATACGTACCCCTGGGGGATCAAGGAGAAGGGTTCACCACACTCCGACAGGAATTTCTGGCTCCGTTGGCCGAAAGCGCGGCCCGGGAAGACAGCAAAAACTACGTCGAGGCCTACCCTCTGCCGTTGACCCTGGCCGTAGGTGCCCTAGTGGCCCAGGCCATCATTGGGGTCGGCCGCCACCAACGACCCCGCCTCACCTCCGCCATCCGCCCCAAGTCGCCTCCCGTCGTCCCATGAATCCCCTCCGACGACCCCACCACCCCTCCGAGCTTTCTCCAACTCGGAGCCTGTCCCTTATCGTTCCCAAGCTCTCAGCGCGGAGCCTGTCCCTAGTAGCGCCGCTGGTTCTGGCTTTAGTCTGCGCCTTCGCACTTTCAGTCCCCACCCTCTCAGCCGCAGATCCCCTCAACATTCGGGAACTCCAGCATCAGCTGACCAATGGTGCACCGCAGACGGTTGCCGACACCTTGGCCCAGCAGGCCGAACTTCAGCCCAACAGTCCTCATATCCAGTACAACGCCGGCGTTGCCGCTTACGCAGCACACCGATGGGAAGACGCCCTGGTGGCATTTGACCGCGTGGAGACCCTGAACCATCCGACGTTGGCCAACTTGGCCCGATTCCAGCGAGGCAACGCCGAATATCAACTCGGAGTCGAGTCTCGGTCTGCAAACTTGGACGAGACGATCGCTCGATGGAGGGCCGCTCTCGATGCCTATCAGGTTGTTCTCAAGAATACGCCAGGTGAATCCAGAGCTCTGGAAAACGACACGTTCGTCCGAACAAAGCTGCTGAACCTACTGATGGAAGAGGCTCGCAAGGCAGACGATCAGGCCAATCAGCCTTACAAGACTCCAGCCCAGCGGATTCCCGATCTTCGCAATGCCCACGAAAAATTCTCTGAAGCTCATCAACTGAGCCCCGTCAACCCCGAGGCTGAACGCGGGGAATCCGACACCAAAAACCGCCTCGCCGAAGCCCTAAAGCAAGAGGGAATGCGAAACGCTCAAACTCCTCTATCGTTAAAGTCTAGTCGGCGCGAGCCGCGACTTCCGGAGGTGGACGCCTCGAAGCTCGAGCAGGGCATTTCACAACTGGAAGAAAGCCAACAACTGCGCCCGGGCGATTCCCAAGTCGAGGAAGCTCTCAAAAAAGCCAAGGACCGTTTGGCTGATGCAAAAGTAAAACAAGCAGAGACCTTCCTGGCCCTCGAAGAACAGATTCCCATCACCAAGGAAAAATTGGCGCTCTTGAGAATGGCGCGTGAACAAATTGATCATGCTTTGGAGCAATCCCCAAACCATCAGGAAGCCCAGCGCACCGGCGAGGAGATCGACCGCCGCATGGCCCAAGTCCACGAAGACGAGGGGGATTTTCAAGAGCAGCAGTCCGCCTTTTCTCAACCTGAACAGCAGGCCATGCAATTGAGCCAAGCCTTGGACCACTTCCAACAGGCCTCTGAACTTCGACCCAACCAACCGCGCCTCCAGGCCAAGCAAGAGCAAGCAGAGCAGAAGCTAGCCCAAACACTGGACAAACTCGCCGACAAGCTCATGCAATCACCGGGGGCACAGGAGCCCATGGAAGCCAAGGCGGCCCGACTGGAAGGGGCCGAGCAAGCACTCAACGAGCTTCAAGCCATCAAACCGAGTGACAGAACCGCGCAGCGGGCCGAGCAAGTGGGCAAGGAGCTCGACGGATTGCGTCAAATGCTCGCAGAGAAGGGCCAAACACCCTCAGAAAGTCCTGGTCAAGGCGACCCGAGAAACGGAGCCCAACCGATGCCCGCCCCCCCGCAGTGGATGGTTCCGCCTCTAGACGGTCCGCCTCGCATCAACCAACCTGGCAACAAGGGACAGGCTCCCAGGAGCGCCGGCCGAAACATTCGGGATTACTGAACCACTGGCTGGGCCGTACGATCTCTGGGTTGCGCACATGCCTCCCCTATGACCGCTGCGTAGCCTGTCCCTCATTGTGCGGGTGCAGCCTGTCCCTCAGTGTGTCCATTCAGGGTGCGCTGCCGCTATCTATACAGCGAATTAAAATAGATTTTTCAATAAACACAAACGCTCATAGGTTTAATGTTACATAAACCACAAACGTTTTTTTATTAAAACAACTACAGAAGAAAATAATTGAAGGCAACTTAGCCGATCAAACCAGACAATCCACCATGCCCGGAAGCCGTTGTGCGGCCTTCTCGAGGGATTTAAGGGCCTGACGTCGATTTACCTCAGCTCCCTCCGGGAAAAGGAGTTTCCAACCAGTCGCATGCACCCAGTCATCGGGTGATCGCAACGGCGGATCTCCTGGATGCCCCAAACCGATAGATAAAGCAAATTGATCGGCAATCTGGACGGCTCCAGCCAAGCGGGCGTCGCGGGTATTCCCCGACGGTGTGTGATGATATCGTGTCGTGAACTCTAGAGATTCACCCAATTGCTGAGCTTTCAAATACATCGCCCCAAGATGAGCATGATCGCACCCCACACTGTCCAATTCGATCAACCTCACCGGCAGCGATGACCCCTTCAGTTGGTCCAAGATGCTGGAGTGATGATCAGGAAAGACAGTAGCGAAGACAATCCACCCTACGTCATGAACCAGACCTGCGACGTAATCGAAATCTTCGCCGGACTCCGCAGTCACCATCATTAGATCCTTGGTAACCATCGCCACAGCGATACTGTGCTTCCAGAGGTTTCGCCAAAGAGCCTCTCCTACCCCGCGCTGAGAACCGGTGATCCGTTTGAAGTCGTCAATAACCGGGGTCATGGTGGCCAAGTCCCTCACCTGCCGTACTCCGACATAGAACACCGCCTCCTCAAGGCTGGTTACGGAATGTCCGAGCCCGTAGTGAACCGAATTTACCAGCTTCAGAAGGCGCGACGTCAGCCCGGGATCGCGACGAATGACCTCGGAAATCTGTCCGGCATAGCGCTGTTCAGCGGCCAACAACTCCCACAATGCCCCTTGAATGCTCTTGAGCGATGGGATGGGAGGGCACGACTGAAGACGCCGGTGGATCTCCGCCAGAGTCAGAGCCTTCGGGGGTGAACCGGCAGCTACCGTGGAATTCACGGACATTATGCCTCGTATCGGCAGAATGGAGCTTCACCTGAAAGCCTTTGTGTTTGGTGCCTGTCCCCGCGCCTTTGTCCCCGCGCCTTTGGGTGAATCCAACGATCCCTAAAGTCTTCCCCAAGAAATGCCGATTCCCTACCGACGATGTGTGTTTCTCCAGTCCATGCCGCTGTCCACTGCCCGAATTTGGCAACACCGGCCGGAACGGCTGATGCGAAACCTTCCACTCCTATAAATCCCGGAAGGTTCTTCGATTTGAACGGCACCGATCATTGAATCTCCATGAAACCGAAGATCCTGACTGTCGACGACAGCAAGACAATCCGACTCATTGTCACCAAGGCACTTAAACCCTTTGATGTGGATGTGCTCGAGGCCTCAAACGGTGTCGAGGGTGTGGCCGTGGCCATGCGCGAGAAGCCCGACCTCATCCTACTAGACCTCACCATGCCCATTATGGATGGGTCCGAATGTCTGGCGAAGCTGAAGTCCCACGCCGACCTGAAAAACACCCCCGTGATCATGCTCACGGCCGAATCTGGTAAGGACAACGTCATGAAAATCGCCAAAATGGGAGTTCGTGACTACCTCGTAAAACCGTTCAAAGAAGACATGCTCGTCGAGCGAGCAGGGCGCATCATCGAACTCAAGGCCAAGGGCGGCGGTGTCAAGAAACTCAAACGCTATGACGACCCGCTCAACATTCTGGTCGTCGATGACAAGCCCGCCATCATCGATCAAATCCGAGCCGCGGTTTCGGACACGCCATGGCAGGTTCATGGGCGAACCCAGACAGGCGAGGCACTCGACTACTGCTCGCAAAATATTCCGGACGCCATCCTCGTCAGCCTTTCACTACCTGACGGTGCCGGATTCACCCTATTCCAGATGTTTCGGGCCAGCACCCGAACCAAGAGCGCGCCAATCTTTGGTCTTTCAGTCAAAACCGCCACCGAAGACCAGACGAGAGCTACACAGGTTGGGTTTCTAGCGATGATCACGAAGCCTTTGGATCCGGACGACCTCAAAGCCAAGATTTGCAGATCTCTAAGTCTGGATACTTCCTACAAATACTTCCAACAACGGGATGGTGTTCTGGCGGTCATGCTCCCAACTCATCTCACACCCAACGTCGCCAACGAGATCTCCAACCAGATGCGCAGCAAGGTATCGGAAGCGGTAGATTCCGGATTGGGCAAAATGATCATCGACATGAGTCAGGTCCGAACACCGGACATCAATTTGGTAAAACTCGGGATCACTACGATCCAGTTGTGCAACGATTTATCCATTCAACAGCGCCTGGTCGGTTCATCGATCGTTCAGGCCGAATGTCGCAACTATGAGGAAACCAAGGATTGGATCTTCGTGGCTTCCTACGAAGATGCAATTCGGGATCTCAGCCGCAGGTAACGGACAGTTGCAGCCCCTAGGGTTGTGAAAAATCAAAGACTCACAAGGATGTGATGAACCGTTTACACATGATTATCGGAGGAACCATTCTCATGGTTCCAGCGATCTCGGCACCCAACGTCTATCTAACTCGATTGGGACCCAAGCCTCTGAACTTCGGCGCGCCACCTCGCCCGTTGGAGGAAGTTCTGGCAAGACTTCCCACTCTTTACACAGATCTGCCTCCCAAACCCATCGCTTCATCACAACCCGGCTCAGACGTTCCCCAAGACGATCCCTTTTATCGCTGGCCGGTGCCCTCAGCTCCGCCTATAGACGACCAGATTAATGATTTTCCTCGACTTCCTGACAATTGGGTAAAATCCCGACTAGAAGCTGAACTCTCAGCAACCACGCTCCGAGAGCCCAATAGCCCGAACCGGGAAGCCGTCACCACGATTCAAACTATCCGACCTCCAAATTCTCTGAGCCCGGAAAGTCTTCTCCGATTTTTCGGGACACCCGGCTCTCGTAAGGATTCAGGAACGGTCGTACCAGTGCCCTTCATTCCCGGGGCCCCGTCCACCCCCAACTCCAGCAGTGCTGTCTTCCGTCAGGACTGACCCATGCCTAATCACCTCTGCCTTCAACGAAGGATCTGTCACCTCATCACCTCGCTGGTGATCGGAGTCAATATTCTCGTAGCTGAGCCCTCCATTGCAAAATCGTCACCGACAACCAACACAACCAACCAGATTAATCGACCCAATCCAAACATCGATGCTGTCAACAGAGCCACACGATTGACCGACGAGGTTGCCGACTCACTGGAAAAACGACTCCGATCACCCAAAAAGGATCGTCGCGAACTTCCGGAATCTGAAAACGTCCTCCGACGACAAGTGAAGAAGGTGGTGGTTGACGAAGACAAGGTTTGGCGCGACATGGTCGAAGGGGCCGCTCAAGCCTATGAACACAGCTCAAAGCCCGAGGATCAATTGGCAGCGGAGAGCCTGATAGTAGGCATCCTCGAAAACCCAGATGCACCGGTAGAAACTCAGCGGGAATGCCTGAAACACCTCGCACAATTCGCCTTGGATAGCAGATCCCTCGCCAAGGCGCAGCAAATCTACTCCCAATTGGTCAGCCGCTATCCTCTCCATTCAGACACCCCTTCGATTCTTTATCGACAGGGAGTCCTTTACCGGAAAATTGGTGCCACGGAGTTGGCTCTTTCCAAATTTCACGCCGTGATGTCGACCGTGGTAAGTCTTCAGGTGAAGGACATCACCACCTACCGTTCCCTGGTCCTCTTGGCTCAGACCGAAATCGCGGACACCTTTCTGATGGCGGGCCAATTTGACCGCGCGGCCGACTACTACCGGCGTGTCCTCAAGTTGGGCGACTCGGACCTCAACGAGGCACAGGTCCGCCTGAAACTGGTCAAGGCCGTGTTTGAACTCAAGGACTGGAAAGGGGTCCTGGCCGAGGGGGAGCAATGCATCGAAAAAGCAGCACTTTCGACCCAGATTGCAGAAGTTCGCTTCTTGATGGCTGAAGCCCACAAGAAACTTGGGATGCATCAAGAAGCCATCCAACAAACATTGGAACTGCTCAACACCGAACAAGAGCGAGCCAGCAAGGACCCGGACAATTGGGCTTACTGGCAAAAGCGGACCGGCAACAAACTGGCCAATGAGCTCTACGAGCAAGGCGACTATCTCAACGCGCTGCTGATCTACGAAACCCTCTTCAAACTTCCAGGTAACGCTGAATGGCATTCTCAGGCCCAGTATCAAATCGGATTGATCTACGAACGAATGTTTCAACCAGATCGCGCATCGGCCGCCTACACAGAGATTATTTCCCGATCAACCGACGCCGCCCCCGTGCCCAACAACGTCGCCCAGTCGTCGGACACCAATTCGACCAACGGCACCCCTTCGGTCCAGCCTTCATCGGCAATGTTAGAAAACAAAGTCGCCTCCCAATCACTGGCTCAACCTGTTTCCTCGGGATTGAACCTAATCCGCGAGATGGCTCAGTGGCGGCTCAACAACCTGCGTTGGGATCAAAACGTCAACAAAGAGGTTCAAAAGATTTTCCTCCCCAACGCGTCTTCCACGACCAACCGAATCTCTGGAGTTAAGAATTCGATCCCATGAACCCGGAGAACCAGATGGTTTTGGACCTCCGCTCTCACCTGTTGCTGAATACAGATCTTCTAGAGCACCTTGCACAGGAGTCGCAGTGTCTACGCCAACTAGATTCGGCTCAGTTTACCTCGGCTGCCGAGGCGCGGCGGAAGGTGTTGCCTCGACTTGAAGATGCGCTCCAAAGAATTCGGAACCACCGCAACTACTGGCTCTCACTCAGTCCGGAACTCCGGTCCACCAAGCACGAGATCCGGGATCTGCTCCGTCAGAATCAGGACCTTATCATGCGGATGATCATCTTGGACCGGGAGAACGAGCAATTGCTTCTGAGGCGGGGATTGATACCCCCAAAGCATCTTCCGCCTGTGCAGCGACAGCGGCCTCATTATGTGGCGAGCCTTTACCAGAGGCACCACTCCACTGGAAGCACTTCGCAGCCTGTGCCGGACGAGACTCCCTGAGCAGCGAAGGACTTGCAGGACAGGATTTCTGTTCCAGTTCACCGCAACTCCTGTATCTACGCCACCGACTACGGTCCGCGGACGGAGTCAACATACGTCTTTTTAGCGGAGAGGATTGCCCGCATGGAGGAACTGATTACCCTCTCGAAGAACATGATCCGACCGACGGCGTGGTTGATACTGGCAGCCTTTGCAGTTTTGCTTTCTGCTGCAGAGCGTTCGTTTGATTTTTCGTCAACGAAACCCGGCACCCTTCCGGACGGCTGGAAAACCGAGCTCGCCGGCGTTGGAAAACCCGGTGATTGGCGAGTAGTAGAGGAAGATCTGCCCCCGATTCTGGAACCCCTGTCTCCGCAGGCTCCCCGTTTGACCCGCAAAGCCGTAATTGCCCAAACAGCCCCAAGCAATGAGGATGAACGTTTTCCGCTATTAATCCACAACTCCGAACGCTACGGCGACTTCACCTTCACCGCACGATTCCAGATCAATGGGGGCACCTTTGAGCAAATCGCTGGTCTAGTATTCCGCCATCAGGATTCGAAAAACTTCTACGTCGTCCGAGCCAGTGCCTTGGGCAACAACCTGCGATTCTACAAGTTTGTTGATGGAGAAAGATCTGTTCCCATTGGACCCTCGATTTCCTTCCAAAAAGGCAGGTGGTACGAATTATCTGTTCGCGCTGAAGGCAATCAGATCGAAGTCTTGCTGAATGGCACCAATGCATTCCCCACTCTGACCGACAACTCCTTCAATGCTGGGCATATCGGTTTCATCACCAAATCTGACACCACCGCTCTGTTTGCCGATGCCAGCATCCGCTACCGCCCCCTAGAGACTCTGGCAGCGGCTTTGGTGCGACAAGCGCTTGAGCAGCAACCGCGTCTTCTGAATCTGCGCTTGTACGGGGTATCCTCTGACAAGCTGGAATTACGATGTCTTGCGGCGAAGAATTCGATCGATCTCGGACTACAAGCCGGCGAGACGGTACGAAAAGTTCACAAAGAGAATCAGACTTATTTTGGTAAGAACCCGGGAGCATCCGTGGTCACAGCGCCCCTGCATGACCGCAACGGCGACGTCATTGGAGTAATGGAATTTTATCTCCGACCCTTTGCTGGCCAGATTGAATCCACCACCGTAGCCAGGATTCTGCCCACGGTGAAAAAACTCGAATCCGGCATCACGGGAGCCA
Organism: Akkermansia muciniphila; assembly: GCA_945893185.1. Classification (GTDB taxonomy): domain Bacteria; phylum Verrucomicrobiota; class Verrucomicrobiia; order Limisphaerales; family UBA9464; genus SXXZ01. The sequence continues at coordinate 22,614 of CAMDDW010000012.1, read as the reverse complement.
AAGCCCTCGCCGAATAAACACCCGACCCCGCTTCGATTTCCGCCCAATCTCACTCCCCCCAAGAGGGACAGGCTTACATATTTAAGGGACAGGCTCTTTTTTCGAAAGAACTCGTCCAGAGGCAACGAATCATGAGGTAGACGCTTCATGAGAACACGACGCCTCAAAGCCCATCCAGATGCCTCCAGCGGCTTCTACCACTGCATGTCCCGCGTGGTGGACCGACAACTCGTCTTCGGCGATGTCGAAAAGGAGCACTTCGCCTCTCTGATGCGCCAATACGCCCGCTTCTGCGGCATCCAAATCCTCACCTTCTGCCTCATGGGCAACCACTTCCATCTCCTCATCGAAGTCCCAAAACGACCAGAATCCCCTCCCAACGACGCAGAACTGCTCCAACGCATCGGCTCCATTTACTCACCAGTCCACGTCGAGGAAATCCGCAAACAACTCGCCAACACCTCTCTTCTCTCCATTCAAAAAGACGCTCTGCGCCAGCACTTCTGGAAACGCATGGGAGACCTCAGCCAGTACCTCAAAGAACTCAAACAACGCTTCAGTCAGTGGCACAACCTCCGCCAAGGCAGACGCGGCACACTCTGGGAGGAACGTTTCAAGAGCGTCCTGATCGGCGCCGACGGCTCTGCCCTCTCCACCATCGCCGCCTACATCGACCTCAACCCTGTCCGCGCCGGTTTGGTCGCAAATCCGGCCCTTTATCGTTGGAGCGGCTATGGGCAAGCTATGGCCGGACGCCCAGAGGCTTTGAGCGGCTATCAAGCGCTGGTGATGGTTCGCGACAGCTTGAGCCTCAATCCTGCTCAGGCCCTCAAACATTATCGCGCCGGGCTCTTTGATTACGCCGAACGACGAGGCGTCTTCTCTTCAGCACACTCCCGCAACAACACCACGGCTAAATCCTCAGCCTCGGCTCGAGGTCCGCAGAATTCACACAAGGATCCCGGGCTTGTCGACCAATTGCTCCATCGAATCAGATATTTCACCGACGGCGCCGTCATCGGCACCCGCAGCTTCGTCGAATCCATCGCCCTCCATCACCAGAATTGGCTCCAACGAAAACGCCAACCCTCCCCTCATCCGGTGTCAGACTTAGAAAAGTCCATGCTCTTCAGCCTCCGCCCGTTGCGGGGCATGGCTGCAAGGGGCTGAAGACAGTATCCCTCGATTCAATCACCCGCTTTTCACCTTCATCTAAATCGGTGAATAGATGGCCTCCAAAGGCAGGCCATGATCGCAAAATAAGACCCTGCCGTCGGGAGGGTAGGGCTCTGGTCCAAAAATAAGAATTCATTGGTTAGACTTACTCTACCCTCCTCCAGGAGGCCTACCTTTGGACCAGCGGTCTTCAACCTAAAACCCAGAAAACACCATAGATCTTGGAGCCTGTCCCTCACAGAGATCTTGGAGCCTGTCCCTATTCAGGAAGTCATTGGGCTATCATGGTTCCTCCGGGGGGATTTGCTGTCATTGACGGTTGGAGTCGTTTTTTCGCATCCGGCAGGCATCCGAGCAAAATTTGACTTCACTCCAGACCTTTTCCCACTTCTTGCGCCACACAAAGGGTCGACCGTAAACGACACATGGCTTGGAGGGCAGGTCGGCTTTCTTCCGCATCTTGGGCATCCCAACACTTCGACTGCAATTGGCGTAAAGTCGACCGGCTAAGCTTGCCGCTCGCCCACCGTTTCAACCCCGAATTGCCTCGGTCCCGTCTTGGAATCCCAGGAGGTTTTAACCCGCAAGTCCTTTGGCTGATTATTGTCTTAGAGGGCAGCAGGCCAGCGGTGGCTCAGAAAACTCGATGCCGATCATCATTGATGAGGTCAACCAATAGCCGATCTCAGCGCGGTCGAATGACCAATTCCTCGATGACCGCGCGGGATGGCAACTGCACGGCCAGCAAGACGCAGGCGGCGATGTCTTCGGGCTGCATCATGCGGGCGCGGGCGGCCTCATCGGGAACCACCGGGCGGCGATTCAAGAGCGGGGTGTCGATGTCGCCGGGGAAAATGCCTATGGCTCGAACCCCACGGGTGCGCTCTTCGGCATTGATGGCCTGCGTTAGACCAGCCAAGCCAAACTTCGACATCACGTAGGCAGGTCCCGCCTTGGGTGAGGCCTGCTTGCCCGCATCGGAGATGATGTTGACGATGGTGCCGGAGCCCCGGTTGCGCATTCCAGGCAGGAAGGCCTGGACGCAGTAGTAGGCTCCGTTGAGGTTGGTATCCATCATGGCCCGATAATCGGCATCGGACAGCACTTCAAGAGCTCGTTGAGGAGCGTTTGTGCCTGCGGCGTTGACAAGAACCTCCACCGATCCCAACTCACTCTCGATGCGACGACCGACCTCGCGGACGGACTCCTGTTGGCAGATGTCGCATTCGATTGCAGTGACGCGATCGGCCAAAGCGCCCGCCAGTGAACGGGTTTCTTCCAGAGCCAAACGCCGCCGCCCAAGAGCAACGACGGACCATCCGGCGTTCACTAATGCCAGGACAGTCGCCTGCCCCACGCCGGAGCCACCGCCTGTGACCACTGCCAATTGCTTCATGTTTTGAAATATTAAGGAGGAAGGCCGAAAATGGGAACTGCAGGAATCAGGCCTGGACCCGGTGCCGAGCCTCAAGGTCTTGCAGTGCTTGCCGAACGTGACCGACGTCCATTGAGTGAACCTCCAAGCCGCGTCCGATGTCACTCAATAGGGTGATGGTCAACTCTCCGCCAAGGTGTTCGCGAAATTCCTCCAAACCCTCCAATACCCCCAACTCGCCCGAAGCGGCCACGGATTTGAGTTCGGGATCAAACAATGTGAATCCCAACCGTTCCAAGAGGCTCAGGATGCGTTCGGCAGCCGGACGGGCGAGCAGACCTTGCCGGACCGAATACAACACATCCAGGGCGATGCCGATGACCACCGCCTCACCATGCCGCAAACGGTATCCACTCATTTGCTCGAGCTTGTGGGCGGCCCAATGTCCAAAATCCAGAGGCCGTGCACTACCCATCTCAAAGGGATCACCGCCGTTGGCTATGTGATTGAGATGCAATTCCGCACTGCGTCGAATGAGGTGCTTCATCGCCTCTGGCTCGAAGGCAGCCAAGGCCAAGGCATCTTGCTCGAGCCGCACGAAGAACTCGGAATCTCGGATGCAAGCCACCTTGACCGCTTCGATGTAGCCGGCGCGCTTGTCCCGATCGGAGAGGCTGGCCAACAAGTCAAAGTCGTTGATGACCGCGAACGGCGGCGCAAATGTCCCAATGAAGTTCTTCTTTCCGAAGGCGTTGACACCGTTCTTCACCCCCACGCCGGAATCATCTTGAGCCAGCGTGGTCGTAGGAATGCGAATGAGACGAACACCCCGGTGGGCCGTCGCCGCCGCCAGACCCACCATGTCCAGCAAGGCCCCGCCGCCCACCACCGCGACGTAATTGTGCCGATCGATGTGATGTCGGTGAATGAGTTCCAGGATCTCCACCACACGGGACCAGTCGTTCTTCACGACTTCCCCGCCGGTGACCCGAACCGGGGGGCAAACGAGTTGAAGCCGCTGCGGATGGGCTTCGAAATAGGCCTCTATCTCTAGGGCCAATTCTGGACGGGCTGCCGCCAGAGCCTCCTCCAGCACCAGCAACACCTTCACCCGGGCTGCGGCTGGCTGGGGGTGAGCGCCCACCAGAAGCGACGCCAGCACGGGGTTGTCCCGGGCAAAAACGCGGTCGGTGAAATGGAGCTGATGCCGGTAATTAACCGAGATGACACGTTCGACAACGGACATTAGGTGCGCAGAGCGTGCGGTTCCGACGTCGCAGCGCGAGAATTATTTACATTCAATGATACCAACTTGCTCGGATCCACTGGGTTGCCCATTGCCTTCCGCGAAATCTGCACCTACATCGGCGGATGCGCTTCACCCCTTTTTGTCATGCCTTGTTGATGAGTGTTGGGCTCCTATGCGCTCAACTCTGGGCTGCGGCCCCCACCCAACCCGTCCCGTTATGGCCAGGGTCAGCACCTGGCGATGGCGCCCCGAAGGAAACCGAACGCGACCTCACCAAGCCGGGCGAAGGTCTGGTGGCAGGACGCGGAGTCATCCGCCTGGGAAACGTCTGGAGCCCGACCCTGACCGTCTACAAACCTTCCCAAAACCAGGATACCGGAGCCTCGGTGCTGGTTTGTCCAGGAGGTGGCTACCACATCCTTGCGATGGATCTCGAGGGCACTGAAGTGTGTCAGTGGCTCAATTCGATTGGCGTGACCGGTGTCCTGCTCAAATACCGGGTACCTCGCCGCGAAGGGCGTGAAAAGCATGAAGCAGCCCTTCAGGACGCCCAGCGTGCCTTGGGTTTGATGCGACAGAACGCTGACAGTTGGGGCCTGGATCCCCGGCGAATGGGGGTCCTAGGATTCTCAGCCGGAGGACACCTCGCGGCGGCTTTGAGCAACAACTATGGCACTCGCAGCTATCCCCCAGTGGATACGGCCGACGAAAAATCCTGTCGTCCGGACTTCACGATCTTGGTCTATCCGGCGTATCTGACCCAACCCGACAAGGCCGACGCCGTGGCTCCCGAATTGCCGATTTCCACCAACACACCACCGACCTGGACCGTGATCACCCAAGACGACCCCGTGCGGGTGGAAAACGCTCTCGGCTACGTTGCGGCCCTCCAACGCAACAAGGTGCCGGTCGAATTTCACCTCTTTCCCAAGGGCGGACACGGTTACGGTCTGCGCCGGACAGACGTCCCCGTGACCCGTTGGACCGACCCGGCCACCGAGTGGCTGCAGCAGACCGTCCTTCGGAAACGGTGACGGACTGGGGCGGAAAACCCCGAGTCAGCCCCATTTTAGCATCTCGAGGATGCAAAGAAACCGCAGGCGACAACTCGCCGGCCCTGCCCTACCTTCCGCGCCCGTTCCATGTCGGATTCCTCCGCTTCCATCTCTGTCCGAGTGCTGACCCGCCTAGCGCAGCTAATCTACCGGCGCCAGGCTTGGTTCGTCGCGCCGCAACTCCTCCTCGCAGCCGTTTGCGTCTGGTACACCGTCGCTCGACTGGAATTCAGCGTGGACCGAAACGACCTCGTCGGTTCGGACCAGGGATACCATCGGAACTTCCTGGAAATGAAACGCGAGTTTCCGAGTCAGGATGATCTGGTCGCCATCGTAGAAAGCGATCACCCGGAGAAGAACCGGCAGTTTGTGGAACGACTGGGAGCCCGCCTCGATCGGGAATCCACCCAAGCTTCGCCCACCAATCTGTTCACTGATGTGTTCTACAAGGGCGACCTGCCCCTGATGGGGCGGAAAGCGTTGCTCTTTGTGCCGGAAGGCGATCTGAAGGAAATGCTCAAGGCCCTCCGCACCTTCAGACCCTTCATCGAACAATTCTCCAAGGCCACCAACCTGACGGAGGTCTTCCACCAGGTTAGCGTGCAAATCCGCTCAGCTGACCGATCCACCAATGCGTCCAATGAATCCCTAATCGGAGCGCTTCCGGCCCTGGAACGTATTGTTCAACGCTGCCGTGAAAGCATGGGTCGCCCCGGAGTTCCGCCCTCGCCTGGAGTGGACGCCCTCTTCGGGGCCGGACCTGAGGCGGAACGGGCCAAGTACGTCACCTTCGACCGCGGGCGTCTGTATCTGGTGAATGCCAAGGCGCGTCTGGCCACATTGGAAGATATCCCCAAGACCTCCCAAAACTTCTGGGAACGATGGCTGGGGCGGACCCATACCAAGACACCCCAGGAACTAGAGGCCGATCTCAAGTGGCGGCAGGGAGAGTTAAACGAGGAGGCTGTCCACCGCTTCCGGGCGCTGATCGCGGAAACGGCCCAAGAAGTGTCGGGCGTCAATTTAGGGCTGACTGGAGAGCCTGTGCTGGAGGTCGATGAAATGCAGCAATCCACCAAGGATTCGACCTGGGCCACTCTCCTCTCATTGATCCTGTGCGGCCTGCTATTCTTGATCGGTTACAATCATCGGGGACGCCCTCAAAAGACCGTCGTTTCGTTGCTCGTTGGGCTGTGCTACACGATGGGGTACACAACCTTGGCGGTGGGTCATCTCAACATCCTGACCATCACCTTCGCGCCCATGCTCATCGGCTTGGCCATCGATTTTGGTGTCCACCTCATCAGCCGCTTTGAGGAAGAACTCAAGCAAGGCGAAACGGCCTTCACCGCCATCAGCCGAGCGGTGGTCAACACGGGACAAGGCATCTTCACCGGCTGCTTCACTACGGCAGGAGCCTTCTTCGCCATGTGCCTGACGGATTTCCGCGGCATCCAAGAGATGGGCATCATCACCGGCGGTGGCATGCTGATCTGTCTGGTCCCGATGATGACCTTATTGCCCGCGCTGTTGCTGCGGGAAAAAGACCTGAGGCACAATGACTCCGATCCTCGGCCCGCCGCGCTGAATTCTAACATGCTAACGGCACCCGACTGGCGAGAACGAAGCGAACGCTTCTGGCTCGAACGCCCCTGGTGGGTCCTGGGTGCCGGAGTGGGCATCAGCGCGATCTGCGCCGTGTATGCCTTGCGGGTGTCCTTCGACTACAACTTGCTCAACATGCAGAGCGACGGGCTTTCTTCGGTGATTTTCGAAAAGAAATTGGTAGAAGCGGCCCGGGTGCGCAAGAACGGGGCCTCCGAGGAGCGGGCACAGGGCGTGTTGTTTGGAGTCGTGATGGTTCCTACCGTGGCCGAGGTGCCTGCGATCGAGGCCAAACTGAAGGCTCTGCCGACGGTCGCCGGGGTGGACTCGATGGGCCATTACCTGAACCAGGACGCCACCGAGCAGTTGAAGCTCATCCGTGAAATTCGGGCTGAAACCCGGACGATCCACTTTCCCGAAGTGGCCGACGGCCCGATGGACCTCAATAGCTTCAGTCAACGCCTGTGGGGACTCCAAGGCCTTCTGGCCCTGGCAGCCGATGAGGTGCGCAAGTCTGCTCCGGAAGAAAAGGAACTCCTCAAGAATCTCGTGTCACTGCGTTTGACTCTTTCGGAACTGCGCTCAGCCATGTTCCGAGGCGACCGAGAGGCCAATGCCCGCCAATTGGGTCATTTCCAGTACGCGCTCTTCCGGGATATCCGAGACACCTTTGACACCTTGCAGCAGCAGGATGATTCCAGTGGCCTCAAGGAGTCCGACTTGCCGCTAGTTCTTCGCAACCGATTCATTGGAATCACCGGCAAACAACTGCTCCTGATCTATCCTAGGGAGGATGTCTGGGAGCGACGGTCTCAGGAAACCTTTGTCCGGGAAATCAGCGCGGTGGTTCCGACCGCCACCGGAACCCCCGTCCAACTCTACTACTACACCGAGTTGCTCAAAGTTTCCTACATGGAGGCGGCTGGATGGGCACTGGGTGCCATTGTCCTCTTGGTTTTCATCCACTTCCGTTCACCCACTCGGGTGGTGCTGTCGCTGCTACCGGTCGCCATCGGGGCACTCTGGATGGTGGGCTTCATGGGAATGACGGGGATCCCGTTCAATCCCGCCAATATCATGACCCTCCCGCTGGTCATCGGAATTGGCGTCACCAACGGTATCCATATTCTGAACCGATTTGCCGAAGAGCAGACCCCCGCCATTTTTGGCAAGAGCACCGGCAAGGCAGTGCTCATCTCAGGCCTGACCACCATCGCCGGATTCGGCAGCCTGATTATCGCCGACCACCGGGGTATTCGAAGTCTGGGCTGGGTGATGGCCGTGGGAACCGCGACCTGCATGATCGCCGCAATGACCCTGTTACCTGCGTTGTTGACGCTTCAGCAACGATTCACCCGCCCAAAGAATTGGGGAGCTCCTTCGAACTAACTCACTGAGTCGGTCCCAAGGGCTCCCCTATGCGTTCTTCGAGGCAAAATTTCTAGTGCCGCTCCAACCGGCTTTTAGGCTTCTGCCATCGCCTCGCGAGCGAGAAACCGGTCGCGAAGCTTACGCAAGGCCGCGGCCTCCAACTGACGGATCCGCTCACGGGTGAGGCCAAAATCGACCCCGATCTGCTCAAGGGTGCGGGGATCTCCACCTTCCAGCGCAAACCGTTGGTTGAGGATAATCTGTTCTCGCGCATTGAGTGAACCCACCAATTCACGCATTAACTCAGCATTGCTGGATTCGCTCACACCGGCCCAAGGCATGACCGCAGATTCGTCAGCGATCACATCGGCGATGCGGTTCGATTCGGGATCGTTGCCGATCGGAGCATCCAACGAGGTCGCTCCCACCGCAGCGGCCTCTCGCCAGCGACGAATGTCATCCACATCAGATTCCAACTCCCCAGCCAATTCGACATCCGTTGCAGGACGCCCCAACTCGGATTCAAGACGAACCTCCGCCTTCTTCATCCGCGCCAGTTCTTGGACGATGTGAATGGGCAACCGGATAGACTTGGACTGATTGGAGAGTGCTCGCTTGATGGACTGCTTGATCCACCAGGCAGCGTAGGTCGAGAGCTTGGCTCCGCGGTCTGGATCAAACCGTTCCACAGCGCGCATCAGTCCTATATTTCCCTCGTTGACGAGGTCCAAGAGAGGCAGGCCGTAATCTTCGTATTCACGAGCGATCTTAATTACCAATCGCAGGTTGGCCCGGATCATATGCTCCCGGGCGACATCGTCTCCCTTCTGAATGCGGCGAGCCAACTCGACCTCCTCCTTGGCGGTGAGCAGCGGAGTCTCGACGGCATCGCGGAGATAAAGCCTCAGAGAGGAATGCTCATCCCAAACTCCGCGACTGACGGACTCGGGAAGGCGTGTTTCGCGTAGAGTGGCAACACGGCGCAACTCGGATTCGACCTGGACCGGTATGACCCGGGTGGCCGACAGGGTTTCGATGGGAATCAGCACCTCGTTTAGCGGCAGCGGTCCACGCGGGACGCTGATCCGGGTCCGCTCGGCAGCGGGGGTTGGTGGCAGAACAATGGGACGCGAGCGCTTAGAAATGACCGACTTACGTGAACGGCGCGGCCTCGATTTCGCTGAAGAAGAGGTCCGAGCCCGCAGCCCTTTGGCTTTACCAGAACTCGAATGGGAATCGGTTCCGGTCCGCTTGGTCTTGAAAATTGTTTTCATCTCTCTGGAAGCGTTGGAGTCGCCCGAGGCGGATTTGTTCACTGGTTTCATCGGACTCATTCCGGGAGGCAGAAGTTTCAGGAGAAACCCGCTTCCAGAGACCGATTGAACTGACTCAAGCATTCGCAGGGCCAATCCGATTTTGGCTGCTTTATGGCCTACGACGCCTGAATAACTCCTTCGGACTGCCTTCTTCGGAGACAAGTTGCGTCATTTTGGCGCTATTTGTGCCAGATCCGGTCTTCACTTTGACGCGTATTCCGCACCAGGACCAAAATCGTCCCCAATACAAGGGACAGGCTCCCTCCTGCCCCTTCCCTCACCAACTCCGATCAGGGACAAGCCCCCAATACAAGGGACAGGCTCTGATAAGTGATAAAAGCGATAAGGGCTTTAATAAGGGACAGGCTCTGAGCCCCAGCGCCCGCTCCGATAAGGGACAGGCTCTGAAAATCACCCTCTCTCTGATAAGGGACAGGCTCTCCCTCCAGCATAAAGCATAAGGGATAGGCTCTGAAAATCCTGAAAGGCTGGCTTGCGCCTTGGGGACATGCTGAAATCGACGCCACGCCTATGAAACAGAACGCCCCATCTCGTGCTCTGACCTGTTCGCTTGTCTCTCTGCTGGCTTCAGCGCTGCCCACCCTCGCGGGTTCCTGGGTGACCTACGAACCCAAAGCCGGAACGGCCAACGGGAAGACAATCGTCATGCTGAGTGGCGATGAAGAATACCGTTCTGAGGAAAGTTTGCCGCAAATGGGCAAAATCCTCAGTCAAAAGCATGGTTTCAAGTGCACCGTGCTTTTCAGCCAGGATGCCGACGGAATCATCAATCCCAACAACCAGACCAATATTCCAGGCATGCATCTGCTGGCCTCGGCGGATCTGGTGGTCAATCAGTTCCGCTTCCGCGAACTGCCCGATGCCGACATGGAGCACTTCGTCCGATACCTCGACAGCGGAAAGCCTATGATGGTGCTCCGGACGGCAACTCATGCCTTCAATTATGAACGCAACAAGCAGAGCCCTTACGCCAGTTATTCGTGGACGGCCAAGGGTGGCGGCTTCGGAGGCAAAACCGTGGGCGAGACGTGGACTTATCACCATGGCAATCATGGAAAAGAAGCCACGCGCGGCGTGATCGACGGCCGTCATGCCAAACATCCGATTTTGAACGGGGTTTTTGATGTGTTTGGCCCCAGCGACGTGTACGGGGTCAACCCGGACTTCCCCAAGGACGCCACTATCCTGATGCACGGCCAGGTTCTCACCGGCATGCAACCCAGCGACCCGCCGAACTTGAGCAAACCGGCTATGCCTTTGATCTGGTTGCGCGACTACAAGGGAACTTCAGGACACACCTCCCAGACACTCTGCTCCACCATCGGAGCCGCCTCCGATCTGCGCAGCGAGGATCTCCGCCGACTCTTCGTCAATGCGACCTATTCCCTCACGGGGTTGGAAGTTCCAAAAAAGGCCGACGTGAGTCCTGTGGGTGTCTTCGAACCCTCGATGTTCGGCTTCAACACCTTCAAGAAGGGCGTGAAGGTCGAATCCCACGAACTGAAGTAATCCCTTCGGGGCACGGGCACCGACGGGGATCCACTCAATTATCATCCGAAGCAACGAACCGGGAGAGCGAAACCCCAAAAGAGTTCAGGGAAGCGCGGGCCAAGGCGCCCTCCGGAATATCACCAACCGACCCAAGCTCAGTCCCGGTCACGGATTCAGGCGGATCCGCCACAGTTCGGCGGATTCGCCCGCAGCCAACTCAAAGACCCGCTCTATTGATCCATCGGTCTGAAGGGCACCCGGTGGCACCGAATAAATTCCGCTGAGCACGGTGGCACTCACAGTGACGTTGGAGTTGCCCGAGAGCGTGATGCGCTCCAAAACATATCCCCGATCTCGCGGACCCCGGGTTCGAAGACGAACTTGGTTACCAGAGAGCCTCTCCACCAACACGGTGGGTTTTACCGGACCGATCGTCTTCAACGATTCAGCGCGCCAATTTGAAGGCAGATAAGCCGGTTCCGTGGAAACAATTCGGGCCAGGCATCGGTCGGCCAAGGCCGCTTCGGTGGGCCATGGTGGCACCGACTGGTAGTCCAATTGATCGACGACAAGGTAGGGCACAAATCCGGCGTCTGGCCGGGGCGGCAACTGAGGATTATCAGGCCGAACCAAACTCAATCGCTCCCCTCCAGAGGCCAATTGGCCAGTGTAAGGCCCCAACACGATCTGGGCATCCGACGCACCTAATAGGCTGCGTACCGCGGCCACATTGTTGGTGTTGGCCACGATCCATTTCGCACCCGGTGCCATTGCCTGAGGTTCGGTGAATGCAAAACTAATACCCCCCTCGATGCGCCACCCATTGATGGGATAGGCCGGATCATACAAGGGGACCGTCTCACCAGACACATTCTCTAACTCCACGAACTCAATCCCTCCCGCAGGCGCGGCATACCGGAGTCGGCGAAAAACAACCGGCCCCAGGGCATGCGGAGAATTGGTAGCCCCCAGTCCCTGACGGAAAATATTCAACAACAGCGGGTCCATGGAGTTGTCTATCCCGGTTCCCAGCGTCATGCGCTGCATCAACCGGAAGGGCCCTTCTCCATCCGGATGCCTTCCAAAGCTCACGCCATTCGGACTGGCTGGAAACTCCTGAACATCTTCCCAGCGACGAGGAATGCCAACCGCATCGGCCGATAGAAGCGTCACCATGCCACCCCGCGCGGCACCAAAAGTGAAGGCCGTGCGACCCGCAGCGGGTTGGAGCGGATTAAACTGATATTCGTAAATCATCCGGAAGCCCCGGGGCGGAACCACTGTCCCCGGAGGAATACGGAAGCGGAACGGGTCGGTTAGTTCGTTGGAAAGGAACCATCCTCCGACATCCATCGGCTGATCCGTGCGGTTGAATAGTTCCACCGCGTCTTCTAAGGGATGATCGGTGTGGGCCAGCAATTCATTGATCACCACCCGATTCTGGATGCCGGCCCCGGCTGTTCCCGGAGAACCGAAGTATTCGGCACTGGCCCGCCAATTCGTGGCGGCCGTGAGATCTGCTAAGGGATCCACCAATTCAATGGAGCCACCCTGGCCGGCGGGCCGTGTGGGCCAGTCTCCGTCGATCCCGTATTTAAGTTGGGCCAAAATCACCCCGCTGGCGCTATTCAGGATAAGGGTTTCTCCGCCATTGTTCAGAGCCCCGGAATAGGAGCCGGCCACCAATCCCGTCACCGGCCCGTACCGCGCCGCAAACACTGTGGGGTTACGGCAAATGACGGCCCGAGCCTTGGGTTGCAGAATAAATGAAGCGGGAAACGTGAAGGCTATTCCTGCTGAAAAATTCGCTCCCGAAAGGTCGGCCGCTTGGGACCCCGGATTGAAGAGTTCCAGGAATTCTGCCTCGGCATAAGCGGAGTCGCCGGGGGGATCGTACATCACCTCACTGAGGACCACCGACTGCGCAGAGAGCGTCTTGGCCCATCCCAATAGAGCGGCAAAAATCGCTATCGTCCAATTCCTGTGCACCTCGCGAAGGTAACGGTTGCCCAGAAACAGGAAAGGCTGCTGGAGATGCTTTCCCCAAACGGGGCTTTTTCTCGGAGGGCAGCCGGGGTTCAATCGTCCCACATGCAACTGACCGACGGACTGCACCTGGCCTATTGCACCAATATCCATCGGGGAGAAAATTGGACGGAAACCTTCGCGGGTCTGGAGCTTCATACACGAGCGGTTCAAGCCCGGGTCTCCTCAGGCCGACCCTACGCCATCGGGCTTCGACTGAGCGACCGCGCTTCCCGGGAGCTCATCGAACCGGGCACCTTCCGGGCCTTTCAAGAATGGCTGAAACGCAACAATGCCTACGTGTTCACCATTAACGGGTTCCCTTATGGCCAGTTCCACGGGCAACGAGTGAAAGAACAAGTCTATGCCCCGGACTGGTCGCAGCCCGAACGGTTGGACTACACTCGAAGGCTCTTCCGAATCCTGGCCGACCTCCTGCCGCCGGGAGTGTCCGGCAGCGTCAGTACCGTGCCGGTGTCGTACAAAGCCTTCCAGCGCTCACCCGATGATGAGCAACGCGCCCTGCTTAAGCTCTGGGAATGCGTCGATTTCCTCGATGAGCTTTCCCGGCAATCCGGCCATGATCTGCACCTGGGACTAGAACCCGAGCCGCTGTGCACCCTCGAGACCACCAGCGAGTGCGTGAGTTATTTCGATCGACTGAGAGCCTTGCGCCCCGGAGACCGGCGCATCGACCGTCATCTGGGCGTCAACTACGACTGCTGCCACTTGGCCATCGAGTACGAGGCCCCGACCGAGGCCTTGGCACGGTTGCAGTCCGCGGGCATCCGGTTGAGCAAGATCCACCTCAGCAACGCACTGAGCGTTCGTCCTACCACCGAGATCCGCCAATCGCTTCAGGCCTTCGCCGAAGACATTTATTTCCATCAGGTCATCGAACGACGCACCGACGGCACCCTCGTCCGCCATGCCGACCTCCACGATGCCCTGGCCACTCCGGCACCCGCTCCGGGAATTCCCCTACCCGAATGGCGGATCCATTTCCACATCCCGCTGCACTCGGCTCCCCAGGGGGGATTCGACACGACGGCCGACCACTTGATTGGAGTCTTGGATGCGGTCAAGGCGCAGCCCGATCTCTGCCATCATTTTGAAATGGAGACCTACACCTGGGAGGTTATGCCTGCTGCCATGAAGCAGCGCGATGTCGTGGACCAATTGGTGAACGAGTACGCTTGGACCCTCGCCCGCTTCGCCGAGCGCGGATTCCAGCCGGTCGATTAAACCCAAGACGCAGCTGTTCCCCAAGAACGGTAAGCCGCAGTCAAGACCCCGACGGCCGGGCGCAGCCGAGAGACTCCGACTTCACGGCCCCACCATGCAGCGCAGAATGTCGGCCTGATTAAATTCTGATCGTTCGAAGTGGCCAGCCACACGACCGGCCCGCATCACCAGCAACCGACGACTCAGCCCCATGACTTCGGGCAGTTCGCTGGAAATTAACAAAATGGCCATCCCGTCGCAGGCCAACTGGTCGAGCAATCGGTGGATCTCGGCCTTGGCCCCGACGTCAACACCCCGGGTCGGCTCATCCACCACCAACACCCGGCATTCACGAGCCAGCCACTTAGCCAGGGCGATCTTCTGTTGATTCCCACCACTCAAGCCCGCAACGGGGACCTCGATGGAAGGCGCTTTGACTCGCAACCGGCGGAACAACCCCTCGATTTGGTCCCGCTCGCGGCGGCGATCCATCCAACCCCAGTGCGACCAACGTCGGAGGACTGCCAGCGAACCGTTCTCACGGCAGTTCAGGCCCAGCACCAAACCCTGTCGCTTGCGATCCTCTGGCAGCAGACCAACCCCGGCCTCCAGAGCCGATGCCACGTCCCCTCGGGGGATCACTCGTCCATCCACTGAAACCGTTCCGGTTCGCCTCGGATCCAACCCAAAAATAGCCTGGGCCACTTCGCTGCGACCGGCTCCCACCAACCCGGCAAGCCCCAGAATCTCTCCACGCCGCAAACTTAAACTCACATCCTGGAAGCGGTGAGGCGACGAGAGTTGCTCCACCTCCAGCACCCGATCCCCCAACACTTGTCGAAGGTGGGCCGGCTCCGGATGATCGACCGATCGCCCCACCATTTGTCGAACCAAGCGATCTTGGTCAGAATGGGCCGCAGCCTCGGTCGCAACATGGTGGCCATCTCGAAGCACCGTGATCGTGTCGCACAGACGAAAAATCTCCTCCATGCGATGGGAGACATAAACCACGGTGAACCCCCGACGCTTGAGGTCGGCCAACAGAGCGAAGAGGCGCTCGCTCTCCACCGCTGAGAGCGAACTAGTCGGTTCGTCAAAAACCAAAATCCGGGCCCCGGTACCGACGGCGGCGGCTATTTGGAGGAGTTGCTCCTGGCCGGTGGTCAATTCGCCGACGAGCCGATCCACCTCTTCATCGAAGCCCACTTCTGACAGCAGACGACGAGCCGTGTCGCGCATGGCCTCCCGATCGACCCAACCCCGTCGGTGTGGCCAACTCCCCAGACACAAGTTCTCGGCGATAGAAAGCTCAGGGCAGAATGCCAGTTCCTGGTGGACCATGGCGATGCCCAGTGCCCGCGCCTGGCCCGGATTCCGGGGAGAGATGGGAACGCCCCTCAGGCGAATCTCGCCCCCATCAGCCCCATCGATACCGGCCAGAATTTTTCCCAAGGTGCTCTTGCCTGCACCATTCTCGCCCATGAGAGCATGGCAACTGCCCTCCGCCACGGAGAACGACACCTCCGAGAGTGCCTGAACCCCCGGATAAGCCTTGGAGATCGCGTGGAACGACAGGAACGCCATGGTGGAGTCCGAAGGCGAAACTATCTCAGAGGATCACTCGTGGTCAGGGCCGACTGCAGATCGCCGGTCAACTCACATCGACTGACCATGTGGCGAGTGCGATAGACGATCTTGCCACTGGCGTTGCGCTGAACCCAGTGGCTGTAGCGGGCTCCCATTTCAAGGGCACGCTTGAGCTGTTTATCGCTCTTGGTCGTAGTCAGACTGTACTCCACCAAACGACCGATCTGGCGCAATTGCTGGACCAAATTCAACGACTCGGCACGGAGGGTTTCGTCTTCAACGATCACTACGCAGTCCAATCCAGCATTGAAGGAGGGTAGCTTGCCTCGGGCCTTGAGCAGTTCGAGCAAGACCACATCACCCATGCCGAAACCTAACGCGGGCAAGTCGACCTTGCCGTGGCTCAGCAGCTTGACCAACTGATCGTACCGGCCACCGCCAGCGATGGCCCGGAATTCCCCCTTCCGGTCAAACGCCTCGAAAACCACCCCAGTGTAATAAGCCAGACCGCGGATCACATTGTAGTCTACAGCGACATAATCGCGGAGCCCCCGGGCGGACAAATTGTCGAGCACCGCCTGCAATTCGGGAGTCGGCACTCCGGCCTTAATAAAACTCCGAACATCCGCCACATCGATGCTCAAGGCTCGAAGCTTCTCGGCGGTGACATCCGGTTTCTCGCGCTCAATCTTGTCGATGACTTGATAGAATTCGTAGGCCCGGGCGGGATCGCCTTGACGCGATTCGTAGAAACGCTGCCACGCCTGCCGGCTGCTCAATCGAACCACCACATCTTGGGAGTCCAGCCCGAGGCGGCGCAGAACATCGATGAGCAGGGCGATGATCTCGGCGTCTGCGGCGACATCGGCCTCGCCGAAGATGTCGCAGTTCAACTGGAAGTGTTCCCGAAGACGGCCGCGCTGCTGCTTCTCGTAGCGGAAGAGTTGCGGCATCGAGAACCATTTGATCGGCTTTTTATAGGCCCGTTCCGCCGCAGCAATCATCCGAGCCACCGTCGGTGTCATTTCCGGACGCATCGACACGGCCCGGTCGCCTTTGTCCACGAAGTTGAATAACTGGCCCACGATCTCGGCCCCGGATTTAGCCGTGTAGAGTTCGAGGGGCTCCAGCGGAGGCCCATCATATTCTCGAAATCCGTAGCAGCGGGCGGTATGCCGCCAGGCGTCGAAGAGGTGATTGCGAGCATCGCAGGACCAAGCGTCCTTCAGAGGCAGCGGCTCGGGATAAAATTCGCGGAAACCGGGGAGGCATTCCATGTCGGGCGAATGAAACCGCAGCACCTCCCCCGCGGCAAGGCGCCGATTGATAACGACCCCGGGCTAGGGCTTGACCACTCCGCCCTGTTCAGGCCACTTTATCCCATCGTCATGAGCGAAACGCACCCCGTAGTATTTGTAGTAGTAGGTGGCCGACCGGCCGCCGATGGGACTTGTCGTAACGCTTGACACAGCTTTCACAAGAACCCACGGCCGGAGACGGTCGTGGGTTTTTCGTTCCAAACAGGGAAATTCACGACTACCGGCCAAGAACAAGGAACCATCATATGAGCACGGCCACCCCGACGCAGAGCAATCAAACCACTAGCAACAAAGACATCGGACCCCTGATGTTCGGGCGCGACATCTTTGTCGAAGCACTGGAGCGCGAGGGCTGCGAAGTCATCTTCGCCTACCCCGGCGGCGCGAGCATGGAGATCCACCAGTCGCTCACGAAGTCGAAGATCCGCACCATTCTGCCCCGTCACGAACAAGGCGGCAGTTTCGCCGCCGAAGGCTACGCCCGGGCCACCGGCAGGGCCGGTGTGTGCATGGCAACCAGCGGTCCCGGCGCGACCAATCTGGTGACAGCCATCGCCGACGCTTATGTCGATTCCTGTCCCCTGATCGCCATCACCGGCCAGGTGGCCCAGTCGATGATCGGCCGCGGTGCCTTTCAGGAAACGGACATGATTGGCGTGACGCTGCCGATCGTGAAGCACTCCTATCTGATCACGGATATTAATGCTATCCCGCGGATCGTGAAGGAAGCCTTCTACATTGCTCAAAGCGGCCGCCCTGGACCCGTGGTCCTCGATTTCCCTAAGAATGTGCAGCAGCAGAAGGCCCGCCCCGTGTGGCCCACTCTGGATGAGGTTAAGGCCGGCCTGCGCGGATACACCGACCGAGTGGCCGCCGACGAGTTGGCGCTGAATGAAATTATCGGACTCATCGAGAAGTCAGAACGACCGGTGATTTATAGCGGTGGTGGCATCATCACGGCCGGAGCCTCACTGGAGCTGCTGCAATTCGCTGAATCCGCCCAAATCCCGCTGACCACCACGCTCATGGGTATCGGTGGTTTCCCCGAGGAACACCCGCTGTCCCTGCGTTGGTTGGGTATGCACGGAGCCGCCTTCGCCAATTGGGCGGTCAATGGAGAGTACGTCCATCGCAAGGATCCGTCCGAGCCGATGGTGAAGCTCAAGGACGGATGCGACTTGCTGCTGGCCTTCGGCGTCCGCTTTGATGACCGCGTGACGGGAGCCTTCAGCGAGTTCGCCAAGGGAGCCACCATCGTCCACCTAGACATCGACCCCTCCGAGCACCACAAGAACAAGCGCGCCAATCTGGCCATCCATGGTGACCTCAAGGACGCCCTGCAGCGCATGAACGCGCTCATCGCCCAACGCAAGGGCATCCAGAAGACCTTCCCCGCCTGGCACAGCCAAGTGGCCGAATGGAAGGCCAAGGCTCCTTTCCGCTACACGACCGAGGGACAAATCACCGATTCTGCACATATTAAGCCGTTCGAGAAGGACGGCGAGGAGTTCATCCTGCCCCAGATGGTCATCGAGGAACTGTGGCACCTCACAAAGGGTGAGGCGATCATCACCACCGGCGTCGGCCAGCACCAGATGTGGGCCGGTCAGTGGTACAAGTACAAGTTTGCCCGCCAGTTCATCACCAGCGCCGGTCTCGGTTCCATGGGTTACGGTTACCCAGCGGCTCTGGGTGCCAAGGTGGCCCGGCCCGACAAGCAGGTCGTGGACATTGATGGCGACGGATCCTTCCTGATGAACATTCAGGAACTGGCCACTGCCCACGTCGAGAAAATCGCCGCCAAGGCCATCGTGCTGAACAATCAGCACTTGGGAATGGTGGTCCAATGGGAGGACAACTTCTTCGACGGCAACCGAGGTCACACCTATTTAGGCAACCCGGACAATCGATCCGGCATCTACCCCGATTACGTCAAGGTGTGCACCAGCTTCGGTGTTCCCTGCGAACGCGTGGTGTACCGCAAGGACCTGCGCGCCGCCCTCGAGCGAATGCTGGCCGCTGAAACCCCCTATGTGCTGGATGTCATAACGCCCTACACGGAGCACGTGCTGCCATTCATCCCGGCCGGTCGCACCGTTGCCGACATGCGCTGGTAGACACTCTAGCTGCAACAGCAGCAATCATCGATCAGACCGGAACCCTAAGGTTTCGGTCTTTTCTTTTTATGGGTCTCCCCATCCTGCGTTCCAGCCCGCCGGAGGTTGAAGATCTCGACCGCCTCAATTTCCTAATTTGAAATGAAATTGGATTGAATTGTCTCTAGGCGCGACCCGTCGAGAAAGATTAGGATCCAGTTCTGAACTGCATGAGACTTTCGTTACCATCCACCGCTCGTCGCGTCCGCAAAGCCGCAGGCTTCACGCTCATCGAAATTCTATTGGTCATCGTCATCATCCTGCTTTTGGCAGGTGCCTTGGTGGTGTTTGTGCTGCCGCAGCAAGAAGGCGCAGAGAAAAACACCACCCGACTGTTGCTCAACAACCTCTCCAGCGCTTTGGACACCTACCGATTGAACCTCGGTCACTACCCGAGCGAGCAAGAAGGCGGGCTCAATGCGCTGCTCACCAAGCCCACTTTCGAAAACGAGCGCCAAGGAGAGAAATGGCAAGGCCCCTACTTGAAGCCTGGTACCCGTCTGGACGATCCGTGGGGATTTCCTCTGCGCTATGAAGTGGTGGATCGTTCCCAGGCAGCCGACGGCGCCAAGTCTGCCCTGCCCTACAAGCTCTCTTCCGTGGGACCCGATGGTCAACCGGACAATGACGACGACATCAAGCTGGCCACCGAGTCCGACACCTCGGGGGCCGGTGGTGCCAATGCCGGTGGCAATACCGGCGGCAACACGGGCGGCAACACGGGCGGCTCTACCAAATAATCGAGTCGATGAAGTTCACACCCTTCCATGCTCGGTCTCGGCACGGTGGCTTCACTCTGGTGGAGCTGCTCTTGGCCGTCACCTTGCTGGCCGGGTTGATGGGCGCCGCCGTCTTTGGGTTCTCGAGCTTGCAGCGCAGCGCCCAACTCAACGAGGGAGTGGAACGGGTGGAGACAGCCATGCGATTCGCCCGCGCCCATGCGGCCAATACCGGGCGCAAGGTCCAAGTGGTTGTTACCACGACCAGCGACGCCAACGCCTCAGCGTCCTCGTCGTCCTCTGCTGACAAGCCTGCTTCCAATGGCAACGGTAATGGTAATGGCAACGAACCCCTCCACTCGCTGAGCATTCTTTGGGAGGCCAATCCCGCACGCGCACCGGGCGTCTTCGAATCCATCCCTTCTCTTTCGGGTGATGTGGCCGACGTCTCTGAGTTGGTGGAGATCCGATCGGTGGGTCGAGAGTCAAAAAATTCTGAGTCCAACGAAGGCCCGTCGACCCAAGACTCCCAAGACGTGGGCAGCCCTCGAACCCGGGCCAGCCCCTCTTTTGACAGTCTCGAATTTTCCAGCCGGTCGATGAACAGCGGGGCCTCCTTCTCGGCTAATGACGCATCGGACTTGGAAATGGGTTCCGAGGCTTCCCGCCCATCCGGCGGCGGCGTCAACCCGGGCGAAACCACCATTACCTTCTACCCGGACGGATCCTGCGACGGGGCCACGATAGTTTTAGCATCCCGCGACAGTGACGATTCCCGCGAGGTGGCCGTGCACCTAGAGAGCGTCACCGGCACGACCCGCCGCCATTGGAAAGAATCCACGGGCTTGGGAGCCTCCCAGACCCGCTTCTCTCCTTCGAACCCGGCCTCCTCGGATCTAGGCTCATCGCCCGCCCGATCCAACCAGAAATCCTCTTCCCCCACTGCTGCCTCACCATCGACGAGCAAAGCCCGACGCTAAACCGTTTCCTTCTGCGGCGGCATCGCCCTGTCTTCTCTCTGAGTCCCCAGTTCCCGTGATGCTGAATCGGTCCCACATTCATCCCAGACCGACTCAGGGCGCGGTGCTGCTAGAAGTGGTGTTGGCACTGGTTCTCTTCGTCGCCGCGGCCGCGGTTGTCAGCAGCGCACTCCGATCGGCGATCGACAGCGAAGAACGACTCAGACTCGGCGTGCACGCCGACAACTTGGCGGCCTCGGTAGTTGCTGAGCTGGAGACCGGCCTTCGCTCGCCGGCCGTCCTAGGACCAGCTCCCTTCGAAGCCCCCTTCACCAACTGGACGTGGCAGATCATCCCGCCCGGTGGTGACACGCCGGGATCGCCGCACGAAATCGTCATCCGCCATGCGGATCCGGAACTGGTGCGCCGACTTGCCCAAGTCATCCTCACCCCTTCGAGGGCGAGCTCCACCTCCGAGGAGCCTCTTCCGGACGAAACCGTCCCAGCCCTATGAAGATCTCCGTCTACAACGGCGCAGGCTTCCGAGGCTTCACCCTGATCGAGGTTGTTCTCGCGATTGTCATCGGCGTCGGGTTGTTCACGGGTATCCTGATGTTTTACCAGCAGGCCGCCGTCCTCCGAGAAGAGATCCTGCGCAAGGCCGATGCCTTGTCCGCGGTCCGCCTGGTCATGGACCGGGTCAGCACAGAATTGCGGACGGTGCCACCCAGCACCGCCGGTGTTTCGATCCTTTCTGGGGATTCCCGATCTTTGAGAATTCTTCACACGGCCGTGCCATCGAAAGCGCCGTGGCGCGGGGGCAATCTCGGCCGCGCCAGCATCGTGGAGGCCGACTGGGTAGAAGTGTCTTATCGCTGGTCCTCCGATACCAATGAGCCGGGGCTTTTCCGTCAGGAGCGAACCCACACCGCCAGTGCGCCGGTTTCGGCCAACTTGTTGACTGAGATTGAACCGCTGCCCGCAAACAGCACCAACACGATCCTTCCCTCCGGAGGGATTCCACTCTCAGAGGCCATTGCCTACCTGCGATTCCGCTACTGGAACGGAACCCGCTGGCAGACCCGTTGGGATAAACCCGAACCTCCGATCGCAGTCGAAATCTCCTTGGGTTTAGAACCCATCGAAGATGAGTTTACGAGCGATGCGACCGACTCCGAAGAGGACTCCGGCCAAGAATATCCCTTCGAAGTTTTCCGCCGGGTCATCGCACTTCCTGCGGCGCTCGCTCCGTCTTCAACAGAGCTCGAGCCGGCAACGACTGACGCGCCATCGGCCCTATGAAACCTCCCGAGTCTTACACCGTCCGGAGAGGCTCAGGGTTCGTCCTGGTGGGCGTGCTCATCGTCGTGATGCTCCTATCGATGATCGCCCTGAGCGTGATGTTCCGGATGCGCTCTGAGGAGACCGCCGGAGCCACGGGTTCAACCTCCGAACAAGGTTGGGCGAGCGCGATGAGCGGGGTTCGTGAGGCCATGCGTCTGGCTCCAACGTTTCAACCCGGAGACACGACCTGGATGGATGCCCCAGAGCGATTCAAGGATCGCGTGCTGTACGACGACGGTACCGACGAGTGGCGTTGGACTCTCTACTCCGCGAACCCCGAAGGCGGCATTCGCTTCGGACTGACCGACGAGGCATCCAAGCTAAACCTCAACTCGGTCACCACCTCGATGGTCAGCCGCCTGCCCGGAATGAAGAGTTCGCTCACCGATGCGCTGCTCGATTTTCTCGATGCCGATGAGGTGCCCCGACCCGAAGGCGCCGAACAGGAATACTACAACGCGCTGCCCCAGCCCTATCGAATCCACAACGGACCGCTGTCCACCGTCGAGCAACTCTTGCTGGTCCGCGGATTCACTCCTTCGGTTGTTCTGGGCGAGGATGCCAACCGCAACTTTTCGCTCGATCCCAACGAGGACGACGGTGACGAACGTGATCCACCCGA
>CAMDDW010000011.1:0-62083 GCA_945893185.1 Akkermansia muciniphila | reverse complement strand
GCGGATCGCCCACGCCAAGGCGTGGAGATCCAGATTCAACGACCGATTGAGCAGGATCGAATACCAACCGCAAGAGGGCCTCGGCCCTAGAGAAAAGCACCTAAAGAAGAAAATTTGGGGACGGAGACGTTTTATCGTTTGACGGTGTGCACTAATGGGCGACCCCTTTTGAATCAGACTAATTGAGTCTTCTATTGGTTGCCATCCGGGCGGCGGTGGGCTTTGCTTCCCAAAATATGGCGGTGACTTCCAGCAAGGCGTGCGGTTCCCAGATTTCTGACAACGGCTTCCTGCCGATGACCCGCGAGGAAATGACCGCCAAAGGGTGGTCTGAACTGGATGTACTCATCATCACGGGCGATGCGTATGTCGACCATCCGTCTTTCGGCTCGGCGATGATCGGTCGAGTTTTGGAAAACATGGGCCTGCGCGTGGGCATCATCGCCCAACCCGATTGGAAGGATATCCAGTCGATCCAGGGCATGGGTGCACCCCGGTTGTTTGTGGGCATCACCGCGGGCAACCTCGATTCGATGCTCTCGAACTACACGGCCGCCCGGCATCGTCGGAAAGACGATGTGTACAGTGCCGGCGGGGTTCCGGGACGTCGCCCCAACCATGCAGCGGTGGTCTATTCCCAGATGGCCCGGCGGGCCTTTCCCGGTGCACCCGTGGTGCTGGGTGGCATGGAGGCCTCCATGCGCCGCGTGGCTCATTACGACTACTGGGAAGACAAGCTCAAGCCCTCCATCATGGCCGACGCCAAGGCCGATGTGTTGGTGTACGGCATGGGCGAGTCGGCGGTGCGTGAGATCGTCAGCCGCCTGCAGGCTGGCAACCGAGACTTCTCCGGCATCCGTGGCACGGCGATCTTTTTGGGCAGCAAAGCCACGGCCACGGCGGATCTTTCGGACTGCATCCTCCTGCCTTCTTTGGAGGACGTCCTGGCGGACAAGACTCACCTGATGCGACTGACCAAGGTGGTCGAAGCTCAGCAGACACCCTACAGCGGTCGTCGGTTGGTGCAGATGCACGGCAAACGGGCCTTGTTGCAGGAGGCCCCTGCATTCCCGGTCGACGGCCCCGACCTGGACGCCCTGTATGAGTTGCCCTTCATGCGGACCTCGCATCCCAGCTACACGGAGCCCGTTCCCGGTTTCGCCACCATCAAGGACTCCATCATTGTATCGCGGGGCTGTCCGGGCGGGTGCACCTTTTGCGGACTCGGATTCCACCAGGGCAAGTTCCTCTCCAGCCGCAGCATCGACTCGGTGCTCAAGGAGATCCGCAAGCTGGCGTCCTCGCCCACTTTCCGGGGAACGGTGTCCGACTTGGGTGGACCCACGGCCAATCTTTACGGCGCCCGCAACGGCCACGCCGAAGAGTGCAAGAAATGCCACCGCCCCAGTTGTCTCTGGCCTTCGATTTGCCCGGTGTTCGAGATCAACGAAAAAGCCGGCCTCGATCTCCTTAAGGGATCCCGCACCCAGCCCGGGGTAAAGCATGTCTTCGTCCAGTCCGGCATTCGCATGGATGTCGCGCTGCGGACCCCGGAATACATGAAGGAACTCGTCCAGAACCATGTCTCGGGTCACATGAAGGTAGCACCGGAGCACATGGATCCTGCTGTGCTGCGCCGGATGCGCAAACCGGCCGGAGACTTTCCGGCCTTCATGGACAAGTTCTTTGATTTGAGCGAGCAGGCGGGCAAGGAGCAGTATCTCGTGCCCTACTTCATCTCGAGCTTCCCCGGATGCACCGAGAAGGAGATGGGAGCGGTGGAGCAGTTTCTTAAGGACGAGAAATGGAACCTCCAGCAGGTGCAGGACTTCATCCCCCTGCCCATGACCGGATCGGCTGCGATGTATGTGACCGGGCTGGACATCAACACCGGTTTGCCTATTCCGGTGGTCCGGGGAGCGGGAGACCGCGAACGGCAGAAGCGCATGCTTCGGCCAAACCCGGTGAACCAGACTCGCGTGACTGGCAGCCGCCGGCGCATGGCCTCGGCAGAGTTCTGCCCGGGTGTCCAAATGGACACAGTCGACTAATCGGTTTGCCAGGATTAGGAACGCAGACAGCGCCGGCAAAATCCTAGGGCCCAGAATAAACGGGCTCATAGAAGAGCCCTGAGAAGGGCCCTAGGAAAGAAATTCATCGAGTGATGGCTTTTGGGGATCGTCAGTAATCCCGCCATCGCAAACCCCCGCCATCGCTTCGCTCAGGCCGCCTGGAGCTGGGATTCGTCTTCTGAGGAGAGCTCGTCGAACTGAACCCTGGGGCGGGCGGGGGACTGGGTCCTTCGACGCGATAGGGTTTCGACTAATCCTTTTCCGGCCTGAGCCTCCGCCCGGACTACGTCCCGGATCTCCTCGGCGATCATAAAGCAGAGCTTGGGCAAAAGTTGCTCCTCGATTTGC
Organism: Akkermansia muciniphila; assembly: GCA_945893185.1. GTDB lineage: Bacteria > Verrucomicrobiota > Verrucomicrobiia > Limisphaerales > UBA9464 > SXXZ01. The sequence goes on along the minus strand of CAMDDW010000011.1, from coordinate 59,663 downwards.
GTGGCGACGAGTTTCTGCACAAAGAACGCTTCTTCGACCCGCCGCTGTTCTTCTTGGAACATGGTTTCGAGGGTGTTCCGGCGATCGGTGCCCACGGGCATGGGTTGCTTGGACCAGGCAGCGATCTTGTTGGGCAATTCGGTCTGAAGGAGATGCTCGGATTCGTCGTGTCGGCCGTTGCGTCGCAGTACACACGCCTCCCGGAATTGGTCGACGAGGGAGATCCACAGCGGGTCGTTGGTGTACGCTCGATTCATCATGATCAGTGAAATCTGGTAAAGCACCGAGGATGCCAAGCCGTGAATCAGGGCTTTTCTGGGGGTTTTCCCTGACCGGGGTGGATGGGTCTGGGAAACTCGTGCCGGGTCCGGCCGGCCGGTCTTGCCGACTGCGGGGGCTTCGGTTGGCCGGAACGATTCTATCCGATCGATGGTGCCAGCTAAGCCTTTTGCCGCCAGTGCGTTGTTTGTCCGCTTGTGACGGGCCTCAAGCACGAGCCTTAGCAGGGCCCTAGCAGGGACAGATTCTGGCTCTTGCCTCATCTTGCCAAAGAATCCGCCACGCAACCCCGGGGTCTCCCCAAAGAATTCGTTCCGGTCAGTCATTTCGACCCAAGGCTCGGGTGAAGAGCCGTCGGGGTTCCTGAATGAAGAGATCCCTGAGCAGGGTTTCCACACCTGCAGCCTGAGGTTCTTCCAGCCGCAGGCTGGCCCTGAAGGCGACCAGGAAGCTCACCATGACCAAACCGAAGAACAGGCTGTAGCGGTTCCATTCTAGCCCTAGGGCCAGCGACCGAAATCCGCCGACGGTGTCGATGAGCAATCCCCACAGCACCGGCGAAAGGCCGAGCGTCACCTGCCAAACCACCATGAAGAGAGCGAAGAAGTGGTTTCGGCCCAAGCGCGGCACGATGGCCATCGCCAATCGATTGTTAGCCGCTGAATGCAGGGCGTTGAGCAACCCCAATGGAACGATGAATGTCAGCACCAACGGGATGCGGGGCGTCCAGACCCGGGCTGCCATGAGGAACCAGCCGCCGGCGACCAAGACCCCAGCCAGCATGATGAAGCCCAGAGCGGGCTTGCTGCCATGGAGATCTAAACGGCGACCACCGAACCAGTAGGCACCGAGTCCGCCGAGGAATTGCACTGCCATCAAGACCAAGATGGATCCGTCGGGAAGGTCGGTCCCGCTTTTCAGGAAGGCGACCACGAACGTGGTGAGTCCGCCGTAAGCCAGCGACCATACGGCATTGAGTTCCAGCAGTTTTCGGAACGGCGGGTGCGCTGCGATGGCCGCCCAGGGAACTCGCGCGGTTCCGGAGCGCTCGTGGGGTGGCACAGGCGTGTCGGGCATTTGCCGCAGAAAGCTGAGACTGGCCACCCCCATGATTCCACTAAAGGTAAAGGCAATCATGAATTGCCAAGGTTGCGCAGGCGATGGGAGGAAACCTCCGGCCCCAAGAAGGGTGGCCACGATCAGGAAGCAGAGCAGACTGGCCCCATTGGAAGCGGCCTGGTCACCCGCCAGGTAGCGTCCGCGCAACTCAAGGGGTACCAAGCCGGTAATCCATGGCAGCCAGGCGCTGCTGGCGATTCCACGGCAAAGGTTGAAGCCGAAGAGCAGGGACAGAAGTAGAATGAGTTGTGCGTCGTGGCCGATCCAAGCCCCGCTCAGGGGAGTTAGGGCCATCAGGAAAGCGAAGACGATGCGAGCAGTCCATCCGGACACTACGAAGCGCTTGTAGCCGATGCGGTCGAGATAGGCGGCCGCGGGAATCTGGGTGATGGTGAGCAGGGGCATCATTCCGGCGACGACCCCAAGAATGGTGGCATTGGCTTGGAGGGACTTCGCGTAGAGGACCATCGGCCCGCCAAGAATCACCTGGAAGGAGAGCGCGTTGAACATGGCAAACCCGTAGGCATGCCGGAGTTGGAGCGGTTGGGTGAGGGTTTTTGAGGAGGCTTGAGACACGGTCAGTCCATGGAGGATGGGTCCGTTCAGGGTTTGGATTCGGCGCGATTCCTGATTCAGAGCACCACTGACAACCAGAGGCAGACTGTGGTCAGTGGCGTCTGCGGGTCGATCCCAAAGGTTCCGGGCGGGCGTAGCGACGGAGGGCCGGGTTCCTTGACGCTCTCCGGGGTCAACCTTAGCCTCGTAACCTGAAAGACTAACCATGCGCAATTTTGTTAATATTCCGTACGTCATCGAGCAGACGGGCCGCGGTGAAAAGGGCTACGATCTGTACAGCCGCCTCCTGGTCGACCGGATCATTTTCCTGGGAACGCCGGTCGATGACATGGTCGCCAACGTCATCGTGGCTCAATTCCTCTTCCTCCAGATGACCGATCCCAAGAAGGACATCCACTTCTACATCAACTCCCCCGGCGGTAGCGTCACCGCGGGTTTGGCCATTTATGACACGATGCAATGGCTGACCTGTGACGTGAACACCTACTGCATCGGTCAGGCCGCGAGCATGGGAGCCGTTCTCCTGGCCGGTGGCACGAAGGGCAAGCGGTTCGCGCTGCCCAACGCCAACATCATGATCCATCAAGTGCTCGGTGGCGCAGAAGGTCAGGCCAGCGACGTAGAGATTCGCGTTAAGTTCATGCTGAAGCTCAAGGAGCGCCTGAACACCATCCTCTCCAAGCACACGGGTCAGCCCTACGAGGCGGTGGAGCGCGCTTGCGACCGCGACAACTTCATGTCGTCCGAGGAGGCCCGTCAGTTCGGTCTCGTCGATGAGGTGGTTAGCAGCCGTAAGGAAGTGCCGACCTTGATCACTCCTGATCCCATCACTCCCGATCCTAAGGCCTGAGCGAATTGACGGGGCCGTGCTCTCGGGTGAACCCAAGACCCCTATCGGGTTGGCTCGCAGGGCACGGCATCCGGGTTGCGTATTCAGCAGGAATTCATTGGCAGTATTGGTCCGAGACCCGATGTTCAAGGCTCATGGCACGCGCAACCCAGATCACAATGTGTAGTTTCTGTGGCAAATCGAAAGCCGAAGTGAAACGGCTGATTGCGGGCCCCGGTGTGTACATCTGTGATGCCTGTGTCGGCGTCTGCAGCGGGGTGCTCGAGAAGGAATCCCGTTCCGAGACTGAAAAGCAATCGGTGCCCACCCTACGGATCCCGAAACCCTCAGAGATCAAGCGGCAGTTGGACCAGCATGTCATTGGGCAAGACCGTGCCAAGCGCACCCTCAGCGTTGCGGTGTACAACCACTACAAGCGGGTCATGGCGGCCGCTCGGTCCACGGCCGGTGGCGAGACCACGTCCGCGACACCCGATGACCCGGGTGCAGTGGAGATTGAGAAGAGCAATATCCTGCTGCTGGGGCCGACGGGTTGCGGCAAGACGCTACTGGCCAAAACGCTGGCTAAGGTGCTCGACGTCCCCTTTGCCATCGCCGATGCCACCGTCATCACCGAGGCCGGCTATGTCGGTGAGGATGTTGAGAACATTATCCTGCGCCTGCTCCAGGCGGCCGATTTCGATGTGCGTCGGGCCCAGATGGGCATCGTCTACATCGACGAGATCGACAAGATCGCCCGCAAGACCGAAAACGTGTCCATCACCCGCGACGTGTCCGGTGAAGGTGTGCAGCAAGGATTGCTGAAGATTCTGGAAGGAACCGTTTGCAATGTTCCTCCCCAAGGGGGACGCAAGCATCCCCAGCAGGAGTACATCCGGATCGACACCACCCAGATCCTTTTCATCTGCGGCGGCGCGTTCGTCGGGATGGACCGCATCATTGAGCGGCGTCTGGGACGACGATCCATTGGTTTCGGTGTCGAAATCCGCGATGGGACCTCTTCCACCCAGTCGGGTTGGGCGCAGGCAGACCAGCCCCTAATGCACCGAGTGGAGCCGGAAGACCTCATGGGCTTTGGCTTCATCCCGGAGTTCATCGGCCGGTTGCCGGTGGTGACCGCTCTGGATGAGTTGACCGAGCAGCAGATGGCTGAGGTGCTGACCCGTCCGCGCAATGCACTGACCCGTCAATTTGCCAAGCTGCTGTCCCTGGATGGGGTCGAGTTGTGCTTCACCGACGATGCCGTCGCGGAGTTGGCCAGCATGGCATCCCGAAAGAAGACCGGTGCCCGTGCGCTCCGGGCCCTGACCGAAGAACTTTTTCGCGACCTGATGTTTGAATTGCCCGACTGCGATGACGTGGTGGCTGTCGAAATCAATCGTGCGGTGGTCCGCCGAGAGACGCCTCCGGTGGTTCAACGTCGGGAGCAACGTCAAGCGGCATGAGCAAGCCGGTTCACCGTTGTGAAAAACTTTTTTGGTTAAAGCGTTGACGTGGGTTCCATCCTTCGATTTATTCGACTAACAAAGTTAGACACCGAGCCTTGTATATGAATCTCCTGAAAAAATCTGTTCTGATCACCGTTACTTCGCTGATCGTCAATTCGGCCTTTGCTCTCACTTCCACAGAGTCGCAGGCTCTGACCCAGAAGATCTTGGCATCGAAGGTCATTGATATGCCTTTGGTCGCTGCCAAGTTGGTAGTTGCCGCTGACAAGGCCGACCGCATCGAGATCGCGAAGGCCGCTGTGGTTGCCGTTGCCAAGAACCACCCGACGGCTCTTTCCACCGTTGTGGGTGCCATCCTTCGCAAGGCTCCTGAAGCCACCGAAGCCGTTGTCGCCGCCTGCCTCGAGGTCGCTCCTCAGATGGCCCGCACCGTTGTTGCCGCCGCCACCTTCGCTACCGAAGGCCAGGACGCTGTCATTCTCGCGACAGCCGATCGCCTCGTTCCCACCCAGCAATCCGAGGTTCGTGGTGAAGTCGCCTTGGCCAAGGCTCGTCGAGCCACCAAGTCCTCTGTCACCGCCAAGGGTGGCACGATCACGATCCCGGGCAATGTGGCTGTGACCACGACCCCGGTGATCGACAGCAAGGGCAACGCCGTTGCGCCTCCCGTGAAGATCAGCGCTTACGCCGGTGCGGATGCGAACCGCCCGTGATCTGAAAGGGTCCGCGATTTGATCACCTTTGGGTGATCATCCTCCGTTGATCTAAACTGTCTCAATTCGAGACACTATTTTCTGACAGGTCCGACAAGATGGATTCATCATCTTGTCGGGCTTTTTGTTTTTACGCCGGGCATTTTTACGCCGGACATAGCTTTCCAATGGGTTCTGGCCACGGTTTCTCTCTGCCTCTTTGTATGGGAAGGGCCAACATTCCGCGACTGGATCGCCCATGAACTTCAGCGGGCCGAATTCAGGGCGTCCGGGGCGCAGACTTGGTTTTTCTGAGCAGGCGGATGTCGCCGATCACCATGCCCTTGTCTACCGCCTTGCACATGTCATAGACGGTCAGGGCCGCAACGGATACGGCGGTCAGAGCTTCCATTTCGACACCCGTGGCTGCCGTGATTCGGGCCGATGCGGTGATCCGGATACGATCCCGCGTTTCGGGTGTTTCAAAGTGAATCTCACAATGGGAAATGGGCAAGGGATGACACAGCGGGATCAATTCTCCGGTGCGTTTGGCCGCCTGGATCCCGGCGATGCGGGCTGTCGCCAAGACATTGCCCTTGGCCATGCGGTCGGACTCCATCAAGTCGAGCGTGGTGGAGGATACGCGGATCTCCCCGCAGGCCACCGCTTCTCGGAACAGGGCGGGCTTGGCCGAGACATCCACCATGCGAGCCTCGCCGCGCTCGTCCAGATGGCTCAGGCGCGCGCCAGTGATGGTCGTTGGAGTTGCGTGGGTGATGAGGGGGTCGGACTCAGGCATAGCGGCCAGTGCGGTGCTCGGGCTTGAAGAATTCCTGGAGCAGACGATCGACCTGCAGCAATCCATCGCGGGTCAATTCCAGGTGGGTACTCGATTCCACCAAGAACCCCCAAGCTGTGAGTGTCGCCAAGGGGACAGCGAATCGAGTCCGGGGATCTTCTCCGAATTTCTCGGTGAAGGCATCGGTGCTGACGCGGCCCAGTTTTAGTTGGAGAATGAACTCACGCAGGTAGCGCTCGTCATCCGGAAGGACATAGGCGCGATGGGTGGGAAGCTGCTCGGCACTGACCGCATCAACGTAGGGTTGGAAGTCGTGGTGGTTCTGATAGTGCATCCGGTTGAGGTGTCCGAAGCTGGCCACGCCGATGCTCAAAAGGTCGGCTCCACTGAAGAGCCCCTGTCGGTACTCGAACTTCACCCGTGCGGGATCTTTCACGACGGTCGTAGTGCTGGTCACGGTGTAGCCGCGCGCCTCGAAGGCTCGGAACGCCTCGTCCACCCAACGCCGTTTGGTGTCCCAGTCGGCCACGGGTGCCACCAGCTTCCCTTCGGCTTTCATTTGCCGGTAAATGCCCGTGTTGTAGGGCACCTCCATCTGGTAGATGGTCACAGAGTCGGGTTCCATGGCCACTGCCTTGGCGACGGTTTCCTGCCACTTCTCGGGCGTCTCTTCTACCATGCCAGCGATGAGGTCGATATTGATCTGGGGGAAACCAATTTCTCGGGCATAGCCGTAGGCCCTCTCGACTTCCTTGGAGCGATGAGCCCGACCGTTGATCTCTAGAATGGCGTCGTCGAAATGCTCGATGCCCAGACTCAGTCGAGTGACACCCATTTCCCGGATGGCTCGGAGCTTGTGGTCGGTGAGCGTTCCGGGTTCGGCCTCGAAGGTGATTTCTGTCGCATCATCCCACGGAAGCAATCGCTTCATGCCCTCGGTCAGATAGCGGAGTTGGTCCGGAGACAAGTAGCTCGGAGTGCCCCCACCGAAGTAGATGAAGCGGGGTTTTCGCCCGCCGATCACCGCCTTGGGGGCATAGGAAGCGAGGTCTTTGAGCAAGGCATCGAGGTAGGCCTTGATGTCGTCGGCGTTCTTGTCGGTGTAGACGCGGAAGTAGCAGAAGTGACATCGCTTCCGGCAGAAGGGAATGTGGACGTAGAGTCCCAGCGGTACTCCAAGTTGAGGGTCCTGATCCAGAGTCTGATGGAAGGCTGGGACGGCCTCAGCATTCCAGAAGGCAAACGGGGGATAATTGGCAACGAAGTAATTCCCGGCGGTTGTCTCCCGCTGTAGGGGCGGTCCCGAGGTTGTGGGCGGCGGGGCAATGGTGACGGTGCTCATGGTCGCGCTGTAGGTAAGTCCCAAGCTTCGGCCCGTGAGGACGGTCGTCAATGGGGCAGAGCATCGGTTTCATTCAATTCGCTGCACCCCGGGGCGCGGGTTCTTCCAAAGAGGGGGGTACTCGGAGGTCAGCTGCGGCGGGGCGGTCCTGGGAAAAAGGCGTTGGTGGTCTGCTGATATCGACGGTAGGCCTCACCCTTGGACTTCACCGACAATGCCTCGGTCATGGGGACGCCGGTGACGTTTACCAGGAAGTGATACATCAGCGCCGGTGCCAAGAGTCCGATCCAGCCCCAGGGGCTGCCGAGTGCAAAGACGCCATAGCCCAGCCAGACCAGCCATTCGCAGAAGTAGTTGGGATGCCGGGAGTAACGCCAAAACCCCTCTTGGCAGACTTGCCCGCGACGAGCGGGATCGGCACGGAATCGGGCCAATTGGTGGTCTGCCAGGGATTCACCCAAGATGCCCACGGCCCAAAGCAGGAGGCCGAGCCAGAAGCAACCACCGACCCATCCGGATAACTCTGTGGGCGGTCGAAGGCTGCTAATGAGCCAGGGCGTGGAGAGGACCACTTGCAGGCCACCTTGAAGCAGGAAGAAGCCGAGCATTTTTTGGTCAGTCTGTGCTCCCCATTCCTTCCGAAGTTGGGCGTAGCGGACATCTTCTACCGGATGGTGTGCCCGGACTCGGATCAGGAGGTGCAGGCCTAGGCGCAGGCTCCAGAGAGTGACCATGAGGGACAGGGGCAGCCTTGAAATTAGAGCCTCCCGCCACTCGATCCCTCCGGCGGGCACCGAGTGTTCCTGCCACGCCGTGGCCAGCAAGTAGAGGAGCACCAATGGGGTGAAACCCGCGGACCACACGATGTCCACAATCCCGAAGTTCCGAAGACGACGGGCGACTTGGAGGGTCAACAGCATCTCCGCCGCTACAAACACCAATCCCCCAAGAATCAGAATGAGCGGGGTGGGCAAGTTCATGCGGTGAGCCCTTCCTGACTCACGCCGACATCAGGCTACGGTTGTTAGGGGCCGTCCAGGTGGCCTGCACCACGCTAATGTTCCGCCAGAGGAAGGCCGACTCGCAGTAGGCCAGGTAGTAGTTCCAGGTGCGGATGAAATGATCATCGAAACCCTGTGCGCGAACTTCGTGGAGGCCCTGGTTGAAGCGCGTGCGCCACTGGCGCAGCGTGCGGCCATAATCGAGGCCCATGTCGTGAAGACTGTGCAGGTGGAGAGTCCCGGTCCGCTGCATCGATTGGTTCACGCGATTGAGCGAGAGCAATAGCGAGCCCGGGAAAATGTGCTTCTGGATCCAGTCCACGCTGCGGCGCAACTCGGCATGGCGTGAATCGGGATAGGTAATGAACTGGGCGGCGAAAATTCCGTTGGGCTTGAGCAGGCGTTGGACGCTCTGGCAGTACGTCTCGAGGTACTGATCACCGATGGCCTCCATCATCTCGATGCTGACAATCTTGTCGAATTGGCCGGTCAGCAAACGATAGTCGATGACCCTCACTTCTGCCCGGTCGGCGATGCCCTCTCTCTCAAAGCGTTCCCGACAGTAGGTGGCCTGCGCCTCGGACAATGTGATCGTGGTGACCCGGACCCCGTGCTGGTGCACCGCATGGCTCGCCATTCCGCCCCACCCGGAGCCGATTTCTAGCAAATGGTCGCCCGCCTTCAGTCGCAGTTCCTTCGCCAACCGCTCGTACTTGGCGGTCTGGGCGGCCTCCAACGATTGATCGGGTGATTCGAACAAGGCCGCCGAGTAGGTCATGGTGGCGTCGAGCCACTGCGAGTAGAAAGCATTCCCCAGATCGTAGTGGGCCGCAATGTTGGAGCGGGAACCCGTGAGGGAGTTGCGGTTGAGAAAGTGACGCAGTTGGTTGGCGGCATTCAGAAGGGTGAAGCGCAGTCGCTTCCGGGCTGAGCCCGACATCGAAGGGGCCTGCTCAACATTGGCGCAGAACCATGCGATCACTTCGGCCAAGTCGGGCGTCTCCCAGTCACCGTCTTGATAAGATTCACCGAAGCCGATGTCGCCGCCAATGGCGCAGCGGGTGAAGAAACGCCAACGACGCAGGTGGATTTCCGCGGACGGAGTCTGGCCGGGAGTTCCAAACTCACGGGTCGATCCGTCCGGGCAGACCATCCGCAGATGCCCTTTGGACATGGGCTGGAAAAGCGAAGTGACCAGATTCTGGGCGATGGATTCCACCCACCGCGGCGTCGGGGCCGTCGGGTTCAGGACAGCCTCCGAGATACCGCCGGAGGGGGTTCCGCCGGACGCGGTGGCAATCGTCGGAAGGATCGACTCGGGATGGGTGCGGCTCATGGTGAAATTGTGACTTCTAACGTTGGACTCAATTGTCAGAACCACAACCGCAGGATTTGCGGTATGCCTCTCAGGATTTGCGTTATCTCGGACCGGTCGATGGGTTGGGTCCGGAATCGGAACCGGAACCGGAATTGGCGATCGACGAGTGGGCCCGGAAGACCCCCCGTTGCAAGTGGGTGCTCTGAGACTTGGCGTACCAAGGCACCCTTTTCAACCATAACCGGAGGGCCTGCCAGTGAATCGCGCTAATGACCTTCAGGGTTACCAGCGGGTAGCGGAGGCTCAAGCGGAGGATCTCTCGGTCGGTGATCGGCCGCTGGGATCCGGTCAAGGTGGTGAGCAGCAAGTTACGACCCTCGCTCACGTCGTTGACGGCGATGTGCAGGCGGGGGCCTGGAGTCTGGAGTTGGAAATCAAAGCAGACATCCAGCGGTGTGAAAGGCGAGACGTAGTAGTGTTTGGGCACCACGCATCGGAATCCGGGGCCGTCTGGACCGTCTGGGGCGGCATGAAGGGGAACCAGATAAGGTTTCAATTCGCCAAAGGTATTGCCCACCTCGGCCACAGCGCAGAGCGCTTCGCCCGAGGCCTTGGTGCAAAAGTAGAAGCTGACTGGGTTGAACACGTAGCCAGCGATCCGGGGCAGGGTGAGCAGCAGGACGCGGTCGTTGTCGGCAAGGATTACTCCCTGTTGCCTGAGCCAAGCTTGGAGGGCGCGCTTGATGTTGGGCTTCTGTTGCTCATTTTCTTGGTTCTTGGGTCCGGACTCCTCCGGATTGGGAAGATGGTCGGAGTCCCGGAACTCCAACCAGTTGCGCCGGTTGCGGCTGAAGAACCGCAGGCGGGCATCGAGGGTATCCAATTCGTCGAGGTCTAGGCACGCGAGGAAGATCCCGTACTCGAAATGGTGCGTGCGGGGCTCCAGACGATGATGCATCACTCGGGCCTCATAGAGGCTGGAGCGAAGCGGAGCATCATTGATGGTGGGACGGTTGGCCATGCTCAGCTTTAAAGCGTCGCACCAACTCGATCAATGTCGAGGCAGTGAAATGGGATCATTCCTGGGAATCCAATTGGGACCGATCGGATCCGGATGGCGGGAAAGCTGAAAGCGTGCATGGCTCCGCGGCCCATTCTCGTGTATCTTCGATTCCTCATTGTGAACGAAGGCGTGCTTATTTCCGCTCAGGACTTGGTCCTGAACATCAACGATCGAGCCCTATTGGATCAGGCCTCACTGGCCTTGTCGGCGGGGGATCGCATCGGGCTTGTGGGTCGCAACGGTGCTGGCAAATCGACCTTCATGCGAATCCTGGCCAGTGAAGCCGAGGTCGATGACGGTGTGATCACCCGGCGCAGGGACCTGGTCACCGGTTATTTGCCCCAGGCCTTTGAACTGGATTCCAACCTCACAGTCCTCGAGGCCGCGCGCGATGGGGCACGACATGTCCTCGCCCTCATTCATGAGTTTGAGAATCTCCCGGGTCATTCCAGTCGGCATGACCATTTGGAAGAGCGTATCCAGCAACTGGAGGGCTGGACGGTCGATTCGCGGGTTCGCACGGCCCTCAATCAGTTGGGCTGCCCGCCGGATGATCGGCGAATCGGCGAATTGTCCGGTGGAGAACGGCGTCGTGTGGCTCTGGCCCGGGCCCTGATCGCCCGGCCAGACTTCCTGATGCTCGATGAGCCGACCAACCATTTGGACACCGAATCGGTGGAATGGATCACGGAGTTTCTGGCGGGCTACCCCGGTGGTTTATTGGTGGTGACCCATGACCGACATTTTCTCGACTCGGTGGCCACCACCATCGTTGAGCTGCGCAACGGCAAGTTTGAACGCTACGATGGCAACTACTCGGAATACTTGCTCCAGCGGGCCGAGAAGCTGGCCACCGAAGAGGTAACCGAACACAAGCGCCAGATGTTTCTGCGGCGCGAGATTGAGTGGGTGCGTCGTCGTCCTAAGGCCCAGACGAGCAAAAGTCAGGCGCGTCTGGATCGATTTTCCGCCGCCGACAGTGCGGGTCCGCCGCCCACCGAATCCGAGATGGAATTGGTCATCCCACCGCCGCCGCCGCTCGGTAACCGAGTGGTGGAAATTGAGGGCGTGGGCATGCAGTTCGGGGGGCGTCGTCTCTTCTCCGATCTCAGCCTGAATTTCGCCGGTGGTACTCGCATTGGAGTGACCGGCCGCAATGGGTTGGGCAAGACGACGTTGCTGCGCATTTTGTTGGGTGAGATGCCCCCGACCGAGGGGGATGTGCGCATCGGATCCCTGACGCGTTTCAACTACGTCGATCAGGGCCGACTTCGGGTCAACGAAGAACGGACCGTTCTGGAAGAGGTCAGTGACGGCACCGAATGGGTCCAGTGGGGTGATGAAAAACTCTCCCTGCGTGGCTACCTCAAGCGGTTCCTCTTCACCGATGATCGCATCACCACCCAGGTAAAGCACCTCAGCGGGGGCGAGCGCAGCCGGCTGTTATTGGCGCGGGTGCTCAAGCGGGGCGGCAATTTCCTGGTTCTGGACGAGCCGACCAATGACCTAGATTTGCAAACCATGCGAATTCTGGAGGAGGCGCTGACGTTCTTTCCCGGGTGCGTGCTGGTGGTGAGCCATGACCGCTATTTCCTCAACCGGGTGTGCACCGGCATCTTAGCTTTCGAGGGCGAGGGGCGGGTCGTGTTCAGTGAGGGCAATTACGACTACTATTTAGAGAAACGGCGCCGGGTCGCTTCGAGTTCCGGTGGTGGTCGTGAATTCAAGCTCGCGGGGTCGGCCTCGACACCAAAGGCGGGTAAGATCCGAAAGCTTAGCTTCAAGGAACAGCGGGAGTTGGAGGAAATCGAAGCGGTAATTCAGTCGGCCGAGGCTCAGGTGACCGAGCGTGAGTCGCAGTTCTTGGATCCGAAATTCATCCGCAAGAATGGAGCCCGGATGCAGACACTTATGGCCGAGCTGGAGACAGCCAAGGCCGGGGTGGCCACGCTCTATTCCCGCTGGGAAGAATTGGAGGCGGTCGGAGCCGCTGCCGCGTAGTCTTGAAACAGCCCAATCCTGAACCACTGTCCTCATGGCTTCCTCACTGTCGTCGTCCTCGCACCTGAAATCTTTGGACTACTCGGTCGTCCAGCAATGCATGCATTGCGGGCTGTGCCTTCCGACGTGTCCGACCTACGACGTGACGAAGCTCGAACGGCATTCGCCGCGAGGGCGGATCGCCCTGATGCGCGCGATCGCCGATGATCGTTTAGAGCCCACCAAGACCTTTGCCGACGAGATGTATTATTGTCTCGGATGTCTGGCTTGCATGACGGCCTGTCCGGCGGGGGTGGACTACGCGGAACTCTTCGAGCGGGCGCGGGCTGAGGCGGAGGCCTCTCGGGTGTTGGCAACTCCCGGTCGGTCGTTAATCCGGGCCCTGAGCCTTCGGGGGCTCTTCATGGACTTGAACCGGCTCAAGATCCTGGGCCGAATCATGCAACTTTGGCAGGGCTTGGGGCTTCAGTCGGCGGTACGAGCTCTGGGCCTAACTCGGCTGTTGCCCCGGCGTCTGCGGGAACTAGAAGCCATGACCCCGCCGGTGCAAGCCCGGTGGACCGAGGACCTGGTCGCTCCTGTAACTCGTGCTCAGGGGGTTCGTCGTTACCGTGTCGCGTTGCTCGCTGGCTGCGCCCAGGACTTGATCTTCAGTGACGTCAATCGCGATACGGCCGAAGTCCTTGCCCGCAATGGTTGCGAGGTGATCACCCCGCCCGATCAGCATTGCTGTGGATCGCTCCATGCGCACAACGGTGAATGGGAGTTGGCTCAGGAATTGGCCCGGCGGAACATCGACCAATTCCCGCCCGAATCCTTCGATGCGATTATTAGCAACGCTGGGGGTTGCGGTTCTCACCTCAAGCACTATGCGCGACTCTTGGCCGATGACGCCCGCTATGTCCACAGGGCTAGGCTCTGGGATGCGAAGGTGAAGGATATTCACGAATGGTTGGCATTCACTGGTATTGAGCCGCCGCCGGCTGCAGGTGCCTCGCAGCAGGTGGTGACCTACCACGAATCTTGTCACCTCTGTCATGGCCAGAAGATCTCTGCGCAGCCTCGGTCGTTGTTGCGGGCGATTCCTGGGGTGCGTCTGGTGGAACTGCCCGAGGCTGCGTGGTGTTGCGGCAGTGCCGGCATCTACAATCTGACGCAGCCCGAAATGGCGGGCCAGTTGCTGCAGCGGAAGGTGAATCACATCGTCACTACGCGGGCTCAGGTGGTCGCTACGGGCAATCCTGGTTGTTTGCTGCAACTCATCAACGGTTGTCGGGATCGGGGGCTTGAGCTGCGGGTGGCTCATCCGGTGACTCTGCTGGCCGAGGCTTATCGACGTTGAGTGGGTTTCTCGAGGTGGTTGCGGAGTTTCGGAGTTGAGAGGGAGGGGACTCTTGGGTGGGTTTGATCGCTTCCAATGCTTGCTCCAGCACGGTCCCGCCGCCGCTCGACGGCCTCGGGGTCGCATATCTACACAAAAGGTGCCACTTCATACTATAGCGGTGTCCTTCGGGGGGCTGCGCGGGAACGGTCCCGCTGCCGCTCGTGAGAGGGAGGGGACTCTTGGGTGGGTCATGGGTGCCGGGGCTCTGCGGGTCCGGGCCTGCGCTCGCAGGCAGGCTCGGAGAGAGGGGAGGTTTTCGCGCTGTGCGCGAGGGGATGTTGTTGTTCGCCTGCAATGCTCGCTCCGGTCCGGTCCCGCTGCCGCCCGGGGTGGGCGGTTGGGTGGGACGGAGCGGGACAGGCTCTGAATCAGACTCGTTCTGATGAGGCGGTTTCGGTTGGTGCCAGTTTCGCGTTGCCGGGCGGGGGATGGGTGCGTTTGATTCGGAGCTGTTCATAGCGCGGTTTTCATCAGCGACACGCCGTGCTTCACCCTTTCCCTATCATGAGCCGAAAACTCAACATCGCCATTGTCGGACTCGGATTCGGTTCCGAGTTCATCCCCATTTATCAACGCCATCCCCATGCGGAGATGTACGCCATTTGCCAGCGCTCCCAGGACAAGCTGGATGCGGTGGGCAATGCCTTCGGAGTGGAGAAGCGCTACACGTCCTTTGAGGACTTGATCCGCGATCCATTGGTGGATGCGGTGCATATTAATTCGCCCATTCACTTGCACGCGCCGCAGGCCATCGCCGCTCTGCGCGCTGGCAAGCATGTGGCCTGCACGGTGCCGGCTTGTACCACCGTGGAGGAAGCCCGCGAGATCGTGAAGGCGGCCCGTGAGAGCGGGAAGAAGTACATGATGATGGAGACGGTGGTCTGGAGCCGGGAGTATTTGTATGTGCGGGAACTGCGGGATACCGGTCGTTTGGGACGTATCCAGTTTGTTCGCGGCAGCCACCTTCAGAACATGGAGGGGTGGCCCGGCTACTGGGAGGGATTGCCTCCGATGCACTATGCCACGCACTGCGTCAGCCCTTGCCTGGGTATCGTCAACGGCGAGGCAGAGTTCGTGTCCTGCCTGGGTTCGGGCCGCATCTCCGAGTCCGGCATCGCCAAGTATGGTTCACCGTTCTCCTTTGAGACGGCCCATTTCAAGGTCCGGAGTCAGGATGTCGCTGGTGAGGTCACGCGGTATTTGTTCGATGCCGCGCGCCAGTACCAGGAGAGCTTCGACTGCTATGGCTCCAAGACTTCCTTCGAGTGGCAGCTCACCGAGCACGATGACCCGGTGCTGCACCTCGGTGGTGAGACGGTGGAAAAGGTGAAGATTCCCGATTATGCCCACCTGTTGCCTGAGGCCATTCGTCCGTTCACGACGAAGGGCGTCTATGACATGAGTGAGAATGTCCACTTGAGCTTCGTTCAAGGCAGCGGCCACGGCGGCAGCCATCCGCACTTGGTCCATGAGTTTGTGATGAGTGTGATCGAGGACCGCCCGAGCTTCCCAGACTTGCACCAGTCGGTGAATTGGACCCTCGTGGGTATCCTGGCGCACGAGAGCGCGATGCGCGGCGGCGAGAAGTTGCACCTGCCGAACTTCCACGGGATCTGAAGGATTCCGGATCGGGGGTGTTCCCAACGCCCGGAATGGCTTTGTGCCGTTCCGGGCGTTTTCTTGCCCGAGGGGTGGGTGCGTCAGCAGGGACGGACTTCCATCCACATCGACGCTTGAAAGGATTGGCCGGGGGCTAGGATTTGAAGCTCACGATCCTCCGGTCGGCTGAAGGCGTTGGGCAGGCAAGTCCAGGGTTCTAGGCAGTAGAAATTTTCCGAGGGCGTCCGCGACCAGAGCGCGCAGAAGCGATAGGCCGGTGCCCCTTCCCAGTTGACGACCACTTCCAGATGGGCCGCCCGGTCAACCAGGGCCAGTTCTTGGCTTCGGAGGTTTCCTAAGAGCAGGGTGGCTCCGGTGTCCACGGTGGCTGGTAATTCCTGTTCGGGGAACGGTTCGGAAAAATAGGCGTCGCCGCGTCCGATCGGATTGAAGCGGGTGGCTCGGGGAATACGGATGATGCAGTCGCTCCGCTTGGATCCTGCGCTCAGCGGCATCGGCAAATAGGGGTGGAATCCGACGCCGAAGGGCATGGGTTCAGGGGAGAGATTCTCGATGACTTGCTGCCAATGCAGGCGACCTTCTTGAAGCCGGTAGGTCAGGCGATAACGAAAGGCGAAGGGGAACACCGCCCGGGTGGCGTCGCTGTCGGTGAGTTCGAGTTGGACTTGATCGGTTTCTTGGGCCGTGACCTTCCAGGGAGTTTTTCGGGCAAATCCATGCGCTGGCATCGGATGGTTTTGACCGGCCCAGGGATAATGGTGGTCGGCGCCGGGGACGTGGTTGTAGCTGACTATTGGAAAGAGCAGGGGGCTGCCCGCCCACATCTCGCGGGGATATCGAGCAATGACCGCGTCGTCGTGATGAAGTGCCTCCACGAGGCCATGACCGGGGAGGGGTCTTTGGTATCGGACGAGCCACCCACCCAACTCGGGCAGCACTTGGGCCATGGCTCCGGTTTGATCCCGGATTTCTACACAAGCAGTCGATGACATGAGCCAATCGGGCAACGCATCGACTGACGGCTCAATTCCAAAATCGCCATCCGACAGTTTCAGGGCATTCTTTCCGGGCTTGGATCCCGCATCTCCCACCGTGTTGCAAGGCTGGCTGAAATCGCCGGTCGTTGAGTCGTTGCGCCAAAAGGTCGAGGCCGGCGGGGTCGTGAGTTTGGAGAGTGTGGCTCCGGCGGCGCAGGCATGGCTGGTGGCCGTGCTGCATCGGCTTTATCCGGACCGCCACGTCGTTGCCATCACGGACACGCTGAAAACCCAAGAACTGTTGCACGCCGATGCCGCCACTTGGCTGGATGGGGAGCGTCCGCAGTTTTTCCCGGCTTGGGAAATATTGCCCCAGGATTCCCGATTGCCCCATGCCGACATCATTAGCGAACGACTCGAAACGCTCATCGCCCTGCGGCGGGTAGAAGGTGTTCCTCCGAAAAGTCGACTGGTAATCACTTCGGTGACGGCCTTGCAGCAGCGCACCTTTACCCCGGACGAGTTCAATTCCAGGACCCGGACCTTCAGTCGGGGAGAAACGGTCAACCCGCTGGATCTCATCGAATGGCTTGAGTCGCAGGGTTATGAGCCCGAGGCCCAGGTCTCCCATAAAGGGGAGCTATCTTGGCGGGGTGGCATTGTGGATTTGTGGCCCCTCAATCGCCCCTGGCCGATTCGGTTGGAGTTCTTCGGGGATGAGTTGGAGTCGCTTCGTGAATTTGATCCCCACCGCCAGACCCGTTTGGATGCCATCGACTCGTGCGTGGTTCCACCGGCTGGTGAGCTGAGTTTGCTGCGTCCCAAGGCCGGGTCCGAGGCACCTTCACCCCCAGTGAGCGCGCTTGATGCGCACTGGGGCCAAGACGCGCTGGTGGTGCTTTGCGGGCCGCAGGCACTGGCTCTCCAAGCAGAACACCACGCCAGTCAGGTCCGAGAGGGGGATGTGTTCCATGAGCCCTGGGAGGCCTTGCAACTGCGGGTTCAGACCTCCGGAGGCGTCTGGGTCCGGGTCGAGGATTCGATTCCGGAATCTGTGGGCGATCCGAATGATCTGCTCATTGAATCCCTAGATGCGTTCCGTCCCATCGGAGCAAGCCTGCCCGCGACTCAAGTTGCCGAGGAGCAGCGACGGACTTTTTTCCAACAAATGCAGCGGTGGTTGAGACAAGGCTACCACCTTCAGGTTTTCTGCAACAATTCCGGCGAGCTTCAACGCTTCGGAGAGCTGTGGAGCGAACTCCTGCCCTCCAATGGAAGCGAGGCCGCTGAGGGTTCCGTGCCCTCAGCGGTCCCGGAAGTCCTCTCTGGCACTATTTCCCGCGGATTCCTGTGCGAATTCTCCCGCCGGGTCGTGGTCTCGGACGCGGAGATTTACGGGCGCTACAAAGTGTCTCGGCCGCGGCGCTTGAAGTCCCACCATGCGCAGTCGGTGCGCAACGCCTTCGAGGTAGATTTCACCGACTTCGATCTCGGGGACTTCGTGGTGCACCTTCAGCACGGCATTGGCATTTACCGGGGCCTCAAGACGCTGCCGCCTCGGCAAGCCGGCGCCTCGGGCGGTGGTCAGGAATGCCTGGTGATCGAATACGCCGCGAGCTCCAGCCACGATGAGGCACCCAAGCTCTACGTCCCGGT
The DNA here is from genome assembly GCA_945893185.1 of Akkermansia muciniphila. Taxonomy (GTDB): domain Bacteria; phylum Verrucomicrobiota; class Verrucomicrobiia; order Limisphaerales; family UBA9464; genus SXXZ01. Next base: position 41,538 of record CAMDDW010000011.1, on the reverse strand, counting down.
GACTGAGGCGCACCTGGTGAGCAAGTACATGGGCGCGGGCAAGGCGCGTCCGCAGTTGAGCACTATCGGCGGCACTCGCTGGACCAAGGCCAAGGAGCAAGCTCAACGGTCGGTGCGGGACTTGGCGGCTGAACTGCTTTCTGTGCAGGCGGCGCGGGCCACTCAGCCGGGCCACCCGTTCTCGGTCGACTCCCCGTGGCAGCGGGAGTTTGAGGCGAGCTTTGAATTTGAGGAGACGCCCGACCAGGTGAAGGCCATCGCGGCCTCCAAGGTGGACATGGAGCTCCCCAAGCCGATGGACCGTCTGATTTGTGGTGACGTGGGCTTTGGTAAGACCGAGGTGGCCATCCGGGCCGCGTTTAAGGCGGTCATGGGAGGCAAGCAGGTGGCGTTGCTGGTGCCCACCACGGTCCTAGCCCAGCAGCACTACAACCATTTCCGCGAGCGCATGGCGGAGTATCCGGTGCGCATCGAATTGATGAGCCGTTTCCGCACGGCCAAGCAGCAGAAAGGAGTGATGGAGGCGGCGGCTGTTGGTGCGGTGGATATCGTCATCGGAACCCACCGGATCGTCTCCGCAGATATGATTTTCAAGGATCTGGGGCTGGTGATTGTCGACGAGGAGCAAAAGTTTGGCGTGAAGCACAAAGAGCAGTTCAAACTGCTACGCCGGACCGTCGATGTACTGACCCTCAGTGCGACTCCCATCCCACGGACGCTGTACCTGGCTCTCACGGGGGCCCGAGACCTCAGCACTCTGGAAACCCCGCCGCAGGATCGCCTGCCGGTGGAGACCATCGTGGGCAATTACGATGAGAGGGTCATCCGCGATGCCATCCAGCGGGAATTGAATCGGGGCGGTCAGGTGTATTTCCTGCACAATCGGGTTTCCACCATTGAGGACGTGGCTCTCAAGTTGAAGACACTGGTGCCCGAGGCCCGGATTCTGGTGGGGCACGGGCAGATGGCCGACGACGAGCTGGAGAAGGTCATGACGTGCTTCGTCAACGGCGAGGCCGACGTGCTGGTGAGCACCACGATCATCGAGAGCGGTTTAGACATTCCCAATGCCAACACGATGGTCATCGACCGGGCAGATCGTTTTGGTCTGAGCGAACTGTACCAGCTCCGCGGCCGTGTCGGTCGCTACAAGCACCAAGCCTATTGCTACCTAATGTTGCCGCGTCACGCCCAATTGCTGACCGAGGCCCGCAAACGGATGAGTGCCATTAAGCAGTACAGTGCGCTGGGTAGCGGCTTCAAGATCGCCATGCGCGACTTGGAGATTCGCGGTGCGGGCAATTTGCTCGGTTCCCAGCAGAGCGGCCACATCACTGCGGTGGGCTTCGACCTGTATTGCCAACTGCTCGGCCAGAGTATCTCGGTGTTGAAGGGTGAAACGGTCCGGACTCGGATCGAGGTCCGGGTATCGCTGGATTTCTTGGCTACCAATCCAGGTGAAGAAGGGGCCTCCACGAGTGACTCTCGTCGTTCCAAGTCCAACAGTGAACCGACTCTGAACATATCCATCCCCAGGGACGGCTGTGTCGCCACCTACTGGGACGATCCGGATGAGGAGCCCTCCCGGGGGAGGTCTTCGGCCTCTCGGCGTCCGGTGGACGAAGACGACGGGCGGAAGTTCCCGGCGTACCTGCCGCTCGATTACGTGCGGGAACCCTCCCAGCGAGTCGAGGTGTACCGCAAGTTGGCCCAGATCACCGACAAGGCCGGGGTCGATGGGTTGCGTCAGGAACTGCGGGATCGCTTCGGGCCCTTGCCGGGGCCAGTCGATTTGTTGCTTCAGACCCATGAGCTGCGGCTTCTCGCGGCCGAATGCCGGGTGACATCGGTGGAGGTCACCGAGGGCAAGGTGAAGCTCATGCACCGGGGCACTTTGGTCACGGTGGGAGGCCAGTTTCCGCGGCTGTCCAAGCGTGACGCCAAGGGGCGCCTGCAAGAAATTCGACGCCTCCTCCTGTCGTTGGCCGGTGATTCACCCAAAGCATGAAGGCCCCTGGAATTCTCCCGCCGTTCGGATTCCTTTGCGCAATCATCGCTCTTCTCCTGCAAATGGGCCCGGCCTGGGCCCGAGAATTATGGGTGGTCGATCCGCAGGGCTTGAAGGGTCCGGAGAATGCCCTGTTGGCATCGATCCAAGGAGTCCTCTACAAAGATTACCCGCCCTACAACCGCGGGCGGGGTGCGGTGTACTGGCATCAAGGCAAGCCCAGTGTCTCGTACCGCTATTTGCTCTGGGAACAGAAAGACCGTTCAGGGGGTCTGCGGCCGGATTGGCTTCCGGCGGGTGTTGCTGCGGCCGTTGAAAGACAACCGTCCGGAGCTGCGGCCGGTTCCGAGGCCTATGCGTTGATCAATGTCCACGCGTGGTCCTTCCGTGATTCGGGAGGACCGATGGGGGCCATCGGCCAGACGATTGAAGCGCTGCCACCTCGGGTCCGAGTGGTCACCGCGACGGAGTTCTTCGAGTTGATGGCGGGGGAGGCTCCCCTTCGGAACGGCAAGAAAGGCGACTGACTCGGGAGGCCTTTGGTCTATGATCCATCCCATGCCGGAAGGTTTGGTGAAGTTCCTGCAACGCTGGTTGGTCACAACCATTGGCGTTTTGTTGGCCGATGTCTGGGTGGACGGGATCCGTCACCAGACCTTCGGAGCGTTGTTGGAGGCCTCGCTGTTGCTGGGCTTGCTCAATGCGTTTGTGCGCCCACTGCTCATGTTGATTTCGCTCCCGCTGTTGATCTTCAGCCTCGGGCTGTTCGTGATGGTTATCAACGCGGTGCTCCTGAGTCTGGTCGGCGGCATGCTTCAACCCGGATTCGTCGTGGACGGATTTGGGTCCGCCTTCTGGGGGGGAGTGATTATCAGCCTGGTTTCGCTGGTGGTGAATGGATTCCTCGGAGGTCGAGCCAAGGTGCAGTTTCAGGGTAGTGTCCGCGGATCGACCGGGCGCCGTCAGCCGAAGAAAAAGGATGAGGACGGCGGCGGTCCGCTCATCGATGTGTGACCCCATCTTGATCTGGATCCATGGCCTCGAAGTCTCGAACCCAATCTTCACGAGCGCATCCCCGTAAGGCTCTCGCGCCGAAGGTGCTGCTGTTGGCGCTGGTCGGGGTGTTGGCCTGGGGGGTATGGCGGGTGCTTGGGCCAGAAGGGAGCGCGGCTTCCAAGCCTAGTTCCGGAATAGCCAAAGAAGCCCCCAGGGTTCCCGTTGAGCCAGTTCCGACTCCGGCTGCAGCTCTTGCTCCGACCTCGGCTCAGCCAACACTGGCTCCCGCGGTTCCTCCGGTGGTTCCGGTGCCTGCGGCTGCTCCGCCGGTTCCGGTTCTGGCTCCGGCTATCCCACTGTCCCCGTTGCTCGCGATTTCTAACGCCGCACCTGCGCTGTTGGGGCTCACGTCGGCTCCGGTGGTTCTTTCCACTCAGCTCCTCCGCGCGGCGGTGGCACTGCCCGAGTTGTTGATGACCAACAGTGGGGCCGCCTGGGTGCCTCGCGGGGCCACCAATTATCTGGAGGCTCAAATCGCACTGGCCGGCCTGGGAATTTCCTCCGGCTCCATCGATGGCGTGGGAGGCGCGCAAACCGCGGCCGCATTGAAGGCGTTTCAATCGCAGCAAGGCTTGGAGCAGACCGGTTGGCTAGACCGTAACACCCGCAAGGCTCTCATGCTCAAGCGGGCTCCAGGGGCTCCCTACCGTGTCAGCGCCGAAGACTTGCTGCGTCTGGCCCCGTTGCCGGAGACCTGGGTGGGCAAATCTCAGGTGCCCGGTTTAGAACACGAGACTTTGTTGGAGCGTTTGGCTGAGAGGTTTCAAGCCCATCCGGGATTGCTGCGCCGTCTCAACCCTGCTGTGGACTGGGCTCAGCCGACCGAAGGTCTAGAATTGACCTTGCCCGCCATTGTGCCGATCCCCGCCCGTCGTGCGGGTCTCATTCGCATTAACCTTGCCGGGCGGTTCCTGCGCGTGTTCGACACCGGCGGCGAATTGATAGCGCATTTCCCCTGCAGTATTGCGCGCCGGGTCGAGAAACGTCCGGTGGGAGATCTTCAGGTGCTAGTGACCGTGCCCAACCCCGACTACACTTGGGATCCTGAAGTATTTCCCGAATCGCCGGAAGCGCTCACCGTAGGCCGCAAATTGCGCATTCCGCCCGGGCCCAATAACCCGGTGGGTGTCGCCTGGATCGGACTTAACCGTGCGGGCTATGGCATCCATGGAACACCTAAGCCCGAAGATGTCGGTCGCACCGAGAGCCATGGTTGTTTCCGTTTGGCCAATTGGAATGCGGAGTTGCTGCGCCGGATGGCCTGGCCGGGTCTGACTGTGCGGGTGGAGGGCGAGGTTCCGATGACCGCGGCGACCGCGCTCACGGTGCCGGCAGCGGCAGCCACCAATGCGGTAAAAGCTTCACTGCCTTTGGGTGTGCCAGCCACTGCTACTGCCGTTCCCGCGGTCACCAACACGGTGTCACCGCCCCCCTTGTGAACTGTCGTTGAGTCAGAATCTGGTTAGAGAGTTTTCATTCACGGAGTTTTATGCGCCCTCTTCTGGAGGGTTGATCGGCTTCTCTGGAGGCAGCGTGGCCGGCGCGACCGCATAAATTGTCCCCAGTGCGTGAGAGCCGAAGCCACCCAGCTCGCTGGGGACTCAAGACATCGGCCGCAGCAATGGACTCAGTCGGGTGTTTTGCTGGGCCATATTCCGGAGGCAGGGGTCGATGAGGATGGCCAATTGGACCCGTTCCCGTGCGGCTTCCGGGAGGCCGACTAAGGCCTCGTAACAGGCTAGATGGAAATTCCAAAGCCCGTTGTGCTGGATGGCCTTCGGGGCCGTGAGCAAGGCTTGTCGGGCTTCTTCATAGGTACCGAGTTCGTAGAGGCAGCAGCCCCACCCGATGAAGTGCTCCACATCGGCGTCCCGACGTGCGCACAAAGCCTTGAAGGCCTTGGCCGCTTCGGCCCAATTCCCCGTCTGCTGGTGGATCACGGCACGCAACTCGAGCACCTCTGGCTCCAGTTGGTCTCCGGAGGGGAGTTGATCTAATTCTTGCAAGGCCGACTGACTCATTCCGAGTTCGAAGTAACCTACTGCGGCCTCCGTTGTCCGACTGAGTTTAGAAAACTGCACACAGCAAAATGTCACAATTCTTTTGAAACTCAAACGACCCCGACACCCAAAGATTTCCCCGACGAGCATTCTGGAGCATTCTGGTCCCACAGCAGGTCTCCATGCGTTGGTTTGATGCCCATAATCACTTGCAAGATCCCCGGTTGGGTAATCACCCGCTGAAATGGGTGTCTGCCGCCGCCGCTCGAGGCATTGCTGGCATGGTAGTCCATGGAACGTGCGAGGGCGACTGGCCGGAGGTTCGGCGGTTGGCGGATCTTTGCCCCTCGGTGATTCCTGCCTTCGGTTTGCATCCCTGGCGTGTCTCGGCCCGATCCCCCCGGTGGCGCGACGCATTGATCGAGTGTCTGGACTCGGCGCCCCACGCTGTATTGGGGGAGGTTGGATTAGACCGTTGGATCATCGATCAATCGCTCGAACGGTGCGTCGAACTGGGAACCGGCCCGCGGGGTCCGGCTCCCTTGGAGTTTCAACTGGAGGTGTTCGACCAGCAGCTCGTGCTGGCTTCGGAACGCGGCCTTCCGGTCACCGTGCATTGCTTGAAGGCTTGGGGCCCCTTGATGGACTGCCTCCGAGGGCGGCCGCGGCTTCCCCGGGGCTTCTTGCTGCACAGTTATGGGGGTTCGGTAGAATTGGTGCCCGAGTTGGTTCGATTGGGTGCCCACTTCAGCATCTCGGGCCACTCCCTTCATCCGCGGAAGGCCTGGCAAGCGGAGGTCTTTCGGGCCATTCCCTCGGACCGACTACTCATCGAGACCGACGCCCCCGATCAGCTTCCTCCCGACGACTGGGTTTCTCATCCTGCGACCGATACGCGGGGACGCCCGGTGAACTCACCGGTCAATTTGGTCCGGATCGCCGAGGGGGTGTCTGGCCTCCTGGGAGTTCCGATCGAAGAGTTGGCCGCACGGTGTGAGGCCAACTGGATGCGCTTCTTCGGACCCCCGTTTCTCGGCGAGACCGGCTCGCGGGTCACAGCGCCTGCTGGATCCGCTGGAGTTGCCGAAGCAGTGCTGCCATCTGATCTAGGGGGATCATGTTCGGGCCGTCGCTCAGAGCGCTCTCTGGGTCCGGATGGGTCTCAATAAAAAGTCCGTGAACTCCGGCCGCCACGGCACACCGGGCCAGGACCGGGCCAAACTCCCGCTGCCCTCCGGAGGAATCTCCCTGACCACCGGGCAGTTGGACTGAATGGGTGACGTCAAAGACCGTGGGATAGCCGAACCCAGCCAAGATGGGCAGCGAGCGCATGTCCGTGACGAGGTTGTGGTATCCGAAGGTGGTACCCCGCTCGGTGAGCATGAGGTGGCGATTGCCCGTTTCGGCCGCTTTGGCCACCACGTTCTTCATGTCCTGCGGCGCCAAGAACTGCCCCTTCTTGATGTTCACGATCCGGCCGGTGGCTGCGGCCGCCTGCACTAGGTCGGTCTGGCGGCAGAGGAAGGCTGGGATTTGTAGGATGTCGCAGACCTTGGCCGCGGCGACGGCCTGCTCCTCAGTGTGGACATCCGTTAAGACCGGCACGCCCACTTCGGTGCGAATGCGTCGCAGAATTTCCAAACCCTCGGTCATTCCCGGGCCACGGAAGGACTTTCCCGACGAGCGGTTGGCCTTGTCGAAGCTGGCCTTAAAGATATACGGAATCTTGAGGCGGCCGCACACCGACTTGAGTGTGCGTGCGATCTCCAGGCAGAGGGTTTCACTCTCGATGACGCAGGGGCCCGAGATCAGGAAGAGCCCCTTGCGACGGTTCAGGACCCGCCATAGCGGGAGGATGGAATCGCTCACACCGGAGGTCATCGCGGTGACGTGAACGTTTCGCAATCCTGGAATCGCTCCCCGGGGAGTCGTCGGTCCGGATCTCCACGGGCAACGTGCGTTCATTAAGGTTCTTACAGGAGGCCCTGGATCGGCTGGGCGTCGGAGTCGTTTCTTGCGCCCGCCTGCTCGAGGGAGACGTCGGAGTAGTGCCGCAAGCGCGGCGGCGGGCGCGCCTTCAGCACGAAGCGGCCCATGCTTTGTGACTCGTTGTTGAAGGGCTTGAAGTGGATTTCGTTGAAGCTCTCCGTCACCGGCGTTCCGTCGGTGCAGCGGGTGCAATGGAGCACACGGAACCTCATCGAGCAGACTCCTGACCTTGCCTTCGGCTTTCGCTGTGGGTCCTCCGAAACGAAAATCCCGCGTTGACCTCGGTGCCCTGGCTGCGGTTCAACTGCCTTCGTGCATCCCGCAAACATCCTCCGTGGCGCGTTCATGGCGTTCACTGGTCTGACCTTGGGCCTGGGCCTTGTTCGGGCCGACGTGTCCCTTCATTCGCTCTTTACCGATCACGCAGTGCTGCAACAGGGCAGGCCGGTGCCGGTCTGGGGGCGTGCGGCCGACGGTGAGACGGTGACCGTGGAGTTCGCGGGTCAGAGCGTCTCCACCGTGGCCCAAAATGGTCGATGGTCGGTGCGGCTCAAGGCTCTGAAAGCCACCGCCGAGGGGCGCAACCTCCAGGTCCGCGGCCACAACACCGTGGTGCTGAGCGATGTGGTTGTCGGCGAGGTTTGGATTTGTTCGGGACAGTCCAACATGGAGTGGCCCCTGTCGGCCAGTTTCGAGCCGGCGGCGGATATCGCCTCCAGTGCCAACTCGAACTTACGCCTCTTCACCGTCACCAAGCGGCGTTCCCCAGTTCCGCAGACCGAACTCAATCATGCCGCGCACACCTGGGGCACGGCTTCGCCCGAGGCAGTCCGGCGCTTTTCCGCCGTCGGCTACTATTTCGGCCGAGACTTGCAGCCGGCGCTGGGGGTTCCCGTGGGCTTGATCCACACCAGTTGGGGCGGATCCCCGGCCGAGGTGTGGATGAGCGAAGAGTCGATCAAGGACAACCATTTCTACACCCGGGACATCCTCGACCCGTACGTCCCGATCCATCGGGCCCATGAAGCAGCGTTGTCGAAATGGCGTGCTGCCAAGGCCGCGGCCGAGGCCAAGGGGGAGAAGTTCAGTCAAGGAGCTCCGGGAGCCCCGTGGTGCCCGGCCGAACTCTACAATGGCATGCTGCGCCCGCTCATGCCCTACGCAATTGCCGGGGCCATCTGGTACCAGGGTGAGTCCAACGCGGGTCGGGCCTGGCAGTATCGCAGCCTCTTCGCTGACATGATTCGTAATTGGCGCTCCGATTGGAATCAGGGCGATTTCCCCTTCTTGGCCGTCCAGCTGGCGCCTTGGGATAAGAACCGCAAGCGCTCGATCGCCGACATCACCGCAAAGCCGGTCGAGAGCGACTGGGCTGAACTGCGCGAGGCCCAGAACCACGTCGCCGAGACGCTGCCCCACGTGGGTATCGCGGTCATCACCGACGTGGGCGACAAGGATGACATCCATCCCACCCGTAAAGCTCTGGTCGGAGCTCGCCTAGCGTTGCTGGCCCAGACCATTGCCCATGGAAAGTCGGTGGAGTCGAGTGGGCCGACCTATGCTTCGCAGGGGCATTCTGGATCGACCTTGATCCTGAATTTGAACCACGCCCGGGGTCTCAAAACTTCGGATGGCGCGGCGCCCACGGGATTTGCTTTGGCCGGCAAGGACGGCGTCTGGCATTGGGCCACGGCCGAAATTTCTGGGTCCGGTATCCGGTTGAATGCTCCCCAGGTGGCGCACCCGCTTCATATTCGCTACGGCTGGGATAATTTCCCGGTGTTGAATTTGATCAATGGCAGCGGTTTGCCGGCCTCACCCTTCCGGACCGATCACTTCCGGGGCGTCACGCAGAACTAGGTCGGGTGAGTCGCATCAGCACCGCATTTTCGGTTTGAGGTCTGGAGGCCTGGCTCGCGCCTCGCTCTCGCCTCGTCTTGCAAAAGAATCCGCCACGCCATCCCGGATCTTCCTACGGAATCGTTCGGGCTCCGGCCGAAGTCAGGGCGTTTCCGGCATCACCTGGATGAGGTGGTTGCTGCAGTTCTTGGACCCTCCTCAAGTCGACGAGGGCAATCGGCCTATCATCTGCTTCTCTGAGTTTAGAAGTTTTGGATGAACCCGTTTCATGAATGAATGCGCCCCTCGACAGTCGTCAGCTCCACGCGTTTGTCATCCTCGCCCGCACGGGCAGTTTCACGCAGACGGCCCGCGAGCTGTTCCTCACCCAGTCGGCAGTCAGTCATTCCATGAAAGCCTTGGAAACCGATGTGGGTTGTCGTCTTTTGGACAGGTTGGGCAAGAAAGTCTTACTGACCCAAGCGGGCGAACAGCTTTTGGTCCATGCTGAGCGGGTGCTTCAGGAAATGGCCTGCGCCCGGGCTGGCATCGAGCGACTGGGCAAATGGGGGGTGGGGCGGCTGAGAATCGTGGCTCCGGCCGCTCTGTGCGCCTACTTGCTGCCGGCGGTTTTGCGGGAGTTCAAGGAAAGCTTCCCCCAGAGCCTCATCAGCGTGGAAGTCGGCGATTCGTCCTCGGCGGTGGCGATGATCGAATCGAACCGGGCCGACTTGGCCCTCACGCTCGAGCCCAGGTCCGAGGAACGCTTCCAGTTCGTGCCGCTCTTCTCAGATGAGCTGTCGTTCATCGCCTCACCCAAGCATCACTGGGCCCTATCCGGCTCGGTACCTCGGGCGGAGATCTCCCGGCAGAGCGTGGTCGTCTATGGTAAGCGCAGCCTCTCCTGGCGCATCCTCGATGCCTATTTCCAGGAGGAGGGCATCGTGCTCCACACGGTCATCGAGATGGGCAGCTTCGAGGCACTGAAAGAACTAGCAAAACTCAACCTCGGAGTGGGCATCTTGGCACCTTGGGTCGCCGCGCCCGAATTGCGCAATGGATCACTGGTGGCACTGCCGTTGGGACGTCGCAAGGCTCGCCGGGAGTGGGGAGCCCTGCACTGGCGCACGCGCCGCCTGACTCTGGCTGAGGAAACATTTCTGGGCCTGTGCCGAACGGCCTCCGAAGACTTGTTTCAAGCCGAGGTGGCTTCGGTCGCCTGAGCCCACGATGCGATGGGATGAATCCTGTTTTCTGCATCTTCTTCCGCGAGAGCAAGGTTGTTGGTTCGTCATGGCCCTCAGCACGGTTTGCGCCTCACTCTAGCCTCACTTTCGCCTCCTCTTGCGACTGAATTTGCTGCGCCACCCGGTTCCTCCCAACTGCATCGTCCCGGTGTGTGCGAAACCGGCCGGTCCACCGGCGCCGCCGATGAGGCGAGCCGGAGCTGGCGATTCGGAGTCAGCGCCGGGGTGTACCCGGGTCTCCAATCCCGCCCAGGCGGTTGAGTTTGGGTTGGAAGACCGTTCCCCGAACGGCATCCCAGACCAGGTAGCTTAAAAACAGGGAGTTGTGGTGCAGATAGCGCCCGACTAGACGGCGCGGTTCCGAGGCCATCCGGTAAAGCCAGGTCAGGCCGCACCGTTGCATCCAGCCTGGGGCATCGGCCCGCAACCCGGCATTCACGTCAAAGGCCTGCCCCACTGAGAGCAGCACCCCGTGTTCGAGCAGAGGTTTGACCCGGGCGATCCAGCGCTGCTGCTTCGGGGTGCCCAGACCCACCCAAATGAAGTCGGGTTTGAGACGCCGCAACTCTTCTAAGACCCGGTCCTCGTCGGCTCCAAGAACCCCGCCCGTATCGCAGCGGCCATGGAAGGAACCAACGATGCGCAAACCCGGGTTCAGGAGCGTGAATCGTTCGGCCAACACCCGACCGCAGACCTCCGATCCGCCCAGGAGGTAGTGCGTGAGGGTGGGCGGTGAATGAATTAGCGCATGCCGGAAGAACGCCGGACCGTAGACACGATCCTTCATGCCGGCCCCGGCCGCATTGAGCAGCCAGAGCAGCGGGGAACTGTCGGGGATAAACCGATCGAAGCACTCGGAGGTCTGGCGGTATTCCCGATCGGATCGGCGCAGGGTGACGATCTGAGTGTTGCAGAACTCGATGGCCGACGGAGAGGGTTGCTGTGCGAGATGGCAGCACAAGTTCATCGCCCCCGAGTGATCGGTCACGGTCAGCACTGTCCCCAGGCATCCAATCTCTCGCGGTGCCGGGAAGTTGCCGGGAGGAAGGGTGTCGTCCAAGGGCATGTGCCACTGAGCCAATCCAAGGTTTTTGCCCAGCGCGAGCAGTTTCGGTGGGTTCCGTCCGACGGGGCGGAGATCCCCTCTCGATACGATCCCACCTAGTCCAGCGTTCATCACCTTCTCCCAGACCCGCAAAACTCAGCTTCTTAATCATCCGATGAAGACCGCTCGACCTGCGTTACGCCTGCGCTTCGGGCTTCTGGTCTGCCGGGGTTTCGGCTTACCGTCAGCTCTGTCATGGACACGCCGACCCGAGAAGAGTTCGCGGTGCTAGCCCGCCGGGGCAATTGCATCCCGGTGGCCCGTCGCCTGCTCGCGGATTTTGAAACACCCTTGTCCGCCTACCAGAAACTGCGAGGGCAGGGAGAATCGTTCCTCTTCGAGTCCGTCGAGGGGGGCGAGCACTTGGGCCGCTATTCCTTCGTCGGCTGTGGTCCCCGTTCGGTGATCCGCCAAGTTGGTGATCGGGTAGAGATCCTGGAACACGGTCGGGTGATCGAAACCTACCGCGTCTCGCCCACTCCGGGTCAACCCGGCGAGAAGGTCGTCCGCGACGGGCTTCAGGTGGTCGAGGCAGTGCTTTCAGGTTTCGTTCCCGTGCCGGTTCCCGGCATGCCCCGCTTCACCGGTGGAGCAGTAGGATTCTTGGGCTACGAGTTCATCCATGATGTGGAACCGGTGGTGCCGCGCCCGGCGAAAGATGAGTTAGGGACTCCCACACTGTATTTTCTGATCGCCGATCAGGTCCTCGTGTTTGATCGCGTGGCTCAGACATTGACAGTGATTGTGCATGCCGTGGTGCCCCCCGGCGGTGATCCGGATGTAGCCCATGAAGATGCGGTCTCTGAGATCGATCGCCTCGTGGCCCTGCTGGAGCAACCCCTCCCGAGCCGCCCGGTGACCCTGGAGACCCAAGTCCCCGACGCCCCCTTTGTTTCCAACACCCCGCGCGAGCAGTTCCTGGCCAACGTCGTCCGGTCCAAAGAGTTCATCCGTTCCGGCGACATCATCCAGATCGTGGGCTCCCAGCGGTTCAGCGCTCCGGTAAAAGCCTCGCCCATGGAGATTTACCGAGCCGTGCGCTCCATCAATCCCTCGCCCTACATGTTCCTTTTGGAGCTAGAGGGCTTCGCATTGGTGGGGGCTTCGCCCGAATTGCATGTGCGCTGTGAAGATCGGGCGGTGGAAATCCGCCCCATCGCTGGCACGCGTCGCCGCGGGGCCAATGAGGCAGAAGACCTGGTCTTGGAGCAGGAGCTTCTGGCCGATCCCAAGGAGCGCGCCGAGCACGTAATGCTCGTAGACCTAGCCCGTAACGACATCGGTCGAGTCTGCGAGTATGGCAGCGTGGCCGTCCGTGACTTGATGGTCATCGAGCGCTACAGCCACGTGATGCACATCGTCTCCCAGGTCAACGGCCGACTCTCGCCCGAGCGCAGCGCCTTCGACCTGATGCGGACTACCTTCCCGGCCGGCACCCTCAGCGGCGCGCCCAAGGTCCGGGCCATGCAAATCATTTCAGAACTCGAAGGCACCACCCGCGGACCCTATGGCGGCTGTGTGGGCTACTTCGGGTTCAATGGCAATGCTGACCACTGCATCACCATTCGCACGGCACTAGTGAAGGACGGAATAGCCTATGTCCAAGCCGGTGGTGGATGGGTCAACGACTCCGATCCCGAGGCCGAATTCGACGAGACGATCAACAAGTCAAAGGCCATGCGAAAGGCCATCTCGCTGGCCGAACACTTCCCGCGCTAAATAGCTCCGCGCAGATCCATCGACCCGGTAAGTCTGCGCACCCACAGAAAAGGGGTTTCCCCTGGCTGAGCCCGCCCCGAGCGCGAGCGCATCGTTGGTTTCGGAATAACGAATCGTGCCTTCGCAGCATGGCCAAGATAGACACTTGAGCGCTTCATTAGACCCCGTTTGTAGCAACCTATTTTCGTTTTAAGACCATGCCCAATCCCTGGACCGGCAAAGGAAATCCTTACACCCGCAAAGAAGTCCGCGAGCGCCTGATGGACACCATCAAGAAAGGCGACGCCGTCATCGCCGCCGGCGCCGGCGCGGGCATTAGCGCTAAATTCATCGAGAAGGGCGGCGCCGACCTCATCATCATCTACAACTCCGGCCGCTTCCGCATGATGGGTCACGGCTCCACCTGCGGCATGATGGCCTACGGCGATGCCAATGCCATCGCCATGGAAATCGGTGAGTACGAAGTACTTCCGGTCGTCGAAGAAGTGCCCGTCATCTGCGGCGTCCACGCCACCGATCCCCGCCGCCGCATGTGGCACTGGCTCGGAAAAGTCAAAGAGATGGGGTTCAGCGGCGTGAACAACTTCCCCACCCACACCATCATCGACGGCCATTTCCGAGGCGTACTCGAAGAGACCGGCATGAGCGTGAAGAAAGAATATGAAATGGTCGCCCTCGCCCGGAAAATGGACCTCTTTTCCATCGTCTATGTCGGCACCCCTGAAGAAGCCGTGGAAATGGCCAAGTCCGGGGCTGACGCCATCATCGCCCACGTCGGAACGACCGTCGGCGGCAGCATCGGCGTCCAGAACGCCGTAGTGAGTTGGGACTTCACCCTCCAGCGGACCCAGGAAATCATCGACGCCGCCTCCCGAGTCCGGAAAGACATCTTCTTCCTGTGCCATGGCGGCCCCATCAACACCCCCGCCGACGCCGATCGCGTCATGAAAAACACCGATGTCGTAGGCTTCGTCGGAGCCAGTTCCCTGGAGCGAATGGGAATCGAGGCCTCGCTGACCAACCTCACAAAAGAGTTCAAGCGCCTCAAGGCCCCCGCCGCCAAGAAGTTTGGCAAGAAAAAGTAGTCCACCAGCATCGGTGGAGATCGTTCACCCGGGAGGGTTCCGCATCGGAGCCCTCCCGAACTCCCCAGACGGATTCGCCCCAATGGCGCCAGTGACGGAGGTCAGGGGGCAGGGGGCAGAGTTGAGTGGTCAGTAGTCAGGGTTCAGTGGTGAGTGGACTATAGATTGAACCGATGCACAGCGGGATCGATCTGGAGCGAGCGTAGGAGGCGAACAACAAAGAACCCCTCGCGCGCAGCGCGAAAGCATCACTCAACGAGTCTCCCTGCGAGCGCAGGATTGATCCCGCGGAGCATCCACCGAAGAGCCAGCCTACCGCCTATAACCACCCTGACCCGCGACCCCCTTTGGCCTCAGCGCATCACGGTCTATTGCCCCTGAGCCCGAGTCGTCGATTCCGCCGCGGCCGCCGCCCGAATTTCCCGGATCAGATCTTCCGACTGCCACTCATTGCTCGGAAGGATCGCCTGAATCTTCCCTGAAGGCCGAACCACCACAGTCCGCAAATTGTGCTCCATTTTCTCGGGTGGCACATCACGCCCAAAGAGCAGACCAAAATGGCCGGTCAGCGGCTCGAGCTGATCCCAGGCACCCGTCGCCAACGTCCAACGAGATGGATTGTAATTGTAGCGCTCCCCATAAGCTCGGAGGAGTTCCGGACTGTCGTGCTCCGGGTCGAACGAGATCGACAGAAACTTCACGTTCTTCGGCGCATCGGACTGGCCTGCCAAGTTTTTCTGCACTCCGGCAAAAAGGTCCGTCATCCGCGGACAGAAATCAGGATAAGGGCAACGAGTGAAAATAAACGTGAAGGCCAACACCTGCCCCCGAAACTCCGACAACCGAATCACCCTCCCCAACTCATTGGTCAGCGTATAATCCGGCAGCAACGATCCTGCCTCCAGCAAAGGCACCGAAGAAGAGACCCGCACCGGCGGAGGCGTAGCCACGGCATTGGTGTCGGAGCCGAAAACCTGGATACGGTCGATCCAGCCATCATTGGTGGTAACCAGCATGCGAAAACCGATCCGGTCACCGGGTTTTAGCCCCTGGAGTTCCTTCGCCTCCTTCACATCGAAGGGCATGGTCATGGCTGGCATGAAACCAGGAATCTCCTCATGCTTCACCACCACCGAACGCCGCTCAGGCTCCACCCGCCGCACCACTCCGCGGACCGAATACTCTCGGGGTATTTCTTCAACCGAAGAGCCACCCGCCGTCGCAGCAGGGGCCTGTGGCTTGCAGCCAAGCAAACCAAGAGCGAGGGCTGCGGCGAGGAATACCGACGTCAACCAAGGAAACCACTTCATACCGGCGAAATGTTAGACCACCCGATGCCACAAGCAAAAGAGGAAGCCCATCAGGCAAGCAATTCTCCCCATCCGAGCTTTATCCCATCCCCATAGACGACGCGCTTTCACGCACCCGATCCATCACCACATCGGCCATCATCGGCGCTGTTCCGATACTGCGACCGTACCAGACCCGTTTGCCCTGGAGAGACGTAGGGTTGGTCCAAGTAGGTTCTCCGCGTTGGAAGCGTTCCTGCACCGATTCGGCCGAGGCCCCCAACATCACCGGGATGTCCTCGTAGCTGTGCAACCCATCACTAATAAAGAAGGGTACCACGATGAGGTTTTTAGTTTCACCCAGCGTGTAGGCATCGGCGATGCGGGGATCTTCTTCCATGAAGATCGGATGGACATCCCGGTAGAGGCCTCGTTTCCGGATAAGCAGCACCTGGTCCTCGATCGCGCGTCGCGAGTTCTCGTTATTGCTTGTGCCATGCCCGGCGATGAACAGAGAACTCTCGGACAGGCAGGGAACCTCCGGACCCGAACCCACCGCCTCTTGGGCCCGAGCCAAGATCACCTCCGTCATGCGGGCGTGGGTGCCCACGGGGCCACAGTAATGAATTTGACGACCATTCCTCTGTTGGACCTTCGGGAAGAGCGTCTGACCGCGCTCAGCCAAACCCAGTTCCCGAGGAATCACCTCTTCGGTGAAGTAGCCCTCGCTAATAAACAAGGGAACCACGAACACCCGCGAAGCATAGACTCCGCGCAGCACCCCGGAAAAAGCCGGGTGCTCCTTCCAGAACCCGGTCAGCACCTGGGCGAAGACCCCGCGCCGGCGCAGTTCATCGGCATGTTGATGAGTCGGGGCCGCCGAATCGGCGTTCACCGTCGACCCGTGTCCCAGCAGCACCAGCGCAGCCTCCGAAAAATCACCCATGACAAGACTCAGTGTGCGATCAACCGAGCCGGGCGCAAGCCGCCGTCGATTCCTTGCGACTTGTCCCTTCAATCGTTCGGTTGACTCCGGCCTGTTTCGCGGCTGAGGGTTTCGAACTAATTCCTCGCACCATGAATGCCCTAAAGACCCTCACTGTCCTCGCCCTCACCTTCGCCTCGGCCGCAGGTGCCTGGGCCGCATCGCCCCATGTCGGTGTGGGAGCCAAACCAGAGAAAGGCTCCCAAGTGCTCTTTGATGGGTCCAAGGAAATGCTTCATTCCAAGTGGACCTACTGGAAGGGACCCGGCTTCAAGTCCTCGCTGCCGATCAAGTGGCCCATCGTCGAAGATCCCGTGGATAGCGGGACAGTGATGATGACCGATGACCGGGTCTCCGACGGCGGCAAGTACGGCACGGCCGATTTGGTGACCGTCCAGGAATTCCGAGATTTTCGCCTGCACGTGGAGTTCCGGATCGCAAAACCCAACGGAAACAGCGGCGTGTACTTGCAGAACCGTTACGAGATCCAGGTGCTCGATGGCGACAAGACCCCGCACGGCATGGCCGCAGTAATTAATGAAACGCCCTCCCCCTACCACGCCTACAATGGCACCGGAAAGTGGAACGCCTACGACATCAACTTCCGAGCCGCCCGCTTCAAGGAGGGCAAGCTCGTCGAGAAGCCCTTGGTCTCCATGTATTTCAACGGTCAACTCGTCCACACCAACATTACCATCCAGCAAATCTGGGGTGGGGCTAACTCCGGAATCGATGGCGGCAATGATGGTGGCAAGGGGATCACAGATTCCCCCGGCGGGCTCAAGCTTCAGAACGAAGGCCACGACGTGCGCTACCGCAACATTTGGATCCGGGAATTGAACCTCAAGAAGGCAGACACCCGATTCTAAGATTCTAGATTGGGGTTTCCTCCAACACGGTCGTGCCCAAGAGGTATGAGGTTGTGTCCAGAAGGTACGGGGTCGTGCCCAAGCCGTGCCCAAGCCGTGCCCAAAATGCGTCTCAGCCGAAACGATGCAATTGGATGGGTCGAGCTAGCTGTTTCTTGTCCCACAAGAGCACACCCCGGCCAGTCGCGCCCAACCCCAATCCGCGTCTTAGCCGACGGCTTTGGTTGCTAATTCTTTGGTCGCTGGTTGATCAAGGCCCGAGAAAGGGAAGGGTTCCCTCCTCGGGCTTCGCTCGGGACTATTTTTAGCGAAAACAGAGCCTCTTGAAGTTTTTCGGGCGGGCCCTCAAATCGCGCGCTGGTGCAACCGTTCGTGCGCGGCCTTGATAAAGCCGACGAAGAGCGGGTGCGGCCGGTTGGGCTTGCTCAGAAATTCCGGATGCGACTGCGTGGCAATGAAGTACGGGTGCGAGGGGATCTCAATCATCTCCACCAGTTGGTTGTCCGACGTAGTACCACCAATAATGAAGCCGGCACCCTCGAAGGCCTCGCGGTAGGCGTTATTGAACTCGTAGCGGTGGCGATGGCGCTCCGAGACGATCTCCTTGCCATAAAGACGCTGTGCCAGTGATCCGGGCTTCAGCGTGCATTCTTGGGCTCCGAGACGCATGGAGCCGCCCTTGCGCTTCACGTGACGCTGCGTCTCCTGAAGATGGATCACCGGGTGCGGAGTGTTCTCAGCGAACTCGGTGGAGTTGGCTCCCGCCAAGCCCAGCACGTTGCGGGCAAATTCAATGGTGGCGATTTGCATACCCAAGCACAGGCCCAGGTACGGGATCCCAGTCTCGCGAGCGAAGCGGGCCGCCCGAATCTTGCCCTCGATGCCCCGGTCACCAAATCCGCCGGGAACTAGGATGCCGCCGAGATCTTTGAGCTTTTTGGCCGGATCATCTCCTTCGAGGTCTTCGGCCTCGATTTGGACGATTTGTACCCCGGCGTCGGTGGCGATGCCCGCGTGCTTGAGGGATTCGTAGACCGATTTGTAGGCATCCTGAAGTTCGATATACTTACCGACCACACCGATGCACACCCGGTGCTGGGGGGCGATCAGGCGGCGGACGATGTCCTGCCAGTGGGCCATGTTGGCCGGCGGCAAATTCAACTGCAGCGTCTGGCAGACGAGGTCGTCCATGTTCTCTCGCTGCAGCATCAACGGCACCTCGTAAATGGTGTGGTCGACGTCCTTCTCCTCGATCACTGCTTTGAATGGGACGTTGCAGAACATCGACAGCTTGCTGCGAACTTCCTGGCCGAGCGGTAGCTCGCAGCGGGCTACGAGCACGTGCGGAACCAGGCCGATCTCGCGCAGTTTGGCCACGCTCTGCTGCGAAGGCTTGGTCTTCAGTTCACCGGCTGCCTTGATGAATGGAACATAGGTGACGTGAATGAAGCACACGTTGCCAGGCCCAGCCTCGAGGGCGAACTCGCGAATGGCCTCCAAAAAGGGCAATCCCTCGATGTCACCGACCGTACCGCCGATTTCGGTGATGAGCACGTCGGCCCCAGACTTGGAGGCCAGATGGGTGATGCGCCGCTGGATCTCGTCGGTGACGTGCGGAATAACTTGCACGGTCTTGCCCAGATACACTCCATCGCGCTCGTTCTTGAGAACTTGCTCATAGACCTGCCCGCTCGTCGTCGCGTTGGCCCGGCTCAGTTTGGTATTGGTGAAGCGCTCATAGTGCCCGAGGTCTAGGTCTGTCTCGGCACCATCGTCCAGCACGTAAACCTCGCCATGTTGATACGGGCTCATGGTACCGGGATCGACGTTCAGATACGGATCGAACTTCTGGAATGCGACGGTCAGTCCGCGATTCTCCAGCAGGGTTCCGAGCGACGCCGCGGTGAGGCCCTTGCCTAGGGAGCTCACGACGCCGCCCGTGACAAAGATGTACTTCATGAAATGTTACTGTCCCAAGGCGTTTGCCCGAGCATCAAGTAAAACTTCAGGCCCTGAAGCCCGTCGTCTCTGGGTTGGCTCATGTTAGCTCATGTTGGCGCTGAGCCATCGCCTATTGAGTCGTGGAGTTCCGGTGCGCCGCCGGTGAGGCAATCCAGGCACCCACCTTGTCGGCCCAGCGTTTGCCGTGCTCGCGAAGGCCGGGCCCGCTGAAATGCACACCCTTGCCGCCCGAGTCTCGCAGCGAGCCCGTAAGGGCGTCGGAGTCTGGCCCTTCGAGGGCGATGCCTTCCTGCCACAGAGAAGCTTGTGCCGCTCGGATGTCGGCCGAGGCCTCGTCGCCCGGCACATGGTAGCTGACTTGCGCCACGAACCACGGCGGCTCCCAGCCAATGCGTCGTCGGGACTCTTGGATCACGGTGCTCAGGTATTCCCGGTAGCGGGCGCCGGCGAGGGTCCGTGAGGCATCCGCCTGGTTGGCATCGCTCTCTCCCTGATGCCACAGAACCGCACGAAACCCGCCAGGACCCAAAGGAGTCAAGCGGCTCACCAAACCTTCGAAAGCCGCGCCGTCACTTTCCCACTCCCCGGAGTCGAGCCGGCGGACCCGTTGGGTCAGGGTCGGCGGGTTGGGAAAGCGGGATCCCTTGGGCAGCCACTCGCGGACGCTGGTTGCTCCGATGCCACAGGCGACGAGACCAACCGGGACGCCCAAGCGCTTGGACAGCGCGTCGCCAAAGGGGGGCAGGAAGCTGCCGCCGCCGCCGCTGGCACCGGGTTGCGGGTCCAGGGCCGGACGCCAGTGCGTGCCGTCGAAGGTGGTGACCCATCCCGACTGGGGCTTCTGGAGTTCTTCGCCATGGTTGGCCGAATTAGACTGTCCGGTGACCACAAACACCTCGCCGATGCCCAAGTGTTCGATTTGGGTCTGGGCCACCACGGAGTCACCCCTCCGCTGGCGCACCTCGAGCCGGAACCAGCCGCCCGCGGGCATTTCCACGGAGCACCGGAATTGTCCCTTCGAGGTGGGGGTATCTCTGCGGATCCAAGGGCTCGGACGGCCGTCGGCCACAAATCGGGTCTCCAGGCTAATCGCTCCATCGACCAGCGAGCCATCGGTCCCGATCAAAGTGACCGTACCACGGTCCATGGTCCGTCGTTGAACGACCTGATAATCGAGCGGTGACGATAAGTGCAGTTCGGCCGCTGTCAGTCCCAACGACAGGCTCCACACGCAGGCGGTTAGGCATCTCCAAGGGGTCATCGTAGGTGCATGATTGAAGAGCCGGATGCCGGCTGGCCAGCGGGAACGCTTGAATCCATCGTCCGATGAGAAATAGCGTGGCCGTCATAGCGCGGTAACAGGGCCGTGGCAGGGATTCCTCAGTCGAATGAAGAACCGATGTGGCTATCGAAGAATTTTCGGATGGATCCTGCTGGGGTGGGCGGTTGTTTGCTCGCTCCAGGCCGGGCCGCCGCTGCCGCTGCAACTGTCTCTGGAAGAAGGTGCGTGGAGGGAAGAGGTCTTGGGCCATTACAACGGTGCCATCCGTATTCACGAGCAACTGCTAGAACAACCCAATGTTCCGGATCGGATCCGGGTGGAGGCCATGCACCGTTTGGGCATTTGCTACACAATGAAAGGCAACCTGATTCCGGCGGTGAATCTCTTCCTCAAGCTGCTTCGAGAGTTTCCGGATACCGAACCGTTTTCCCAGAAGGCCTCTCACAACCTCCTGCTCTTGTCGCCGGAGTCCAATCCGTCGGACCGGAGCTGGTTTCAGGACGAGCGATTGTTCTTGGGCGACTTAGCCCTGGTGCTCGATGGCGCCCTAGCCCATTCGGAAATCCACAGCGCGACCGAGGTCGCTAACGAAATAATGGGTGCCTTGCGCATGATGCGCCGACAGCTCTCGGGCCAAGACTTGCAATCGGTCGACCGCACGCTCCGGGCAATGGAGTTGCTCGAGGCGTCTTTGGCGAGTCCCAGAACCGCCGGAATACGCGCCGGGTGGATGCAAAGCCCGGGCCGGTCCTGGATGCTTGACCGGGATTCCTTGTTTGCGCCGGACGACGCCAATGCGGCCGTGGTGGAGTGTCGCGATCGGCTGTCCAGAGCCTTGGTTGCGGAGGATGCAGCCGAGATTCGTAGGCAGGCCGGTCGGGCGGCCCGGTGGGCCGATCCGGTCGTGCGTGCGGGTGAAGAATCGCTAACAGCGGGTTACTTGAAGTTGATCCAGGAATCGACCGCCGCCGTAGCGTTGAGGGCTTCGGACGGGCGCTTTCGAGAAGCCCGCGCCGTTTGGCTGCAATCCTCCCGGACGCTGAACCGTGCCTTTGGTGCCTTCACCCTGCATGTGTCGGGGTTGTCGGATTTTCCGGAAGAGATCCGACCACAACTAGTGGCGGTCTTGACCGGGGTCGATGAGGCCCTTCAGGCCATCGAGTCCACCGACGCCTCTCACGATCCGATGGTGTTGCTGTCTGCGGCCATTGAGCAGGTTCGTGCGATCGAGGCTCGGTTGATCCAACCTTCGGATCCGAAGTCTCAAGGCAAGCAGTCTATCGATCCCGTCGCCCTCAATTCCCCGAGTGCTCAGCGACTCCGGCGTTGGGCAGACGATTGGGCCGCCGTCCGCACCACGTTGGGTGCCGGAGATCTCCTGAGGGCGCGTCAGTTGCTCAAGCCCTACGAACTATAAATACCTTCCCGCTGGAACCCTGACCTCGTGGTATTCCGATTCTTTCCATCCGCCTTGGGTCTCCGCCTCAAGCCTCGTGGCGAATTATTCGTCTCGTTGCTGGCCATCGGATTGGCTGTCGCTCTTCCAGCGATGGCCTGGGTCTGGACCACGGTCCGCACCCTCGATCGAGACCGCCGAGATTGGTCCCAGGAACTGCAAACCTTGCACCGGTTTCGGCTCGAAGAGGCCATCCGGACACTCGACGTTGCCTTAAAAGCCCGCGCGTCTCGTGCCGGCCACCGGACTCCGTCCCGGATTTCAGAGGCGGGAGTGTTGTTCCGTGATCTCCTGGGTGATGCTGGAGAAGCGGTGCCCCAAGAGGGGGCTCCAGATGGTTTGTTGGTCTTGGCTGCCGACGGAACGCCATTATATCCCGCGCTAGCCATCGGTGTGATTAATCCGCCGGAGGCCGACCTTCGGGGAGAGACTCTGATGGGAGCGTTCCACCAACGCCTTCTGACGCAGTCGATGGGCGATGCCTATTTGGGATTGGCCGCTCAGTGGGTGGAGCAAGGGCTCGAAGGAAGCCGATCCCCCTCCGGTCGTTTGTACCTCCCTTCCATTGAGTTGGCCGCGCTCCAGCAACTGTCCCGAGATGATGCACGGTTCGAGCCCACCCTCGAGTCGCTGGCTCGTCGTGTGTCGCGGCACACGGCCCCGCTCATGCCCGCCAGTCAGCGATTATTTCTTTGGCGTGAACTCCAGCGACTCGGGGCCCGTGCCACCTTGCCCACCGAATCGGCCGAGGTGCTCGGGTTGGCGGTTGTTCAGGAATTGGTGGGCAAGCCCGACCGAGAACATCCCACCGCGAAGACGGTGCATCTTTCTGGCGATGCTCCTAGCCAGGAGGTTTGGTTGATCCCCGCACCCGGTGGCGGTGTGATCTGGTTGTACCAACGGGAGCGCCTTTACCGAGAATTGGAGGTTCAGGTCAATCGCTCGCTGGTGCCGCAAGGATATCGAGCGCAATTGGTATCCCAGCGCGATCCGGTTTCGGGAGTGGAGAATCTTCAAGCCTCCATGGGTGTGGCGTTAACCGGTTGGGCGCTGCGACTCGATACCTCGGTGGCGACGGCCGAACTGGCTGGATCGGCCCGCAGGCAAGCCGCCCTCCAAATCACCTCGGCGGCCAGTGCGGTGATCTTGGGAGCGGTTTTGAGCATCTTGGCGGTGCGCCGTTTTCTGCAACGTGTCCGCCTGACTGAGGTGCGCCATGACTTCCTAACCACCGTCTCCCACGAACTGCGCACCCCCATGACATCCATTCGGATGCTCATCGATACCCTGGTGGCCGACCCAGATCTTCAACCCGATCGAACCCGGGCCTATTTGGAAGTCGTCTCCCGTGAAACACTTCGACTGGGCCGCTTGGTCGACGATTACCTCACCTTCGCCCGACTGGAACGCGGCGGCATGAATTATGATTTCCAGCCCACGGCCCCAGAAACCGTGGTCGAGGCCGCGGTGCGCAGCGTCGAGTCGCGATTCGCTGCTCCGGGCTGCGACTTCCGCACCGAGATCGCTCGTGAGCTCCCCCTGATTCAGGCCGATGCTCCGTCGCTCACCACCGCGCTGTTGAACTTGCTTGAGAACGCCCACAAATACACCGGTGCCGATAAGCGTATTCTGCTCACCGTTACCCGCTCCGGTTCCACCCTCTGTTTTGCGGTCACTGACAACGGTCGCGGCTTCGACCCTCGGCAGCGGTCTCGCATCTTCGAGAAATTCTACCGCGCTGAAGGGCCTGGGAGTCCTGTCACCGGTGCGGGTCTGGGTCTCCATATCGTGAAGTCCATCGTCGAGGCCCATGGAGGCCAGGTGGAGGTGGAGACGACGCCGGGCGAGGGAAGCCGCTTCGCCATCCATATCCCGGTGGTTGCTGCGAACACGGAAAGGCACCATGAAACCTGAACTCATTTTGGTGATCGAGGATGACGCCGCCATCCTCTTTGGCTTGCGCGATAATCTTCAACGCGCCGGCTACGAGGTGCGCTCAGCGGGCGACGGCCATCAAGGGTTAGAATTGGCGCGAACCTTGCGGCCTCATTTGGTGCTGCTGGACCTAATGCTACCCGGTTTGTCCGGTCACGAGGTCTGCCGACGGATTCGTGTCGATGGGCTCGAGATGCCGGTGGTCATGCTGACGGCTTTAGGTGAAGAAGCTCAGGTGGTCCGGGGGCTGAATCTTGGGGCTGACGATTACGTCACCAAGCCCTTCGGGATCGGTGAATTGATGGCGCGGATCGCCGCATTGTTGCGCCGTCACCGCCGGGTCATCCCCGATGTGGTGCACATCGGTTCGCTCGAGGTAGACCGTGGAGCGCGGCGGGTGAGCCGGAAAGGTGCGGAGATCGAATTGACCCCCAAGGAATACGGACTGCTGGAATTCTTCACCCGCAAGTCTGGCCGGGCACTCACGCGTGAACAAATTCTCGATGCCGTCTGGGGAGACTCGGCCGCCGTCACCGACCGCAGCGTGGATCGCGCCGTCACCACGTTGCGTTCCAAGATTGAAGAAAACCCCAACCGCCCGAGCCTCATCCAGACTGTGCCTCAGGTGGGATATCGTTTCGAAGGCTAACACGTCGAAGGCGAACGCTTCGAAGGCGGACGCTTTGAAGGCAAACACTTCGAAGGGGAACGCTTAGAAGATTAAAACCCGGTCCAATAAAATGCTTTGAGCGTCATCAGGTGGTAACAACGGAGTCCGATGCTGGAGGTGTTATGAAACTCCAAGGTCTCGTTCAAAGACTCCTGACTTCCGCACTCCACCTTCGCCACCGTCAGCACCTCCGCCAGCACCTCCGAAATCGCCTGATTATCCTCGGGTTGGCCTTAATGGCGAGCAACGCCACTCCGGTCGGTGGCCGCCTCATGGCCGCTTCTTCAACCACCTCGCCGCTGCCAAAAATCGTCGGTGGCCACTCGGCACCCAAAGGCGCGTATCCCTGGATGAGCGCTCTGGTCTTGCGAGGGCAAACCCCGATCAAAGGGCAATTTTGCGGCGGCGCGCTCATTCATCCCCAGTGGGTGTTGTCGGCGGCACACTGCGTCGAAGACATGTCGGCCTCTTCGGTCGATGTGCTGGTGGGTGGCTATGACTTGCAGTCGTCCAGCGATGGCACTCGGGTCTCGGTTTCCCAGATCATCATTCACCCCCGCTTCAGCACGGTGAAGGGCGCCTTGGTCAACGATTTTGCCTTGCTCAAGCTTTCTAAACCGCTCACCGGAGTGCCAGTGCTGTCGCTGGTGGACGCCGCCAGCCAAGTTGCTCCCGGAACCCCGGTGAAAGGCATGGGATGGGGCACCACCTCGGAGGCTGGCCGGCAGTCGGCGATCTTGTTGGAGGTCGACATGAACCTCGTCAGCTTGGCCGATGCTTCTCAGGTTTATCCGGGGTTGTCACAAGCCCACCTTGCGGCCGGGGTTCCCGGAGGCGGCCGGGACACCTGCCAGGGCGACAGCGGCGGGCCACTGGTGGTCTCCGATGGTCGGGGCGGTTGGCGTCATGCCGGCACGGTGAGTTTCGGAGACGGTTGCGGTCGCGATGGCACCCCGGGCATTTACGGCAACACGATCAACTACCGGTCGTGGATCTTGCAGCAAATCGAGACCTCGGTCTCGGTAGCCACCGACGATCACGGCAACACCGCCGCCACGGCCACAGCGGTGGCGTGGAATGCACCCACCCGCGGCGTTCTAGAAACCACCAGCGACCAAGACTGGTTTCGCCTCGAAGCCAGTGGATCGGTGACACTGAACCTTATTAGTTCTGGGACCAACGATGTCCAAGGAACCTTAATCAACGCTTCGGGAGCCGTCCTGGCCCAAGATAACAACAGCGCCGGGGCTCCCAATTTCCTCATCGTTACCAATGTGGCCGCAGGCACCTACTTCTTGAAAGTGACGGGCACGGGTTTATCGAAGGGCGCCTATACGGTCCTCGCCAAGTGGACGGCGGCGCCAGTGACAATCGGGGCTCCGGAAATCGGGTTGCTGGGTTTAAATTCAACACCCATCCCCGATGGGGCCCTGATAGCCAAGACCACCGATGGCACCGACTTCGGGGAGGTCGATCTGAGTAACGACTCCCGCTCAACCTCCTTCTCCGTTCGCAATACCGGCAAGGCCACGCTCACCCTGGGGACTGTGCAGCTCAGCGGTTCGGGCGCGGCTCAATTCCGAGTGACCACCCAGGTGCCGTCTACGGTCGCCGCCGGTCGTTCGGCCGCATTCCAAATCACCTACGATCCGACGACGGTAGGCCGCCACCAGGCGTCGGTCAGCCTCTCCAACAATGATGCCAACGAGTCTCCGTATGACTTCGTGATCGTCGGCTCCGGCACCTCTAGCACCGATGACGTGGGCAACACTCCGGCGACGGCCACGCGCGTGGCGGTACCCTCGACCACCCCGGCTCGACTCGACGTTGCCCAAGATCAAGACGTCTTCCGATTCGTTTTGTCCCAGGCCGCCACCGTGTCGCTGACCAGCACCGGTTCGCTGAATACCCGGGGAACCTTGTGGGATGCCATTGGCCAGACGGTAGCCGAAGACGACGACCTGGGTGTCGGCTCCAACTTCCGCATCCGCCGCAAGTTGTCGGCGGGGACTTACTATATCTTTGTTCGGGGCTCCTCGGGCACCGAGACGGGCGCCTACGGACTCCAGATCACCCAGTAATTCTGAGTGTCACGCCGACCGCTCTGCCTCGAATGCCATGAACTCCACCAAAGCCATTTTCATTTTGATGGGTCTAATCGTAGGGCTGAACCTCGGACTGCGCCGCTCTTGGGGTCCCGAAGAGAGGTCAGATCGGAGTGATTCAGCCGATGTGGACAAGTCGGGGGATGCGATGGAAAGCCATCCATCCGATTCGGTTCGCGCATCGAATTTTTCAAGCGAGGGATTTGATGCGCGAAGCCGAGGCAACAGTTCCTGGTGGGCGCCCTCTCCGATTTCCGAGCCTCCACTCACAGGATCGGTGATGGATGCGGAATTGCAGGACCTGTCATCGCTGGTTCAGGGCTTCGAAATGGCAGCCACGCCTGAGGAGCAGGGTCTGTGGGCCGACCGCATCGCCGCTTCGGGCGGAACGGCTGCCGTCGAAGCCCTCATCCAAGCCGTGACTCAAGCCAGTCTTAACCCGAAGTCTCCTGAAGAAGCCGAAGTCCTCCGGGAGGCCTTCAAAGGGTTCTCCACCGAAGATGAAATGGCGGCCCTGGCGATGAGTTTGGTGCAAATCCAAGACATCGACCTCATCGAGGCGGTCGTGGACACCCTCGCCCGCGGCGCCCGTTCGTCCACGGTCGAACAGTTGGTTCGGCTTCATGACGAGGCAGCCACGTCAGCCACGGCCCAAGCCGCGTTGGGTTGGGCCATTGAACGCATCCGAAATCCGGAGGCCTCACAAGCCCTGGTTCGGTTGGTGGGCAATACGGAACGGCCGGAGTTGGCTAATGCCGGAATCATTGCGCTGTCGTCGCTAGCGTCGCTTCACTCGCAGACGATCGGGGAGCCTGACCCATCGCCGTGAACAATTTTGAAGCGCTTTGGACTGTTTAAAATCCGTTGGACACGGCGTGTCGTCCGTACGGCCCGCCCCTTTTAACGTGCCGTTTCTCTCGATTTTAAATCGGCCTCCGTCAGCACGATCCGGCGCACCACCGTCCGCTCGTCGCTGGTATAAAGGACATGAATTTTTCCATCCCGCGTCTGAAGGGCGGTGGGATAGCCAAAGTCGCCCTTCGGATCGGTCTCCAAGTCGAGGCGTCGTGAAAAGGTCTTCGCGCCATCCACCGACACGGCGGCTGTCAGTGGGGTCCGGTTCGTGAAGCTGTGATTGTAGACCAGCAGGTGATGTCCGGAGTTCAGCCTCAAGAAATCCACGGCGGCATTGGGATTGGGCAGCGCGCTGTCGGTGCCCTCGCTCCAGGTGCGTCCGCCGTCCCGCGACTCGGTGCGTACCATCCAACCGTCCGGACGGCCCTCGTAGTCCCCGCCTCGCCGACAGAAAGCCACCAGGTGATCGCCTTGGAGGACTGCCGGTGCGGGCTGGATGTTGCCTAGGCGAGAACCAATGCGGTTGCTCTCGGTCCAAGTCTTTTTGCTCGGATCGTATCGGAGAAAGAAGGAACGGTTACGCGGGTCATCCAGCTCCGGGTCGGTACCGATTTCTTGATACACCGGCAGCAACCACTGGCCGTCTGTCAGCAGGACAGGTCGGTTGCGAACCATGGTGCCGGCCTCGAAGGTCACCTGGAAGGGTTCGGACCACGTCTTGGCCCCATCGCGAGAAATTTTCGCCGTGATGCGCGAGTCGCTCCAAAGCTCTCCGTAGCGGGTCACGTAAAAGAGCCAAACCACGCGGTCGGGAGCCTCCCAGATCACCGCATTGCCCAGCGCGTGGAAGGGGTTGCTGGCGATGGACACCGGTTTCGACCATCGACCCATGCCTGCTTTCAGGCGCGAACCGAAGACAGCCGCCTGGTTGTCCTTGTACTCGCCCCGGCCGCTGAAAAAGACCACGAAGAGGTCGCCGTTGTGCAGTTCGGTGAAGCTCGCCGGGTGCTTGTAGTCGCCGGTCTTCATCTCAGGCCCGAAGAGTCGTTCCCGCTCGAGGGCAGGCACCGGCAGTGCTCCTAGCGCAGCCAGAACAAGGATGGCTGCGAACTTCGCACATCGCTCCAAAGGTTTCCGCAGACGAGTCATGCCGAAGAGGAGACCAACAACGGAAAACGAAGGAATCACGAAATTGGGAGAACACGGAGCTTTCCTGAAATGAGGGGAGGCTCTAAACAGCGCCCCCCGCTGACGTCATGCTTGATCAATTCATCACCCGCATCGCTGCCGAGTTGAACCTGCCGGCCACCAAGGTTTCGGCCACCGCTCGCCTGCTGGGTGAGAGTGCGACCGTGCCCTTTATCGCCCGATATCGAAAGGAAGTGACTGGAAGCCTGGATGAGGTGGCCATCACATCCATTCGCGACCGGTTGGCCCAACTCACTGAATTGGAACAGCGCCGTGAAGCGATTTTGAAATCGTTGGCCGAGCGGCAATTGCTGAGCGAAGTCTTGAAGGCTGCCGTGGAAGGGGCCGATACCCTCTCCGCCCTCGAAGACTTGTACGCCCCGTTCCGCCCGAAGCGCCGTACTCGCGCGACTATTGCCAAGGAAGCGGGCTTGGAACCGTTGGCCGAGCAGCTTTTCAACGAACAGGCCACGGTCGATCCACTGGCCGTTGCGGTGGCGTTCGTGAGTGCTGAGAAATTAGTACCTGACGTGGCGGCGGCCTTGGCCGGTGCTCGGGATATTCTCGCCGAGCGTTTCAGCGAGGATGCCAGTACGCGCTCTCGTCTTCGGGAGCTCTATTGGGAATCGGCCCAGGTACGATCCAAAGTGATGACGGGCAAGGAAACCGAAGGGGCCAAATTTAAGGACTACTTCGACTGGACCGAGCCCGTCTCCAAAATTCCCAGTCACCGGATGTTGGCCATGCGCCGGGGTGAAGAGGAGGAGGTGCTGCTGGTTCGCATCACGCCCCTAGAAGAGTCGGCGATCGCCATCCTCGAGGGGCTCTTCGTTAAGGCCCGTGGCACACCCGGAGCCGAGCAGGTGCGCCTGGCGGCCGTGGACAGCTTTAAGCGCCTGGTGGGATTCTCCATCGAGGCCGAGGTGCGCATTGAGTCCAAGAAACGGGCGGATTTGGAAGCAATTCGAGTGTTCTCCGAAAACCTTCGGGAACTGCTGCTGGCACCGGCTCTCGGCCAGAAGAACGTGCTCGCTCTGGACCCCGGATTCCGGACGGGCTGCAAGACGGTGGTGCTCGATCGCCAGGGCAAGCTGCTGCATCAGGATGTCATCTACGCCACCGCTGGTGGAGCACAGCAGGTAGCGCAGGCGGGAGAGAAGGTTCGAGAGTTTGTGACGCGGTTTGGGATCGAGGCCATCGCCATCGGCAACGGAACGGCCAGCCGCGAGACGGAGCAGTTCATTCGATCCCTGCACTTGGCGGCGAACATCCCTGTTGTCCTCGTGAACGAGAGCGGCGCCTCGATTTATTCGGCGAGCGAGGTGGCCCGTGAAGAATTCCCTGATCAGGACCTGACTGTCCGGGGCTCGGTGAGCATTGGTCGTCGCCTGATGGATCCGCTGGCTGAATTGGTCAAGCTCGATCCGAAGTCCATTGGTGTCGGCCAGTATCAGCACGATGTGGATCCCAATGCCCTCCAGCGCGGTCTGGATGACGTGGTCGTGTCGTGTGTAAATCGGGTGGGTGTCGAACTGAACACCGCCAGCAAGCAATTGCTCAGCTATGTGTCCGGTCTGGGTCCATCGCTGGCGGCCAACATTGTCAGCCATCGCAACGAGCACGGGCCGTTTCGCTCCCGCAAGGAGTTGCTCAAGGTATCCCGCCTGGGTCCGAAGGCCTTCGAGCAATGCGCCGGATTTCTCCGCATTCATGAGGCTGAAAACCCTCTGGATTCCAGCGCGGTTCATCCGGAGCGCTACGAATTGGTCGATGCCATGGCCAGTGATCTTGGGTGCGCCGTGAGCGATCTGGTGCGTGACGGGGGGCTTCGCGGCAAGATCCATCCGGAGAAGTACGTCACCACCGAAGTGGGTTTGCCGACGCTGAAGGACATTCTGGAGGAGTTGGCCAGGCCCGGACGCGATCCCCGCCAAGGCTTCGAGGTGTTCGCTTTTCAGGAAGGTGTTGAGAAACTCGAACACCTTCAGCCGGGCATGAAGCTGCCGGGTATCGTGACCAATGTGACCGCCTTCGGAGCATTTGTGGATGTGGGTGTGCACCAGGATGGACTGGTTCACGTCAGTCAGTTAGCAGACCGCTTCGTGAAGGATCCGTCCGAGGTGGTGAAGGTGGGTCAGAAGGTTCGGGTGACGGTGACCGAGGTAGACCTGCCCCGTAAGCGCATTGCCCTCTCCATGAAGGCCAATCCGCAAATCGGTGTTGAGCGCGAGCAGCGCACCGCACCCAATGCCCCGCGGGCTCCCCAATCCGGTGGTGGGCGTCCTCCTCATCGGCCGGCAGCGCGGCCTTCCATCGAACCCAATGCCGGCGGTTGGAACGCCTTGGCTGACGCCTTTGATCAGGCCCAACAGCGCGACGGGAATTGAGTCGTTCAGCGAGAACGATTCTGAACAGTCGCCCGCTCTGGCAAGCCTTTGAAGGGCCGGCGTTTAAATCCGAACCCCATCGAGACCAAAACCAAGGCCAAAACCAAGGCCAAGACCGTTGGTCTGTAATAGGATGGACAGTGTCTGTTGGTTGGGAGGGTTGACCGCCGATCCCCCGTAGGAAGAGGCGATGCCGGCGGGTCCAGAAGGCGAGTGGCGCCCGGAGTGAACCGTTCTCCCCGGGCTCCGAGTGTTATTTAGGGAATACGGATGAGCCTTCGGGCAAGCCGCTTGTCAGTGACGGTGTGAAAACCGATTAAATGCGCCAGTTTGAAAATCACCGTCCCCAGAAACTCAACGGATCATCGATCCGGCATCGGCTTGTAAATTGTCGAAGCGAATCCGGATCAGGTCTGTTGGGCCCTGAACGCATTGGGCCTCCATCGGAAGAAGGAAGAAACGCGGGCGCTCCTCTCGGAAGAAAACGTCCGTAAGAACCTGGCAAAACCGTAGATTTCAAACCGGCAATTTTCAGTGGGTTCCGGAACGGTGCTGACAGCCGCTGAAGTGGTGAAGGTTTTCAGGCGCGACTATTCCCCGCCACACCCTCCGCCACCTCCGCAGCCCGAGGATCCACACCCTGAGGAACCGCTGTCCGACGAGCCGTCCGAATGGCCGTGATGTCCGCCGCTCGAATCGGCTGCGCAACCGCTTCCGATGCCTCCGCTTCCGCAACCGTCTGCACCGTGCTTGGAGGCGGAATTGCTGCCGGAGTCGCCGCCGCGGGCGGTGCGGAACATGAGCCAACCCAACCCTGCGGCCACCACAAAGAGGGAGGCCATGACGAACAGACCATTGCCGATCAGTGCCTCGCCGTTGACCTCCGAACAGCCGACCGCTGCGCCGGAGAGTCCGAGAATCCCCAGCAGGCCGATGCCTGTTCGTTGCAGGGCGCGCTTGGGCAGGAACCAGCACTCCGACAGGTTCACCCGTTGCCAGCGGGCCTGAGGAGCGAAGCGCACTTCGGGCTTAGGCCAAATGTCGGCCGGGGGTTCAGAGTTGAAACACCGGCGATAGCTGGCGCGGGTAGCCTCATAATTTTCCAGGAATCGGTCGTCTTCGGCGAGGCCGCCCCGGGTGGGTCCGTGGTGCAACCGATGTTGCAGCACCTGGGTGCAAAGTTCGTCCCAGTAGGAGCGGCTATAGACTAGATGCAGGTGCCAAGCCTGGTCGACCTCATCGGACGGGGTGACCGAGTGGCCGGCCCGCAAGGCGAGGTAGAGGAAGCGTCGGTATTCTTCGATAACCCGTCGGGCGAATCCGAGGTGCCAACCGTTCTCACGGGCCAGTCGTTCTGTGAACGTCAGCGCGTCGCCGATGTTATCTAATTCAAAAGCGACCAACCGTTTCCAAAGGGGGTCTTCGTTCAAAGTCATTGTAATACTTTCGAAGGGTTTTGGCTCTCTAACAGCGGTATATTCGTCTAATGACTCTGATAAAAGAAATACCAAATCCGTCAGGGTCGGTCCCACCTATTTACACAAAAGGGGACACTCTCTACTCTGTTGTTGTCGTGGCAGGGGCTCCGCGGGACCGGTCCTGCGCGCGCAGGGAAACTCGGGGGAGGAGGAGCTTTCGCGCTGTGCGCGAGGGAGGGTTTGATCGCTTCCAATGCTTGCTCCGGCCCGGTCCCGCTCCGCTGGTGGCTCCGCGAAACTGCCGGGGTCGGTCCCACCTATTTACACAAAAGGGGACACTCTCTACTCTGTTGTTGTCGTGGCAGGGGCTCCGCGGGACCGGGCCAGCGCGCGCAGGGAAGCTCTGGAAAGGATGGGCTTTTCGCGCTGTGCGCGAGGGAGGGTTTGATCGCTTCCAATGCTTGCTCCGGCCCGATCCCGCTGCGCTGCGGCTGGGCGAAGTCTCAGGGGCGCGGTCGGTCCAAAGGGGTATTGGTTGATTGTGTGTGGTCGTCGGAGGGCGGTGGTGCGCGGGTGGTGCGCGGGTGGTGTGAGGGTGGTGGGGTTCCTTGGGATCGGCTCCGAGGGGTCCTTCTTGTTGAATCTACCTGGGGACATTTTCAAAAGAGTTAGGACATTAATTGCAGGGAGGGTTGCTTCAGGGGCGAGTTGTGATTTCCATGACACCACCATGCTGTCGATTCTATGGAGGCTTCGGGTGGCGGTGATGACTTTGCCGCTGTGGGTGTTGTTGTTGGGTCAGGGGCGTGCGGCCAATCTGCGGGGAGCGGCTTCCATCCACTCGACACAAATTCTCGAACACACTCGGGTGCTGGCGAGCGATGAGTTCGAGGGGCGTGGTCCGGGTACTCCGGGTGAGGTCAAGACGGTGGGTTATTTGGTGCAGCAGTTCCGCCGCGCGGGCCTTCAGCCAGGGATGCCTGATGGATCCTGGACGCAGGATGTTCCTATCGTGGGGGTGAAGTCTTCGGTGCAGTTCCACCTGGGCGGGGAAGCACTGGTGGGGCCTCAGGATTATGTGGCCTGGAGC
Source organism: Akkermansia muciniphila (assembly GCA_945893185.1). Lineage (GTDB taxonomy): Bacteria > Verrucomicrobiota > Verrucomicrobiia > Limisphaerales > UBA9464 > SXXZ01. The sequence goes on along the minus strand of CAMDDW010000011.1, from coordinate 7,999 downwards.
CCTCGTCTGGGTGGCGATGTGGCGGTGCCGGAAAGCGATGTGCTCTTCATGGGTTACGGGATCCACGCTCCGGAGTACGGATGGAATGACTTCCGTGATGTGGATGTGCGGGGCAAGACGATCGTCGTCCTCATCAATGATCCGCCGATTCCCGATCCGGCCAAGCCCGACCAACTCGATCCGAAGTGGTTCGGTGGCAAGGCTATGACTTATTACGGCCGTTGGACTTACAAGTTCGAGGAGGCAAGTCGCCGGGGTGCGGCTGCGGTGTTGATTATCCATGAGACGGCTCCGGCGGCGTATCCGTGGTTCGTGGTGATCAACTCTTGGGGTCGTGAGCGCTTCGATTTGGAGTCCAATCACTCCCCTCGGAGTGACATCGCGGGCTGGATCAGTCTGGAGCGGGCACAAAAGCTCTTCGCAGCCAATGGCACCACCTATGAGGCCATGAAGGAGGCTGCCAGGAAGCCCGGTTTTCGACCGGTGACCTTGAAGCAAAAGGCCGCTTTCACCGCACACAATGAGTCCCGCTCGCTGAAATCCAAGAACGTGCTCGGGATGGTTCGGGGGCGCGATCCTAAGCTCCGCGACGAGTGGGTTGTGGTCACCGCGCACTGGGATCACTTGGGCCGCAACGCGAGCCTCGAGGGCGACCAGATCTTTAACGGGGCCGCGGACAATGCGATCGGAACGGCCGGCCTTTTGGAACTGGCCGAGGCGTTTGGAACCGCCCCCAAGGCGCCGAAACGCTCCATGCTATTTCTCTCGGTGACGGCCGAGGAGCAGGGGCTCTTGGGCGCGGCGCATTATGTGGCGCAGCCGGTGTACCCATTGGCCAAGACGGTGGCCAACCTCAATATGGATGGGGCTAACCAGTGGGGCCGGACCCGGGACCTTCGCCAAATCGGCCGGGGTGCTTCAACGATCGATGCCGTCCTGGATTCCGTGGCCAAGTCCCGGGGTCGGGTGGTCTTGCCGGATGCGCATCCGGAACGCGGTGGCTTCTACCGCAGCGATCATTTCGAGCTGATGAAGGGCGGTGTGCCGGCGTTGTACATCAAGGCCGGTGATGACTACCTCGGCAAGCCGACCGGATATGGCGAAGCCAAGGTCAATGAGTACATCGAGCGCGATTACCACAAGGTCAGCGATCAGGTGAAACCCGACTGGGACCTCAGCGGGGCCGCCGAGGACCTACGCTTGTATTACGACATTCTCTGGCGTCTGGCCGAAGACCGTCGCACTCCGCAGTGGAATAGGGGCAGTGAATTCAAGGCGGCCCGTGAGGCTTCGATGGCTCCGCGGAAGTGAAGGGCCGACGCGGTGGGTTGATCCGTGGGCTCACATCCGGGCAGTGCCGCCTCGTGACAGTGGCCACTTCAATTTTCGTTCCCTTTCGAAGGAGGCGTAGAAACCGGCGAGGCCTTTTCGAGTGGCGACGTCTCGAGCGGCGGTATCGTCGGGGGCGGCAGAATGGTTGCCGTGAGGGATGGGTGAGTCGGTTGTCGGAAGAATCCTCCGGAGGCGAAGCTCTTCCAAGCCGACCCGAGCCAACCCAGCACGGAGATCGCCAACCACAGCGCCCAGAGCAGCATCACGAACCGGTACCACCAGATGGACACCGAGACGCAGCTGCACATCGGCAGGGAGGTGCCTTCGCTTCTGGCTTGGAACCAGCGGAGGAGGGTGCTGGTGGAACCGTTGCCGAGGATGAACATCTTTGGGTTGCCCAAGAGTCCGGCACTGACCGCAAAGAGGAGGATGCCCAGAGCCGTGGCCGTCAGCGCCACCAGTCCCACCTGGGAGGCATTGTACTCCATCCAGTGCAACGTCTGGAACCGCTCATGCCCACGCCATTGCAGCAGGAAAAACCAGCCGATCACCGTGAAGGCAGCCCAAAGCGGCACCTGGGTCAGACCGATCATCAGAAGCATCCACTGCAGCGAGCGCAGCGGAGACTTTGGGATGCGACCCAGTGCGAGAGCCGTGAGGAGGGAGGTCAGTAAAATCACCCAGAAACGCACGGCGGGTCCGCGTCGGGGACCCGAGGCCCACAAGACCCAGCGATCTTCGCCGACACCCAGTGAACTCTGGATGTTGGCGCTCTCGACCGGCAAACGCACGGCGCCATTGTTGGCTTGGAAACCCAGCGGCAGATTTTCTTTCCAACCGACCGAAAGCAGCTGCTCGCCGGGCCGCAGTGGGATCACCAACTTCGAGCCCTCCCGACGGACGGGGATTTCCTGACCGAAGTGGGTGAGCCGTGTGATATCGGCCTCGGCGGGCAACTCGATGAGGAAGTCCTCGCCAAGGCTGCAGCGGATGGACAGATGAAGGGTGGAAAGGCGTTGGCGTTGCCCGAGAGTCACTTCGTGGATCGCTCGATTCAGGGTCACTGTGGCCCCAGCGATGGCCTCTGGCCGGTGGACCTTCAGGTTCACGGTCTCTCCGGGCCACGGTTGCCAGACGGGCTCCAGTTGGGTGTTGCCGGATTCAAAGACCGGAGCCAAGCCAGACAGCGACACGTTCCACACCGGTGAGGCGACCAGGTGCCAGCGTTCGATCCAAGTGTCGGTGGGGCGGGTGGTTAAGGTAAGCGTCTCCACCGGGGCCAGGCTGCTGTCCCACGAAAACGCAGTGTCTTGCGCCCCGAGGCGGACCTCCATGCCGCCGTCTTGCACGACCCGTCCTTGCGACAAGACGTTCTCGCCGGGCAACAGGGGGATGCGCATCGACACCGCCTTGCCCAAGGGCGAAAGGCGTTGGATCACAGTTCGGATTTGCCACTGCAAGCCCAGCTCCAGACGGCGTTCCACGGCCACGATCGGCTGGAGATCTTGTCGATCATACGTTGCGGCCGCTGCGGCTACTTTCTGTTTTGGCGAGAAGAAGATTTGTTGCTCCGGGACCCCATCGGCACGGACTCCAACTACGGTCCAGTCTGGGGCATCGATGGACACCTGACGCGGCTTGAGCAGGTAGCTCCATTCCCAGTCGCCGGTGTTGGACAGCAAGGCCTCCACGCGGACCCGATGGACACCAGGAGGCAGCACGGTCCACAGGTAGCCATCGTCTCGACGCAGTGCGGCAGCCCACCGCCCGTTGACGACCACCGAGAGCGGGGAATAGGCCGGAAGGCGTCCAGGCAATGGGACGGCCGTCTCGGCGGCGCAGTGGACTTCGACGTCCATCAGGAGTTGTTGGCCGCTGAGTTTCATGGCGACAGCCGAAATGCTGGCCGCATTCGGAAAGGCGTCCGGTTTCTCCAACAACCGCCGTCGAAGGGTTTCCAGGGTGGTCGCGTCCGGAATCCCGGCTGGGGTCGTTGGTGCCGCCACCGGAGCAGCGGCCAATTGCTGGATAGGTGCCTGGACCGGTGCCCGGCTCGGTGGGTTCACCCGCACCGGAGCCTCGGCAGCCTGCAAGGACGTGCTGGTGAAAACGGTCGAGGCCAGCCACAAGGCCGCGGTGATGGCTACTGTTGTAGCCGCTGGTGTGGCCATGGTGGCCATGGGGACCGGCGGATTCGTGGTACGGGACTCAGATTGCCCCGATCGACCCTGCCTCAACAGCGTGGCACCGAGGGCCAGCAGCAGGACGGTTCGAAGGAGGGTGAGCAGCCGTTCGACCGATTGCGGGATGAGCACTGGGTGCAACCGCTGCGAACCTTGGACCGGGCCATTCCATCCGAAGCTGACCGAGCGCCAGGTCCATTCCGGCAACCCGGGGCCCGTTTGGATCCGTGCCTTGACGTCTTGTCGGAGGTTCTCGAACGCCGCATGCGACTGGGCTGGGGCAGCCGGGGAATCGGACGCGGTCGAAGCCGTCGTGGTCATTCCGTAACGTTGTATTAGCTCCTTCGATAAAGCCCCCGCACGCCGGGGCAAACCAGCGTTGTTCGCCACCGCTGCAGCGTTGAGGCCGTCGACCGTCTCGCCGGGGATGGGCGTGGGTGTGACTTCGGTCCTTTCGAGTTGCGGGTACAAGGCCTGCTGGATTTGCCGCGTCAGGAAGGGAACGAGGAAGAAGAGCAACGTGCCGACAGAAAGCACCTGTGCGATGCGCAGCAAACGCCGTCCTAGGCCTTGAGGGATATGGGGTTCGAGAGCGATGGGCACCAAGAGGATGAGCCACAAGAACTTGGGTGCGCCGTGCTCATGGTACGAGAGACCGAAGGCCACGAAGGCCAGGAGCGCGGTGGCCCAACCCCGGATCCGGAAGACCGCCAAGGTGAAGATGAGCAGCAGGAACAAATCCAGCAGCGTCCACGCGGTGAGCCAATCACCGTGGACCCAATCGGCCCCGAAGAGGGCGAAGAGTCTCCAGCCGGGCGGCAGGTGCAACTGCACTCGAACCGATTCCGCATCCGAGCGCCATCCCGTCGCCGGCAAGGAAGTCGGGTGGGACAACCGACCGATGGCTTCTACGTCGACATTCCGGGAGCGGAGTTCGACACCGATGGCCCCATTCTCCGGATTGCGGGTGATGAGTTGACCTTCGCCACCGCTGCGCACCGATCCCAACTCCTGGCCTTCGGCCGCATCGAGACGCCAGACCTGCTGCATTTGCCCGGAAATGTGGTCCTGAAAGGTCAGGCCCTGTCCGCCCTCGTCGAGCCATAGCTCCCGCACGATGCTCAGGCCCGCGGGCTTCTGGGTTCCCATGCCGCGCATGCGTTCCACCAGTTTGAGGGTCGTGGCGACATCCCAGCGGTACACGGGAAGCCCCTGCCATGCTTTGGGAAAATAGCTTTGGGACGGATCAATGGCCGGAGGGCCGACGAACTCCATCACTCGGAAATCAGGACGGGCTCGGAACGCGACCAACTCGTCGGCCACGGGCTTGCGGGTTCCGCGGGCGAACTGGATTTCCCGGGGATTGTCCAAACGGAAGGCGTCGAGGCGGAAGGTCCACGTGCCGGCCCGCACTTGAGCCTTGGCGTGTCCTGAATCATCCACGCTCACGGGAATAGGCGACTGGATCGCCGCCAGTTTCCATCCTTCGGGCAGCAGGGTCCCCAAGTCTTCCTCACGGCTCTTGCCCGCGACGGTCAATTCCACCTCCTGGCGCCACCACAGGGGAATCCCGTCCTCGAGGACCGAGAAGAGTTTCACACCCAGAAAATTGCGCTCGGTGGTTTCGGTCGTGCCATCACGCCGGAGCCAGAGCAGTCCTTGGGCATCCCAGGCAGGGTTCTCCACTACCTTGCCATCTCGACTGAGTGCGAGGATTCCGAGCGAGGCGGGAATCCGGAGGTTCTGGGGCAGTTCGGTCCACCGGTAGCGCCCCTCGAGTCGGGTGTCGCCGGCCACAACTCGCACTGAAGGAACTCCGTCCCGTTCGACCACGACGATCGGTCTGCCGCCGGCCTGTACGTCCTGAGGCCAGACATCGGAACTTCCGGGCAGGGGGATCCACGTTTCATGGAAGGCCATCACCGACAGGGCAAAACTCCCGCTGGAGTTGGTCACCTGAAGGTCCAGTCGGGAGGGCCAGAAGCACCGGTGGGTTTTCGTATCCGAATAGGGTGTCGGGCAGAAGCGGTGCGGGTCGTTCCAGGTGGCCCAGGATTCCCACTCGCGCAAGGCCGGAGGGATGGAGCGGGGTTCCTGGGCGGTCGCGGAGGTCCCGAGCGACAGGAGAGCTAGGAGGAATAGCAGGAAGCCAGTCGAGGAGTTCATGATGCTAAAGATTGACCGACACGGATCCGTGGGCCGAATCGATAAACTCGATGCGAGCATCGAGAGAATCCATTCAACCGCTGCCCTCCCCGCGGGGATGAGACAGAGGGGCTACCCTTGATATTGGCGATACCTTCCGATGCTAAGGGCGGCAACCGGGATTTTCAAAATCGAGGTGCCCGCCGCTGGGAAATCAGCGGTCCCGACTTGACCAACGAAGCCATTTTGAAAGAAGACCTCACAAGCACGACGGAGCCAATTCAATGGTTCCATTCGGGTTCTTTCCTCGCCCGCGAATTCGGAAGTGGTCTGGGGTGGAAAAAAGAAAACGCGGTGATTGCGTTGCAACGGAACGGTCCGGTTTGACTGCCAATAAAGTCTTGGGGAATTCCTGATGCAGGGTCGGGTCAGGTGGCAGGAGGGGAAGGGTGTCGGCGTGTGTGCCGACTTATTGCGGACTGTTTCGAGGGAGGGTACTGCGTCGAATAATCGTGTCGACGATGTCTACCAACATCAGCAGTCCGTGGCGCAGCAAAAGGATCAGAAATCCGGCCACGATACTCACGACAACACCCGACAGAGGGTTGGCGGTATTTGATGTCACGATCAACCCACCGCCTGCGGCAATCCTTTGGATCCCCTGATTTGAAAGGGTTACAAAAACGCTCATTATAAGGAAAATCGCGTTGAGGGTGAGGGCTACTGTGGCGATGAGTTGGATGAGCCTTCGTGCCTGAGGATAACAGGTGTTCCGCCTCAAGGCTTTGAGGTGTTCTGGGCCCGACAATTTCGGTTCGGCCTTGGAATGCTGAGACTGGGTGGGTGGCCGGTGGAGGTTGTCGGGGGGGCACAGTGTGGAGATCGGAATCCAATCGGCGCTGCTGTTAAGCAATTGTCCTTCCGAACCTGTGTCTTCGTGGACTTGATCATTCCAGGTGGCTGTGCCGGCTTGGATTTGCGAGCGGATTTCGTCGAGGGTGAAGGGTCCGAAGATCGACCCGTTGTCTGCGTTTTTGATCCAAACACATATAATTAATTAAGGAATCACTCGCGGTTAGTCTTTAATAATTTATAGTTATTTATTTAATATTTAAATACTAAATAAAAATTAATTTCGCATTTTCTAGGGGAATTCAACTGTTTAATCGTGGGAGTTGATTATCAAAAAAGAAGCGTGGTCACCTGGTTTTGGTGGCCACGCTCGTTGTGATTAGAGTTTGCGTGTTGGTGAGAGTCCTGCCCTCTTCGGGTTTACGGTGGTTGGTTACTCGGCGGCGTTGGCTTCCGGGTGGTGTCCGCGGCCATGGCCTTCAGGTCCACCATTCGGACCACCGGGTCCGCCGGGTCCACCGGGGCCGCGGCGCTTGCCTGCGTCTTTGCCGCCGGGTCCGCCCGGTCCGCCGCGGTGTTCGCGATCGCCACGGGCGCCAGGTCCGCCTTCAGGCCGGGCTGGGCGGAGTTCATCCATGCTGAGGTTTCCGTCGCCGTTAACATCCAGCTTTGTGAGGGCTGCGACCGCATTGGAAATTTCTACTGCGTCGAGGATGCCGTCGCCGTTGGCGTCGAGGGCGGCGATGATGGGGGGCACTGGGCGTCCGTGACCTTCGGGCCGGGCCGGAGGGTTGGAGTTCGTGTCGGCTGCGGCGAGGCTCAGGGCGGCGGCAGCGGTGGCCAGGAGGAGGGTCTTGTGGATGAGTTTCATAGGTGTGTCTGTTTGTTGTTTTGTTTTTTTCGGGCAGTGGGTCTGCCCTTGTTTCGACCTCAATAAACACCCGCTGTGTTAAGCGTTGATGGGCGGAATCAGGAGAATTGTTAAGAGCCTGTAAGAGGACTGCTGCCGCTGGTACGTGTTTTTGGGCTCCGCGGGATCGGTCCTGCGCTCGCTGAGGAGGCTCTGGGAAGGATTGGGCTTTCGCGCGATGCGCGAGGGTTTTTGGTGATCGCCTCCAAGGCTCGCTGCGGACCGATCCCGCTCCGCTTGGCGTATTTTGGTGCTCTGCGGGATCGGTCCTGCGCTCGCTGAGGAGGCTCCGGCGAGGAGGAGCTTTTGCGCGGTGCGCGAGGGGTGATGGTGATCGCCTCCAAGGCTCGCTGCGGACCGATCCCGCTCCGCTTGGCGTATTTTGGCGCTCCGCGGGATCGGTCCTGCGCTCGCTGAGGAGGCTCCGGCGAGGAGGAGCTTTCGCGCGATGCGCGAGGGGTGTTGGTGATCGCCTCCAAGGCTCGCTCCAGCCCGATCCCGCTTTCGCTGGTGCGTGTGTGTGGGCTCTGCGAGATCGGGCCTCCGCTCGCTGATGAGGCTCTGGCGAGGAGGAGCT
>CAMDDW010000010.1:0-64100 GCA_945893185.1 Akkermansia muciniphila | reverse complement strand
CCAGAGCCCTGAAACGAAGACCAAAGCCCTACCAACTTCTCAATTGCCACCGACGGGATTTTCAAGAAATCCGCCACCAGAACCGCTACCGCAAGCCCACCTCACCTCAGAACACCCCAAAAACATTGGTCGCTATCTAACTGCCATTCGGCACGGTCACCGACTTTTGGCAGGTCGGGCAGTCGAATTGCTGACCGGCGGCGTCTTGGTCGACCTCGAGACCGAGGCCGCAGTGGGGGCAGTTGAAAACAATGTCCATGGAATCACTCAAACGTTCGGGAAAGCTGCTTCAGTCGGGAAGCCAAGGGTGAGTTGGCCGGCGTTCGTGCCTTCACCGCGGCGTAAAGCCGACGGGCCTCGGCCGGGTTGTTGCGGACCAGCATTTGCGCGTAGTCCAATTGGATAGCCGATAATCGGGGCTCGGGAACCCATGCCCCATTCTGGTTGAGCCATTGACGGAGCGCCTGCGGACCGGCCTGCGTGGCGATCGCCAACGAGGCTTCTAACGGCGGTGACAGGGCGGGCAGGGATTCATCGCCCACCACTGGGGCAGCGTTCTCCCGGGCCTGTTCTCGGGCCTGCTCGTCCGAGGGTATCGAACGGTAGACCAGCGAGATCCGGTAAACACCGAATCCCACCGTGGCCACCAACAAAAATAGCAGCACGAATTTCATGGAGCACACACTTCAACACCCACCCCCGAAGATCCGCCACTTACTCCCCAGGTATTCTCTGAATCCGAGCCCCAAGCTTCTGGAGTTTCAGCTCCATCCGCTCATAGCCGCGATCCAGATGATAAACTCGGTGAACTTGAGTGCTGCCCTTGGCTGCAAGCCCAGCGATCACCAGCGCCGCCGAAGCCCGAAGATCGGAGGCCATCACCGGAGCACCACTCAGAGGTCGCCCTCCTTTGACGATGGCACTGGGGCCCTCGATGGCAATATCTGCACCCAGACGCATGAGTTCTGAGGCATGCATGAATCGCGACTCGAAGATGCGCTCGGTGATAATGCTCGTCCCCGGAGCCTGACAGGCCAAGGCCATTAGTTGGGCCTGCATGTCGGTGGGGAAGCCGCTGTACGGCATCGTGGTGATGTCGATGGGCTTGATGGAACCCGTACCCCGGACTGTCAGCATTCCAGCCCCCCGGCGAATCTCTGCACCGGCCTCTTGGAGCTTGTCGAGGACCGCCCCGAGGTGATCGGCGCGGGCCCCGCGCAAGATGACTTCACCGCCCGTCGCCGCAGCCACGGCGGCGAAGGTTCCCGCCTCGATACGGTCAGCGATGACTTCGTGATCGGCACCGTGGAGCTCCTTCACCCCGTGAATGGTGATCGTCGGACTGCCCGCGCCGGTGATCTTCGCTCCCATGGAAATGAGGAAGTCGGCCAGATCCACCACTTCGGGCTCGCAGGCGGCGCTCTCGATGACGGTGATGCCGACGGCCAGCGTGGCGGCCATCATCAAGTTGGCTGTTCCTAAAACCGTGGGACCCACGCGACCGCCGAGGAAAATCATCTGCCCTTCTAAACGCGAGGCATGCACCCGCACATAGCCAGCTTCAACCTCAACCTGGGCACCCAGACCCCGCAACCCCTTGAGGTGCAGGTCGATGGGGCGCGTGCCAATCACGCAGCCGCCGGGCAACGACACCACGGCCTCCTTCAGGCGTGCCAAGAGCGGACCCAGGATGCAGATCGATCCCCGCATCTTGCGGATCAATTCGTAATCACCGCGGCCGGAGATGTTTGCGGCTCGGATGGTCAAGGTGCTGCCGTCCTGAGTCACCTCGGCTCCGAGGGACTCGAGGATCTTAAGCATGAAACCGACGTCGCTCAGGTCGGGCACCCGACGGATGATGCAAGTTTCGGAGGTGAGCAACGTTGCCGCAAGAATGGGCAGCACAGCGTTCTTCGAGCCGCTGATGGTCACTTCTCCGTTGAGGGGGAGTCCGCCTTCGATCAAAAAACTATCCATGGATTGAGGAACCGGAGATGCCCGCGTGGGTTGGTGGATTTAGATCTCACGGGCGGCCGATGCATGGACGATGAGAATCCGCTCGCGCCCGCTCAAGTCTTTCTCTGCTGAAATCTCGCCCCAACCCTCTTCGGTAAAGAGCCGGATCAGGGCCGGAGCCTGCCCGTCCCCGAACTCCAACAGGAGACAACCCGAGGCGCTCAACCAATGCTGACCCAACCGGGCTAAGATGCGGTAGAACTCCAAACCGTCGGCCCCACCGTCCAGGGCCAGTCGGGGATCATGGTCGCGCACCTCGGGATCCAATCGAGAGATTTCGTCGGTGGGAATGTACGGGGGGTTGGACACGATCAGGTCCAGATTGTGGAACTCAGTCGCGCCGAGACTCCTCAGGTCGCGATGTAAAAAATCAATGCCGTTGAATCCAAGCCGAGCCGCATTAGATCGGGCAATTCGCAAGGCCGCTTCTGATACATCGATCGCTTGGACGGATACCCCTGGAATGCCGGCCAGGGCCATCGCCAGGCAACCGGATCCCGTGCCGATATCGAGAACCTTCAAGGCGCAACCCGTAATGCCACCGGCCCGCTGTCGGAGCCAATCCCGAGCCTTCAAGGCCAGTACCTCGGTCTCGGGCCTTGGCACCAGAACATCACCGGAGACCTCAATCTCCCATTCGAGAAACGGAGCCGTGCCCAAGATGTGTTGCAGCGGCTCCCGCTGGCAGCGGCGTCGCACCCAAGTCTCCAACTGTTGCCGGTGCTCACAAGAAACCAATAAGTCACCTCGCAAACGCAACTGAACCGGACTGGACCCGGTTAATTGCCACAGCATCCAGCACGCCTCGATTTCTCCGGACTCGATGCCGGCAGATTGAAGCGTCTCGGTGATCCACGACAAGGTGTCCCAAACGGTCATGTGAGTGGAAACTCGCCCCCACCCTGCCCCCTGTCGAGGCAATCGCCGATCGACTCGCAACTCCTCCGACACGCTCCCTAGGTCGGGAGATCTCTCTGAAAGCGCCGTTTCCGGCCCTAAACTGCGATCGCAAGTCTGCAGGTTTTCTAGCGCCCTTAGACGGACCGCTCGAAGATCGGTCCCTCCCTCGGAGGTCATTGGGCTACATCCTGGAGTCCTACCACAAACTCAGCCTCACCCGGGAACCTCCGAGGTGGGGCGATTTCTCCGAAAGCGCCACGTCTGCAGACATGGACCACCGCAGGGCCAGCCCGCTCGGAGATCGGTCCTTACCAGGGAGCTCGATGGCTCCATCGGTATCCCTTCTCTTAGCCGGTGTCACCCTTTGGGGGTCGCCGACCTCATGCCCCTCCGCCACGCCAATCCCACAAGGTGTCAAAAAATTGAGTCAATAGGCTGAAATCTCTATGACCCTTCGAGGCGTGCCTTTCGGGCCGGAGCAGCCCATGGTCCTTAAGTGCGCCGATACCCCCGCGATCTTCTCTCCCTGATCCTCGTGGCAGTCGTTCTAGTACTCCGGTCCGGGGCCGAGGCGCCGCCTCCTCCCCCGCCGACCTCGGTGTTCTCGGTCGCCGAGATTCTGCGACAAGACGGGGCGGGATTGCCCTCGACCTGGGGGCGCGAAGACGGCTGGGAAGCACCTGCCTGGTACCGGATGTCGGTGCCGGCTGATGGGGCCGCCAAAACTGAACAACGACTGCAAGAGGCCCTCGAGACCCTTCCCCATCTGTTTTTGAACCTGAAGAACGAAGATCTTTATGGCGAGGAACGGGGGCTCTACCGGCATACCCAGGAATCCGGGGACGCCTGGGAACGGCCGGTCCAACTCACCTTTCGGACCTCCCCCCGCGGTCCGGGTTTTCAGGTTCAGGCGGGTCTGAGGATTCAGGGAGGATGGAATCGCCGCCCCAAAGAATCACCGAAGCATTCCTTCCGGGTCGTCTTCCGTTCCCGCTATGGGCTGCCGGCCCTCAAAAACGCATTATTCCCCGGACAAGAGGGGAGCCTTGATCAGTTCATTCTCCGCGCCGGCAACAATCACTCCTGGCTGCACTGGGACGGAAAGGAACGTCGGAGCGCCGACTACCTGCGAGACCCTTGGATGCGGGCGACCTATTCGGTGATGGGTCATTCAGCCTCCCGCAGCCGTCCCGTTCATTTGCATCTCAATGGCCTCTATTGGGGCATCTACGATTTGTGCGAACGCCCGGACGCGGGCTTCGCAGCCCGGAACTGGGGCGGTCGACGCGTCGATTACGATGCGCGCAACGCCGACAAGGTGCTCTCCGGCGACACCATCGCCTGGGATCGGTTGATGCGGTTGGTCAACGCCGGTATCACCAACGAGGTGACTGAGAAGGCCCTCCGCGCCGAGTTAGATGTACCTGCCTTCATCGATTTCATGCTGCTCAACCTATACGGCGCCAACGGCGATTGGGACCGCTCATCCAATTGGTATGCGGCCCGGCGTCGAAATCCTCCGGGTCTATGGCAGTTTCTAGTTTGGGACGGGGAGCGAACCCTCGAAGACCCGCAGGACAATCGCCTGAAGGACGACGACGACCAATCGCCGACCCGCATTTTTCAAAAGCTCCGCCAGTCTCCGAACTTCTGCCGAGAGTTCGCAACCCGCGCCAGAAAGCACATGGCCCCAGGGGCTGCTCTTTCGGCCGACGCTGCGGCCGCCCGATACCGCTCGATGGCCGATCAGTGGGAACCGGCCTTGTTCGCGGAGGCTCTGCGATGGGGCGACTACCGGAACCGAATTCATCGCTACAAGGAGGGAGCCTTCGAAACCTACACGGTCGAGGGACATTGGAAGCCGGAGGTCGAACGCATCGTCCAGCGTTATTTCCCGGCGCGTGTGGAGGCGTTCAAGGCACAACTCCGAGAGGTCGGACTTTACGAACCCTAACGGGATCTACCTGGGACCTGCCTGGGATTTGCCTAGGCCTGAGACCGAGACCGGCTTCCCGACCCATCCCCGGTCTCCACGACAAACCCAAGGGCCTTGGCCTGCTGCAAACGATTGAGGCCGTGCGATCCGTTCGAAACGGCCCGCACGGCCCCGATGCTTTCCAAACAGACCGCTCGTCAGTCCTCGCTGAAGAGGTACTCGAGGTCGTCCTTCGACAGGTTGCTAGCGAAACCTTCCTCGCCGAGCACGTCGGCGATGGTGGCCGACTTGCGCTGCTGGAGGTCCCAGATTTTTTCCTCCACGGTACCCGGAGTAATCAGCCGATAGGCCATGACGGTCTGGGTCTGGCCGATGCGGTGCGAGCGGTCGATGGCCTGCGCCTCGACGGCCGGGTTCCACCACGGATCGTACAACACCACATAACTGGCGTTGGTAAGGTTCAGCCCTGTGCCCGCCGCACGCAGCGACAAGAGGAACACGCAAGGATCCGGATCGGCCTGGAAGGCATTGACCACCTCCATACGCGCCTTGGTCTCGCCAGTCAGGATGTGAGTCTTGATCCCCCGCTCACGGCAGGCGGCCTCCAAGAGCTTCAGCATCTCCACGAACTGGGAGAAGAGCAGGATCTTGTTGCCGGAAGCCAAGATGGGCTCGAGCAGCTCGAAGAGCGTCTCGGTCTTGCCCGAAACGCAGTCGTTGCCGACGAGCCTCGGATGGCAGCAAATCTGACGCAGGCGGGTGAGGGCCGCCAAAACGTGCATTTTGGACTTGGCCACACCCTTCTCCTGCATGGTCTTCATTACCTGCTCGCGGCTGCGGCGCAGCTCGGCCAGGTACAGCTTGCGCTGATCGTCGTCCAATTCGCAGTCGCGGCGCTCCTCGATGCGGTCAGGCAGGTCCTTGGCCACCTGCTTCTTGAGGCGGCGCAGCATGATCGGGCGTAGCTTGGCACTCAGGCGACGGCGCTTGGCTGAGCCATCCCATTCAGGACCATCGCCCTTGGACTCATAGACCTCATTGAAGTTCTGCTGGTTGCCCAAGTATCCCGGCTGCGAGAAGTCCACGATCGACCAGAGGTCGAGCATGCGGTTTTCCAGCGGGGTACCCGTGAGGGCCAAACGGTGATCAGCCTCGATCTCCTTCACGGCAACCGTCACCTGAGCCGTCGGGTTCTTGATGAATTGAGCCTCGTCGAGCACCAGGGCGCGGAAGTGGAACTTGCCCAACTCTTCCAAGTCTCGCCGGAGGATGGCGTAGTTGGTGACCACGATATCGGCGTCGGGGATCTGCTTGCGCAAATTGTGTCGCTGCTGGCCCGACTGGAGCACCAGCACCTTGAGGTTCGGGGCAAACTTCTCGGCCTCACGACGCCAGTTGTGCAGTACCGAAGCCGGACACAGGACCAACGACGGCTTTTTGTCTTTCTTGGAAGCATTCTCATGCAACCAGGTCAGCCACGCCAAGGTCTGGAGAGTTTTACCCAAGCCCATGTCGTCCGCCAAAATGCCACCCAAACGAAGCCGGGTGAGGTTGGCCAAGAAGTTGAACCCCTCCTGCTGATAGGGTCGGAGCTCAGCGCAAATGCTCGCCGGCAACCTCGTCTCGGGCACCCCCTTGAAATTGGCCAGCTTGGCCCGCAATTCGGCGACCACCTTGTTGGCTCCAAGGGCATCCAAGGTTGTTTCATCCAACTGAGTCGCGTGGACCAGGGACGTCTTCTGGGCGTCCGCCGAGAGACCTTCGAGTCCCAGGGTGGCTGCCATCTCGTGAGCCTTGCGGTTGGCGTCGATGTCCAACTCCACCCAGCCGCCGTCGGGCAGCTTGACGAAGCGCGAGGTAGATGCGGCCAGTCGTTCTAAGTCGGCCTTGGACAGCTTCATGCCCTCAGCCTCCCACTCGGCGCTCACAGACAACCAGTCGATACCGGAACCCTTGAGCACCAGTTTGGGCTTCACGAGTCGCCGGTTGAGGAAGAGGCGCTGGAAGCTGGGGTTGCCCAAGTAGTCGGCCTCCTTAGGGCGGTCGAACCACGCTGTGGCCAACTGAGAAAGGCAGTTCTCATTGGCATCGAGCACCCAAAGGCCTGGCTCCGGAGTGAACCAATCGGCCTGCTGCAGCCAATGGATCGCCGGCAGCAGCCGAAGATCGTCGAGGAGTTCCGGACGGTTCTCAGTTCCCTGGCGCTCCACCACCCGAGTCCATTCGTGGCCGTTCCATTGCCACTCGGAAGCGTCCTTTTCACTAATGGCCAAGAGACGGACACGGACCACCTCGTCGGCCAGCTCGAAGGTGAACTGAGGGCGGGCCGAGTGGGTCTCGCACAACTCGCTCCAGTTGGCGTTGGGCTGCTCTTTGGCCTGAGTGCGGCGCAATTCGGTGAGCAGGCGCTGAGATAACCGCTTCACCGGCACCACCGGACGCTGAGCCCATGGGCCCAGCAGTGTGGCCGGAGGCGCGTGGCGCAGGACGAAGAACTCGTTGCCCACCAACACCATCGGAGGCTCTCCGACAAAGAACTGACATTCTGGCAAGGGCTGGCTCACCCCATTAGGCAATGCCAGTACGTGAGTAAAACTCATTTCGCCTTCGATCGTCTCCAATCGCGGCTTCAATTCGGCCACCCGTCCCACAAAATCAATGTTGGTCGCCTTACCCAGCAGCTCAAGCCGTTGTCCGTGGGCCCACTTGGCAAGCCAGGTCAGCAAGTCTGGGCCGTCGAGCAGCAGGACCTCCCCCTCGGGTACCTTCTCCGACCAGTGGCCATGCAACCAGTCGATCACCTGCCAGTCTTCGGCCGGGAAGAGCTCGGCTTCGTGAGCCGCACGGGTGCGCAGATCGCACAGGTCCGAAACAAAGCGCTCTTTCTCGCCGGAGCGGGAACGGAACAAAAAGAAATGGACGGCCAGCCGCCATTGATTGGAGTTCTCATCTTCCCGCTTCGGTTCACAAACGACCCGCAGGGCCGCACGAGGCGAGTCCAGATGCGTGTGGTTGGGCGGGAAGAGCCAGTTCTCCAACTCCTGAACGAAGCCGGTCTCCTTCTCAGTCTGTTCGACGGCCGCAAACTTTTCGAAGTTGGCGTACTGGAGCAATTCAGTCGGCAACGACCGATTGTTTCGCAGGAACAGCATGGCCACTTCCTCCAGACGGGGTTTGCCCGTCGAAGATTGCATCCGCGGCCACCATTCCGACTGGCCGAAGTCCTTGCGGCTCAAGGAGAGCTTCTCGAGATAGTCATCCAGCAGCAGGAAGGCCCTCTGAGGATCCATGCAAGTGGCGAAGAGCTTCAGCACGCTCTCCCGCTCGGAGACCTTCTCCTTGGAGTCGGCCAGTTCGCGGCGCAAGTCCGCGAAAGAGCCATAAGTCGTGTTGAGCACCTTGTGGTGCGCGTCATATTTGGAACTGGCCGCCGATTTGATCGCAGGGCCCGCCTTCCTTACTATTCTCGCCATGTGTTTTTCCGGAGTCGCGCCGGATCGGATCGGTCACGTCGCTGAGGTTGTCCACAACAGACGCCTTTGCGGTCAATAGGAATCCCATACAGCGAAAAAGCTCATGAATCGCCGCCTTGACTATGAAGGCCCTCTTCCTGGGTTTGCAGCACGGATCCAGCTCGTTACGGACCGCTTCGAGATGGGATTGTCAACAGAACCTCGTAAAGGTTTGCCTCAGACTCAGGGACGGAGGCCAATTCGATGCCATCGGTCGAGAGTCCGGGGCAACTCTTGGCGAGCGCCACCGAGGCGTACCCACTCCGCCTTGAGGATCTCGGTACCATGCCCCAACCCGAAGTGGGCCTCGGTATCCGACTGGGATC
The DNA here is from genome assembly GCA_945893185.1 of Akkermansia muciniphila. Lineage (GTDB taxonomy): Bacteria > Verrucomicrobiota > Verrucomicrobiia > Limisphaerales > UBA9464 > SXXZ01. The sequence goes on along the minus strand of CAMDDW010000010.1, from coordinate 55,410 downwards.
GGTAGCCGTCTCCGTTGACCCACCAGTGGCGCCGGATGCCCTCCCGGGTGGTTACTTCCAGGTGGGAACCCGGAGCCGGAACGTTCAGCCGATAACCAATCCAGTGTCCGTCGCTGACGGAACGATTACGGAAGATCAACAGCCTCTGGCGAGTCACTGGCCATTGTTCGTAGGTCGTTACAGCCAGATCCATTCGCCCGTCTTCGTCAAAATCGCCGGCCACAACATTGCGGCAATCCTCGGTCACTGCCACCCCAAGGATCCAAGCATTCTCGACGAAGGAGTCCCTTACCCTCTGGGTGAACAGTCGGTTGGCTTGCCACCCACCGTAGGACTGCCGGGCGGCCCGACGGCGCTCGTTGGCCTGCATGAAGTAGAGCTGCGACGCCGGATCGGGAGTTGATCCGCCGACGTAGACATCGTGCTGCCAGAACTGACGCTCGAACTCGGAGCGGCTTTCGAAGGTCTCATGTCCATTGACCAAATGAATATCGTCTCGACCGTCGTTGTTCCAATCCAACACCGCAGCCCCCCACGCCCACCCGGCCCGACGCAAGTCCTCAGAGAGCGGACTGAATTCCATGCCGCGACTTCTGGAACCGACGAAGAGCCGATTGCCATAAGTCATGGCCCCTCGATGCACCGTGTGTTCGGGAAACTCAGGCCGACCCAGTCCCAAGGCCTCCAGTTGCGAAGCCACCGGGGAGTCCATACCCACCATGAGGAGGTCGGGCAACCCGTCGTGATTGGCATCCCAGACCACATGAGCCATTCCGAAGGCATGCCGCGCCAGGCCGAGTTCGGGTGTCAGGTCGGTGAAATGACCGCGCCCGTCGTTGCGATAGAGATCTAGGCCCGCGAAGTCGCTCACGTTGACGAGGTCCAAGTCGCCATCGCCATCGAAGTCGAGCCACGAGGCACTGTAGGTGCGCCGATGACGCTTTGGCGCCAAACCAGAGGCCTCGGTGATGTCCAACCACTGGGTTCCGTCATTGCGCAACAAGTAGGAAGGAAATCCATCGTTGGCATCGTAGTACGGTGTGGGGAACTGGCCGTTGACGAATGGCAACCGGTATTGGGTGACCCACAAATCGAGGTCCCCGTCGCCATCGATGTCACCAGCGGTGATGGACTGCGGATGCCTGAGCTTGGCTGGTGCCACCCAAGCCTGACGCCACCCATCGCGGCCCCGAACCTGAACTCCGGAGGCATTGGCGACCACCACTTCAGTGGTTCCGTCTCCATCCAAATCGGCCAGAACGATGGCTTTTACTTGGGCGGGCGGCCCCATGTCCGCCGTCTCCCAGCGCCACCCTTCGCCAACCCGGACGGCTGTCACTCCGGCACCTGCCAAATGCAATTGAACACCCCGCTCCGTGGTCTCCTTCAGCAGGGGGTCGGTGAAAAGCCCAACGCCATTGGTCGGGATCAGGAGGTCGGCCCAGGGCTCAAAAATTGGAACACCGCTCTGGACCGTCGGAGGCTGGCTGAGGCGGTAGTCGCGAAGTTGAGGCGTCTCACCGGCGGACCAATTCGACTCCGCTAAAAAGCGCGCGGTCCAAATCACTCGCGAGGACTTCGCTTCAGTGGGCCCTTCAAGGACAACCTCCAACTCCAGGTCGGCCAGAAATCCCGGCGTGAGTCCCTCGGTCTGCGGATTGGGGCGGACCCGCATCAATCGGACCTGCATCCAACGCAGAGAGTAACCCGCCGGTGCGGAAATCCGCTGAGCCAGATTGGGCAGCACGCCGGCGTCGAGACTGCGGGCTCCCATCGCTCGCTCCACCCCCAAGACCAATTCCTGCTCGAGGCGGATCGCCGGCTGGGTCGGTGACCAAACCTCGCGATCGGCCAACTCTTCTGCCTCACGCAGGGCCATGAAGCGGCGCGCTGCCGCCTCGGCCTGGGCGTCCTGCTGCCGAACCATAGCTGTGGACGCAGGGCCGCGTCGCCAAACAGCGAGCGCCCCCACCGACAGCAACACTGCCAACAAGATCACCGTCCTCCGGGTCATAGGGCTTACAAACAAAAAGGGGCGCCCGGGTTCTCCGGACGCCCGACTTCTAAGAAGACCAAAAACAAGACCTCAGCGGCCGTTGATAATCCGCGATAAATTGGCCCAAGCTTCCCGGGCGGTAGGATCGGAGTTCGAGGCCGCCATCAACTCATCCTGCAATTGCAGCATGCGGGTTCGCTTGTCGTCGGGTAATGGGCGCATGGCGCGGATACGGGCCACTTCAGCCACTACAGCATCCCAGTTGCGCTTAGCCTCGGGAGCCGGGGCCGCCTCGGCGGACGCTGAGGCAGCAGCCGGAGTGGTCTCGGTAGCAGCCGGTGCCTCGGCAGCCGGTGCGGAAGCTGAGTCGTCCTTATCCTTCTTTGAGCAGGCGCTCACCAACCCCAACGACAACAGCAATAGCAGGCAGTATTCGGATTTCATGGCGTTCGAATGATAACGAAGGCTCTTGGACGATCAATTCTTGTAGGCGGGTCCGATCCAAACGTGATTGTTGTCGTCTTTCTGGGGCATGGCCTTCAGACCTGCGGGCATGCCTTGAGGGGTCCCGCCTCCCATGATGGTGAAGTCGTTGAACCGGATGAAGCTGGCGCTGCCATCCATGCGGCCAATGGACGACTGACCACCCCAGTTTTGATTGAGGATGCCGCGTTTGTAGGCCGAAGCGCGGTGGCGCTGCGAGATGCCTTCGGTCGGTTGGTTGCCTGCGTCATTGAAGAGGAAGGGGTCCCCTTCGGCCGTCTCCCAGAACAGGATGTCGAGAGGGCGGAAGGCCGACTGTTTGCGAGCCTTGCCTTCGGCCATGTTGGGCAACGCACCCAAATCAATGATGCAGCCGTTGAAGGTGTAGCTGGTGATCTTGACGCTGCGGCCAGTCCATTCGTTCTTCTTAGAACCAGCGACTTCAGTGAGATCTTTGGGGCAGAAGAGCACCTTCGGGGTGGTGAGGAATCGTCCCAACTGCCCCATCATAAAAAAGGGCTGCTGCGCCAGGGACTTGGAACCAGCGCTCAGCGGCACCTTGCTGTCGCCTGCACCATCGGGAATAGACGCCGGCACGGCCTGGCCCGGAGTCTGGGACGGGGCACTCCCGTCATTGACGGCCGAATAGGCCCAACCGGTCTTGCAACCGGTGAGACCCCAGGTCGGACCCGGCAGGTCGTCTTGGTTGTCGGTCGCGAACATATGGCTGCTGAGCATGATTTGCTTGCAACCACTCAAGTCGATGGTCGACAAGGCCCTGTCTTTTGCCTTGGACAAGGCGGGCAGCAACATTCCGGCAAGAATGGCGATGATGGCGATGACCACCAACAATTCGATGAGGGTGAAACCGTCGCGCTGGTTGCGCTCACGGAGAGTCAGAGATGCAGGATAGGGATTCATGCAAAAAGGTTTGTTGAACGACAGTATTTGGGGCTGGAGGCATGAAGCGACCCGAGAGAAGAATCGTCAACGCCTGAGTTATGGATAGAGCACCGGTTGCCCGGGCGAGCATCAAACTTGGGATTCATACTGCAGCCTCCATCGGGGGTGGACGCCGACCATTCCCAGTTGGACTTTTTCATCACCGGGACAAGACAGCGAGGCACCGATGATCGGTCGGCACCGCAGATGTCATCCGAACACTCAGAGACCGCCCTCCCCTGCCGACCACCACCAGTTGAGATCCGGCTCCGGAAAACCGTCCCCGGGCCAAGAAATCTCACGTCCACACAAAAGGGTAGTCCCCTCGACACCGAGGACGGCCTTGGCTAGGTCCTCGAAGGCCTGCAGATGACCTTCGACTCGGCGACGCGCGTAGCCTTCGGCGGTACCCATGCGGATCAGGAAAGGCCAGTCACTGGCCTGGGCCAGCAGCAGTTCCCGGCCCGCTTGCCGCGCCCATTCCCCGAGGCGACTACCAGCAGGATCACCGGATTCAGCGGCGATAATGGCCGTACGGGCCACCGAAACCATCTTTGCCCCGGCTGAGCGCAGTCGTGGCTGAAGGTCGGCGTTAGAAGGGTGAAGCCAAACCCCCAGGTGCCCACCAGCGCCCCAACTCGACTCGGCAGGCTGCGACACCCATGCCTCGGTACTATCGCCGGAAGCCTCCGACAAAGTCTGTGGCCCAATACCGAAGCGCGAAGCCTGACGCATCACGCCATCCAGAAACTCCGGTCCCTCAAACCACCAATGGCCAAAGAGTTCGGCATCGTAAGGGGCCACGATAACCGGTGTTCGGGTTAGTCCAGCCCGGGCTTGTCGGAGTTGGTGCTGCCGCTGCGACAAGAAATGCGTCACATGTTCCTTAACGGCCTGCATCGCCTCGGACCGATCGTAAAACAACTTGTCGGTACCGCCGCCGGTGACTCGATGGTACTTGAGTCCGCTGGGGTAGCGGACCCCGGCTCCCGGGAGAAACCGCGATACGGATTCCCACTCCGCCTCATCGGACAAATCACGGTGAAATTCCCGGTATCGAGGGTCCCCAGGATATCCGCCCTGGCGACTCCAAACCTGTCGGGCACTCAGAGGATCGCGCCCGAAAACCGTGATTCCCCCCGGGCTACGAACTGGCAGAAAAATCGCAGAAGGCGCCGGAGGTGAACCCTTCAGGAGGCCATGGGTCTCCACGATGCTGTGGCGGACACCTTCGGCCAACAAGTGTGGCTCCAAAGCCGGAGACCAGGCGCACTCCGGGAGCCAAAGCCCCGAGGAGCGGTGGCCGAATCGGCGCTCGTGTTCCCTGAGTCCCAGACGCAATTGAGCCCGAAGGCTCCCCGGTTCAATGGTCAGCAGGGGCAGGATGGGATGAGTGGCTGGGCCTGCGAGCAGTTCCAGCCTTCCCGTCTGCGCCCAGGTGGCAAAGGCTCCCACCAGGTCCCCTCCGCAAGCCACCCACTCTTCCCAGACCTGATCGTAAAACGCGCGGTGAAACTGGGCCACCGCCTGCAGTTCAGGAATCAGGATCGTGCGCTCGCATTCCATCCGCGCCAGGTCGCGACGCTCGGCCAGATAACGTTGGATCCGGAAACGCAGCAACGGGTCGGCCCACATAGCGGCCAGGGTCGGGGTGATCCCGAGGTTGAAACTCCAATCTACACCATCGCGGGCCCAACCCCGGATGAGTCTCAAGAGCGGCAGGTAGCACTCGGCCACCGCCTCAAATAGCCAGTATTCCTCCAAGAACCGGTCCTGATCGGGATGTCGTACCCACGGAAGGTGAGCGTGCAGCACGAGGGCGAGAGACCCGATCACCAGTGGTTCACTCACGGAATGGCATCCGGAAGTGGAAGTCCAAAGATCGATGGATGTGAGCCTACTCCGCCGCGGACCGCTGTCTGTCGGGCCAAAGTTAGAACAGTCTGTCGGACATCAATCCCCTGCGGACCTACCACCTGCATCGGCACCTCGAATCGACCGTCCGGCAATGCACAACGAAAGGTGAAGGAGCCGTCCGAACGCAAATCAACCGGGCGGCCAAAAATCGTCACACGAGACCCGGGTCGTGTACTACCAAAGAGAACCACCTCAGCATTGACGCGAAACCCTAAGTCCTCGGAAGGCGAACCGGAGTCGAGACCTGGCGCACCCAAGGCCGACGAGGACATTTCCGGGAACGGGATCGCCCCATTCACATCCGAGGAGGAGGCGTGGTAAGAGACGCCCTCCGGTCCCGGTCGACCAGACACGGCGGACAGTCCGAGTTCCGAACTGCCCGCGGGATTTAAGAACTGCTGCTGAGGATCCAGAATCTGCTGAAAATAGCTCGCGTTCACCCCTGACTGAACGCCGGCAACCAATTGGAGTGGAACACTCGCCGGTGACGCATCGGCAGCCACCGAAGACGGCGGCAGCGAGACCGGTCCGGAAGATGCCAGGCATTCCCAGCACCCCTGAGGGGACCGCATCCCAATGTCAGCGATATGGCCCGTCGCCTGCGGCGGATCTTGAAGGAAGATGAACCGACGGTCCGTAGGCAGGGCTCCTGCATCGAGTATGGAATCCGGTTCAGTGACCGAACGAATCCGCCATTCCGTTGGGGAAGCTGTCGATACCGAAGGCTGACTTGGTTCCTCCCAACCCAAGAGCAATGTCCGCGGATCGCATCCCGTTAGCCACACCGCCGATGCAGTCCCGGCAAATTCAGGAGATTTCTGGCTCGATTCTTGGATTGGTAAATCTAGAACCCCAGGATCCCCCTCCAGAAGGATTGGGGGCATCTCAGGCAGTCCTTGCGGAATATTCGTCGGGTCCAAATGGGCTGCCATTAGATGTTGGACCCAGGGCAATCCCTGAATTGCCAACAACTCGGTCTTGGACTCAATCAACGGCGAAAGGTCTGTCGTGGCCCCCTTCAACGAAACCTCGCCCTTACCCACCGCTTTTTGAATCTGAATCGGCATGGATACCTGGGCTGAGGAGCGGCGAGAGGATCTTCTTCGGGTGGTTTTCGCACGACGGACAAAGACAAATCTCAGCGGGGCTGCAGCACCTTTTCCCACGCGTCGCTCCACCGGGCTCGATCTGTGGCGACGGATCAGCATTGCCGAGACTCTAAGGCCGAAGCGCCCGAAAATGGGCTGCGGGATGGGATCAGGACCGAATCTCGGCTTGAAACGGCGGACGGGAGTTGGGCTCGCTGGAGTCGGCTTTTGAGGACGCGCAACACCACGACTCGAGGAAGAGCGGGACACCTTCTTCATGGGGGAATCCGGAGCAGCAGGACTTGGGTTTAATCCGATCGCCAAACCGCATATTGGAATTCAGGCCGGTGAGAAGCAACCGGTTTCCCCGTCGAGGTACAGAATGCTGAGCAAGCGACAGGGACTTGAGGTCGACCGGTGGACTGACTTCCTTTGCCAAATGTTCCTGGCACACCAACAGGTGCGCCTGACCGGGCACACAAAAAGCAAAACAGGGCACCTGTTTCCAGGTGCCCTGTCAGATCTAAATCCAAAACGATCAGGCGACCGAAGGCGACTGGTCGGCGGTGATGTCCATCACGGTCGGTTCATCTTCCGGAACTTCGACGAGCATCTTCACCTTGATGTTGCGATGCAGGTCGTAGCCGGTTCCGGCCGGGATGATGTGGCCCATGATGACGTTCTCCTTGAAGCCGCGGAGATAGTCGAACTTGCCCATGGTCGCCGCCTCGGTGAGGACGCGGGTCGTGTCTTGGAACGACGCGGCGCTCAAGAACGACTCGGTCTCCAACGACGCCTTGGTGATGCCCAGAAGAACCGGCGCTGCCTCTGCAGGTTTGCCACCCATCTTCTCGACGCGGTTGTTCTCTTCTTCGAAGACAAGCTTGTCGATCTGCTCACTCCACAGGAAGAGCGTATCGCCCGGTTCAGTGATGCGAACCTTGCGGAGCATCTGACGGATGATGATCTCGATGTGCTTGTCGTTGATGGTCACACCCTGGAGGCGATAGACCTCCTGAATCTCGTTGACCAAGTGCTCCTGCAACTCGTGCGGACCACAGACGTCCAGGATCTCGTGGGGAACGACCGGACCATCGGTCAACTGCTGCCCCTTCTTCACGAAGTCACCCTTATAGACGATGATGTGCTTTCCGATCGGAATGAGGTGCTCCTCTTCCACGCTGGTGTGAATGTCCTTCACCACCACGCAGCGCTTGCCGCGAATGGAGGATCCGAAATCAACAACACCGTCGATCTTCGAGATCTCGGCGGCATCCTTCGGACGACGAGCTTCGAACAATTCGGCAACACGCGGCAAACCGCCGGTGATATCCTTAGTCTTGGAAGCCTTTCGAGGGGTCTTGGCCAAGAGTGAACCGGCACCGATCTCGTCGCCCTCAGAGACCACCAAGTGGGCTCCGGCTGGAATCGAATACTGAGCCAGGGGATCTCCGGACTTGGCGTCCTCGACAATGACCGTCGGGTGGAGGTCTTCCTTGTGCTCGATAATGACCATGTCCTCTGAGCCAGTGGTCTCATCGACCTCTTGCTTCATGGTCACGCCTTCGATGATATCGAGGAACCTGACCAATCCCGCCTTCTCCGAGATGATGGGCACATTGTACGCATCCCACTCGATGAACACGTCGCCCTTCTTGACCATTCCACCATCGGGAATGGAGATAATAGAGCCGACCACGATGGAGTGCGTGTCGAGTTCCTTGCCGTCCGGAGCGAGCAAGCTGACAGTACCATTCTTGTTCAGAACGATGTTGTTGCCATCGCCCAAAGATACGACGCGCAGATCATTGTATCGAACCTTCGAATCCTGCTTGGCCTTGATCTGAGGCTGCTTGTACGTGCCGGTGGCGACGCCGCCGACGTGGAAGGTACGCATGGTGAGCTGCGTTCCCGGCTCACCGATAGACTGTGCAGCAATGATGCCAACGGCCTCGCCCTTCTTGACCAACTTGCCGGTGCCAAGATGGCGACCATAGCACTTGGCGCAGATGCCGACCTTGGTTTCGCAGGTCAACACCGAACGAATCTTCACCTTCTCGAGACCGGAGCGGTCAATCGAGCGGGACTTGATCTCGTCGAACTCATCGCCGGCGCAAATCAGGCGGTTCTTCAGGTCGGCTGGATCGTAGATGTCTTCGGCGGCATAACGGCCGACGACACGCTCGCTAATCTTCACCACCTCTTCTTCACCTTCGTAAATCGACTGGACGGAGATGCCGGCGCTGGTGCCGCAATCCTCGTCGCGAATGATCACGTCTTGGGCTGCATCGACCAACTTACGGGTCATGTAGCCGGAGTCGGCGGTCTTGAGCGCGGTATCGGCAAGACCCTTACGGGCGCCGTGCGTCGAGATGAAGTACTCCAAAACGGTCAGACCCTCGCGGAAGCTCGAAAGAATCGGCTTTTCGATGATCTCACCGCTCGGCTTGGCCATCAAACCACGCAGACCAGCCAACTGACGGACCTGAGCCTTGTTACCGCGGGCTCCAGAATCCACCATTAGGCTAACGGGGTTGTACTCCTTCTTGCCCTGGTTGGCGTCCAACGTCTTGAGCATCACCGAACCGATTTGATCGGTACAGTGGGTCCAGATATCGACCACCTTGTTGTAGCGTTCCTGGTTGGTGATGACGCCCTTCTTGTGCTGCTTCTCGACCTCACTGATTTGGTGAAGCGCCTCCTTGATCTCCTTCTGCTTCTCAGTCGGTACGATCATGTCGTCGATACCGATGGAAACGCCCGCGCGGGTCGCCTGTTCGAATCCGACTTCCTTCAGCTTGTCGAGGGTAGTGACTGTGCGCTCGTGGCCCACAGTCTTGTAGCAGTTGAGGATGAGGTCACCCAATTTGCTCTTGCCCACCACGATATTGGCGAAGCCTAGCTCAGGCGGCCAGATCTCCGAGAAGATCACACGACCCACCGTGGTCTCGATGACATGGTCCGTCGAATTACCATAGACCGTCTTCTTGCCGAAGTCCGGATTCTTGAGGCGCACACGATCGTGGGTCTTCAAGGCACCATCCATCTGGGCGAAGATAACTTCTTCTTTAGATCCACACAGAACGATGCGTTCGCCCTCCTTGCGGGCCTTGCGCGGTTCGGCAGTGAGGTAGTAGCAACCCAGCGGAATGTCCTGAGTCGGTGTCATGATCGGCTTGCCGCTCGACGGGCTGAAAATGTTCAGCGGAGCCATCATGAGGAGGCGGGCCTCCAACTGGGCTTCGACCGAGAGCGGAACGTGCACGGCCATCTGGTCGCCGTCGAAGTCCGCGTTGTAGGCGGTACAAACCAACGGATGGATTCGAATGGCCTCGCCTTCGATGAGGACCGGTTCAAACGCCTGCACTGATAGACGGTGCAGCGTCGGAGCGCGGTTGAGCAGCACAGGATGCCCGCGGGTCACCTCTTCGAGGATGTCCCAGACCTCCTTGGTCTGACGCTCGATCATCTTCTTGGCCGAGCGGACCGTGTGGACGTAGCCGAGTTCCTTGAGGCGGCGAATGATGAAGGGCTCGAAGAGCACCAACGCCATCTTCTTGGGTAGGCCGCATTGGTGCAGCTTGAGCTCCGGCCCGATGACGATGACCGAACGACCCGAGTAATCGACGCGTTTGCCCAGCAAGTTCTGGCGGAAGCGGCCCGACTTGCCTTTGAGCATGTCAGACAGGGACTTTAAGGCGCGGTTGCCCGCACCGGTCACGGCGCGACCATGGCGGCCGTTATCGAACAAGGCATCGACCGCCTCCTGCAACATGCGCTTCTCGTTCCGGATGATGACTTCCGGAGTCTTGAGCTGGAGCAGGTTCTTAAGACGATTGTTCCGGTTGATAACCCGTCGGTAGAGATCGTTGAGATCGGAGGTCGCGAAACGTCCGCCCTCAAGGGGAACCAACGGGCGAAGATCGGGAGGAATAACTGGCAACACCGTCAAGATCATCCACTCCGGACGCATCACGGACTTGGAGAAGCCCTGGAACAGCTTGATCCGCTTGGAGATCTTCTTTCGGTTTTGCTTGGACTTGGTCTCCGTCATGGCGACCTGGAGTTCATCCACGGTCTTGTCCAATTGGAGATTAGCCAAAGCACCGTGAACGGCCTCGGCACCCATCTTGGCAACGAAAGCATCGTTACCGTAGGTGGTACGGGCCTCGCGGTACTCGTGCTCAGAGAGCAACTGGTGAACCTTCAACGCAGTACTGCCAGGGTCGATGACCAGGTAGTCCTCGTAATAGATCACGCGCTCCAAGTGGCGGGCGGTCATATCCAGCATCAGACCGATGCGGGACGGCATGCACTTGAAGAACCAGATGTGGGAAACTGGCACGGACAACTCGATGTGGCCCATGCGCTCGCGACGGACGCGGGCTAAGGTCACCTCGACGCCGCACCGATCGCATACCACACCTCGGTGCTTGATCCGTTTGTACTTGCCGCAGGAACATTCCCAGTCCTTGACCGGACCGAAAATGCGCTCGCAGAAAAGACCGCCTTTCTCGGGCTTGAATGTGCGGTAATTGATGGTCTCGGGGTTCTTTACTTCACCCTTTGACCAGGAGCGTATGATCTCCGGCGAGGCGACCTGGATCGCGACGTGGTCGACCAGGTTAACCTTGTCTAGGCCCAGCAACTCGCGGGCGGTGTCCTTGGAGCTCAACATAGTTCGTGTGCGTTCAGCAGATGATCGAAAGGATTAGACAAAGGCCGCCAAAGCATTCGAGGCGGTTTGAGGGGCGTCAGCCGGGTTGGTATAGCCCACTTTGATGTCGAGGCCGAGAGACTGCATCTCCTTGACCAAAACGTTGAAGGATTCAGGAACACCGGCCTCGAGCGAGTTGTCGCCCTTGACGATGCTTTCGTAGATGCGGGTACGACCCTGAACGTCGTCGGATTTCACGGTCAGGAGTTCCTGCAACATGAAGGCCGCGCCGTAGGCTTCCATCGCCCAGACTTCCATCTCACCGAAGCGTTGACCACCGTACTGCGCCTTGCCGCCCAGCGGTTGCTGGGTGACGAGGGAATAGGGGCCGACAGCACGGGCATGGATCTTGTCGGCCACCAAATGCCCGAGTTTGAGCATATAGATGTAGCCAACAACGATCTCCTGATCGAAGCGCTCGCCGGAACGACCGTCGTAGAGGTGCACCTTGCCATGTTCTGGCAACTTGGCCTCGCGGAGATAGCCGCGGATTTCTTTCTCTTTAATACCGTCGAAGACCGGGGTGGCGATCTTGATGCCCAGGAGTTTGCAAGCCCAACCCAAGTGGGTCTCGAGCAACTGTCCGACGTTCATGCGCGAAGGCACGCCCAGCGGGTTCAGCACGATCTCGACCGGGGTTCCGTCTTCAAGGAACGGCATGTCCTCTTCAGGCACGATCTTGGCGACGACACCTTTGTTGCCGTGGCGTCCTGCCATCTTATCACCCACCGAGAGCTTGCGCTTCGAGGCGACGTAAACCTTAACCTGCTTGACGATGCCGGAATCGAGCTCTTCACCCGCCTCGACGCGATCCATTTCCTCGTCGTGCTGGCTTTGAAGTTCATCAAAGCGCTTTTTAAACTGGCTGATGATCTCGCTGATCTTGTTACGGATCGGTGATGGGTCGATCTCGATGCGATCATAGACATCCGCCAACTTCTTAAGCAGCGTCTTAGTGATCTTGCGATTGGCCGGGATGATGATCTCGCCAGTCTCGCTGTTGAGGACGTCGAGCGGGATCTTCTCGCCGAGAAGAATGTTGGACAACGCCTCAGTGAGCTGGTCGAGCAGTTCGGAACGCTTCTGCTTGAAGCCATCCTCGATCTCCTTGGCCACCTTGCGAGGGCTGTCCTTGCCATCCTTCTTTCCGACCACCTTATCGCTGTCCTTCTTGGAGGACACCTTAACATCCATGACGATGCCGTAGGTCCCGGAGGGAACCTTGAGCGAGGTGTCCTTCACGTCGGCCGCCTTCTCACCGAAGATGGCCCGCAGGAGGCGCTCTTCGGGTGCCAGTTCGGTCTCGGACTTAGGTGTGATCTTACCGACTAGGATGTCACCCGGCTTCACCTCGGCACCGACGCGGATGACACCATCGAGACCCAGATTTCTGAGTGCTTCTTCACCCAAATTAGGGATATCTCGGGTAATTTCCTCGGGCCCGAGCTTAGTATCACGAGCCACCACCTCGAACTCATCGATGTGGATGGAGGTAAAGATGTCATCCTTGACGATCTTCTCAGAGATCAGGATAGCGTCCTCGAAGTTGTAGCCGTTCCAAGGCATGAACGCGACCAGTACGTTGCGACCCAACGCGATCTCGCCGCCTTGAGTACACGGACCGTCGGCCAGAACTTGGCCCTTCTTCACGGATTCACCCTTAGAGACCAGAATTTTCTGGTTAATGCAGGTGGCCGCGTTGGACCGCATGAACTTGCGCACCGGATAAATCCAGACGCTGTCCTCGGGGGCATGCTTCAGCTTCTTCTTACCCTCAGGGATCTTGCCATCCTTGGTGATAATAATCTGGCAACCGGTGACACTGGCAACCTTGCCTGCCTCATCAGCGATGATTACCGCGCGGGAATCTTGAGCCACTCGACCCTCGAGACCCGTGGCCACCAACGGGGCCTCGGTCACCAACAGCGGGACGCCTTGGCGTTGCATGTTGGAGCCCATCAGCGCGCGGTTCGCGTCGTCGTGCTCCAAGAACGGAATTAATCCGGCAGCCACCGAAACCAACTGCTTCGGCGAGACGTCCATGTAGTCGACGCGATCGGGCTCAACGTCGATGAAGTCGCCCTTGCAACGGCAGGTGACGCGGTCACCCACAAAATTACCCTTGTCATCGAGCAGTGAATTGGCCTGAGCGATGACGAAGCCTTCTTCACGGTCACCGGTCAGGTAATCCAACTGACCCGTCACACGACCCTTCTCGGCCTTGCGGTAAGGTGTTTCAATGAAACCGAAGTCGTTGACCCGGGCGTAGGTCGCCAACGAGGCGATCAAGCCGATGTTCGGTCCTTCAGGAGTCTCAATTGGACAAATACGGCCGTAATGGGACGGATGGACGTCGCGAACCTCAAATCCAGCACGGTCACGGGAGAGACCCCCGGGCCCGAGAGCAGACAGACGACGCTTGTGCGTCAGCTCGGCCAAAGGATTGATCTGGTCCATGAACTGACTGAGCTGGCTACGACCGAAGAAGTCGCGAACCACTGCTGACAAAGCCTTCGGATTGATGAGCTTCTGAGGCGTCATCGTGTCGAGGCTCTGATCAAACAAGGTCATGCGCTCTTTGACCAAGCGCTCGGTACGGGCCAAGCCCACACGGCACTGGTTGGCGAGCAATTCGCCCACAGTCCGGATGCGGCGGCTTCCCAAGTGATCGATATCGTCAACGCTTCCCTGCCCCTTCTTCAGGCGCAACAAGTACTTGGTTGCTTCGAGGAGATCGCGACCCCGCAGGATGCGGTCTTCGCCATTGTCCTTGAAGTTGAGCTTCTGGTTGATCTTGTAGCGACCTACCCGACCGAGATCATAACGCTTGGCATCAAAGAACAAGCGCTTGATAAGGGCCTTGGCGTTGGCCGCAGTCGGGGGATCTCCCGGCCGGAGACGACGGTAAATGTCCTTGAGGGCTTCTTCGGCGTTCTTGGTCGGATCCTTCTTGAGGCACTTGATGATGATGCCGTCGTCCACCGACGTATCCACCACACGAATCTTGGAGACTCCCAGGTCAGCGATCTGGCGGACAACCGCTTTGGACAGCGGCTCAAAGGCACGGGCCACCACAATGCCGCGATCGATGTCCAGAGCGTCCTCCACGAGGACCATGTTCTGGATCTCTTCGATTTTCTCAGCATCCTTCACGGAGACATCCTTGATCGAATAGAACAACTTCAGGATGTCGCCATCGCTACCGAGCTTGTCCGGAGAGGTCTTCGGATCGGAATCAAACTTGGCTTCCGCCAAGGTGAAGAGCGCCCGGAAGAAAGTGGTAGTCAGGAACTTACGACGGCGTTTCTTGCGGTCCAAGTAAACGTAAAGCAGGTCGCTGGTGTCGAACTGAGCCTCGTACCAAGATCCACGGTCCGGGATAATCCGGAAGCTGTGGAGGGTCTTGCCATTCGGATGTTGGGTTGTCTCGAAAGCCAGACCCGGCGAGCGGTGCAATTGGCTGACGATAACACGCTCGGCACCGTTGATCACAAAGGTGCCTTGGGGGGTCATCAGCGGAATTTCGCCCATGAACACTTTTTCCTCCTTGGTACCTTTTTCTTCCTTCAGCAGGAAAGTGACGTAGAGCGGTGCTCCGAAGGTCAAGCCCTCACGGAGACACTCCAACCAGTCAATCTTCGGCTCCTGGATGTCGTAGGAGTGGAAGTCTAGGACTGTCTTACCGTCATAGCTTTCGATGGGGAAAACTTCGGTGAAGACCGCCTGCAACCCGAGATTCCGGCGTTTGGACGCGGACAGGTTGGACTGAAGGAATTCGCGATACGAGTCGAGCTGGATCTCGATCAGGTTGGGGGGGGAAATGACTTCCTTGATCTTGCCGAAATTAATTCGCTCGGATTGTTTCGTTGCCATTGCGACCTCGTGACTCGGGGATTTCTGCGGCACCTGCCTAGAGATTGTTTTCGCCATAAAATACAATACGACGAGATCCGGTGAAGGCTTTTTCGACTTCTCCGGAACTCGTCTTACTGAAACACTATTTCAAGCCGTACAAAACTGGTGACCTATGCCTTAAGTTGACCAAAACCGGACCCTGCTAAAGCCACCTAGCCGAGATCTTGAAAAATTTCAGATCTCTAGCGGAGTGGTGAAGAAATTGGAACCGTGCGCCAGGTTTCTTTACAGTAACACCCGGCGCACGAATTGCAAACTTACTTCAGCTCAACCTTACCACCAGCCTCTTCGATCTTCTTGGCGGCGGCATCGGAATCAGCCTTGTTGGCACCCTCGAGCAACAGCTTAGGAGCGCCTTCGACCAAGGCCTTGGCCTCAGCCAGACCGAGACCGGCCTTGACCTCGCGAACTGCCTTGATCACAGCGATCTTCTTGTCAGCAGGAACCGAAGCGAGCCACACATCAAAGGTGGTCTTGACTTCAGCAACCGGAGCGGCGGCACCGGCCGCAGGAGCGGCGGCGGCAGCCACCGGGGCGGCGGCGGTCACGCCCCACTTGGTCTCGAGAGCCTTCACGAGTTCGGCGGCCTCGAGAACGGTGAGCTTGCTCAGTTCTTCGACGATATTATTGATGTCTGCCATGGTATTTTCTTTTATTTCGTCTCGTCGCCAGAGCGGCCGCTCCGAATTAGTCCACTGCCTGTGGACCGACGATTTACTATTGTTTCGTTGAATTCCGCCCAAGCACGATGCCTGAGACGAAAAGAGTGAAAAGCTGGAGTCGAACGACTAGACCGATTTCTCGGCGTAGGCTCCGATGACGCGGGCAACTTGGGTTCCTGGGGTGTTGATCAAAGCCACGAGCTTCTGAGCAGGTGCTTGGAGCAGGCCCAGAATCTTGCTCTGAATTTCGGGGAGCGGGGGCAGGTCGGCGATGACACGCACTTCTTCGGCCGAAAGCGGCTTGTTGCCAAGCACACCGAACTTGAGCTTGGGCTTGTCGAACTCGGCCTGGAAGGTCTTGATGACCTTAGCCACGGCGGCGATGTCCTTGTTGCCGGTGACCGCGGCCACCTGACCGGTCAGCATGCCAGACAAGTCAGCCAGACCGGCTTCTTTGGCAGCGATGCTGAAGATGGTGTTTTTCACCACGTGAACCTCACCGCCGGCCTTGATCAGGCGCTTGCGGAGTTCCGTGAATTTCTGGACGGTCAGACCCTTGTAGTCGACGACCAAGAAAAACGGCGAGGCGTTGAGGCGGGCCACATATTCCGCCGAGATGAGCTTCTTTTCTGCGCGCATGGTATGTTGCAGTTAGGGAAGTTTAGGTTAGGCGGAGATGAATTCCTTGAGTTCCACGGAGACCGGAGGGCTCATCGTCATCGACAGCGTGACGCTGCGGACGTAAAGACCCTTAACGCTCGAGGGACGGGCTCGATAGACGGCCTCGACCACGGTGCGAGCATTCTCAGCAATCTGCTGCGGAGTGAAACTGGCCTTGCCCACGGGAACGTGGATGTTGCCGGCTTTGTCCACCTTGAACTCGACACGACCGGCCTTGACCTCACGGACAGCCTTGCCGGTGTCGTCGGTTACAGTTCCAGTCTTGGGGTTCGGCATCAGGCCGCGAGGTCCGAGAACCTTACCGAGCTTACGCACTTCGGTCATGGCTTCGGGAGTGGCAACTGCGACATCAAAGTCCGTCCAGCCTTCGACGCACTTCTTGATCATGTCCTCGAAACCGACAAACTCGGCACCCGCTTCGCGGGCTGCCTCGGCCGGTGCACCCGGCTTGGTGAACACCAAAACGCGGACAACTTTGCCGGCGCCATGGGGCAGCGGCGTGGTTCCGCGGACCATCTGGTCGGACTGCTTCGGGTCAACCCCAAGGCGGAAGGCCAGATCGATGGTCTCGTTGAACTTGGCTTTCGGGAACTTGGCGAGAACCTCAACGGCGGCATCGAGGGGGTAGGCCTTGTTGGAGTCCACGAGGGAAAGGGCCTTTTTGTAGCGTTTGCTAGGCATTTTGGTTGCGGTTCATGCGGACCGAAGTCCTCCCGCTTTGGTTGTTAACCTCAGGGTGAAATTGGTTTCACCTACCGAGGAGCGGTCTGTCTATCGGAAAAGACCCATCCCCGTCAAAAGAATTTCCGCGCCAACGTCATCTTTCTTTTCCATGCTGTGTCCATGGAGTGGTTGGCTGGCTCAGGATTGATGTGGATCGAGGGACGTTTTCTGGGGATCGAATGGCATGTCTGGAAGGTGGTGGGATGGGTGGGTAACATCATCTTTTTCAGCCGTTTTATCGTCCAGTGGTATGCCACCGAGCGCCAACGACGCGTGGTCGTTCCGCAGGCCTTCTGGTGGCTGAGTCTCACAGGATCATTGATTCTGCTCAGCTACGCGCTCAAGAAACGCGACAGCGTCTTCATCGCTGGACAGGCCTTCTCTTGGATCCCTTACCTCCGCAACTTGTGGATTCACCGGAGAAACAAATCGTTCCAGATCACCTGCCCTGCCTGCAGTCGTAATAGCCCTTCGGACTACCGACATTGTCCGGAATGCGGGAGGATGCTTTCCTTGGCTTCGGACAAGGAATCAGTCCTTTCCAAGGGCCATTGAGGGATCACAGAGCGGAGCCATAGCGGCGACCTCCGCTGCCTCCGGGTATTCAAAGACTTCTCCCTCGAAATTTCGAAGAATTACCTTGGTGGCTGATTTGCGCAAAATATAGCCCGGATTGACTGGAATCTTGCCGCCGCCGCCTGGCGCATCGATGACATACTGCGGAACGGCATACCCCGTGGTGTGACCTCGCAGGGAATCCATAATTTCCAACCCGCGCGACACCGTGGACCGCAAGTGGGAACTCCCTGAAATGAGGTCGCATTGGTAAATGTAATATGGGCGGACCCGGCACAGCAGAAGTTTCTGGACCAGCGCCTTCATTACCACAGGTTCGTCGTTGACGTGACGAAGCAACACCGACTGATTGCCCAAGGGGATGCCGGCATCGGCCAGTTGGCCCAACGCCGCGCGGACTTCGGTGGTCAGTTCTCGGGGATGGTTAGTGTGGATGCTCACAAAGAGCGGGTGGAACTGCCGGAGCATGGCGGACAACTCCGGGGTGATCCGCTGGGGCAAAAAAATAGGAATGCGGGTGCCGATCCTCAGAAATTCGACGTGGGGAATCGCCCGCAAACGGCCGAGCAAATACTCGAGTTTTTCGTCGCTGAAAAGCAGCGGATCGCCGCCACTGAGCAGCACATCGCGGATCTCGGGATGCTCGGCGATGTAGGCGATCTGACGGTCGAATTCAGGGTGGAAGTCGTAGCCACTGGCGTTGCTCACCAGTCGAGACCGGGTGCAATAGCGGCAGTAGGCCGCGCACCGATCGGTCACCAAAAAAAGGACCCGGTCGGGATAGCGATGCACAAGGCCTGGCACCGGCGAATGGGCGTCTTCGCCTACCGGATCCAGGGTTTCCCACGGGGCGGTCGTGGTCTCCTCCAGCCGGGGAATAACCTGACGGCGGATGGGGCACAACTCATCGGAGGCGTCGAGCAAGTTGAAGTAATACGGGGTGATCGCCATCGCTAGCTTGGACTCCCCAGCCAGAAGCACTCCGGCTCGCTCCTCTCGAGTCATGCTCGGCAACAAGCGCTCTAACTGATCAATCCGAGTGACGCGATTCTTGAGTTGCCACTTCCAATCGTTCCATTCCGCGTCCGGGACCGAGGCCCAACTCCCCTTCCCTGCGGATCGAAACGTTTTCAAGTTGAGCAATTGTTCCTGATCTTCGGATGAATCTTCTTGAGAGGGGAGGGGTGACTCCATGAATGCGGCAAGTTAGGAGGGGGCTTCGTAGAGTCAAGGACACGAACGCGGTCCGAGCGTCAGTCGCGCGCCTGCCTGAAGCCGATGATAGGACTGCTGAAGGGCCTGGCATCGGGCCTCAAAGTCCGCGGGCGAAGCCGTGTTAAACTCAAACAATTCGTAGTGGCACGGGACCACGGTGCCCATGCCCGATTGGTAAGCCAGTGTGGCGGCCTCGTGGCCCCAAAGGTTGCCCGCGACTCGGCGCTCGGGAGATCGACCGTTAATGGGCAGAAAGGCCAGATGGATTCGGGCTGCCCTCAACCAGTCTTCCATGCCTGGAAAGAGGACCGTGTCGCCCGAATGATACAGGGTCCATGAACCCACCCGGATAATAAAACCCAGGCAAGACAAGCGACCCATCGGATCGCAATCCAGCGCCTCATGGGCTGCGGGTACCGCTTGAATTTGAAAGGGTCCTACGGTCGCTATCTGACTCGATCCGATTCCCGCGGACCGGCCGGGTGACGGAGCGTCCAGGCCAATGAGCGACTCTTGTGGCAGGCCGGAGCGGGCTGCGACCAAACTGCGAATAGCCTCGGGGAAGACTAGGCGCAGACCCGGATTGGAGTGGACCAACGGGATGAGTGTTTCCGCATCGAAGTGATCGGTATGGGCGTGCGTGGCCGTGACGAGCCCGACACCCGAAAGGCGGGAGGGATCCACCACCCGTTCGGTCATGCGCACATGGGGCTTGTCGGTGGCGGCGTATTTGCGCGTCAGGGAGTCGGAGAGGTAGGGATCGAGCAGCAAGCGATTCTCGCGCCACTGGACCAAAAATCCGCTCTGCCCCAACCACCACACATGCAGCGACTCGGGCGCCGACTCCCTGGCCCGGTCCAAGTCGGCCAAAAACACATCATCCTGCTGGAGAGGAATAATCATGTCAGGATCTGAAACTGGGGCTAAAAATCGGGAGCCAGATCCGTTGATTCAGAGAGTTCGTCGCACCAGAGCCACACCGGCAGACAGCGCTTGCAGCTTGCGTCGCGCCGCCCAGCGGGCCGTCTGACTGAGTCCGCAATCTGGAGCCAAAACCAACCGGTCTGCCGGGACGTATTCCAGGCACCGACGCACGCGGGCGGCGATGTCCTCCGGCGTCTCGATGTAGTAGCTCTTCACGTCCACGATGCCGACGGCCACGTCGCGATGCCGAGCCACCAGCGCGATCAACTCCAATTCCGAGAACTCCCGACTGGCCATCTCCAAATGCATCTCATCGCAGTGCATGTCGAGAAAGGCAGGAAACAGCGGCGCTATCTGCCGCGGACCGATGGCTCGTGCCTTGTAGTTGCCGAAGCAGAGGTGCATGCAAACCCGGGTCTTGCCAGTGACCGTTTCCACCGTCCGGTTGAAGAGGTCCACGAAACGGTGGACGTCTTCCCGGTAGCCATAGCAACTCATCGAAGGCTCATCGACACTGATTTCGCGACATCCCGCTGCCACCAACGCCTCCAATTCTTGGCGGACCAGGGGCAGGAGGGCTTCGGTCAGGGCCCAACGGTCTGGGTAGCCCAAATCGGCGTTGGGCAAGAGGCGACCTGACAGCGTGTAGGGACCAGGAATCGAAGCCTTGAGCGTCACCCGGCTGGCCGCGCCCAATTCGCGGGCAACGGTCTCCAGGCGACGGTATTCCTCGACGGCTCCGAGTCCGCGAGGGGCCTGCAATGGAGCCACTACTGCGTGGCGTCCCCGTTGGTCATGAGCAGGCGGGCCCCATCGACGGGGTGAGGCCGACTCCAGATCGATTCCCTGAAGGTAGCCGTAGAAGCTGAGATTAAAGTCCAACCGGGTTTGTTCGCCATCGGTGATGACATCCAACCCGGCGGCCAACTGATCCTTCACGGCACAGGTGACCGCATCGGATTGTAGCTCGAGCCGGTCCTCCGAACCAAAGCGATCCAGATGTTGCGAGGCATGCTCTAACCAGGCCGGAAACGGATAACTGCCGATGACCGAAGTTCGCAAGGGGCACTCATTCATAAGGTGGAGAAAGACACCGTAAAAAGAAACTCTCGCAACCGAGGCGGCTCAGTCGAAAATAACTGTCCGGTTGCCCGCCAAAAACACCCGGTCTTCAAAGACCAACCGAAGCGCCTGCGCCAAGGCGAATTGCTCGACATCGCGTCCGGCCCGGACGAGATCCTCGGCGGCGTGGGTATGGTCTACAGGAATCACCTGCTGAACCAAAATGGGCCCCGCATCCAGGTCATCGGTCACCAGATGGGCCGTGGCCCCAATGACCTTCACCCCGCGCTGGAAGGCTTGATGGTAGGGCTTGGATCCCACAAAGGCCGGGAGGAAGGAATGGTGAATATTGATGATACGCGACGGGTATCGGCGCACAAAATCAGGCGACAACACCCGCATGTATTTGGCCAAGACGAGGAACTCAGGCTGAATTTCGTCTAGGATGCACCGCACGGCCACCTCGTGCGCCGTCCGGTCCAACCCGTCGGCAGGAACATGATGGAAGGGCACCTCAAACTTGCGAACCAGGTCGCCTAGAAGGGCATGGTTGCTGATCACGGCCTCGATCCGGGCATTGATCCCCCCGAATTGATGGCGGATCAGCAAATCGCCCAAGCAGTGGTGTTCGCGGGATACCAACACCACGATCCGCTTGGGCCCGGGCTGCGCCAAACGGACCTGTGCACCGATGGGCAAACTTGCCTGAGTCTCCGCCACGAGCTGTTGCCCAGTCGCGGAGACCTCAGGACCGTCGAACTCGGTGCGCATGTAGAAGCGCCCCGACGCGGCATCTACGAACTCTTGATTACCAACGACGTTGCATCCATGGCGGAGCAGCACGCCAGTGATGGCGTGAACCAAGCCACGTCGATCGGGGCACTCGACCAGAAGGACCGCCATGGTTGAATGGTTTTAGTTCCGACGACCACGCCCACCTCGGCGATTGCCATTGTCGCGGCCACGATCCTCACGTCCGCTGCGCTCGCCACCCTCCGGACGGGGGGCAGGAGCCGGAGCTTGACCGTTCTCGCGCAACCAGAGACGGCGTTCAATGTCGTCCATCCGGTCCCAATTGGCCGGCTTGGGCACCTCGACGGGAGCGGTCCCTCCGAAGGACTCGGGGGCAGACTCAGCCTGGGGCTGAGGGGCTCGCTGGGGACGCTCCGAAGGTTCCTCTATGCGACGAGACGCACGGCCGCCCTCGCTGCGTTCGCTGCTACGCTCGGGGCGTTCACTTCGCTCGCCGGTGCGCCCACGGGTTTCCTCACGCGGCTCACGTTCCTCGCGCTGCGGACGCTCAGCCCGCGGTTCACGGACTTCTCGAACTTTGCGAGGTACGGCGCTCTCACGAGGCACAGTGCTCTCACGAGGGACGATGCTCTCACGAGGCACATTGCTCTGACGGGCTCCACGCGGATCGCGATCGCCAACTCGGCCCCGGCCGCCTTCACGGCCTCCAGAGCGCTCCCCACGATCATCGTTACCCCGCTCCTGACCCCGTTCTTCACGCGGGCGATCTTCTGTAAGCTCCGGGCGAGCTTCACGGCGCGGTCGGGCTGCAGGGGCCTCGGCCGGAGCCTCACCGATGTGGGCATACAGCTTGGCCAAGCGGCGAGCGTGCTCATCATAGGCCGATTCAAACAACTGGGAGGCCTTCTCGTTGCCCACTAACGCGGGCGCCGTGAGCACCGTCGGCGGCTTTCCAGCCTCGGTGAGCAGCGCAGCAACCTCGACCTTGATGGCATTGATGAGCATGCAACCGCCAATGGTGGAGCCGGGGCCCACGGGGGTTTCGAGACCCGGGACCTCGATCATGGCGTCACCCGCCGGAGCACCCGTGTCGAGAACGACGTCCGCAAAGTCCTGTAGCTTGCGACCATCGCGACGCTGGCTGCGACTGGCCTCGCTATGGGCCTTGGATATGATAGCCACCACCTTCACGCCACGGCGCTTGAACTCCTCGGCCATTTCAATCGGCACCAGGTTGCATCCCGACGAGGAGGCCACCAGGGCGGTATCCTTGGGGGAAAGATCATAGTTACGGAGGATGCGGGCGGCCAATCCGTGGACGTTCTCCAGGAACATAGCCTGCCGCTGTCCATTGGCACCCACCACGAGGTTGTGGAAGCTCAAGGAGAGCTCCACGATGGGATTGAACCCGGGGAACGATCCGTAGCGGGGCCACATTTCCTCAACGAGGATGCGGCTATGGCCGGAGCCAAAACAATGCACCATTCGGCCAGCCAGGATGGTCTCGGCAAAGAGGCTCGCAGCCTCCGCGATGGTCTCCTCCTGGGCGACGGCCGTGTCCAGAAGACTGCGGCACTGGTCAAGATAATCAGCGATCACGGGAGGGACACTATCAGAACCCCCCACCGGAAGTGGATCCCAAAGATTAACCTTCGATCCATTCATCCCGGAGTTGCATCCTGGGGTCCAAAAAAACCAGACTCACCAACTACCCCGATGCCATGACTGTCTCTCTACGCCTGGTGCGGTTTTCCGGCCCATTTGCAGTAATACTTGAACTTCTAGTCGGGATCCTTCGATTGGCCGCTGCCGAACCCGCAGTTCCCTTTCCGGCGGACCACGCCGAACGCTTCACCCGCGGCCTGGAACAGTTCCGAAAGGAAATTCGCCCACTCCTGACCACCCATTGCCTGAAATGCCACGGTGGCGAAAAAACACAGGGCGACTTCAGCCTGGCCAGCCGCGAAGACCTTTTGAAAGGCGGAGCCGAGGGTTTGGCCATTCGTCTGTTTGACGGGCCCGGCAGCAAGCTAGTCCGCCTGGTCTCCCGTACGGACAAGCCTCACATGCCCTCCAAAGGCGAGCCTTTGCCCGAGGCCTCGGTCCAAGCCCTCTCCGAGTGGATTCACAACGGGGCCCCCTATGACGGCCCGCTCATCGCCGGACGCTCCAGCGGAACCCAGTCCGGGTCCGGGTCTGATTCGAAACCTCTCAAACCCTTCACCGGATGGCCTTACCAAACGCTAGTCCGGGTCACGCCCCCGGAGGTCCCGTCCGCAGGCTCCCACCCGATCGATGCCTTCATTCAGGCCCGCCTGATGGAGAAAAAGCTATCGCTCAATCCCGAGGTCGATCGGCGCACCCAGCTCCGCCGGGCCTCCTTCGATTTGCTCGGCCTGCCCCCTACCCCGTCTGCTCTAGAGGCCTTTGAACTAGATTCTGCCCCGGGAGCGTGGGAACGGGCAATCGACACTCTATTGGCCCAACCTCAGCACGGCGAACGCTGGGCGCGCCATTGGTTGGATGTGGCCCGATTCGCCGAAAGCTCCGGCTTCGAACACGACTACGACCGACCGGGAGCTCATCACTTCCGGGACTTTGTCATCAAGGCTCTGAATGCCGATATGCCCTACGACCAGTTCGTGCAGTGGCAGTTGGCCGGTGACGAGTTCGAGCCAGGGAACCCGCTGGCACTCATGGCCACCGGATTCCTCGGAGCCGGAGTGTTTCCCACGCAAATCACTGCCAACGAAGTGGAGCGGACCCGCTACGACGCGATGGACGATATGCTGTCCACCACGACCTCCGCCATGCTCGGTATGACCGTGGGGTGTGCCCGGTGCCATGACCACAAGTTCGATCCCATCCCCACCCGGGATTATTACCGTCTGCTGTCTACCTTCACCACGACCGTCCGTAGTCAGCGGCAACTCGACCTGAATCCGGAACAAACCCAACGTCGGTTGGCCGCTTTTGAGGCCGACCACGCCCAATATCGGGCCGACCTCACTCAGTACGAACAAGCCGTGCTCCCCAAGCGCTTCGAGACGTGGCTGGGATCCGGGGCTGCACCGAAGGTTGCGGCCGACTGGGAATTGCTGGAGTCCCCCGTCTGGAAATCCCAAAGCGGCGCCAGCTTCCGGGCGATGGCCGACGGGTCCTTCCTGGCCGAGGGCAAGAACGCCGACCACGATACCTACACCTTCACCGGACAAAGCCCGAGCCCGACGCTGCGATCGCTGCGCTTGGAGGCACTGCCCGATCCGAGCCTACCCCACAGCGGACCCGGCCGGGCCGACAATGGAAACCTAGGGCTGAGCCGCATCCGGGTCTTTGCCCAACCGTTGTCGGGAGGTGAGCGGCAGGAGATCCTCTTGGTCCGACCTCGGGCCACCTTCGAACAAAACACCGGTAACCTTTCCATCGCAGGATCGTTGGACAACGACCCACACACGGGATGGGCGGTGGACCCAAAATTCGGCACCCGACAAGCCGCCATCGTAGATTTTGAGTCTCCGATCCGAATAGCCGGAGGGGTCCGCTTGAGCGTCGAATTGGAGTTCAAGGTCAATAGCCGTCACCACATCGGGCGGCCGCGCATTTCGGTGACATCAATGACCGCAGCCCCGTTCGACTCCGAGGGCGTTCCGGCCGGAATCGCCGGCCTGTTCGAGCGACTCAAGACCCTAGGAAGCGGCCCCGCCTCGTTCTCGGCCAGCGAACGGAACACACTGATGGATTGGTGGAAGGCTTCGGACGAGGGCTGGAGCCAGGCTCACCAAAAGCTCCAAGCCCACGAGAAAATCCGTCCCAAGCCCGAGTTGACGCAAGTCCTTATGTGCGGCGAGGGCTATCCGGCCCTTCGCATGCACACTCAGGGCGGAGACTTCTTGCCGGAGACTCATTTCTTGCATCGGGGCAGCGCCGACCAGAAACGTGGAGTCGCCAGCCCGAGCTTTTTGCAGGTACTGATGAAGTCGCCCGACTCCGAATCTCACTGGCGCTGGCAGCCACCCACCGGAGCCCCGTATTCGGGCCGACGACGATCGCTGGCCCTCTGGATGACCGACAACCATGACGGTGCGGGCCACCTGCTCGCCCGAGTGATGGTCAATCGCCTGTGGCAGCACCACTTCGGTCAAGGGCTTGTTGCCACACCTAATGATTTCGGAGTTCAGGGTGGCAAGCCCTCGCACCCTGAACTGCTCGATTGGCTGGCGGGCGAACTCATCCGCGGGGGCTGGCGACTCAAGCCTCTGCATCGGCTAATGATGACCAGCCGCACCTATCGCCAATCCTCGGCGCCCTCCGAAGCGAAGACTGAGCGGGACCCGAACAACTCACTGCTGTCCCGACACGTTCCAACTCGGCTGGAAGCCGAGGCCATTCGCGACACCCTGCTCTGGATCACGGGCGCCCTCGATGCCACCCCGTTCGGGCCCGGCACTTTGGATGAATCCAGCCGTCGCCGGAGCATTTATTTTACAATCAAACGCAGCCAACTCATTCCGGCCATGCAGGTCTTCGATGCTCCGGAACCCCTGGTTAGCCAGAGCACCCGCCCAGCCACCACCATTGCGCCCCAAGCCCTCTGGCTCATGAACAACCCGAAAGTCCGGGAGTGGGCCACTGGATGGGCCCATCGGTTGGCGGACAACGCGACCCAGCAACCGTCCCAATGGGTTACAATCGCCTACCGACGAGCCCTGCAGCGATCTCCCAGCCCGGTGGAATCGAAGTCCTCCATCGACTTCCTGAAGCTGCAAACCGATCGGTACCGGCAGGCAGGGAGCGCTCGACCTGAACTGCAGTCCGCCACGGATTTGCTGCAAACCCTCATTAGCCTCAACGAGGTGATCTATGTGGACTAACCACCGTTCCTTCTCTGTGGCGATGCATCCGCCCAAGGCGTCGGTCGATCGGTTTCCGAAATCCTGGGATGACGAACCCTATCGAGGGCAGAATGGCTGCCTGCCCCACCCCCGCCCGCGTGCCGCCTACGCAGCCATGATCTCAGACCTAGACGACCCTTTAGGGCAAGTGCTGCGGGCCCTGGATTCAGCCAAACGGACCGACCTCGCAACCCGGCACCCAAAGCTCATCGCCCGCGCCGCGGAGATCCTTCGGGATCAGGTCCAAGACAACCCTATCTTTCCTGTCCCCATTCCTGGCCTTCGACCGAAGAACTCCTACGTTTCATGAATGCCCATCCTACTTTGAACGGCCCCCTCTCGCGTCGTGACCTCCTCCGCCGTGCCGGTCACGGGGCCGGCCTTCTGGCCTTGGCCGGATTGCTCGATGAGCAGCGACTCCTAATACCCCGGGCGATCGCCGCTCCCTCTGCCGATCCGCTGGCCCCACGCCCCCCGCAACTCAAGACCCGGGCCAAATCGGTCATCTGGCTCTTCATGAACGGCGGCCCAAGCCAGGTAGATACCTGGGACCACAAGCCGGAGTTGGCACGCCGCCACGGTCAGGAGTTGCCGGGTTTCGACAAGAAGACCGGATTTTTCACCGAATCAGTAGGGCCCTTGATGAAGTCTCCCTTCGCCTGGGCTCAGCACGGCCAGAGCGGCACCTGGGCCAGTGATCTGTTCCCGCACATGTCGCGACATGTGGACAAGATGGCCTTCCTGCACTCCTGCCACACCGAGTCTAACAACCACAGCCCCGCGCTCTTCATGATCAACACGGGTTCGACGCGCATGGGGTTCCCCTGCGTCGGTTCCTGGATGACTTACGGCCTGGGGAGCGAAAATCGCGACCTACCGTCCTTTGTCGTGATGAGCGACCCACTGGACCGCGGGTTGCCCAAGGGGCAGGCCAGCAACTGGGGGGCTGGCTTCCTGCCCAGCGTCTATCAAGGTACTTGGCTCCGGCCCAAGGGGGATCCTATCGACAACCTAAACCGAGCGGCCGGCATGAATGCGGAGGCCCAACGCGCCCAATTGGATTTGCTCCGATCCCTCAACCAGCAACACCTAGCCCAGGCGGGATCCCAAAACGAACTGGGGGCACGGATCGAAAGCTTCGAACTGGCCTACCGCATGCAATCGGCAGCACCGGAGGCCTTCGGTATTGAACGCGAGCCGGAACATCTTAAACGCCTCTACGGCCTCGACCAATCCCACTGCCGTCATTTCGCTGCCCAATGCCTGACGGCCCGCCGTATGGTCGAACGCGGTGTCCGCTTTGTTCAGATCTATTCCGGCGGCATGGAAAACCAACGCAGTTGGGACGGTCACGAAGACATCGGCGGCAATCACCGGGGTTTCGCCCGCGAGACCGATCAACCCATCGCCGGACTCTTGGCCGATCTCGAGCAACGGGGGTTGTTAGAGGAGACCCTGGTGATCTGGGGCGGCGAGTTCGGTCGCCTACCTGTCTCCCAAAAGGGCGGCAATCCGGGTCGAGACCACAACCCGCATGCCTTCACTTATTGGCTGGCAGGCGGCGGGGTCCGTGGCGGTGTGCATCACGGCACCACCGATCCCTTTGGTCACAAGGCCGAAGTCGACAAGGTGAGCGTCAACGACCTTCATGCGACCATCCTACACCTCATGGGGCTAGATCATGAGCGACTGACCTTCTTTAACAACGGGCGCAATTTCCGGCTAACCGATGTGGCTGGCGAGGTCGTCCGTTCGATCGTCGCCTAAAAACCCGAGATTGGATTTTTGGGGGTTCAAGGACATCTTTAAGTCCCGTGCTGAGAGCGTCGTCGCCGTCCTCTTGGGTTGTCCGATGTCGCCGATTTACTCCGCCACAGCTCTGATCTTATCCATGTCCCTGAAACGCACCCCCCTCTTCACAGCGCACCAGCAACTCGGCGGCAAGCTCATCGAGTTCGGGGGCTGGGAAATGCCCGTCCAGTACACATCGATCGTCGAGGAACACCATGCGGTCCGCCGCTCGGCCGGAATCTTCGATATCAGCCACATGGGCGAAATCTGGTTCGAAGGGCCCAAGGCATTAGCATTTCTCAACGGGTTGCTTACCAACGACCTGCGAAAACTGACCCTCGGCCTCGGCCAATACACCCACCTGTGTCTCGAGACCGGCGGCACCATCGATGACTTGTACGCCTATCGGGTCGCCGAAGAAACCTACCTGCTCATTATCAACGCCGGCCGAATAGACGCTGACGTGGCATGGCTAGAGACCCGTTGGAATGCCTTTCCGGATCGCGCCGAAGTGCGCATGAACCACGTCTCGGCTACCACGGGTGCCATCGCCATTCAGGGGCCCCGTGTTCCAGAATTCATCGACGCCCTGTTTCCAGGCCATTCGCTCGGCGGTGTCACCGGTGTGTCTGCTTCAGCGTTGGCCAAAAACCAAATCGGGCGGTGGGATCGGGACGGTCAAGCTGTCTGGGTCGCCCGTACCGGCTACACCGGTGAGGACGGATTCGAAGTGGTGGCTCCGAACGCCTTGCTGGAGCCCCTCTGGCAAGCCGCCCTCGCCGCCGGGGCCTCCGTAGGCATCCGCCCCTGTGGCCTCGGAGCCCGAGACACCTTGCGGACGGAAGTCTGTTATCCGCTCTACGGCCACGAACTCGATGAACAAACCTCGCCAGTGGAGGCGGGACTGGGCTTCTTTATCGCCTGGGACAAGGGAGACTTTGTCGGTCGTTCCGCGCTGTTGAAACAAAAGGAAGAGGGACTCTACAAGAAGTGTGTTGCCTTTCGGATGACCGAAAAATCAGCTCCGCCTCGTCCGAGCTATCCGGTTGTGGTGGCCGAGGCCGTGGTCGGGACGGTGGTCAGTGGCACCCAAAGTCCCACACTAAACGCGGGCATTGGCATGTCCTATGTTCCGCCCTCTCTCGCCACCCCAGGAACCGCCCTTCAGATCGAGATCCGTGGCAAACGGTTTGCCGCCGAAGTGGTCAAGAAACCCTTCTATCGTAAGGCCTAGCCCCGTCTAAAAACCAACAGGGTCCGCCTCATCAGTATAAAACCGGATGGAGCGGACCCTGTTGGCGTGAGAAATTTCCGAGGTAATCTCAGGGACTAATACGGATGTTTCGAATGTTTGAAACCTCAGTGGCTCAGTGGGCCACTTGAACATTCGAGGCCAGCCCGAAGATATTTAGAATCCGGATGAGGATCCAGGTCAGATCCATCTGATACCAGCGAAGGCCATGCCGGGCCGACTGCGGATGTGCATGGTGGTTGTTGTGCCACCCCTCACCCAGCGAAACGACTGCGACGGCCGCATTGTTGCGGCTCTCATCCCGAGTCTTGAAAGGTTGTGTACCCCAGAGATGGCAAATGGAATTCACGCTCCAGGTTGCGTGGTGTCCCATGAATACCCGGGCGAGACCGCCCCAGAGAAATCCTGTGAAGGCCCCCATCCAAGTTTGGGTGATCAAGCCACCCAGAATTCCGGGAAGAACCAGTCCGGTCAGTGCCCACCAAACAAAACCGCGGTGGATCACACGGGCCACCGGATCCTTGGAGAGGTCGGGCAGGCTGCGAACGGTCATCGCATCGGCGCCGCGGAACATCCAGCCCATGTGGGAATGCCAGAAGCCGATCATCAGGCCCTTCATGCCCTCACCATGTTCGTGGGGTGAATGGGGGTCGCCCTTCACATCGCTGTGCTGGTGATGACGGCGGTGCGTGGCCACCCAGAAGAACAACGGTCCTTGGACCGCCATCGATCCGGCGATGCCGAACAACGCGCGAATAAAGGCTGGGCAGGTGAAGCTGCGGTGGGTGAAGAGGCGATGGTAGCCCCCGGTGACACCAAAACCTGCGATCAAATACATGATCACAAAGAGAATGACATCCAACGGGCGAAGGATCTTGTTCCAAGCCAGCACGGCGGCCGTCATGAAACCGATCCAAGGTACGAGGACTGCCACCAAGGTGAAAACTTGGGTACGACGAACGCCCGAGCTAGGGGCAGAGGCTGATGGCTGACGGGTCACTGGAGTGGAACTTGCAGATCCTGGAAGTGGAAAACGAGACATTTTAAAAAAATTAACCTGCAACAATTGCTGGTCTGACAACAAACGCTACAAAGGCCTTTTTGTCTACAATCGGCCGGTAGGACCCATGACCAGCCCCCTACACCGACGCGGCCGTGGGATGCGACCAGGGACTGCGGTAGGGCCGCGCCAACAGACGTGTGGCCTCAGGGTCCCCGACAATGGTGTGGGTCTTGGGATCCCAGCGCAGGGTTCGCCCGCCGAGTTGCTGCGACAAATTGGCTAAGACGCAGGAGGTTGTGGACATGTGCCCCTGCTCGATATCGGCCACCGGCTTAGAGCCGCTGCGGCGGCACTCCAGCAGGTTGCGCATGTGTCCGCGAATGGCGGGAGCGCAGTGCTTCTCTAAGTCCTTCTCGGTCTGGTCCTCCGGATACAGGTCGAGCTCCATGCCGACCTCTTTGTGAACCGGATTGCCACCGCCCTGCGGCGTGTAGTCGTAGCCAAAGACACTGGCCTTGAGAGTGCCCTTGTCGCCATAGAACGTGGCACTCCAAGGGTATTTGGGGTCGCCGCCTTCGCCCCAGGTCCGATGGGTCCAGCGCACTTGTAAATTACCGAAGTCGAAGGTCGCGGTCTGCGTGTCGGTGATATTGGCCCGGCTCGCCTTGTCCACCAGGATGCCGCCGCTGGAACTGACCGAGACGGGCCATCCGAGGTCCATCATCCAGCGCACCATGTCCAACATGTGGATGCACATGTCGCCCACGATGCCATTTCCATATTCCGAGAACGCCCGCCATCCGCGCGGATGGACCATTTTATTGTAAGGCCTCATGGGTGCGGGGCCGGTCCACATCTCATAATCTAGCCATTCCGGCGGCGCAGTGTCGGGCGCGGTGGCCAAGGTGTCCCGGGCCCGCATGTGCCAAAAACAACAAATCTCCACATGGGCGATGGTGCCCAGCTTGCCCTCGCGCAGGATGCGATCACGCGCCTCGATCAGGTGGGGGGTGCTGCGCCGCTGGGTGCCTACTTGCACCGTTCGACCATATTTGCGGGCCGCCGCCAG
This sequence comes from Akkermansia muciniphila, assembly GCA_945893185.1. Classification (GTDB taxonomy): domain Bacteria; phylum Verrucomicrobiota; class Verrucomicrobiia; order Limisphaerales; family UBA9464; genus SXXZ01. Next base: position 23,749 of record CAMDDW010000010.1, on the reverse strand, counting down.
CATGGCCTGACTCTCGACGATGTCCACGCCCGTGGGTTTCTGCACATAAATGTCAGCCCCCGCCTTGCAGGCCTCGATCATAGGCAAGGCGTGCCAATGATCCGGAGTCCCAATGAGCACCACATCCAGATCCTTCTCTGCCAGCATCTTCCGGTAATCGCCGTAGGTCCGGGGCTGCTTGCCGGACTTCTGCCGCTGGGCCACCAACGCCGCCGCATCGGCCAGCATGCGGCGATCGACATCGCACAGCGAAACCACGTCCACCGGGGCAACTTGGATCAAGCGCAGCAAGTCCGCCTTGCCGTACCAACCCGTTCCAATCAACCCCACTCGAAGGGCTTTTTCTTGAGCGAAGGTCGTCGGAACAAAGGTGGCGGCCGACAAGGCTGCGCCTGTTTGGAGAAACTTTCGGCGTGTCATGGCTCTTTGCTAGACAATCGAGCCCGCCAACTCAAGCACGCTCCGGGCCCAATGCCGTCCTGATGTCGGCCGAGCCAGTCCTTGAAGTACATTCAACCTGTCACTTTATCATCACCCAGAGACAAAGCTGAGCCGAACCCACACTTTGAACCCGTCACTCTGTTGTGATCGCTGGCGATGGGACCTGGGTTCGCTCTGGGCACTGGGGCAACGTCGCTGCCGTGCCCAAAGGCAGCGATCCTGGCCTTGCTCAAACATCGAACCGGTCACTGGAGGGCGCCAATAAACATATCATCCCATCAGGATTGATTGATTTGACTCTTGATTCCCTATCCGGACCGCCCATATTTCAGCTTCATGATCCGCCACATCCACGAGATCCATCGGGAGAACGCCGGACGGGGCCGTCCCTCGTATTCCATCGAGTTCTTTCCGCCCAAGACCGAGGAAGGTGAGCGGACGTTGTTCGAGAAAACCCTCCCTGCCCTCTTGGCCGCTCGGCCGGATTACTGTTCGGTGACCTACGGTGCCGGCGGGTCCACCCGTGAAAAGACCTTAGGGCTCGTCGAGCGCATCCAGCGCGACTTCGGGTTGACGACGGTGATGCACCTCACTTGCGTCAACGCCGACAAGACCGAACTGGGATCAGTCATTGATGAAGCAAAAGCCCGCGGTGTGCGCAACATCTTGGCGCTGCGCGGAGACCCTCCCGGCGGTTCCGGCGAGTGGGTACCGACCGAAGGAGGGTTCCGTTATTCCTCGGAACTAGTGGCCTACCTGAAAGAGATCGGCGACCTGAGCATCGGCACGGCCGGATTCCCGGAAGGTCACATCGCCCAGACCGGCGGCAAACACCAGGATTGGCAGCACTTGGCCGACAAAATTCACCAGGGAGCCCATTTCGTGGTGACTCAGTTGTTTTACGACAACGACGACTACTTCGCCATGCGGGACCATCTGACTAAGACGCTGGGCGTAGATGTGCCATTGATCCCAGGACTCCTGCCCGTCGTGGCGCTCAACCAGACCAAAAAATTCACAGCGCTCTGCGGAGCGCGGTTGCCCGAGAGATTCCTCTCCCGCCTCGAAGCCTTGGGTGACGACGATGCCGCCGTGACCGCATTCGGCATCGAATACTGCACGCAGCAAATCGAGGAACTCATCCGAGGTGGCGCTCCGGGCGTGCACTTCTACACCCTGAACAAAGCTCACTCGACGGTTCAGATTCTCAAGAATCTGGGGCACGCCTGAGCTCATCAACCCGACTGTCCGGACCTTATGATACGTCTCATTTGCCTGTCCCTCCTGTGGATCCACGTTGGGTTTCTCCGACTGAACGCCGAGTCTGAATGGCGTCCGTGGTTCGAGAAAATTAATACCCGCTTGTGTGATACGCTGAGCGCGCAGCAACGGTCTTACTTGGCGCAACCGCCGGTGCGAGTGACTACTGGCAAAAGCCCGTGGGTGGAATCCAAGGGCCGGCAAGTATTGGTGAGCGACGACGCGCTGGAACTGTGGTCCCGCCTCGCCTTGGCGATGGGCCGTGACTCCGCTTGCCCGGGCTATCTCGCTGAATTTTTGCGTCGTTGTGCCGATGCGCCAAACGGCATGGCTGCATTGCCCGACCCCGCGGAAATTCCGACCAAGAAGGCCCGCAAGCCGGTGACCGATGACCGGAACCAGCAACTAACGGCCTTCAATCAACTGGCTGCAACCTGGGTGGCCACCGAGCTCGTTCGCACATTACTTACCCAGCCGGGAGGAGATTCTGCTAACAATGGTTCAGCCCCCGTTGCGAACTCCCTCAGCGATGCACAAGCCCTCGATACCCTGCGCGAAGGCACACGATTGGCGGCACGGAGCGGATACACCTCGGAAGCCCTTCAAAGCCTGGTGATCGCCTTGCCCACCGGGGCTCCCACGCCGGAGTGGGCTCGCTCATTCCTGCCCTCCCAAACTCGGGGACCGACTTTGGCTAAAGAGATTAAGAAGGTCGAGCGCAAGTCCCTGGGGCGCTGATCACCGTCAGCCGAATAAGCGTTTTAGGGGTGTCCTGCACTGCCTGTTTTCAGTGGCTCGCCTGAAGAAACTTTGGCTTCATCCTTGCTGTGACGGCGTCCATCCATTATTAATTTTTTCCTCGGGATCGCGGGGTGGAGCAGCCCGGTAGCTCGTCAGGCTCATAACCTGAAGGTCCTAGGTTCAAATCCTAGCCCCGCAACCAACTTTTAGGCCGTTTTCCTTTAGGAAAGCGGCCTTTTTGTTTGGCCCGTCAGGGTAATAATTCCGCCCTGGCAGTATCCTCAGGTTTCGAACCCCGTCGCCCGCTCCACTCGCTGGGCGTTCGTTTGCCAAAGACTGTCACGGCACGCCCGAGGAAACTTCGACAGCCACTCCCTAAGGCAAATGGGACCTGAGTGATTCGGGGGAGCTACCCGCTATCCCAGTTCGACCGCAGTGGTCCCACTTCAACCCGCCGATGGGACTTCCGACCTCCATCTCGAACCGAGGTACCTGCCGCTGCACGGGCTCAAGGCCAGTGTCCACCCATCGCAGGACGGATGACCACGAATCGAAACGGACGTCCGCTTTGAATATCTCCGGTGGTCAAGAAGGCATAGCCTATGATTCGTCGACAGATTAGGATCATCAGTAATGACACCTCTGGAGCGCATCATCCATTCTCCCTGGAGCTTCTTTAAGATTGCTGGTGTCACCACGGTCGATGCCACGCTGCGCTACTTGCTGTTTGCGGGGATCGGTTGGGTCCTGGGTTATTGGTGGTTCCGGCAACGCTGGGCTCATCGCAAAATCATTCCGCGATTCCCTGCCTCTTCCGACATCCGACGTGAGATCGGTTATTCCCTCCTGACTCTGGCGATTTTCGGGGTGGTCGGAGCCAGTACAATTTTGGCGTCGCGATCCGGGTGGACTCGGATGTACTGGAAGGTGGGAGATTATGGCACTGCCTGGTTCTGGGGCAGTATCGGTTGCGCCATTTTGCTGCATGACACCTACTTTTATTGGACGCATCGGATGATGCACCATCCGCGGCTCTTCTCAGTGTTTCATCGGGTGCACCACCTTTCCAACAATCCCTCTCCGTGGGCAGCCTATGCCTTTGCACCCGCCGAAGCGGTGGTCGAAGCGGGCATCTTTCCACTCACCGTGCTGGTAATGCCCATCCACCCGCTGGCCTTCACGGTCTTCATGCTTTGGCAGATTTTCTTCAACGTGATGGGACACACCGGCTACGAGTTCTATCCCCGATGGCTCATGGATTCGTGGTTAGGGAAATTCATTAACACCCCCACCAACCACGTGATGCATCACGAGAAAATGCGGGGAAACTACAGCCTTTATCTCAATATCTGGGACCGCCTCATGGGCACCAACCATCCCGACTACGAGTCCCGGTTCCGCGAGGTGACTTCACGCCCCAAGGCGACGGCGACCCAGTGAGTCGGCCGTGAGGGAGCCCTAAGGGATCCCTTAACCGGCCTCCGGAGCAAATCGCTCAGTGGTGGCCGCGATTCACTCGGCCAGGCAATAGAGGAAGCGCTCGCCTCGCAGGTAAAACTCACGGTCCACCAACGCCGGTGACGCGCTGAAGGAGTCCTCTAGCCGGTTCACAGCTAGCACTGCGTTTTCGAACGCCTCATTCCCGGAAGGATGCTTGAGGACCACCGTCGTTCCGTCCCGACCGGTGACATAAATCCGGCCCGCGGCCCCGACCGGTGAGGCAAAGATAAAGTCCCGAATGCCTTCCAAGCGCAGCAGTTCTCCCCGGAGTTTACCGGTGGTCGGATCCATCCGGACCAATACGTTCTGGTTGTGCCGCAGATGATAAAGAGTGTCGTCGTATAGCAGGGGTGAGGCCACGTAGGGCGTGAGTCGATTCATTCGCCACACGACGTGATCGGAGCCGGTCACATCGCCACGCGCCCCGGACAATCGCAACGCCAGCATGGCCTGCGTGTAGTAACTGTTGCCGGCGATGAGGATCCCGCGATGGACAACGGGCGAGGCCACCACGTTGTCGGTCAGACCCGCGCATTCCCAAATCAAGGCGCCGGTGGCCAGGTCGTACCCGCGGACCCGCCGGGTGGCGCTCACGATCACCTGAGGCTTGCCGTCTACCTCAACTACGATGGGCGTGGACCAAGAAGTCTTCTCGTCGCGGGCGGTCTTCCATCGGGAGTCGCCGGTACGGGTATCGAAGGCTTGGATGAACGAGCCGCTTTCATGATCCCAATTCACCACCAAGAGGCCGCTATGGAGCACTGGCGCTCCTCCCTCGCCATGGGCATGCAAGGTGTTCATGCGGCCGAGGTCTTTGCGCCAGCGAATCCGACCGTCGGCCTCGAGGCAGTAAAGTCCGCGGGAACCGAACAAGGCATAAATGGCCTGTCCGTCGGTCACCGGGGAATGGGACTCCGGACTGCCGGTGGTGTGCCCGCCTTCATGGGGCCATTCCTCACGGACGACGGTCTTCCATTCGATGCGCCCCTGCTGACGGGACACGGCCACCACGGCGTACTCATGCCGATGGGTGACCGGCACGCTGTCGTGGACGCCCGGGGCCTGGTCGAACACGGGCTTCTGAGCCTCACCCACGGGAACCGCGGTCATAACTACCACGCGATTCCCCAGGATGATGGGAGACGAATGCCCCTTGCCCGGTAGCGGAAGCTTCCAGCGGACGTGGTTGGTTTCACTCCACTGCAGCGGCGGATGGGCCGTCGGCGAGACGCCCGTGGCTAAGGGGCCTCTCCATTGGGGCCAAGCCAGTGTAGCACCCGGCACCGGCACCTGGGCGGCCCGTGGCGCTGGGGCATTCGTGGCCGCTTCAGCGCACAAGATGCCGGTGCTAGCGGTCGCGACCCGGATCCATGACCACCACTGTCGGCAAGCCTCTATCCACAGACCTCTGCGCATCATGCACGAGGTGTACTCTGCCCCGGCCCGAGGCACGACAGAAACCCAGCCCACAAACCGCAGGCAGGGCTTGAGACCGCTCTCGGACCCTCAGGCCGAATAATCGAAGTATACGGTCTTGGTGCGGCTGTAGAAGTCCAACGCCGCAGTTCCCTGCTCTCGATAAGAATCAGTGGAGCTGTCCTTCACTCCGCCGAAGGGAGCCTGAAGGGCGAGGCCCGTGCTAATCTGGTTCACCTTCACCACGCCGCACTCGATGCGCTCGGAGTACTGCAGGGCCTTTTTGAAGTCGCGCGTCACTAGGCTGGCGCTGAGGCCGTATTTCACGCCATTGGCCACGGCGATCGCCTCGTCGAAAGAATCCACAGCGAGGATAACTACCACAGGACCGAAAACCTCCTCCTGCGCGATTTGCATCGACGGAGTCACCTTGCCGAGAATGGCCGGCTGCATGAAATAGCCATGGGCCAAATCGCCTTCCGTCAGGCGGGCACCACCCCAGACTAATTCAGCGCCCTCGCCGATCGCCTGCTGGATGGCCGCGAAGTTGCCCTCGAATTCAGCAGCGTTCACCGCCGGGCCCATCTGAACACCGGGCTGTGCACCGGGGCCTACTTTCCAGGTCTTGGCCAGCGCCACCAACTTCTCGGTGAAGGCCTCGAGCACCGAGCGCTCCACGATGACGCGGCTGGTTGCCGTGCACGCCTGACCGGTCAGGCCGAACCCGGCGATGGCCACCAGGCGGGCCGCCAGATCGAGATCGGCATCGGCCAGCACGATCGTGGGATTCTTGGAACCCATTTCTAACTGCACGCGAATCCGCCGCGGCGCGAGCGTTTGATACAACGCCGTGCCCACCCCATGGGAACCCGTGAAACTCAGTGCCTGGATGGCTGGATTGGTAGCGATCTCTGCACCAAAGGCCCGACCGGAACCGGTGACCACATTGAGCACGCCCGCCGGCAAACCCGCCTCGGCCAGAACCTTAGCCAACTCCAGCGCCATGGCCGGAGCTTGCGAGGCGGGCTTCAGGACGACTGTGTTTCCGCACAGCAACGCCGGCACGAGTTTCCAGGCCGGGATGGCGATGGGGAAATTCCACGGCGTGATGAGGGACACCACACCCAGCGGTTCACGACGGGTGAACAGCAAGTTGCCCGGCAAATCGTGGGGAATAGTCTGCCCACCGACCGTGTAACTCAGTCCGCCAAAGAACCGGAAGATATCGGCCGCCCTCTGAACCTCGCCGGTGGCCTCGGTCAGCGTCTTGCCTTCTTCCCGGACAAGCAGCAGAGCTAGGTCAGCCTTGCGGGACTCGAGGATTTGCGAGGCCTTGCTGAGAAACCGCCCACGCGCCACCGATGTGAGCGCCGCCCAGGCCGGGAAGGCTTTCTGGGCCGCGGCCGTGGCCGCCGCAAACTCGGGCCCATCGGACAACGGATAGCGAGCGACCGTCTCCCGGGTGTCCGCAGGATTGGTGGTTATGAATGTGGCTCCGGATGCGGCCGGCACCCAGTTTCCTCCGATGAAGTTGGCGTAGTCTTGCATGGTTTGCGGTGATGTCGTGCTGAGTGTCCGTGGGATAGGCTGTCTTCTGACTGAATACTTCAGGCCGCCAGGTTGGCCAGCGAAGCCGCGATCTGGGCCTCCTTGACCTGCCACTCTTGTAGGCGGGCCTGGTGTTCTTCGAGCACCTTGACCGGCACCTTGGCGGCGAAGGCCGGATTGGCGAGCTTCTCCTGAACTTTAGTCACCTCGATTTTGACGCGCTCCAGCTCTTTGGTGAGGCGCGCGCGTTCGGCCTCGAAGTCGATCAGCCCGGCCAACGGCAGGAAGAGTTCACCCAGGGCGTTGACCGCCACCGGCGTGCCGCGCTCGGAAGTCCACGCCGCATCCACCACATCCAGCGCCTCGGCGTTGAGCAGCAACTTGAGCACCTCGACATCCGAAGGGGACAACGTGCCGGCCGGTCGCACGATAAAACGAATCTTCTTAGCCGGATCGATCTTGCAGTCGCGGCGTAATCCGCGACCAAGGCTCACTAGGTCGTACTTGGCCTGCGCCACGGCGTCGGCGGTGTCGTCGAGACCGAAGTATTCCTTCTCGTCGTCGCTCAACGGCTTGGGCCACAGCGCGAACATCAATGTCTTGCCGCCCTGATTGTCAGGCATGTCTTGGGCGAATCCCATTCCATGCCAGAGTTCTTCGGTGATGAAGGGCAGGAACGGATGGAAGAGGCGCAGCAATTGGCCTAAGACGAAGTCAATGACCGCCACCTTGTTGACCTTGAGGGCCTCGTCGCTGCCGTAAATGACCGCCTTGGAAGCCTCGACATACCAGTCGCAGTACTCGTTCCAGAAGAAGCGGTACAACGTGGTCGTGGCGTCGCTGAATTTGTATTCGGCCAAGGCCTGGGTGACCTCGCGGATGGCCTGATCAAGCCGCAGCAAGACCCAACGGTCATCCGAAGTGAGCAGGGCCGGATTGATCTCGGCCTCAGACTGAGTGCCCTCGCCAGTGATCATCTGGCGGAAGCGGCACGCGTTCCACAGCTTGTTGCAGAAGTTGCGTCCGAGTTCGACGGTTTGTTCATCGAAGAGCACGTCCTGCCCGAGCGGCGCGGCCCGCATCACTCCGAAGCGCAGAGCATCAGCCCCGTACTTAGCGATGAGGTCGAGCGGGTCGGGCGAGTTGCCCAGCGACTTCGACATCTTGCGCCCCTGTTTGTCGCGAATGATGCCCGTGAAATAGACGTTCCGGAACGGCAGGTCGCCCATGTACTCGTAGCCCGCCATGATCATGCGGGCGACCCAGAAGAAGATAATGTCCGGGCCGGTGACGAGGTCGGTCGTGGGATAGAAGGCCTTGAGGGTCGCGTTCTTCGAGTCGGCGTCCTTCTCGTCGACCCAACCCATCGTGGCAAAGGGCCACAGCCAGGAGCTGAACCATGTGTCGAGCACGTCGGGGTCCTGGGTCCAACCGTCGCCGGCCGGGGTCTCCAGACCGCAATACACCTCGGAGTCGCGATACCACACCGGGATGCGATGCCCCCACCAGAGCTGGCGGCTAATGCACCAGTCTTGGATGCCGCCCATCCAGTGGTCGTACACCTTGGCCCAGCGATCCGGGAAGAAGCGCATCGGGGCCAGAGCCTCAGAGCCGGGTTGAGCCACGCAGGCCTTCGATGCCTCCACGCTGGGATACTTGAGGAACCACTGTTCGCTCAGGCGCGGCTCGATGGGCACATCGGCCCGCTCGCTGAAGCCAACGTTGTTGGTGTAGGGCTCGGCCTTGTCCAGGGCTCCCGCGGCCTCCAGCAATTCGGCCGAGCGCTTGCGACCGACGAAGCGGTCCAACCCCGCCAAATCAGCACCGGCCTCGGCCGTAAGCTTGCCGTCGGGCGTGAGCACATCAATAACCGGAAGATTGTGGCGCAGGCCGATCTCGAAGTCGGCTTTGTCGTGGGCCGGGGTGACCTTCAGCACGCCCGTGCCAAAGTCGAAGGTCACGTGATCGTCGGCGATGATGGGGATGATCCGCAGCTCCTTCGGCACATCCAGCGGCAGCGCTCGGTACACGTGTTTGCCAACGAGGTGCGTGTAGCGGGGATCGTTGGGGTTCACGGCCACGGCCGTGTCAGCGGGGATTGTTTCCGGCCGAGTGGTGGCGATGGTCAGGAACGTGCCCGGAAGCTCTACCACCTCGACGCGGAAGTGGTACATGAAGCCCTTCTGTTCCTTCATCACGACCTCCTCGTCGGAGAGCGCCGTGAGGGAGGCCGGGCACCAGTTCACCATGCGCTTGCCGCGGTAGATCAGGCCCTTCTTGTAGAGGTCCACGAACACCTTCTGGACGCACCGAGAATACTCCGGGTCCATGGTGAAGCGGGTGCGGGTCCAATCGCAGGAGGCACCGAGCGCGCGCAACTGCTTGAGAATGATTCCGCCGTAGGTCTCCTTCCACTCCCAGATCTTGGCCACCAGCGCCTCGCGGCCAAGGTCGTCGCGGTGCTTGATTTGTCCGGCCTTCTTGAGGGTCTTCTCGACGACGTTCTGGGTGGCAATGCCCGCATGATCGGTGCCCGGCAGCCACAAGACTTCCTTGCCGTCCATGCGCGCCTTGCGGGCGAGGATGTCCTGGATGGTGTTGTTGAGAACGTGGCCCATGGTCAGCACGCCGGTCACGTTCGGGGGCGGGATGACGATGGAATAGGCGGGTCGAGTCGCGGAGATACGGAGCGGATCGGCCGTGAAGCAGCCTTGGTCTTCCCAGAACTGGTACCACTTGGACTCGACGGACTGCGGCTCGTAGGCCTTTGAAATCTCGCTCATTTCGGTCCGGCAAACCTACCGGACCTCCCGGAGTCTCGGCAACAGGTCGCTGCAAGGCCGGCGGAACGGCGGACTGCGACACCAATTTCAAAACCACCCCACCGACCCGACCACAACTTGCATCGAACCACAGATGGAATCCTCGCGGGCAAAATCCGCGCAGCCAGATGGCCCCCGGAGGCGTCGTCGGCAGGTCGGCCAACCGCTTGATGGCACTCAGCAAGGCGGGTGCATACTGGATCTCGTCGATCAGGAGCGGCAGGCGCAGATCCGCGGCGAAGAGGGCGGGATCCCGATGCGCCCTACCCCGGGTGGCCAGGTCGTCGAGATTGACGATTTGTCGATCGGGTTCAGCGCAACGCCGAAGCAGGGAACTCTTACCGACCTGTCGGGGCCCCAGAAACAGCCAGACCGGGAACAACCGGAGCGCCTCGGTTGGGCGTCGCAGAATCTCCTTGTGGGTTCTTCGGAACCCCATGTTTGGCAATATTGCAGTTAACTGCATTTTTGCCAAGAAGCCTCCGTCGCTTCCCATGGAACGTTGAAAGAATCCGATCCTTCCGGCCCTCGAACTGACGATGAATCAGGTGCGGGATTTGTTCCCTGACCCGGGTCTCATCTCCCGGGGCTTGGTGCGACTGCGGCGGATCCGGTGGATGCCCCGTGTCGTTCCCGAGGGACCAGACCTGCGCTCAAACGGAAACTCGAATAAGTGAACGCTTGCGACCAGCCGCTTGACTGACATCACCGGTGATACCATCGTGCTTTAGTGGAAATCGTGCAGGACACCAACGTCTTCGTCGCGGCTCTGCGCAGCGCAGAGGGAGCCAGTGCGGAGGTTCTGGACCGGTGTCTGGCCCAGGCGGATCAAGCGGTCATGGGAGCAGCTCTGTTCGCGGAATATGAAGAACTGATCCATCGGGAAAGCCTGTGGCGGCGGGTGCCGGTCACAGCGGAAGAACGTGAGGCATTGCTGGACGACTTCTGCGCTGCGGCCCTCTGGCAGCCCATTTATTTCCGGTGGCGGCCCAACCTGCCGGATGCCGGGGATGACCATGTTCTGGAGCTTGCGATCGCCGGCGGCGTGGAACACTTGGTCACGCACAACCTTCGGGACTTTGGACGAGGCGAACTGAAGTTCACTTCGCCTCAGGTGGTGACCCCGGCGCAACATCTGAAAGCCATACGATGAAAACAATTCCTTATCGGTGCGACGAATCGCGGCACAAGGCCTTGCTGAGCGTGGCGCGAGAATCCGGGACCAGTGTCCAACGGCTCTTCGACAACTTCGTGACGCATGTCATCGCCGAACGTCAGGCGGAAGCCCGGTTCCTAGCACGCCAGCAACGAGGCAACCCGGCCCGTGGCCGCAAACTTCTCATGGAGATCCGGCAACGCCTCTCGCAGAAACCCACTTGATGGGGACGGGGTCAGGACGGGGACGGGGTCAGGGAATGATTTCCGAATTTGGGAAACGCGATCGGTGTAAATCCTTCCGCCCTGCCCGTGATCCTGGCTGGTGAGTAACCAGGGTTCCCGGCTTGGGGGCGAAAATTGCGGGGTGATCGGGGGCAGGTTCGCTCCTGCGGGCAACCCTGGCGGCAGCGGGACCGGAACGGAGCAAGCGCTGGAAGCGATCCACCCCATCCCTCGCGCGCTGCGCGAAAGCCGTTCCTTCTTCGAGCTTCCCTGCGAGCGCAGGTCGGATCCCGCAGAGCCCAGCCCGGCCCGCGGAAACCATCCTGCCATCCCAAGAATAGGACCTTCCGCCACCACCCGCTGATCCAAAATCGAGAACCATTCCCTGCCCCCATTTCCTGACCCCGTTTCCGGCCGCCTCGGTGCGGACCGGGGGCTCGTCATGCAGTGAGTCAGGTATGGTTCCAGTCGGGTCCCGATTGACGGGGCTCGGGGCGCTCGCGAATGCTCATGGGCATGATCCCTATCCGCGCTGCGGGTTCCCTAGCGCCTTTGGTCGCCTCGCTACTGCTCGTCTCGGCGTTGCGGGCGGAGCCACCCAAGCTCCCTGGCGTCGGGGCGGCTCTCCAGGAGCAGATCGATCGCAACGAGATCGCCGGCGCGGTCACGATGGTCGTCTCGAAGGATCGGGTGCTGCACCTCGAGACCACCGGACTTGCCGATATGGCGGCCCATAAGCCGATGCAGGCGGATACGATGTTCTGGATCGCCTCGATGACCAAGCCGATCACGGCCACCGCCGTGCTCATGCTTCAGGACGAAGGAAAGCTGGACGTCCACGATCCGGTCGCCAAGTACCTGCCCGAATTCGCGAGTCTCAAGACGCCCTCTGGCCAGCCGGCGAACCTCACCCTCATCCAGATCCTCACCCACACCTCCGGACTCGGCGAAGCCGGTGGGCCGGGGGCCCGCGAGGCGAAGACCTTGGCCGACCTTGTTCCCCTGTGGTTGGCCGCGCCGATGCAGTTCGAGCCGGGCAGCCGGTGGAGCTACTGCCAGAGTGGCATCAATGCCGCCAGCCGCGTGGTCGAGGTGGTCAGCGGGATGAGCTTCGACGCGTTTCTCAAGAAACGCCTCTTCCAGCCGCTGGGCATGAAGAGCACGACGTTTTATCCGGACGCCTCGGAACGCACCCGTCAGGTCACCGCCTACGCCAAGAACACGGCCACCGGATCGCTCGAAGCCGTGCCGCCTCGACCGGAGTTCGGCCCTCGCGACCGTCCGCCGCAGGGCAACGGCGGCCTCTATTCCACGGCCGAAGACTATGGCCGATTCTGCCAGATGCTGCTCGGCGGCGGACGTTTCCAGGGCGCGCGCTACCTGAGCGAGGCGTCGATGAAACAGCTGTCCACGCCGCAAACGCCCGAAACCCTGCCTACGGGCTTTTTTCAGAACGACACCTACGGTCGGCGCGGGCTGAACTACGGATGGGCCCTCGGCACCTGTGTGCTCAAGGCCCCCCATGACGGAGTGCCCGCCATGCTCTCGCCCGGCACCTTCGGCCACGGCGGCGCCTGGGGAACGCAAGCCTGGGTGGATCCCGTCAAAGGCGTCGCCTACGTGCTAATGGTCCAGCGCTCCAACTTCCCCAACCCCAGCGCCAGCGACGTCCGGCGCGTCTTCCAACAGGCCGCGGCCAAAGCCCTGGCGCCTCGGTAGAGATCCGCACCTTCAGGTCCGGCCCGCGCTGTGCCACGGCTTCGATTCCTAAACGCCCCGACGACCCAATCGTGATTATTTCCTTCCAAGACGAAGAGACGCGACACCTGCATGAAACCGGATCGAGTCGACGGTTTTCCACCTTCGCCCGCATCGCACTCCGCAAACTGATCCAATTGGATGCTGCCGGACAGCTTTCCGATCTAAGGGTGCCCCCTGGAAATCGGCTCGAGGCACTCAAGGGAGACCTTCAGGGAAAGCATTCCATCCGCATCAATGACCAATGGCGGATTTGCTTCCGATGGGACGGCTCCGATGCCAGCGAGGTGGAAATCTGCGACTACCATTGACACCCCTCCATAACGTCATACGCTATAAAAAATGAATCCGGTCACCCCTGGCGAAATCCTGCTGGAAGACTATTTGATACCTCTGGGACTTTCGCAGAACGCGCTGGGTCGCGCCCTCGGTGTCTCGCCGCGGGCCATCAATGAGATCGTTCTGGGAAAGCGCTCCATCACACCGGAAATGTCGATGAAGTTGGGTAAATGCTTCGGCCAGACCGCGGAGTTCTGGTTCCGGGTGCAGAGCAACTGCGACTTCCGCGACTTGCGGAAACGGGAGCGGGCCCTCACCGCCAAGGTTCGGCCACTGGCCCTGCTGAAAGCCGCCTAAGCGCTTGCGGCGGTTCTCCGCCCGGGGCTCTCAGGCCCGTTCGGCTCAGGCCCCGAGGCCGGAGACCGTGTGGATCTCGAGGAGGCCGAATTCGTTCCAGCGGCCGTTCTTGAGTTCTTGCTGGCGGACTTTGGCCAGGAAGAGCCGCTGGCCGTCGGCGCTGAAGCGGGCGTCGGTGATGCGGTGCTTGGCGTCGATGCTGAAGAGATTGCGACCGCTGGCCGCTTCGAAAAGCGCGAGATTCCAGGTGCCTTGGAACAGGCGGCCGGCCATGACGAAGTGCTTCCCATCCGGGTGGAAGGCCAGGGCCTCCATCAACCCCTGCCCGCTCTCTCCCTCATGGGTCTGATCGAGCTTCTTGCCGGTCTTCCAATCGAAGGATTGCCACCGCTGAACTCCGTTGCCCGCCATGGGATCGCGCATCGGTCCCATGCCGCAGGCCTAGAGAGGTTCGCCGTCCGGGTAATAAACACCAAACAGTATTATTGATTGATCGGTACTAAATCAGAAATCGAGGCCCGAATCTTCGGTTGAATTGAAAAAATCAGGTTACTTAATCCATCATCGATATCAGGAATTAAACCCCGAAGATCATCAATGGTAGTAGTTCGATACTGTTCGATGTCTCGATTAAAGGCATCTTTTGTTTTCTTAATGTTTTCAGCTAATTCAGATTTCAAACGCGCTAATTCCGCCGGATTGGTTTCATCCCGAAACCACTCTCGGTACGTGCTAGACACTGAATCCATAGCTTCATCTCTTAGGTCAGTAAACTGAATTGATGCAGAACCACCTTCATAGGCACGCCGAATCACCTTGAATCGGTCTCGTTCTGACATCGGATAGGCTGATATGATGTGCTGATACAGTTTAAGCTCAGGAACACCGTTTGTGACGTTTTCGATAAAGAAACGTTCACAATCGAAGGGTTCCAGACGAGCCATCCAATCGTTGCCTTCCAACCTTGTACTTCTGGATTTCAGAATATTAGCAACTGGACTCTCTATTGATTGAGCTATCGAACCCTGAAACGTTTGGATAGGAATATCATCCTGACTGATTTTATTTTTTTGAACCGCTGTTTTGTAGAGAGCAAGAATTAAACACAAACAAATAAATAAATAAATAAACGCTTTAAAACCTGTTTTCATTTAAAAACATTAGGATCCAAACCTCCAACAATTCCGGACCCAGAGGTTATTTGGTAGTTGAATAAATAGGGAGATTTAAACTCTACAACCAAACGGGTTGAGTTTGGCTTAATTTGAAAAGGCACCCTAACTGTAAACGGCTTTCCCTGATTGGAAGCACAACAAAAACTATCAGAAGTTTCTGCCGGGGCCTCTAAAACTGCCCATATTTTATTCTGCTCAAACAACTCACGGTAGTCTTTTGATGGATTGACGACGTATCTGTGACTTACAATAAAATGTAATTGACTCTTCAAAGATTCGTCTGCATCCGAATTAACAAATGATCTTTTCCATCCTGCCAGATTATTTGAGGGAATCTTACAGGAATAATTTCTCACCTCGAAAGGCACATCACACGCCCCGCCAGAGCAGATAGAAAACTCACGGATGTCAACATGCGATTCTGTTATTGTTTTGTATTTTATAACCCAAAAAGGATCCCTCGCGGCATACTTTTTAATATATTTTAAATTACCACCATAAGACCACTGTTTCTCCCAAGAATACCTATCAAAGTCTATCGTGAAACCGTGATCACCTAGATCCGTAGCACCCTGATACACATTATACATTGCTGTAAGGTCAGAAAGACCTGCAGCCTCAACTTTCAACGAACATAACAACAGAAAAGCTATAATTGATTTTGAAATAGTTGATTTCATATTTTACTTATGTTTACAATCTTTAAACTACTCAAAAATAGCAATTTGTCAAGCACTGCTTAAATTTTTATTTTTTAAGGAGCAGACCTCGGAGTTCTGGTTCCGGGTGCAGAGCAACTGCGACTTCCGCGACTTGCGGAAACGGGAGCGGGCCATCACCGCCAACGTCCGTCCGCTGGCCCAACTGAACGCGACTCAGCGCCTGCGGTGGTTCTCCGCCCGGGGCTCTCAGGCCCGTTCGGCTCAGGCCCCGAGGCCGGAGACCGTGTGGATCTCGAGGAGGCCGAAGTCGTTCCAGCGGCCGTTCTTGAGTTCTTGCTGGCGGGCCTTGGCCAGGAACAATCGTTGGCCGTCGGCGCTGAAGCGGGCGTCGGTGATCCGGTGCTTGGCGTCGATGCTGAAGAGATTACGACCGCTGGCCGCTTCGAAGAGCGCGAGGTTCCAGGTGCCTTGGAATAGCCGGCCGGCCATGACGAAGTGCTTCCCATCCGGGTGGAAGGCCAAGGCCTCCATCAACCCCTGCCCGCTCTCTCCCTCATGGGTCTGATCGAGCTTCTTGCCGGTCTTCCACTCGAAGGACTGCCACCGCTGAACTCCGTTGCCCGCCATGGGATCGCGCATCGGCCCCATGCCGCAGGCGTAGAGACGCTCGCCATCCGGAGAGAACTCGAGAGCAAACACCCCGCCCAAGAAATGGTGGCTCTTGATGATGCCCCAACTGGTCAGGTCGTCGGTCTTCCACTGCGAGACGATCCGGCCGGTCTCCATGTCCCACACGGCCACCTCGCCCATGAGGTTGCCAGCGGCCACCCGACGACCGTCCGGGCTGAAGGCCACCGCTTGCACCGGCGGCAGGAAGTCCCAGGAGTGCTTCAGCGCGCCGCTCGCCGCGTCGAACACGCGGACGGAGGGCTCGGTGCCGGGTGCCGGGTCGTACTTGTAGCTGCCGGCCCGGTATTGACCGGTGACACTGGCCACCCATCGCCCGTCGGGAGAAGCCGCCAAATCCCACGACCAGAACTGATGGGCTTGAACCGATCGGAGTTCTTTTCCGGAGGCCAAATCCATCCAGTGCAAGACGCCGTCATAACCAGACGAGACCAATTGCTGGGCTCCCGGCAGCAAGGCCACGCCACTGGCGTAACTGTCATGGCGACCGAGGGCGAGCGCCTCTCCCGTCTCGACGGTCACCCGTTGAACCGAGCCATCCAGACACGCGGCAAACAGGGTCTTACCGTCGGGAGTGGATTCCAGAGCCAGGACCGCCGAAGGGAGTTTGATTTCCTTGGCCTTGGTCAGCTTGGGCTCTGCGGGCGGAGTCGGTGACGACTTGGGATCGGTGTCAGCCATGATGGGTGATGTCCAAATCGGGTTGAATGGGTTGAATGGGTTGAATGAAACACGTCACGCCAAGACCTCCCGGATGGGTTCGGCCCGGTCTTCGACGCGGCGGAAACTCGGCAAATCTCCGATGTCGTACAAAGCGTAGGGATCAATGCCCAAAGCGGAGAAAATCGTCGCGAAGAGGT
The DNA here is from genome assembly GCA_945893185.1 of Akkermansia muciniphila. GTDB lineage: Bacteria > Verrucomicrobiota > Verrucomicrobiia > Limisphaerales > UBA9464 > SXXZ01. Next base: position 6,863 of record CAMDDW010000010.1, on the reverse strand, counting down.
TTTTCTCGTTGAAGGCCTTGCCATCCACCTCAGCCCCTTCGGCATCGGTGCCGCCCACCACCACACCTCGCTTGATCCCGCAACCGGCAAGCATCAGCGACCAGGCCTTGGAATAGTGGTCGCGACCCCGGGCCTGGTTGAGCCAGGGCGTGCGTCCGAATTCTCCCATGGCCACCACGAGGGTGGAATCAAGCATGCCCCGCTGCTCGAGGTCGGTGATCAACTGGAAGATCACATTATCGAGCTCCGGCGTGAGCATTTGGTAAATCTCGTTGTGGAACACATGGCTGTCCCAAGGCATGCCATTGGAGACCATCACGAAGGGAGCACCGTTCTCCACGAGATGCCGGGCTTGAAGCGTGTGCTGAGCAAAGGCTCCAGGACCGTAGCGTTCGCGATCCTTGGCCGGGAGCTTTTCGAGGTCGAAGAGGTCGGCGCAGCTCATCAGCCCCTTGACCCGTTCGAACACGGCATTCTGCGAGGCGGCCGCGGCCGATTTCCGTTCGTTCTCGTACTTCCGAGTCAGGAAACGGCGCAAGGTATTGCGAGACTCATGATCCTCGGCCGACAAGTCGGCCTGCCGCAGTACGTTCTCGATGCGATAATCGCCCCCGACGCGAACCGGCCCATACTGCGCCCCCAACCATCCGGCCCAGTTGCCGGACTTAAATTCCTTGAACTCGTTCCCCTCGGGACACGGGTCCAGCAGGATAAAATTGGGCACCGGATTATCAAGGTGCCCCAACTGCTGGGCCAACACCGACCCGAGCACCGGACGCACAAACGGAGGCCGTGGTGCCGAGCCCCGATTGAGCAAGTTGATGCCCTGCAAGTGCTCGTTCTGGTCGGTCTTCATGCAGCGAACCACCGCGAGCTTGTCAGCGATGGTAGCGCATCGGGACATCAAGCTACTGAAGTGGACGCCCGGAAGCTTTGTGGGGATCGAGCGAAACGGGCCGGCACTGATGCGCCCCGGCTTGGGATCCCAAGTTTCGAACTGACTGGGCGCACCGCAAAGCCACAACAGAATGCACCGTTTGGCGGTGCGTTTGGCCTGCTGGGCAAAGGCGGGCAGCGAGAAGAGCCCCGCCCAACTGCCGAGCGACACGGTTCCGGCCGCGCCCAGGCCGGTCAGGAACTTCCGCCGGTGCAGGACGTGATCAGGTTGACCGCAGGTGGCACCGGCCATTCCAGGGATGTTTCGGTGCGGGTCTTGGGGCGGTGTCATGACGTCAGTGGTTCACCTGAAATTCCACCCCGGACATTAGCGCCCACAGGAACTGCGAACGCCCCCCCTGCCCCGAATGATCAGCCAAGTAGGCCAGACTTGCTTGAAGCTCTTCGCGGTCCGGGCTGCGGCCCAATACGGCCTGGAAGGCGGTCTTCACCCGGGCCTTGTCATCGGGCAACGCGGACAGGCGCTCCGCCAAATTGCCCGCCTGGGGCTGGAGCAGCGGTTCGAGGATCGGTGAGTTGGACAAAAACAATGCCTGCTGGAGGGTGGCATTGTATTCCGGCGCGAACAGGCTGGGGAAATCCCGCACCAGCGCACGCCGGACCGAAGCATCATCCCGCGCCGATCCCGACTTGGCGTCCGCATTCCAGGGGCCGGTGGCCAGAATTAGCGAACGGCCCAACTGTTCGGCCGACAGAGGCTTCTCGATGGCCCGGGCAAAGGCCTCGTCGGCCGGAGGTTTGCCGGGCGCGGGACGCGAATCGAGTTGGTAGGCTTGAGAGAGCACCAGGTTGCGGATCAATCGCCGCAAATCGTAGCCGCTGCGCTCGAAGTCTTGGGCCAACCAGTCCAGCAGCTCAGGGTGACTCGGAGCATGCTGGGAATCCATGAGGTCCACCGGATGAACTAATCCACGGCCCAAGAACATGGCCCACACGCGATTGACGGCGGCCCGCGCCAAGAGAGGATTGTCTCGGGTCACGGCTTCGGCGAGTGCCTGCCGGCGAGAAAACTGCGGATCGGCCGGAGCTACGGCTCGCTCTTTGCCCTTGGGAGGTGCCACTCGATATTTCTCGGGGGCATCGACCTCTTTGACCCCATCGGCCGGCCAGGGTTCATCAATCGAACGGCCATTGAAAAACACCAACCGGGCCTGCTGGGATTCTTTCTTCAGGTTGGCGAAGCTGACGAACCCACCGATGGCCGACTCGGCAAGCCCGGGGCCCGCCTCGGAATTGACGTTCTTGGAACGGTTGAAGGCCGCAACCATGCCCCAGTAATGGGCTTGCTTGATCTCGCGGGCCACCATGTGGTCGTGGCATTGGGCGCACCCGATCTGAACGCCGAAGACCAGCGGGGCCACCGCCTCAGCCATGGCCTGCGGATTGTTCTGCCGCTCGTAGAGAAATTGCACCAGCCCGCGCTGATCTGGCTTCGCGGGCCGGGCCAAGATGAGATCGCGCACCATCGCATCCCACGGGCGATTCTCGCGGAACGACATTTCGAGGAACTCGTACCACAAATGATCGCGACGCTGGGCCTCAGCGTTGCCCGTCGGGCGTCCCATCCAGAGCACATCGAACATCTCCCGGAGGTGCCGTGGATGGTCGGGATGGGCCAGCAATCCATCGACCACGAGTTCACGCCGCTTCCGGACTGGCAGTCGTTGAAAACCGGCCGCCTCCTCTTCGGTGGGAATCCGCCCCACAAGATCCAAATGGATACGCCGCAGCCACGTCGCATCGTCCGCGCGAGCGGCTGGGCGGACCTTGCGGGCCTTCCAACCCCGTTCCAGAAAGCCATCGATCACAACCGATGCGGCCATTCCTACCGGAGGCACCCACACGGGTTTGCGCACCTTCGATGAGGTCGACGGAATCGATGTCGATTCGGAGGACGCGGACGCGGCAGGCTTGGCCTCCAGTTTTTCAATACCCGTGCGGATCAATGCGAGTTGCTCGTCCGACAGCTGCTTCTTCGGCGGCATGTGCGGATCGGCTCCCGGCTTGAGCAGCAAATACAAACTGCTCTCCTCCGGACGGCCCGGGACAAACCCGGCTCCGCGATCGCCCCCGCGCAAGGCGTTCTGAAAAGTCGAAAGATCCAGCCGACCCTTGGATCGGGTGGGGCTGTGACACTCGGCGCAATGCTCTTTGAGGATCGGCTCGACATGATCGGCCCAGAAATCCGCCGCGGACAGTCGCGCTGAGACCAGGCCCAACAACGCCAAACCGCACAGGAGCGGACGAGACCAACGACTCGAATGGAAACACAACAAGGCCACGGCGATGGCGCAAAGGCTAGGCTCTGCCGCAGACCAACCGCAAGCACTCCAAAGTTTCCAAGGGTCGGAATCCCCATTGGGACGGTGCATCTGTAGTGACCGGATGCCACAAGTAGCTACCCCAAGGGGCCGGCTGATTTGCGAGACGAAGATCTGGGTTTAGCGTTGGCAACAACTATGAGTTCCTCTGCCTCTGCCGGTCCTAGAACCTGGTTCATCACCGGCTGTTCTTCCGGGTTCGGTCGCGCCATCGCCGAGGCAGCCCTTCAGGCGGGGGATCGCGTCGTCTTGACGGCCCGGGATATCTCCGCCGTCGAACCTCTCGCGGCCGTCGTCCCGGAGCAGGCGCTCGCGCTGGCTCTGGACGTCACCCACGAAGACCAGATCCACGCCGCCCTCGATGCCGCTGTCGAACGCTTCGGCCCCTTAGATGTGGTGGTCAACAACGCCGGCTACGGACTGATCGGAGCGATCGAAGAATGCCAACCCGACCAAATACGTCGCTGCATGGAGACCAACTTTTTTGGGACGTTAAATGTCATCCGATCGGTCCTGCCGCGGCTCCGAGTTCAGCGGTCTGGACATATCGTCAACCTCAGCGCGGCGGCGGCCATTTCGAATTACGCCGGGTTCGGAGTTTATGGCGCAGCCAAGGCAGCTGTGGAGGCCTTGTCCGAAAGTCTTCGAGCCGAAACGCTCGCCTTGGGCATTCGGGTCACCTTGATCGAACCCGGCCCCTTCCGGACGGACTTCATCGGCCGTTCACTGGAGCCGGTTCCCCGGCGATTGAGCGATTACGACCGCAGTTCCGGCAAGTTCGCCCAGTTCTTGAAGGTCATTGACGGAAAACAACCCGGCGATCCGGCCCGAGGCGCTCAGGCCATCGTGGCCATGGTGCATTCCGGCCAGGCCCCCTTCCGCATGCCGCTCGGGCGTTACGTGGTCAAAAAACTGCGGGACCGTGCCACGGAACTGAACAAGGTCGCCGACGAGCAGGAGGCGGTCGCCATCGCCACCGATTTCCAGACGGGCGGATAATGCCAACGACTTCAACCAACCCAGTCCCCCGTTGCCGACGCCTCATCGTGGTGTTGGGAGACCAGTTGGACGCCGACTCCACGGTGTTCCAAGATTTCGACCCGGAGCTCGACTGGATCTGGATGGCCGAGGTGGCGGGCGAGGCCACGCATGTCTGGAACTCCCAGTGCCGAATTTCGATATTTCTGGCGGCCATGCGCCACTTCCGGGACCGGCTTCGCGAGCGGGGTTGGCCCGTGGCCTATCGGCAACTGAACGTCTCAGGTTCGCAGTGGAGCTTTGGTGACAACGCCGATCTCAGGCTCGCCGAGGGTGCGGAGACCTTGGCAAGCCAGCTGGCCCTCACGCTCGATCAACTGCGGCCGGCAGAAGTCCATGCAGTGGATCCCGGAGAGTGGCGATTGAAGGATCAACTACAGGAAGTCGCCCGGGCCGCTGGCATCGCCTGGGTGGCCCGACCCGATCAGCATTTTTTCAGCTCCCCCGAGGACTTCGCTGTTCACGCCCAGGGACGCAAACAACTGCGCCTAGAGTTCTTCTACCGCGAACTGCGGAAACGCACGGGGTTCCTGATGGACGGAGATCAACCGGCCGGTGGCCAATGGAACTACGACGCCGACAACCGGGAGTCATTTAGCCGGGAAGGCCCCGGTTTCGTGCCCGCTCCGCGCCGGTTTCTTCCAGATGCGCTCACCCGAGAAGTTTTGGCGATGGTCCAAGATCGATTTGGTTCCCACCCCGGTTCCGTGGCGGCCTTCGACTGGCCCCTGACCGCGGCCGAAGCTCAGTCGACCTTGGACGATTTCATCGCTCACCGACTGCCGGAGTTCGGTCGTTGGCAGGATGCCATGTGGGTGGGAGAACCGTGGCTCTACCACTCCCGCCTCAGCGCCGTGCTTAATCTCAAGCTGCTGCATCCGCGGACGGTCCTGGAGGCGACCGAAAACGCCTACCGCTCCGGGCGAGTGCCCCTGCCGGCAGCCGAAGGGTTTCTCCGGCAAATTCTCGGATGGCGAGAATATGTGCGAGGCGTGTATTGGCATTCGATGCCGGGCTACCTGGAGCGCAACACCTTGGGAGCCCTTCAACCGCTGCCCGGGTTTTTCTGGACCGGAGACACCGAGTTTAACTGCCTGCGCCACTCACTCCGCCAGACGCTCGATCTGGGCTACGCGCACCACATCCAACGCCTGATGGTCACAGGTCTTTTCTCGCTGCTGGTGGGTGTGCACCCCAAGGAAGTCCACGGTTGGTACTTGGCTGTGTATGTGGACGCCGTGGAATGGGTCGAGCTGCCGAACACGCTGGGCATGTCGCAGTACGCAGACGGGGGCGTGATGGCCTCGAAGCCCTACATCGCCACCGGGAAATACATCCAACGGATGTCGAACTACTGCCAGGGCTGCCGGTTCGACCCGGCCCAGGCCACCGGACCCAAGGCCTGTCCGTTCACCACGTTGTATTGGGACTTCCTGGTGCGGCACAAAGCGCTCCTCGCCAAAAATCCCCGCATGAGCCTGCAAGTCCGCAATCTGGCCCGCCTTTCGGCAGAACAACTCGCGGCCATCGGCCAAGAGGCCTCTGAACTGCGCGCTCGACTGGCCGAATCCGCCTCGCCCAACCGCGCCGCATCTTGAGAAGAGGGCCGGTGCCCGAGTCCTGGGCACCGACCCGTCGAAAACGCCCTCAAGGCTTCAGCGTTCGGCCTTGTCCATCTTCGCGGTAGACTTGCTGGCCTTGGCGACCGGCTTGTCGTACTTGCCGCCCGCACTGGCTCGGACCAAAACCTCACCGCCGGCCTCGGTCTTCTGAAGCATACCACGCAAGTAATCGCCGGGTTTAACGTCGTCGAGTCGAACTGCTGCGCCATCGCGTTCGATCAGGCTCTCTTCAGACACCTCAATCGGCCGAGTGCCCGACTTCTTGGCCAGCACGATGCTTTTGCCTTCCACAGCGGCAACTTCACCGCGGAACGGATACATTGATTTGCGAGCAGACATCCGGCGGGTTTCGCTGGTTTTGACACCAGCCCCGGGAGTCGCGGCTTCGGCCGCGGCCAATGAACCGGCCATGCCCAAGACGAGGGCTGCCAATGTGAGACGATGAATAATGGAGTTTTGGAGGGTCTTCATAACGGTATTTGTTTGTTGATGTTGTTGTTGTTGGCTCACCCGACATCGGGTGGCTGTGTAGGGATTCGCAGCAGCCTCAGACAACCTTTCAAACTTTCGGTAAATTTTGATAAATTGTTGGATCACCAAAATAATGATGAGGCCGGCGGTAACTCCCCGGTAGGGCTCGAGTCTCTCGGGCCATCCCCTCCTCGCCCGGCAGCCCAGGGAACGGACGGTGAGACACCGTCCCTACCAAACTGCTGCCACCTCCCCGGTAGGGCTCGAGTCTCTCGGGCCATCCCCACCTCGCCCGGCAGCCTAGGGAGCGGACGGTGAGACACCGTCCCTACGTGTGAACATGAAACTGAAACGACTAACCGGTGAAAGACCGAGTACGGTGCTGGCATGGCACCGTGTAGCTGAAGGTAACTGCGTCGCCGTGAGGCGGGGTGGGGAACAACCGGAAGCGAAC
>CAMDDW010000009.1:0-64470 GCA_945893185.1 Akkermansia muciniphila | reverse complement strand
TTGTCGGTCCACCACGCGGGACATGCAGTGGTAGAAGCCGCTGGAGGCATCTGGATGGGCCTTGAGGCGTCGTGTTCTCATGAAGCGTCTACCTCATGATTCGTTGCCTCTGGACGAGTTCTTTCGAAAAAAGAGCCTGTCCCTTAAATATTAAATAAAAGAGCCTGTCCCTGTTCTGCTCTGTTCTGCTTTAGATGCAGCGGTGTGTGATGCCTGAGGGGCTATGGTGTGGCTGTGACTTCGGCACCACCCTCTTCGGATTCGTCTTCGTCGGATTCTACGCTGGCTACTTCGGCTCCGATGAATCGCAGGATTTCAAGTTTCCCAGCGCCGGTTTCAGAGGAGGTTTCAAACATGGGCGATGCTGAGAGGCCAAGTTGCTGGAAGAGTGCTTCAAATTGCCCGCGCGTCTCTCGCAAGATGGCCGGCTTGGTCTTGTCCACCTTGGTGAATACTAGGGCAAAATCGATGTCGGCTCCGATAAGCCATTGGACGAAATCTCGGTCGAGTTTCTGCATCGGCAGGCGTGAGTCGATCAGCACGAACACGCGGATGAGCGATTCCCGCTGTTCGAGGTAATCAATGATCATCTCCTCGAAGCGCTCCCGAGCAGCTAAGTTCTTCTGTGCGAAGCCGTATCCAGGAAGATCTACTAGGTGCCAGTCTCGGTTGATGAGAAAGAAGTTGAGCGTCTTGGTGTGGCCCGGGGTGGCCGAGACTTTGGCGAGGCCAGCCTGTCCAGTGAGGCGGTTGATGAGCGATGACTTGCCTACGTTGGAACGCCCGATGAAGGCGAATTCCGGGACGTCAGGGTCCGGGCATCCATCCAGGTCGGTGGCGCTGATCACGAATTGAGCGGAGCGAATTTGCATGCAGGATCCTCAGGCGAACGGAACCCAAGGTATCGGGTTCTTTGCTCCATGGACATCCCGGATGCAGATTCCCGACAGAGGGGCTCGCCTCCCGGTCCGTTGAGACTATTTTGTCCGGGTGATTAGGGCGCTGTTTCATCGGTGGACTTGGCGAATGGCCTGGCGGGAGTCCCGAACCGCTCGGGTTCGGTTGATTTGGTTTTCCTTGTCGATCTCGCTGGGAGTGGCGGCCTTGGCGGCGGTTGGATCGTTGTCAGCGACGTTGCGTGAGGCGATTGAGGTGCAGGCCAAAACTTTGTTGGGTGCGGATCTGGTGTTGGCTTCGCGGCAGCCCTTTTCACCGGAAGCGGAGGCGTTGGCTCGGTCCGTGCCCGCTTTAGAGAGGGCTCGCGAAACAAGCTTTTCTACCATGGCGGTATTTCCCGCACTGACCAATGCCACGCGACTGGTCAATGCGAGGGCGTTGGAAGGCGAGTTCCCGTTCTATGGTCAACTGGAGTGCCAACCACCCTCAGCGCTGGAGGCATTGCGCCGCGGTGACGGGGTGATCCTGGATTCGAGCGTGTTGTTCCAATTCGGATTAAAAATAGGGGATCCGGTTCATATTGGCCGTTGGAAGACACAAATTCTTGGATCACTGGTCCGGGTACCCGGAGACACGGTGGCGTTCTCCGCGCTGGCACCTCGGGCTTACTTGTCGGCCTCCCGGTTGACGGAGACGGGGTTGCTGGGGGTGGCCAGTCTGGCGCGGTACCGGATGATGTTCCGTTGGCCCGAGGCCGCTGCGGTCGAGCAATGGTCCGCCACCCATCGAACCGAGTTGCCCGGACTGCGTTTGGAGGCCGACACGGTGGACAAGCGCAAGCAGGATCTGGGTCGAACGCTTCAGAACCTGAACCGGTTTCTCAATCTGGTGGCGGCGGTCGCATTAATTCTGGGTTCCATCGGGATCGCCAGCGCTCTTCAAGTGCATGTGGGATCCAAACTGGCGAATGCGGCGATCCTTCGATGTCTCGGGGCAGGGATCGATGCCACGTCAGCCATTTACCTCGCACAAGGTTTGGCTCTGACCACCTTGGGAACTGCCGTGGGCTTGGCCATGGGTGGCATGGTGCAACCGCTGATTCCCCGACTCCTGGAGGGTTGGCTGCCGGTCACCTTCGAGGCGCAGTTCCAGCTGCTGCCCGCCTTGGTCGCGGCCTTGGCGGGCTTCTCGGTGAGTTTGGCCTTTACGTTGTTGCCCTTGGGTGTCGTTCGATCGGTTTCACCATTGAGTGTGATCCGTGCCGACTATTCGCGAGGCGACAACTCCGACCGGCGCTGGAGGGTTCGGATCGGTCTGGCCATTCTGGCGGGCCTGAGTCTTTTTGCCACCGTCCAAGCCCGTAAACCGTGGGAAGGATTGGCCACGGTGGCCGGACTGCTGGCGGCCTTTGGGGCCTTGGCAGGAGTGGCCCGAATGTTGACTTGGATGGTCCGGAAATGGACCCCCGCCTCCTGGCCCTTTGCGGTGCGTCAAGGCCTGGCCAGTCTTCATCGGCCCGGCAATCGCACGCTGTTGGTGCTGACCTCGGTCGGTCTGGGAACCTTCCTGCTCGTCACCCTCCAGTTAACCCGGGATGTGCTGTTGACCCAGTTGTTTCCCACCGACCGCTTGCAGCAACCCAACGCCATTCTCTTCGACATTCAGGCCGATCAACGCGTGGACGTGATCGCGACGGTTCGGGCCGAGGGTTTCCCGGTGCTCGACATGGCTCCCATCGTAACGATGCGCATCGCCTCCCTGAAGGGTCGGAGTGCGGATAGTTTGCTGGCTGAGACCAATAGCCCCATCCCCGGATGGACCTTGCGGCGGGAGTATCGGTCCACTTTCCGCGGCAAGTTGGTCGAATCGGAGCGCTTGATCGCCGGCCGGTTTGTGCCGAAGGCCTCCGAAGCCGAGGGCCCGGTACCCATCACCGTGGAGTCGGTCATCGCTCGGGATCTGGGTCTGAGTGTCGGGGATGCGGTCACCTTCGACATCCAGGGAGTGCCCATGGAAACCCGTGTGGCCGGCCTTCGGGAGGTGGATTGGAAACAGGTGAGGCCGAATTTCTTCGTAGTCTTTCCCGAAGGTGTTTTGGAATCGGCTCCGGCCATGACCGTTTTGGCGACGCGGGTTGCGGATGCGGCCGCCTCGGCCCGACTTCAACGATCCATGGTGGCCCGGTTTCCCAATGTCTCCACCATCGATCTGACCCTCGTCTTGGAGACCCTGGACCGCGTGGTCACCCAAGCGGGTTATGGCATCCGCTTCATGGCCCTTTTCACTGTGGTGACTGGTTTGGTGGTGATGGCGGGAGCGATTCTGACGGGGCGCTGGCAGCGGGTGCGTGAGATGGTGCTGCTGCGGACCTTGGGCGCCAGCCGACGCCAGTTGCAGCAGGCGCTGTTGGCCGAGTACGCCTCTCTGGGAGTGATGGGGGCCCTGACTGGAACCTTGCTGGCCTGTGCCGCTGCCTGGGCTTTGGCTCGATTCGGCTTCCGGACCCCGTTTACCGCCTCTCCCATAATCCTTCTGGGTGCCGTGGTCATCGTGACCACCTTGACCGTGGTGGTGGGCTTGTTTTCCAGTCGCGGGATCACCCGCCAGTCCCCGCTGGAGATCTTACGCAGCGAGTCGGTGTCGTGAGTTGGTTTTATGAGAGAAAGGGGCTCGTCAATCTCCGTATATCCTTGGGTTTACAAGCCGGGGTCGTCCCGACCACACTGAAACGTCTGGAAGGCGCATCTGCCGACCGGCCTTGCATGACAGCCGATATCCGACACGACTGGTCCCTTGAGTCCCTTCGCGAACTGTATGACACGCCGCTGATGGAGCTCGTTTTTCGAGCCGCGAGCGTGCACCGGAAGTTCCATGATCCGGCGGAGATGCAGGTCAGCAAACTCATTTCCATTAAGACCGGGGCTTGCCCGGAAGATTGCTCCTACTGCGCTCAGTCGTCGCGCTACTCCACCGGGGTTAGCCCCGAGCGCCTCATGGAAAAAGACAAGGTGGTGGAGATCGCCAACCGGGCCAAGCAGGCCGGCGTTTCCCGAGTGTGCCTTGGAGCGGCATGGCGTGAGGTGAAAGACAACGCCCAATTCGACCGAGTTCTGGACATGGTCCGCGGAGTGACCGACCTCGGCATGGAGGTTTGCTGCACTCTGGGCATGCTCAACGAGCATCAGGCCAAGCGTCTCGAAGAGGCCGGACTTTACGCCTACAACCACAACGTCGACTCGTCTGCCGAGTTCTACGAGACCATCATCACCACGCGAACCTATGCGGATCGGTTGAAGACCTTGGAGGAGGTTCGCAAGACCAACGTGACCTTGTGTTCTGGCGGCATCATCGGTTTGGGGGAGACGGTAGATGATCGTTTGAAGATGCTGCAGACGCTCTCTCAAATTGAGCCGCATCCGGAGTCCGTGCCCATTAATATTCTGAGCAAGGTCGCCGGCACGCCCATGGCCGATAATCCGGATGTACCGGTTTGGGATGTGATTCGCATGATCGCCACGGCGCGCATCGTCCTGCCGCGATCGGACGTCCGCCTGACCGCCGGTCGAGTCAAACTCGACGACACGGCCCAAGCCCTGTGCTTCATGGCCGGAGCTAACTCCATTTTCAGCAGCGAGACTGAATTCATGCTGACCAAGGCTGTACCGTCGCCGAGCTATGACCGGGATACCGAACTGCTCAAGGCACTCGGCCTCCGGATGCGGGAGCCCTTCAAACACGGTCGGACGCATCCTGCTCAGGAGACCAGTTGCAGCGTGGCAGGTTGAGTTAGTTGCGCTGGGTTAGTTTGCGCTGGGTTCACCACTCTCGGTGATCCGAGCGTCCCAAGTGGGGCTCAAGCTTCTGGGCGGGGATGCCGATGCATCCCCATCGCCCGTGTGGTTGATGCCCCATGACTGAACCTCGCGATCCGCTCTTCGCCGCTCAACCCAGTCCTGACCGCAGTCCTGACCGGAGTTACCCCGCTCGGACTCGGACTGCCGATTTCCGACTCGCTTCCCGAGGTGTTCCCCGCACTCGGTTTCAGCGGATGCTCTTTCGTGTGGGTCTTTGGCCTCGGTTGCGCAATCCGTTGTCGTTTCGATCCAGCCTCGTGGTGGCGTTTTTGGGATTCACGCTCCTTCCGATGTTGGTTTTCGGGCCATGGTTAGACCGAACTTTCCAGAAGCATACCACGGATCTTTCGCTCAATTTGCAGGCCAGTGAGGGTTCCGCAGCCCTGAGCCATTCGGTCGCCATGGATAGCAGGCAGAGTCGTGTCTGGGTGGTCATCGCCGCATTAGTCCTTCTGGCCATCGCCTTGACCATCGCCTCGTGGTTGTCCGCCCAATGGGTCGGGCCTCTCGATGCTTTGCCCCGACAGTTGAAAGGCATCGATTCTCAAGAAGGTCCGGAAGTCCGGCTGTCTTCGATCCGTTGGGCTCCCGACGAGTTGCAGGAAATTCAAGAAGCCATCCTCGGCCTGCGACAACGAGTCCAGCGGAACCTCTCGGAGATTTCCGCGACCCGACAGCAAACAGACCAGAGCTTGTCAGATCTTATTCGCGTCCGCCAATCGGTCGAGAATCAGGTGCTAGAGCGAACCCAGGAATTGACCGAGAAGCTACGCTGCGCCGAGAAGTCGGAACGTTCCAAAGGGTTGTTTCTGGCCCAAATGAGCCATGAGATTCGCACCCCGCTCAACGGCGTGCTGGGGATGCTTCATTTGCTGGAGAAAAGTTCGCTCGATGCCGAACAACGCGATTGGGCGCAAACTCTCCGTTCCAGCTCCAGCACCTTGCTCAATGTTCTCAATGACAGTCTGGATTACTCGAAGATTGAGGCCGGCAAGATGCGGTTGGCGGTCGACGAATTTGACCTTCGGCAAGTGTTCCAGCGCGTGGGCAAACTCTTCATACCCCGGGCCGCGGAGAAAAAATTAACCCTGGAGGTTCAATTTGATTCTCACCTTCCTGAACGGGTAAAGGGGGATGCCGATCGACTGGCTCAGGTGGTCTCCAATCTGGTTTCCAATGCCATCCAGTTCACTCAGAGCGGCATGGTTCGGGTGGTTGTGCTTCTCACGAGTCGGGATGCGTCTCTGGTGGGGATCCGGATCGAGGTAGAAGACACCGGCATCGGCATGGATTCGGCGACCCAGGCCCGATTGTTTCAGGCCTATTTCCAAGCCGACAGTCCGGCACAACGACGATTGTCGGGCGGGACCGGGTTGGGGTTGGTGATTTCCCGGCAGTTGGTCCAGTTGATGGGGGGGCAAATTAGCGTGCGCAGTCGCCCCGGGGAGGGGACTCAAATCGCGGTGAACCTTGTGTTTCCGGTGGTGGATCCCCGGTCGGGCGCGCCGGATGGTTCGGTGCCCGCGCCCCCAAAACCCTTCCGTGCACTGCGCTTGCTGGTGGTGGATGACGATCCCACCAGTCTGAAGTTTATCCGCATTTTGCTGGCTCGAGCGGGCCATGAGGTTCAGACCCTCGACACGGCTGAGGCCATGCTGTCCGATTGGATTCTGGGGACGCGCTTTGACGCCGTTTTGCTCGACCTTCAGTTGCCGCAGATGAGTGGTCTGGAGTTGGCGGTCCGGCTTCGCGAACTGGAGGCCGCGTCTGTGGTCACGGCTGCTTCCGCTCGATCGGGAACGGTCCGTTCGGGGACTCGAACCCACCTCATCGCACTCACCGCCAGCGCCCGGGAAGAGGACCGTCGGCAGGCCCTACAAGCGGGCTTCGATTTATTCCTGACCAAGCCCCTTCGTGTGGTGGAACTCGAGGGAGCCTTGGAACGGTTGGTTGCTCTTGGTTGAGCAGAAACGGTAAATCACAAAACGAGGGATCGCGAGAACTGGGGCAGGTATGGCGAGGTTCCCTCGACAGCGGGTGTTTCGTAAGCATAACCTTCTGACCTTAATTTCCCCGCCATGAACCCCACTTCTCGCTCTGGCTCCCGTCTGGCCGTGTTGGCCAGAATCTTTGCCGTCACCGCCACCCTCGCGATCCACGCTGCTGACCTGTCGATTCCGGGCCGCCGGATCCTCGCTGCTGATGATTCGACCCACCGCCTGGCTATCCTCGCGCCGGATGGTTCCTTCGAGTGGGAGATCCCTGTCGGTGCCATCCACGATGCGCACGTGTTGCCCAATGGCAACGTGCTCCTTCAGCAGGGATGGACAAAGGTTCAAGAGGTCAACCGCGACAAGAAAGTGGTTTGGGAATACGACGCGGCAAAGGCCAACCCCGGCAAACCGGTCGAGGTGCATGCCTTTCAGCGGGTCGAAAATGGCCTAACGATGATCGCCGAGTCCGGCCCGGCCCGGATCATCGAGGTGGATCATGACGGCAAGGTGCAGCGCGAGGTGAAGCTTCAAGTCGATCATCCGAATGCGCATTCCGATACCCGCCGGGTCCGCAAGATCGCCAATGGCAATTACCTGGTGACCCATGAGGCCGACGGCCGGATCCGTGAATACGATGCCAAGGGCAAGATCGTCTGGCAGTACGACATCCCTCTCTTTGGCAAGGAGCGCAAGGGTGGTCATGGTCCAGAAGCCTGGGGCAATCAGGCCTACAGCGCCATCCGCCTGGCCAATGGCAACACCCTCATCGGCGGCGGCAATAGCCACAGCGTTCTCGAGGTAGATCGCGCGGGAAAGATCGTGTGGCAGGTGAGCCAGAATGATCTCAACGGCATCACGCTGGCTTGGATTACCTGTGTGGATCGCCTGCCTAATGGCAATACACTCATCGGCAACTGCCATGCTGGTCCGGAGAATCCCCAGTTCATCGAAGTGACCCGCGAGAAGAAGGTGGTTTGGGCCTGGAAGGATTTCACCCGCTTTGGCAATTCGACCCCGGTGGTCGCCGTCTTGCCGCCCCGAAAGTGAGCTGAGTTTCCATGGCGCCGTGTTTGGCTTCTATTCCGAGTCGGTTGATAGCCTGCGTTGCCGCGCTGACGCTGGGATTGGCGGCGACGCGGCCCGTCGCGGGCGCAGGCACGAGTGCGGACGGCAGAGCCTCAACGTCGTCGACCTCTTCGAACTCGGTCCCGTCGCGGGATCCGAGGCGCTCACACTGGTCCTTCCAACCCGTGCGGCAGACGGTGCCGCCGGCCTGGGCGGCGGAGAGGCGAGGTGAGGTGCCCGGCCATGCGATCGATACTTTCATCGCCGAGCGCCTGCGGCAAAAGGGCCTACCGGTTCCGAAGGCGGCGACCCGGAGGGCTTTAATCCGTAGGGTCACCTACGATCTGACGGGTCTGCCGCCCACGCCCGAGGCCGTCGAGGCCTTCGTTAACGACCCATCTGCACAAGCTTGGGAAAACCTGGTCGATCGCTTGCTGGAGTCCCCGCATTACGGCGAGAAGTGGGGACGTCATTGGCTTGATTTGGTGCGCTTTGCTGAGACCAACAGTTACGAGACCGACGAGGCTAAACCGAACGCCTGGCGCTACCGCGACTACGTCATTCGCGCGTTCAATAGCGACAAACCCTATAACCAGTTCATTCGGGAACAATTGGCTGGAGATGAACTTCCGGACAGTGGTGCGGATGGCCTGATCGCCACGGGTTTCTATCGCCTGGGCATTTGGGACAACGACCCGGCCGACAAGGAACTCGCGTTGTACGATCAACTCGATGATCTCGTTGCGACTACGGGTCAGGTGTTTCTGGGGCTGACGGTCGATTGTGCCCGTTGTCATGACCACAAGATCGATCCGATTTCTCAGCGGGAATATTACTCGCTCTTGGCGTTTTTTCGGAACATCCACCCTTACCGCAATGGAGGCGGCACGGACGAGGTGCCGTTGCCCGGCGACAAACAAGTCAAAGCCTTAGCCGTCACCGAGCTTGGCCCCGTCGCTCCAGTGACTCATTTGTTGCGTCGGGGTAATCCGGGCAGCCTCGTTGAAGAGGTGCAACCGGGGTTTCCTGGAGTTCTCGGTGCATCCGTCCCGATTGTTACCCCGCCGGCTTCGGGGCGTTCCTCCGGACGTCGTCGGGCCTTGGCTGATTGGATTGCTTCGCCCGACAACCCGCTCACCGCACGGGTCATCGTCAACCGGGTCTTCCAGCATCATTTTGGCCGAGGTTTGGTGCGCACCCCCAGTGACTTTGGAGTCCAAGGAAGCCTTCCCACGCATCCAGAACTGCTGGATTGGTTGGCTGGGTACTTCATTCAAGAGGGTTGGAGTCTCAAGCAGTTGCACCGGTTGATCCTGACCTCGCAGTCTTATCAAGCCTCAGCCACGCCGACGGCCGAAGCCCTGAAGGCGGATCCCTCGAATGACTTGTTCTCCCGATTCGACATGCGTCGGTTGACCGCTGAGGAAATTCGTGACTCGGTCTTGTGGGTGGGTGGCTCGGGTAATCCGAGGATGTACGGACCCGGAATGTATGTGAACTTGCCGAAGGAGGTTTTAGCTAGCCAATCGGTGCCCGGAAAGGGTTGGGGACAGTCGCCGCCGTCCGAGCAGGCGCGGAGAAGCATTTACATTCATGCGAAGCGTTCGCTGCTCACGCCAGTGCTACTTTCCTTCGATTTGGCAGAAACCGACCGCTCCACTCCGGTGCGTTTCGCGACGACTCAGCCGACTCAAGCGCTGGGGATGCTCAATGGATCCTTCTTCAACGAACAGGCGCGGGTGCTAGCCGACCGCATCCGGGGCGAGGCTGGAAGCCAGCCCAAGACCCAGGTGCGCCGAGTCCTGCATCGGGTCACCACGCGTCCTCCGACCGAGGCCGAGGTGGCCCGCGGTACGGCCCTTCTGGATTCTCTGACCGTCGAGGAGGGGCTTGGCCCAACCGCGGCCCTGGATGCGTTTTGCCTTCTGGCCTTCAACCTCAACGAATTCCTTTACCTCGAATGACGCCGCACGCATCGATTCCCTCTGGAAAATCCGGGCCTTTCTGTCGGCGCACCCGGCGTGAATTCCTCTGGCAAGCAGGGGCTGGTTTTACAGGCACTGCCCTGGCTGGCTTGATGGCGTTAGAGGGTGCCAAAGTTCAGGCCAGTTCCGGTGCTTCAATGGGAAAAGATGCGAATGCCCAGAAGCCCCAGCGACCGCATTATCCCGCCAAGGCCAAGAGCGTCATCTTCCTCTTTATGTACGGGGGGCCGAGCCACATCGATACTTTCGACCACAAGCCCAAGCTTAACGCCTTGGACGGCAAGACGATCGCGGTGAAGACCTTCGGCCGTGGCGGCAAGCGCAACGAAGGTCGCGTCGTCGGAACCAAGTGGGACTTCAAGCGTTATGGGCAGAGTGGGAAATGGGTCAGCGACCTTTTCCCGAACATCGGTGGCTGTGTCGACGACATCGCCTTCTTGCACTCACTGACGGCCGATTCGCCCATCCACGGATCGGCGATGCTGCAAATGAACACGGGCAAGATCCTTTCGGGTAGCCCGTGCCTGGGCTCGTGGGTCAACTACGGCCTGGGCACAGCCAGTGAGAACCTCCCGGGCTTCGCGGTGATGCTGGATCCCATTGGAGGCCCGATTTCTGGGTCCAAAAACTGGGCCAGTGGTTACATGCCAGCGACCTACCAGGGCACCGTCCTTCGGTCTGCGGGAGATCCGATTCTCGACCTTCAACGTCCGTCTGGCATGAGTGGCGGTACCCAGCGTCGCGTGCTGGATGCGCTCCAGGAGTTCAACGCCGACCACGCCGCCCTGCACCCCGAGAACTCCAACCTCGCGGCCCGCATCGCCAGCTACGAACTCGCCTTCAACATGCAACGGCATGCGCCTGAGGCCGTGGACTTGGGGCGTGAGACCGAGGCGACTCGTCGCCTTTATGGCCTCGACGATCCGCGCACCGAGGAGTTCGGGCGTCGCTGTCTCTTGGCGCGTCGCTTGGTCGAGCGGGGGGTGCGTTTCATTCAGCTCTACGCCGGTGGGGCCCACAACGACGACAACTGGGACGCCCACACCGACATTGAGAAGAACCACAACTTCCATGCCGGTCGAACGGACAAGCCCATCGCAGGCTTAATCCAAGATCTCAAACAACGAGGCATGCTCGAGGAGACCCTGATCGTGTGGGGCGGTGAATTTGGTCGGCAGCCCACGGCGGAATACGAGAAGGGCACCGGCCGAGACCACAACGCCTACGGCTTCACCATGTGGATGGCCGGCGGCGGGGTGAAGGGCGGCGTGAGCCATGGCCAGACCGACGACATCGGGGCCAACGCGGTCGAGCATCCGCTGCATGTGAAAGACCTCCACGCCACGGTGCTTCACCTCATGGGCCTGGATCCCAACCACCTGAGTTTCTTTCACGGCGGCCTCGACCAGAAGCTCGTCGGCGTCGAGGAGGTTCAGCCCATCCGGGCCATCTTGTAGGGCTCGTGCGGTTTTAGATTTCGTTGGGTAAACAACCTTTTGCCCCAGGGCATTGAAAAGCTAGGGTCCGAGCTTGAAGAAGCTGACGGCGATTTTGCATCAGGGAGAACCCGTCGAGGGAGGTTATTGGGCCACCTGCCTCGAGGTTCCTGGAGCCAATGGGCAGGGCCAGACCAAAGCCAATGGGCAGGGCCAGACCAAGGAGGAATGTCTAGCCGACCTCAGGGAGGCTGTCCGTCTCCTGCTGGAGACTGAACGCGAGGAGGTTTTTCGTTTGGATCCCCATGCGGAAACCGCCGAACTGCTGGTGGCATGAAACGTCGGGCATTGCTCGGCGATCTCAACTAGCACGGATGCTATCTGAAAGAAGGAAGAAACGCTGGCGCTCATCTTGGAAGAAAACCGATCCGAGGATCTGGCAAAACCGCGGATTTCAAACCGGCAACTTCCATGGATTCCGGAACGTTGCTGAGACCCAACCTCACCCAAACACCTCCGAGGTAGGGCGATTTCTCCGAAAGCGCCACGTCCGCAAACACGGACCTCTCAGAGATCGGTCCCTATCTGAGATTGGTTTGCAGAGCTGGTCCTTACTGGGTGCGTGATGGATCCCACGAGCTGGCGATTGACGATCGTCTCAGTTGAGACTACCCATAGACTCAGATGGGAACGTCTGACACCCAACCGAAATCAAAGGCGGCCGCTCCGCGTGAGATCGTCCGCCGTAAGCCTCGACCCGCGGCCGCCGTCTCGAGGTTGTCAGGAGAAGGGGTGGTCCAATTCTTTGTTCAAGGACACGCGGCTTCATCCACTGCGATGAAATTCACTCCCTCGAAGCTTATTGAGGTCCTTCAGGTCGGCCTGCCGTTCCGGGAACTTCAGGATTTGCAAACCTGTCTCGCCGTGGTGTCCGAGAGGCTGGCTCCGATGTTGGGTATTTCTAAAGCGACCTTCCACCGTCGGAAGGGTGATTCTAGAAAACTATCGCCCGCCGTTTCCGATCGTGTGGTTCGCTATGCAAGGCTCTTGGGATTTGCTCTGAAGGTCTTCGGCAATCTCGGGGATGCCAAACGATGGCTCAATGCTCCGCAGTTCGGCCTCGGTGGCGCCGTACCTTTAGAGTATGCGAAAACAGAGATCGGAGCCCGCGAGGTTGAAAATCTCCTGGGGCGCATTGAATACGGGGTCTATTCCTGATGACGCGGGTTTGGCGCATCGTGAGGGAAGACCATCGCTCCGCTGCTTTTGATGGCGAGGGAGCCTGGCTCTTTGGCGGGCGGTGGAACTCGCGTGGGACGCGGATGGTTTACACGAGCGCCACTCTTTCTCTTGCGGCCCTTGAAACACTGGTTCACTTGAATCCACCCGTGGCTTTCAAGTATGTGGCCATCCCGATCGAGTTCGACGAGGCGCTCGTGGAGACGGTTGCTGCGATGGACCTGCCTGCTAACTGGAACGAGGAGCCGCCCCCGCCTTCCACAGCCGAAATTGGCGATCGATGGGTGAAGGAGTTGCGCTCGGCAGTGCTGAAACTGCCCAGTGTCATTATCTCAGCAGAACTCAACTACCTGCTCAACCCAGGGCATTCCGATTTCAAAAGGATCCATATCGGCAAGCCTATGCCGTTCTCCTTCGATCCCCGGTTGATCTGACCTCTCTCCATCTATTTCGGGGTATCCGTGATTGGGTCCCCGTTACGCCTCAACCCCGACTGGCCTTCGCGCCGGGTCTTTTATTTTAAGGGACGGCAAATCATCCATCCGAAGTGGCGAAGGCACGGCTAATTTCTGAGCCCGATTTGTTTGAGCAGCGGGTACCCTGTGCAAGCCCCTTACTGCGCCAACTCTCGGGCGGCGCGGCGGCGGATGGCGTAGCGCTTGACCAGTTCGTCGGTGACGACGCCCGCTAGGATGACCGCGCCGATGATGGCGAACTCGATGTTGCTGTGGTTGGTCACCAGCGTCACCACGTTGCGCAGCACCAGGATGAGGGCCGTGCCGATAATCACCCCCAGGATTGAACCTTCACCGCCGCGCAAACTACACCCACCGAGGACCGCCGCGGCGATGGCGTAGAGTTCGTAGAAATTGCCGAAATCGACCGGTTGGGCTGAATTGACATCCAGCACGAAGAGCACGCCCCCAAGCCCCGCCAACGTGGAACAGAGCACATAGGCCAGCACGATCATGCGCGAGGTATTGATGCCGCTGTAACGCGCCGCATTCTCGTTGTTGCCCAGGGCCAGCAGGTAGCGGCCGTAGATGGTTCGGTTGAGGAAAATCGCCGCGGCGATGGCCACCACTACTAGCACCGCCCACGGCGCGGGGATTTCGAAGCCCTGGATGCCGGGCACTGGGATTTTGCCAGTGGCCAACACGCGCAGGCCCTTGTAGCCGTCGGCGAATCCTACAGTTTGGTCGGCCGTGAACCCGCGGGTGACGCCGCGGTACAGCATGAGACCGCAGAGGGTGACGATGAAGGGTTGCAGGCGCAGTCGGGTGATGAGGAGGCCGTGAGCTAGGCCAATGCCCATCGAGACGGCGATGACCGCTGCGAGCGACGCCGGTAGCGACCAATGCTGGACCGTGAGCAGCCACGGCAGACCACAGCCTACTAGGCAGATGACCGAACCGATGGAGAGGTCGATGCCTCCGGTGACAATGACGAAGGTCACGCCGATACCGAGGACACCAAAGAGCGCGGTGCGGCGGATGAGGTTCTCGATGTTGTAGCCTGAGCGGAAACTCTCGCTGGCCCAGGTGGCGAAGAGACAGACCGCGAGCAGAAGACCAAAAATGCCGAGCAGCTTTTTCATGGGTGGGATTCGGGAGAAGCAGTTCCGGTGGCCAGGTGCAAGATGGCCTCCTCGCTGAGTTGATGGCGGGAGAGTTCGCCGGTGATCCGGCCTTCGTGCATTACTAGCACGCGGTCGCTCATGCCTAAAATTTCTTCCATCTCGCTGGAAGCAAACACGATGGCCACGCCTTGGGCGGCGAGTTCTTCCATCAGACGGTAAATCTCCTGCTTAGCCCCGATATCGATACCCCGTGTGGGTTCGTCGAGGAGCAGTACCTTGGGCTTCAGCGCCAGCCATTTGCCGATGACCGCTTTCTGTTGATTGCCGCCGGAGAGGAACTGCACCACCTGCCGATCGTTCGGGGTTTTGATGCGCAGCGACTGGATCATCTCGGCACTGAGAGAGGCTTCGCGGGCGGTATCGCGGAATCCATGGCGCTGGTCTTGGCGCAGGCTGGCTAAGCTGAGATTTTCGCGCAGCGGCATTCCAAGAACCAAGCCCTCGCGCTTTCGATCTTCGGGCACCAATGCTAACCCGGCGGCGATGGCTTGGGCCGGGGTCTGAGCACGGAGAGGCTGGCCTCCGATCTGCAAGGTTCCTCCAACGGCCGGTTGGACGCCGAAGAGTGCCAACAGAACCTCGGTGCGGCCTGCGCCGACCAGACCGGCCAATCCGACCATCTCGCCGGCCCGTATTTGGAAGGTGAGCGGATGGGTGGGATGAGCCGGAGTGCGGAGCCCATGAACCTCCAAAACGGTCTCGGCCCGTGCATGGGGTTGGTGCGGGTAGAACTGAGACAAATCCCGGCCGACCATCAACCGCACCATGGCGGCGTGACTAATTTCGTGGCGGGCCAGTTCGCCGCTGTTCTCGCCATCCCGGAGTACTACCACCCGGTCGGCCAGGCGGGTTACTTCACCCAGTCGGTGGGAGATGTACACGATGCTCACGCCGCGGGCCCGGAGGTCGTCGATGACCCGGAATAGGTTCTCGGCCTCGCCGGCGGACAAGCTCGAGGTTGGCTCGTCCATGATGAGCACGCGGGCTTGGGTAGACAGGGCCTTGGCGATTTCCACGAGCTGCTGTTGACCAATAGCTAGGGAGCCAACGCGGGTGTCTGGGGAAACATCGAGCCCGACCGCCTGGAGGAACTGGCCGGCTTCCCGTCGAAGCCGCCCCGAATCGATCAGCCCCCAGCGGCGCGGTTCTCGGCCCAAGAAGAGATTAGCCGCAACGTCGAGGTTCTGAGCCAGGTTCAGCTCCTGATGGATGAGGGCGATGCCCAACCCGAGAGCCTCTTCCACAGACCGCAGGGGTGCTGGAACCCCGTCGATTTGGATCTCACCGCTGTCGCAGGTTTGCACCCCGGCGAGAATTTTCATCAAGGTGCTCTTGCCCGCACCGTTCTCACCGATGACGGCGACGACTTCGCCCCGGCTCACGGTCAGGCTCACGCCCTTGAGCGCCAGAACGCCGGGGAACGACTTGGTCAGCGAACGGGCTTCCAGCAGGACAGGGGGCATGAGCGATGCGGGCTGCGCAAAGGGTCAGTGAGCGGATTACTTGCCGCCGACCTTTGACTTTAGATCGGTCCAGAAGGCATCGACCGTGTCCTTGCGGATTTGCCGGGCCGGGATGTCGATAAACTTGCTGACGGGGATAGCATCAGGTTTGCCGGCGAGCACGTCGTTGAGCACTTCCACCGACTTGTAGCCGTACATATAGGGGTTCTGGACAACGGTGCCGTGCACAGTGCCCTTTTGGATGCCGTCGAGCGTGGCGTCGTCTTCGTCGAAGGCGACCACCTTCACCTTGTTGAGCTTGCCGGCCTGAGCCAAGGCCTCCAGCAGCAGAGGAGGGTTGTAGGCGAAGAGTCCGACCATGCAATTGAGGTCGGGGTACTTGGCGAGCGCGTCCTCGGCATTGGCCTTGCCCTTGGCGCGGTCGAACTGGTCGGTGAGCGTGCCGAGGATCTTGAAGCCATTGCCCTCGAGCACGGTGCCGGGGGCGTCGTAGTTGGCGGGGTTCTCTGGGCGACCCAGGATGGCGTCGATGGTTCCCTGACGGCGGCGCTTGGAATTGTCCTGCTCCAGTCGACCAATGAAGATCATCACGGTGCCGCCCTTGGGCATGGCCTCGCGCACGAGGTCTCCGCACATGCGGCCCGCCTTGTAGTTGTCCATGCCGATGTACACCAAGCGGTCGCTGTTCGGCGCATCGGAATCGTGGGTCAGCACCTTGGCCCGGCGGGCGGCGGTGTTGAGCAAGTCGGTTTGGTTGGCCGGATCGATGGGGCTGACCGCGATACCCTCCACGCCCTTGGTGAGCAGGTCCTCGATCATGCGTTTTTGGTCGCTGATGCCTTCCACGGGCATGAGGGTCTGGGCATCTACGCCGAACTTCTCGCCGGCGGCCTTCACGCCCGCTGAAGCGATGGTCCAGAACGAGGCCACGCCGTTGGACACGAAGGCGATTTTGCGCTTCTTGCCGCCGCTCGAAGAGGTTCCGGTGGCACCGTCGGAAGCGCTCGAGGCTGCCGAATCGGCCGGCTTGTTGCAGGCGGTGAGCCCGAGCAGCAGCGCGGTCCACATCGAGAGGGAGAGGATTCGATTCATGGGAGAGTGTTTAGGAAATAGGGGGAGTGGGTTGGAAAAACAAGGTCAGCAGACGGTCATCCCGCCGTTGACGTGCAGGGTCTGGCCGGTGACGAACGACGAGGCGTTGCTCGCTAAGTACACCACCGTGCCGTCGAGGTCGGACGGAACGCCCCATCGGTTGACGGGGATGAGTGATCGGTAGCCGTCTTTCAGTTCTTGGGGGTCGTTCTCATGACGTTCTACGGGGATCCATCCCGGGGCGATCATGTTGACGGTGATGCCGTGCGGAGCCAGTTCTCCGGCCAGACTGCGGTGGAAACCATTTTGTCCACCCTTGGCCGCGACGTAGGCCGTAAAATTTGGGACACCCCGCGTCACCACTTCGGATCCGATGTTGATGATGCGACCCCAGCGCTGAGCCTTCATGTGACCAACACAGGCCTTGGTGAGCAGCACCGGGCTCTTGATGAAGAAATCAACCATCCGCTGGTAGAATGCCCAGTCATACTCCTCGATGGGCTTCTGCGGTTGTTCGCAGGTGGCGTTCAGCACCATGATGTCGACCGCTCCCAAGGTGCCCTGAATCTCGGTGACCATCCGTTGCACCTGCACCTCGTCGGTCACATCCGCCTGGAAGAGCGCCCCCTGAAGGCCCTCTGCCTTAAACTCTGCGAAGGCCTCCTGGGCCCGCTGCGCGTTGTTCGCATAATTGAGTGCGACTTTGGCTCCGGCCTGTCCCAGGGCCTTGGCCATGCAGCGGCCGAGACCGGTGGTGCTGCCCGTCACGAGGGCGACGCGGCCGGCGAGTGAGAAGGAAGCGGGAAGTGATTCAGGCATGGGAATGCAGGAGGGATGGCTGTGCGTTGGCGAGGTCGGTGTGTATCCTACGAGATTGGCCGGATTGCGTCCGGCGTCAACGCGGCGAAGTGGAGTCGGGGAAATTCGATCCGACGAAGGGGAGGAGGCTTTGCCTGTTGACCGCGTCCGTCCACCACTCGCAGTCGATTTAAAAATTCAGGAGGGTGCTGATTTGGGGTAAATAGGCCTCAGGTTTTGGCGCAAACAGGCCTTAGGCAAGCAGCAAGCGTTCGGCCAGTTGCTCCACGGACCGATCGTTCGTTGCTCCCTTCCAGTTCAGTTCACCCATCCACCAATTGCGCACGTAGCCCCGGCGGTCGATGACGTAGACCGTGGGCCACATTGTCGTTCCCCAAGCCTCCCAATTGGCGCTTTTGGTATCCACCAGTACCGGGAATTCGAAGCCAGCCTTGCGGGCGGCGGCCAGCACTTTGCCCGTGTCCCGCTCATCTTCAGTCTCCGGTGTTTGAATACCGACCACCACGATGCCCTTGTTGCGCAACGTCCGGTGCCATCGGTTGTAGATAGCGAAGTTCGCATGGCAGTTGTGGCACTGGAATGCATAGAAGTGGAGCAGCACCACAGAGCCTCGCAGTTCGGACAGACGGATGGCGCGGTCATCGAGCCACACGCCCGAATCCACCAGTTCTGGGGCCATGGGATACACCCGTTGGAAGGCGGTGGTTTCACGGAGTTCGCCCAAGGCCTCGCGCCAGAGCGACCGCTGTTCGGTGGTGAGCCAGCGATCGGAGGCCGTCTGCTCGGCTTGGCGGAAACGGGACAGCGCCGCCGCGTAACGGGTTCGCCCGGCCGAACCGAGGGATCCGACTTGGTTCAAGGCCCGATCGGAGTTCTCGAAGAGGGCCTGAAGCTTCGTGGTTTGTTCGGGGTTGAGGTTGAGAAACTCGGCCACATCCGGACGCAGGAAGGCCCGAGCCCCCTGGGCCTGCAGTTCTAGTTGTCGGAGGCGGGCCACCGCGACTCCACCCATGCGGCGGCGCAGCTCGGATACGACGGCGGTCTCGGCCTTGGCGATAGATTCGCGCTGCTCGGTCGATGGCTGGTTACGCCATCGCATCCAGGGTGCGCTGACCTTGCGAAGGAACTGGTCGAATGCCGGTTCGATGTCCGATGGGATTCCTAGTTCTTTCTGCCCGTCCTCCGAGTGGACCATGGCCAGCAGTGTTTGGGGCACGCGAACCAGGCCGGGGGACAGGTCCTTGGGTCGGAGTGTGTGGGCAGGGACCGGCCGCTCCGTCGAGGCCCCGAGTTCGCCTGTGGCGAGCGTCGCCCCGGCGAGGGCCATCCAGCGCAAGTGACGCCGCAACACCGGGTCGCCGTTATCCGCTCGTTCGGTGTTGCGGTGGGCATCCGGGGAGCCTCTGTGCGGCCAAGGGATCATTATTAATCGAAGTAATCCGGTTCCGGTAATGTTGCAAGTTGAGACGAGGAAGCTACTTCCACGACGACAGAAAGGCCACTAGGTCCCGCAGTTCACGGAGGCTCAACACTTCGCCCATCGGCGGCATCACCGACTGGGCATTGGCCGAGCGGGATGCGATGTCGGAAGTCGGAACAGTCCGCACTTCGCCGGAGATCAGGCCGAGCCGGAGACGGCCCTCGCGCTCCTGGAGCAGGAGGCCGTCGAGGGTTTCTCCTCCTTTCAAGGTCAGGCTCACGGTGGCGTAGCCCTCGGCAATGCGGGCGCTGGGATCGAGGAGAGATTCTAGTAGGGTTTCTGGCGTGGCGCGCTGGCCGATGCCTTGGAGCACTGGTCCAGCTTGTTGCCCTTCGCCCCCGGCGTTGTGGCATCGGGCACATTGGCCCTGCACCGAACCCTGGAAGAGTCGGCGTCCGGCCTCGGGGTTCCCACCGGCCAGGAGTGCCCGGGATTTCTGCTCGGGATGCGCCTGTTCCCAATCTTTGGCGCGGGCGGCGAGGTGGGCGTGGCCGTGCTGGCGGAGGGCTTCCTGCACGTCGAGGATCAAGGCTTGAGGCAACGTGCCTGAAGTGAGGCGGTCGAATTGTTGAGTCAGCAGGGCCGTGGCGTCGGGTTCAGGGCGTTGGGTCAGCAGCCGCAAGAGCCATTGTTGTTCGCCCACGGTCGCTGTGCCCCACTGTTTACGGGCGTACTCGAAGAACTTCGCGGGCGCTTGCTTCGCTTGAATTTCCAGGGCCGCTTGCCGCAATTCCTCGGGTTTAGATTCTATCAGGCGTTGCACCAACTCCGGGAGCTCGGGTCCCTGGGCGCGCGCCAATGCGTGAAGCGCCTGAACCCGAAGAGCGACCGGCTGACTTGGGGAACGAACGCAGTCGGCCAGCAGGGCGGGGGGCACGACCAGTCGCTGTTCGAAAACCAGACGCGCCAGAACCAATCCCAAGGCGGGACTGGCCTTAGACCAAAGGGGTTCGATGAGTTCTGCGAGGAGCTGGCGTCCCGCATCCGGCGTGCGTGTAGGCAGCGATCGGACTCGGCCTTCGACCCGGTCCAAAAAGAGAGAGGCATTCCAAGAGGCCAGCGCTTCCAGGGCCTCGATCCGGAGAGGTTCGGGCGCCGTGGACCGTTGCGCGTAGGCGCTGAGGCGACGGCCAGAGGCGGTGGTGCCCAGACGGAGATTGGCGCTGAGGGAGCGGCGCAGAATGGCTTCATCCGGGCTGTCTCCGAGGGAGTCTAGACATTCAGCGAGTGCCGGCAGAGCCGCCGGAACGGACTCGTCATCATGGATGGCAATGGCTGCCTCGCGACGCACTCGGGAATGTGGGTCATTCAAGAAGCCTGCCAAGAGCGGTGAAGCCAGGCGCCTTAGGGCCACGACCGCTCCGATCCGGACCGCCACGGATCGGTGCTGCCGCAGTGGAGCCAAGAGTTCGGGACGTTGAAGTCCCGACAAACCCAAGGTCGCGGCATGCCGCAGGAAGGGATCTTGATCCGCGTTATCCTCCAACAGCGAAACGAGGGGGGCCAACGCAGAAACATTCCCAACCTTACCCAGCGCCAACGCTGCATGGAACCGCACCCGGGCATTCTCGTCGCGAAGGCGTCGGATGAGGGCGGTTTCCGCACCCTTAATGCGCAAATCACCCGCCACCTTGGCCGCCTGGGCCCGCACCCGGGCCTCTGGATCGGCCAGGGGCAATTGCCGAGCCTTCAGCGGAGCGCGCAGTTGGCCCAAACCCCAAAGCGCATGAATGCGGGCCAGGGTCGGAGCGTGTGGGTCGTTGGCGGTTGTTAGCAGTGGGGCTGGATTGCCTCGGCGCACCCATTCGAACTGAGACCGCAGGCGGATGCGCTGGTCGGCATGGCCGAGCAATCGGGTCAACGACTCCGCCGTGTGTGTTTTCAATCCATCTCGAAGCAGTCCTTGAACCTCACGTCGGATCGGCGATCCGCTGGCCTTCGGATCATCCAACACCCAGATGGCTCCTTTGCCATCCGGGTTCCACATGCCATCCCAATCACCGACGAGCAGCGATCCATCGGGGCTGAAGGCCAGACAACTGGCCATCATTCCTGTCAGAACCGATCGCTCATCCACCATTTCGAAACCGGCCCCGCGCGGGCGCGCTTTAAATGTGGTCACCTTTTTTACCGGGAATTGGATCAAGAAGAAATGATCCCGGTAGGCCTCGCTCAGGGCTGTGCCGGGATTGTGAACCAAGCTTCCTGGGCCGACCGAATAATTCGTCAGCGGCGGTGTGATGTAGGCGGGTCGGTCCGGATGAGTCGGAACCCACAGGTGCTCGTCCATCCAAGGGTTGTAGTCGGGTTGCCGGGTAATGGCATTCCAACCCGGGTCGCGAAATTGCCAGTTCAACCGCCAGCCTGAATCGCTGCCCTCGGCAATGTGAACGAAGCGCTCCCGCTCCTCCCGCAAGTCGCCATCGTTGTCCACGGCGAAGAAGTTGCCATCGTCATCAAAGGCGATTTCCTGCGGGTTGCGCAGGCCTGTGGCATAGACCTCCAGATCCGATCCGTCGGTGTTCATTCGCAGGACACCTCCGGTGTTTGGATGCCGAAGGATGCGGCCCTCGCGATTGGTGACTGAGAACCCGTTGTCACCGCAGCTGAAGTAGAGTTTGCCATCGGGACCGATGATGAGGCCGTGCAAGTCGTGACCGTCGAAGGCGGCGTGGACACCAAACCCGCGAAACTCCGTTTGCTGGGTGTCCGCGATCCCATCGTGATTGGTATCGCGGAACCGCTTTAGTTCGGGATAGCCCGTGACCCACACGGAGTCGTCCCATGGGAGAACTCCGGCGATGACTCCGGAGATTTCCTCATTGAAGCCCTCGGTGAAAATTTGCGAGCGATCGGCATGCCCGGTGTTCTGAGTGTCTTCCAGTCGGCGGATGCGTTCCTTCACGGGCTCCAGATCATGCCAATCGTGGACACCGTCTCCGTTGAGGTCGCGCAGCCAGGGTGCATTTTCCTGACTCCGTTCCGGGGCCATCCAGCGGCGAAATGCCTTACGGAGGTCCTCTACCGACTGGTTGGCTAGGTCTTCCACCAACCAATCTCGGTGGCTGCGGATATCGATGTCCACCGTGCCGCGCCGCGCCGTTTCAGCGACGTACACCACTCCCTGGTCATCGACGCTCAGAGCGACCGGGTCCATCACCTGAGGCTCTCGAGCCCAAAGGGTCAGCTTCAAACCCTCTGTCGCCGCCGCCTTGGAAGCGGGTTCGGCGGCCAGGGCCGTCTCGGTCATGAGGATCACGGTCAGAGAGAGGTAAAGCCAATGGATGAAGGATGATTTCATGTCGAAGGACCGAGGACGCAGGTGCAGGGGAACACTGTGAAAAGGTCTCGGTTACTTGTCGAATTATCCTGCACCGGCTTCCCAGGGTCGAGTTTGCCTCTCGGTCGGTCGATTCCGGGATCGAGATTTCCAGCACCCCGAGAGGACTTCTAGGCAGTGGCTCATCGGTGAATAACCGGTGGATAACTTTCGGGAGCTAGTCGTGGCGGAATCAGGGCCAACGTTGCGAGGATGCCCAAAGTATTCATCGAATGAACCTCCAACTATTAGCCATGCTCGGTGTCGCCATTGTTGCGATGGCGTCTTTGGAGGCTTCAACGCTTCGGGACGCCTTGGCCATGATCGAGACGGGGGCTTCCTCTCCGGTCGCGGGTGATCCAGACCACGTCATTGGTGGCTCGGGTGAGGTGAGCCGATTCCAGATTATGCCTCGAGTCTGGAAGGCCTATACGAAGTCGAGAAACCATACGAACCCCGAGGTGGCCTGGACCGTTACACGGCGTATCCTGGCCGATCGGGTGGGCAGCTTTGAGAAGGCCACAGGACGTCCGCCAGAACCCATCGAGGTATATCTGCTGTGGAACAAGCCAGGACACTTCGAGGGAGTGGGATACCGCCTAGAACGAGTGTCCCGCATTTATCGCGACCGCGCCCAACGCTTCCAAAATCTGTACCTGACGATGGGTGGAGGCCCCGTGACGCGGCCGACGCTGATAGACGCCCCAGGGATTGTGGAGGTTCATTGAGGCTCGGAGCATGTCAGTCGGGTCGTTCTTAAGTCGTGGTTATCCCCTCCCGCCTGAGCGAGATTGTCTTCGGCGACATGAGCGAGCCCCACAGGTTAAACCCGCTCTAGCTTGATCGGGTAAGTTCGGCCGGAGGCGAATTGGGCCACGTACAAGCTGCCTTCGGCGTCGACGGCCAAGTCGTGCGGATGCTGGAAGAGTTCCTCACGGTGGGCCATGGGGCGGAGTTGCCCATCGGACTCGTAGACCGGGGCTGTGCCGCCGACGTTGGACACCACGCGCAGTGAGGAATCTAGGACCGAGACGAAGCCCCGGCAGTTGCGATCCTTCGGCCAATTGTCGCCCAAGTGCGCCACGAAATAGTGATCGCCCACACGACGGATTTGCCGGGGATTGCCGCCGGGCAAGGGGATGGTTCCCAAGGCGCGACCGTCGGTGCTCATGCGCAGCAAGTGTTGTTGGTCGCTCATGGCGATGAGCAGGGTCGGCTCGCCCGAACGCGGGACCTCAATCATCCCGCCATGAGGCCCCCAGTGGACGATGCCTCCCTCCGCGCCACCAAAGACCTTCTTGAACTCCCCATCCGCCCCGTAGTGAAGAATGTAATCGCGTCCATAGCCATCGAGGACGAAGAACTCCCCATTAGGCAGATGCAAGGTCCAGGAGGGACGGTACTCGTCGGGCTTGGGGTACTTGCCCGTGTTTTTTGGTAGCGACCATTCCTGAAGGATTTTGCCGTCCGGAGTGGCCTTGATGACCTGATGCCGCTGGAGGTCCGTCAAGTAGAGTACCTCGCGGCCGCCTTCGGTCACCAAAGAGAGACCGTGAGCCCCGGGGAACTGCGTGCCCCACTTGTGGACCAACCGCCCCTTCCGGTCGTACACGATGACGTTGTTCTTCGTCTCGTTGGTGAAGAGGAGGATGTGCCCCTCGCGGTCAACGACGAGCCCATGGCAGTCATTGACCGGCGTGGAAGGCCCGAGATCCCCCCATCCGGGAACCACCCGGTAGCGGAACGCCCCTTGCCCAAGAATGGGGGAGTCCGCAGCCAAAATGTTGGGGAACCCGAAGGCTGCAATCGAGGCGAGCGAGGCGCCGGTGGCTGCGCTCAATCCGGATCGAAAGAAAGAACGTCGAGAGTGTCGGCTCATGGATGGGGTACGAAGGTTCCGGGTGGAACAGGCGGGTGAATGGTTCCGAGGTGTTTCCTAGAAAATAGGCGGCCTAGCACATGGGGGGTAGGGAACAAACCGTTCGGCTTTAGCGCATTCCCACCCGGGTGGGGCTGCCGCGGGTCTTGAAGGTGACGGTGACTTTCGGGGGGGTGTCGCCTTGAAATTCGCAGTCGAAGGTCACGGGATTGGTGCCGGGTTGCACCACCGGTAACGCGGTCTTCAGGGGGAAGGATTGGACCGGGTTTCCCTTGGCGTCATAGAGGCGCACGATGGCGTCGCTCTCGATGAGCAGCGATTGACCGGCTTGGATCTCCACCGGAATGGTCAGCGTGGCCGAGCGGTTGATTTCGAAGGTGGGGTTGCGGATGGATCCAGCCTTCCCGGACACTCGCAGCTTGAGCTGAAGGCTCTGGCGGGCGTCCGGATTTTTTAGGTCCCAGGCGGCCGAGGTCGGTTCACCGGGTTGGCGGACGAGTTGCTCGTGCTGAAAATCGGCCGAGTCGTGGAAGGGGAACAAGTCCCAGCCACCTCCGGAGACGCTCTCCAAGTGGAACTCTCGCTTGGGATTGCGTAGGGCCTGGCGTTGCTCAGGCGTGAACACGCCCGCTCGCCGGGCTTTTTCCCATTCCCGCAAGGCGTCGAGAATCGGCCCTCGTTCCGGGTTCTTCCGCAGGGCATCGAGGGAGGTGGCTAACGCAAACCCCGAATCAAAGCCGGCGGAACGGGCCAGCATCCACTCCATGTCCGAGAGGCAGGTGGCGGTTCGCAGCAAGTACCAACCGAGCATCTTCGGGATGAAGTTGCGCTCGCAGAAGACCTGATTGTTGATGCGGTACTCTTGCATGCTGTCGCGGAAACCGCCGTACCAGGGCTCACCCCAATTGCAGTAGCTGTTGATATGCCAGTAGAAGTGCGACAGCGGCGGGCTCGTACCGTTGATCACCGTGTGGTCGAGGTGGTCGTAGAATTCCTTGGCGAAGACCTCATTGCCATAGGTGCCCTCGCCGGGGGCTAAGCAGCCTTCGTGGCCGTCAAAATCCATGTGGCTCAAGCCTGAGGCGTTGAACACCCGGGCCAAGTTTCGGGCGATTTCTCGCTGAAGCTCGAGGTTCGGAAAGAACACTTTGTAAGAGTGGTCCATGAGTTTGCCAGCCGAGGCTCCCCGTGGGTGCTCGCTGGCTGTGGTGCCATAGGCTCCGCGCTGGCAGTCCAGAAGCTTCCATGGGGCGTTGGTGGAGACCGATCCGTACCGTACCAATTCCTTGCCGATGACCACGGTTTGCAGCTCGTTGCCCAAGCGATTGGTGAAGTATTCAGGCGAGGCGACCGGGATCGTGGGGGTCGCGGCATCGACCGTTTCGGTCAGTGTGCTTTCGCCGGTCTTGGCCAGGCGCGCGTCGGGCTCCGGAGTGATGTAGGGGTCTTGAGTTTGGATGAAGTTCGACAGCGTGTGGGCTCCTAGGCGGATGCCCGAGGCCTTGGCTTTGTCCGCACAGGCCTTGAGTCCAGCAATGCCTC
This sequence comes from Akkermansia muciniphila, assembly GCA_945893185.1. Classification (GTDB taxonomy): domain Bacteria; phylum Verrucomicrobiota; class Verrucomicrobiia; order Limisphaerales; family UBA9464; genus SXXZ01. The sequence continues at coordinate 38,767 of CAMDDW010000009.1, read as the reverse complement.
CGGGAAAGAACTTTGGATTGGGTTCGAAGTGTCCCCAGCTCTTGAAGGCGTTCTCATGGTACAAGCTCATGAGATTGGCCTGCTTCACGTAGCCCAACATCTCGTCGATGGTGGATTCTGAAAAATTGGCGATGAGGTACGACCGCCCGCGTTCTGGAGACATCTTGGCCCAGACTCCCTCGATGAGCGGATGCGGCAGACCCTCGGCTACCTCGATCTTTCCCAGCGTTTCGAGCGCTTGTGGCTCCGGGCATCCGAAGAGTGCGATCTTGGATCCCAAGACCGTTTCGCCAGGCACGGCGGGCACGGGCATATTAGGGGCCCGCTTGCTCCACACGGCAATGGATCGGGGCCGCGAACGATCTAGGGAATAGGCCTGCAGCACGCTGCCGAAGTCCGTTTGCCGGGCGCCATACGGACGGTCGGCGCTCCCTTCGTCGTTTTCCGGGTACCCGCCGAGCGTCTTGATGTTGAGGGCCTGCAACCCCAGGGCGAAGGTATCATCTCGAACCACGCCGACGACTTCTCCCACCGTCTTCCGGATGCTCGTCGGATACGGGCCCCACACGGCCTGGTCGGCGCTGCCCGCCGGGGAGATTTCGATGAGTTCGAAGGTGATGTGGCTGGTTTTCGAAATCACCCGGACTTGGGCCGAGAGACCCGACTTGCCGAATCGAAGCGTCAACCGATGGGCGGTGGTGTCCCACGTCGCGCCGTCGGGTGCGTGCAAGGTGCCGCTCGACCGCAAGCTCAAGAGCGGGGCGGGTTGGTTTTTGGCCAGATAATCCACCCCGTCGGATCGGCGCGAAAACGCCAGGAGTGCCCCATTGGATCCGATGCTCAAAGTCGCTGACTCGGTTTGCAGTTGCACCAGCGGCGAGGGCCCCTTGGCGTCGTCTGCACAGACGGCCGGTGAGCCCATGAGCAGCAGTGCCAGCAGTTGAATCCATAGAACGGCAGCGAAATCTTTCCGATGCGGTCGGGCGGTCCTGGGAAGCATTGACCTCATCAGAACCCAAGCCCTGAAAGAACGCAGGAGAAAACGACCTCAGGCAGTCTGGTGACCGGCATTTCCCTAGTCCGAGAAGCCTGTCCCTAGTCCGAGAAGCCTGTTTCGGGACTCTTGGTTTGGCAGTGGGTTGATCAAACCCGCAAGAAAATGCGGCGCTGGTAGAGGTAACGCAGGAAGGCGAAGCCGAAACCGAGGGTGGCCAGGGCCATCACCAGTTCTTGATAGGGGCCAAAGGCCGCGCCGATGGGGCCTCCGAAAAACAGTTTGGCCATGGCTTCGAAGTCAATGAAGCGTCCGCCAAAATAGAGGGTGATGGGGTTCACGCCGATCCAAACTAAGGGCAGCGCCCATTTCTGAAACTTCCAGACATCAATCACCTGATAGAACGCGGCCAAAAACAAGTAGCTGTATCCGCCGGCCACCAATACGAACGACGAGGTCCAAATCTTTTTGATGACGGGGAAGTTCAGGTGCCAAAGCCAACCGGCGGCGAGGCAACCCAAGCCGAGGATTACCAACCGGAGCACCCGTTTCCGATCGGTGAGGGCGGGGTTCTGGAGAATGAGGCCCGCGAAGACCCCCAAGAGACAACTGGCGATGGCCGGCAGCGTGCTCAGCAGTCCCTCTGGATCGTGATCTCCATCATTCTTGCGCAGCGGCAGGAACTGTTGATCGACGTAATTGGCCAAATTGGCTCCCTCGGCAAAGTTGCTGGTCCCATGTCCGGGCACCGGAATCCACGACATCATCGCCCAATAGCCCAGCAGCAGCCCTGCGCAGGCACCGATGAGCGCCTTGGGCTTGAGGTAACAGAATAGAAGGCCTGCGAAGAGGTAGCACAGGGCGATGCGTTGGAGGACGCCGAGCAGACGAATTTTCTCAAAGGGCGTGGAAAACCCGCCGTAATACAGGATCCCGATGAAGTAGAGCAGGGCGGAGCGTTTGAGGATTCGAATCGCGGCGGTTCGACGGTCGGTTTGCTGCAAGGTTTTGCTGAGCGAAAACACCAAGGAAACGCCAGCGATGAAGACGAAGAGGGGGAAGATCAAGTCCTCAAAATGGAACCCCGCCCAGGCTTTGTGGTGCAGTTGTTCGGCGATCATTCCCAGGAGACCGCCGCTGGAAAACTTCTGAAGCCCACGGATCAACTCCTCAGCTCCAACGATCCAGAACATGTCGAAGCCACGCAGGGCATCGAGAGACATAAGCCGGGGTTGGGCGGTTTGGGTGAGGGGTAGGGGCGGGGAAGAGGGAGGCATTGAATGAAGGGACAGTTGAAGGGAGAATTGGAGGGGGATCGGATTTTGTCACAAGGGCTTCCCGCCCCAGCGCCACTTCGGGGGCTCCCCCTTCCAGTAGCAAATTCCAATGAAGATCGCCGACAAAACTCCGGTGATGGTCCCGAAGAGGATCGGGTGTTCGGGCAGAACCCAGGCAGCACTGCCGGCCATCGCTGCGACATAGGTTAGGAGACAAACCCATCCTTGCCGGCGCGCCGGCAGTCCCCAACCCCAGCCATACGACTTCGCATAAAACCAAGCGGTCTGACGGGGGAGTGGCATGCAGGTCGTCAGGTGATTTTGCAGGGGATCCACGCGTCCTCGTTGTGGCGGTAGACCGCACACAATCGGTGGTAACCATCGGCCACGATCACCGAATCCCGGATGCGGGATCGCACCAGCAGCAGCGGCGACAACGAAACCTCGTTCTGGATCTTATCGTCGTTCTTGGAGACATGGCTGTTGCTCACTCCGAGCAGTGAAAGCCCGGAAGCCCGGAAGATGTCCTTCGCCTTGAAGGAAACCATGTCTGCCGCTCGAAGTTTTTCCACACAGCGATCGGCATCCTGTTCGGGATAGAGGAGTCGCAAGTAGGATTGAGCCGCGGGGTAGTTGTGCTCCTCGGGTTCATCGAACCAGTGCACCTGTTTGGGTTTGCTCATGAGCGTTCGCTTGGGCGGTGACTAGGGTCCATGCCCCAAGCATCGACGTCTGCCAAAGGGTCCGTAGGATTGTTATCCAGCCCGCTCGGTTCATGCGGTATGGGTAAATCCGACAAGTTCCTGACTCAAGGATGGTCAGGAAGATTTGCTAGAACATCGGGGAGAGGGAGTTTCCGGATTAGGCCAGGATACCCTTCACCACCTGTCCCTCCACGTCGGTGAGACGGTAGTCGCGACCCTGGAAACGGAAGGTGAGTCGCTCATGATCAAACCCGAGTTGATACAGGAGGGTGGCTTGAAGGTCGTGGACGGTGACTTTGTCGCGGGCCACTGAGAATCCTAGTTCGTCGGATTCGCCGTACGTGGTGCCGCCCCGGATGCCGCCTCCGGCCATGACCATGGAGTAGCAGTCGGGGAAGTGGTCGCGCCCCAAGACGCCGCCCTGAGCGGTGCGCCCTTCACGGAAGGGGGTGCGTCCAAACTCGCCCCCGAGCACGACCAGGGTGTCATCGAGCATACCGCGTTGACGGAGGTCTTTCAGCAGAGCCGCCACGGGGCGATCCATCGTGCGGCACTTGTTGGTGAGTCCATCGCGGATGTCTTCGGAGGGGCCTGTGCCATGGAAATCCCATCCCCAGTCAAAGAGTTGGACGTACCGGACGCCTTGTTCGACCAGGCGCCGTGCCAAGAGGCAGTTGTTGGCGAAACTCGATTCACCGGGTTTGGCACCGTAGGCCTCGAGGGTGGCCGGTGTTTCGCGGTTGATGTCCATTACCTCGGGCACCGACATCTGCATCCGGAAGGCCAACTCATATTGAGCGATGCGTGTGGCGGTCTCGGGATGGCCGAGCTCTTGGGACTGCAACTCGTTGAGGTCGCGCAAGGTGTCGAGGCCCATGCGCCGCACGTCGCGGTCCATGCCGGCCGGGTCCGAGGCGTAGAGCACTGGGTCGCCCTTGGAACGGCACTGAACCCCTTGATAAACGGAAGGAAGGAAGCCGTTGCCAAAGGAGTTCTTGCCGCCGTTGGGCTGCACTCCGCTGGAGATGAGCACTACGAATCCGGGCAGGTTCTGGTTTTCAGTCCCGAGGCCATAGGTGACCCAAGCACCAATAGACGGCCGTCCTGGGCGCGGGGATCCGGTGTAGACCAGCAGTTCGGCCGGGGCGTGGTTGAACTGGTCGGTGGTCATCGAGCGGATGACGCACAGTTCGTCGGCCACGGTTTGCAGGTGGGGCAGGGCATCCGAGAGCCAGACGCCGCCTTGTCCGTAACGGGCAAAAGTTCGCGGCGTGCCCAAGAGCTTGGGCGTTCCTGAAGTGAAGGCGAAGCGTTTGCCCTTGAGGAATGCGTCGGGGCAATCCTGCCCGGTGCGTTTTACCAATTCGGGTTTGTAGTCGAAGAGGTCGAGGTGAGGCGGTGAACCGGTGAGATGCAGGTAAATCACCCGCTTAGCCTTCCCGGGGAACTTCGGACTGTGGGCCGCCAGCATCGAGGTAGCGGGTGTCGCGGCGGCGGCGGGAAGACTCCCCTTGAGGAGGGATCCCAAGGCGATGGCACCCAAGCCGTTGGCGGTTCGGCTGAGGAAGTGTCGCCGGGTGAGGGATTGCAGGGCTTCGATCTGAAGATTCATGGGTTACTTGGGGTGAATCGGCGTCACCGTTTCATCAGAAATTCGTCGAGGTTCATCAGCACATTGGCCACTGAGGTCCATGCGGCCGCGTCGACTGCGTCTAGGCCGGAAGGGAGTTCACCGATAGGTTCGGTGGCCAGGCGCTTGGCCTTTGTGGTGTCGGTCTGAAAGCGCTGGCGACTGCGCTCCAATAGCGAGGTGACGGCCGTTAACTCCTCAGAAGAAGGCGGGCGATGGAGGCACTGCCGGAATCCGGTCCGGAGCCGATCGGGGACTGAGCCTGGGGCCAGGGCCATGCGGCGGCCCAGAGACTGGGCGGCTTCGATGTACACCGGGTCGTTGAGGGTCACGAGGGCTTGGAGCGGGGTATTGGAGCGTTCGCGGCGAACCAAGCACACCTCACGGTTGGGGGCGTCGAACGTGGACATCGAGGGGTAGGGGTTCGAGCGACGCCAGGTGGTGTAAATGCCCCGGCGGAAACGGTCTTCGCCCATGCTGGTTTCCCAGTCCGTGCCGCTGCCGAACGCCGCGCTAAGTCCCAGCTTGGGTTGGGCCGGTTTGACCGGCGGACCATGCATGCGGGCACTGAGCAATCCGCTGACGGCCATGGCTTGGTCGCGGATCATCTCGGCAGACAATCGGAATCTCGGACCACGGGCCAGCCAACGGTTTTCTGGATCATGGGCCAAGTGCTCCGGAGTGACCTTGGAGGACTGCCGGTAGGCGGCCGAGGTGACCATCAGGCGCAGCAGGTGTTTCAAATTCCAGCCGCTGTCCACCAACTCCACCGCAAGCCAGTCGAGGAGTTCTGGGTGGGAAGGCGGTTCGCCTTGGGAACCGAATTCTTCACTGGTTCGGACCAGACCCATTCCAAAGACCGATTCCCAAAGGCGGTTGGCGACCACTCGGGCGGTCAGGGTGTTGCGTTTGTCCATCAACCACCGAGCCAGTTCGAGACGGTCTGGGCGCTGAACCGTGGACACCAGTCCCAGGCTTGAAGGCAGACCTTCGTGAACCTCTTGCCCCAGATTCAGGTAGTTGCCTCGAAGTTGGATGAGTGTTTTGCGCCGATCCTTACTCGCCAGCTCCCGCAAGACTGGGACCGTGGTATGCGGCTTCAGTTCGGCTAATTTTTTGCGCAATTCCGCAAGTTTTTCCCGCTGGGGCTGCAAGCGCGTAGCGATCAAACGGTGGTGGCTGGTCACTGTGGCCGTGTCGGTCGTCGTACGACTGTTTGTGGGACGCCCCAATGCCGAGAGTACCGGAGCCGGAATCTGCAAGATCTCGGCCGCACGGGTGTCGGAGGTTTGAGAGATCCGGAACGCCGCCAAAGTGGCGTGCTCCTGTTTGGACTGATGATCGAGGGTGATCACCAGATTGGACCCGGGGCCCACCGAGAAGGGATGTGTGGGGACTAGCGTTAGGAGATGCCGCTCGGTCACTTGGGGCGCCACCGACCAGCCTTTCTGAGTGGGATCGGAATTAGCGAGCACCAGCGCGGCCTCGAATCCCTTGGCTTCAAAGTCCGCCACTGCGAGGCGAAATTCGACCGGGCGGGAGGCGTCGGGACGCAGTTCTTTGCTGGGTTTGGGCGGCTCGGCTACGACCTGATCCCAGATCGGTACTCGGTTTTCATCGAGCAAGACCACTCGGAAGCCGCTCAGGCGTTCCTGCGATCCGTCGATGCGGTTCCAGATCGTCACGCGGTCGATGGGCACCATGTTCTTCAAGTCCACTTCCCACCAAGGACTGCTGGAGGTCTCGGTGTGGGTGGTTGATCGAGCCCCGTTGAAATCGCCGTTGGTGTTTCCGTCGATGGCCAGTTTGGCCGGTCCTTCGAAGGCCGTGCTGCTTTGGCGGGCCTCGCCCGATTGAGCGATATTCTTGTCGCCTTGGAAGATTTGGACCTCGGCTAAGGATAGGATCCGCTCCTTGCCCGGGAGTTCGATGCGCACGTGACGCGCCTTGGGCACGGTGGGTTTGTCCGGGACAATGCGTGCCCGAATTTGAGTGAGAACGAAATTGCCGTCAGCATGTCCCACTCGTCCCGCGGGCGTGCCACCTTCCGGTAACACTTCGAGGCGTAGCGCTTGCACCGGTTGGGCGTCGTTGGACGACAGCTCAACCACATAGGAGTCGGTCTTGCCGGAGCGCCCGGCGCGGACGAGGCCGTCGTTTCCGGAGTGGATCGCGGCACCGGCTTTGGAGGTGACCTTGGCAGGGATCATCGTCTGCCAGGGAAGGGGCTTGGAAACGTGGCTTTCCCACAGAGTTTGGTCCTGGGCCAACTCCGGGGTGGAGCGTGAGAGGATAGCCTCGAGACGGCCGACCTCGGTCTCGGTTTCGGACTTGAAGCGCTTTTGGTCGTCGTTGAAGAGCGGCATTACCGGGCTCTCATCGCCACGGTCGGCGTCGGCGGTGTTGTTCAGGATAGCGAACAGGCGGAAATAATCTTCCTGACTAATTGGGTCGTACTTGTGGTTGTGGCACTGAGCACAAGCCATCGTCGTGCCCATCCAGACCGCCATCGTGGTGTTGACGCGATCGACCAAGGCCACGTTGCGGAACTCTTCGTCGTTCGTCCCGCCCTCGTTGTTGGTCAGCGTATTCCGATGGAACGCGGTAGCGATTTGCTGGTCTTCCGTCGGCTCGGGCAGGAGGTCTCCGGCGAGTTGCTCGAGCGTGAACACGTCGAAGGGCTTGTTCGCATTGAAGGAGCGGATCACGTAGTCGCGATACGCCCAGATGGTTCGGGCAGGATCGTCGGCATACCCGCTGGAATCGGCATAGCGGGCCAGATCTAGCCACAGGCGAGCCCAATGTTCGCCGTAGGCTCGCGACGCGAGTAGTCCGTCGATGAATCGATCGTAGTCGCGGGGCTCAGCCTCGTTCTCCGAATGCGTGGCCGGAGGTAAACCGGTCAGGTCGAGGCTGGCACGGCGTTCCAATGCCTCAGCATCAGCCTCCGGATTGGTCTTCAGCCGTTCCTGCTCCAGTCGAGCCAGGATGAAATGATCGATGGGGTTGCGCGGCCAATTCCGGGCTTCGACGGCGGGCACCGGGGGGCGTGTTGGGGCCACATAAGCCCAGTGCCGCGAATACGTGCCGCCTTGGCGAATCCATTCTTCAAGGGTGGCTCGATCGGTGGCCGACAAGGTCTTGCCGGAATCCGGAGGCGGCATCCGATCATCCGGATCCTTGGACTGGATGCGTCGGATGACTTCGCTTTGTTCCGGGTGGCCGGGGACGATCGCCGCGTGGTCACCTCTCGGAGCGTAGGCGGCCTCGGGTAAATCTAATCGCAGGGTTTTCTTGCCCGCTTTGCCGCCACCCGCGTCGGGTCCATGGCACTGAAAGCAGGTCTCGGACAGAATGCGGCGGATATCCCGATTGAACTCGAGGCTCGGCGCGGCAGCGCTCAGCCCGAGTGCTGCCATCAAGCCGGGAATAACGAGGCCTAATCGCCCCCAGCGAGTGCTTTTTGGATGAGGAATTCTTGAGCCCATGGAAGCGCGGTGATTTCACAGAGACTATGGCCCGGATCCGCCGCCGCCCAAGTGAAAACAAACGGTGAAATTGGCGGCGTTGTCTGGCGCGCAATTTTGGCGGTGGCCAAGTCCTCGTCGATCCTTCGCTGAGGGCCAGTTGACCCGAGTTGGCGGTGTGCGCAGGCTTCGGTCCGTCGTGAATGCCATTCTCCCACCTCGATTCCAAACCGATCTCTATTCTCGTTTCCGCGTTGTCCTGTGCGTGTTGAGCGTTTTGGGACTCTTGTTTCCAGCCCAAGCCCGGAACAAGACGCGCCATGTGATCCTCGTCACGACCGATGGCCTGAGGCAGGAAGAGGTGTTCCAGGGCGCTGAAGAAATCCTCATCTCCAAGCAGTATGGCAACGTCGGCAAGACCAACGAACTCAAGGCCGAGTTCTGGCGTTCAGATCCCCAGCAAAGCCGTGAGGTGCTCTTCCCATTTCTGTGGGGCACGGTGGCCAAGCAAGGGCAACTGCTGGGCAATCGAAAACGGGGTTCCGAGGTCCGGGTCACCAATGGGCGTAATTTTTCCTACCCCGGCTACAACGAATTTCTCACGGGTATTGCCGATCCGAAAATCGACAGCAACGACAAGTTCCTTAATGCCAATACCAACGTCTTTGAGTGGCTCAATACCCGGCCGGGTTACCGGGGCAAGGTGGCGGCGGTGGTCAATTGGGATGTCTTGCCGTGGATTCTGAACGGGCCGCGGGCGGGGTTTCCCATTTGGAGTGGGTTCGATGTGCCGCCGGGAACCCGCCGGATGTCGGTGCCCCGGGCCTTGGATGAACTGGTCGGACCCAGCAAGACGCTGTGGTCAGGGGTCTTGCTAGATACCTTTGTTCGGTATGCCGCGTTCCATGCCATCGACACCCTCAAACCGCGCGCCCTCTATGTCTCCTACGGTGAGACCGATGATTGGGCCCATGAAGGTCAGTACGAGCGGTATTTGCGATCGGCTCACGAGTTCGATCGTTTCTTGGGCGATCTTTGGAAACACGTGCAATCCATGCCCCAATACCGCGACAAGACCAGTTTGGTTGTCACCGTCGATCACGGTCGCGGCCCGGCACCGATCGCCTGGAAGAGTCACGGTCGAGAAATCGCCGACTCGGCCTACATGTGGATGGCGGTCCTGGGGCCCGACACCCCGGCCCTGGGTGAGCGCAGTGGCATTCCGTTGGTGAGACAGGCTCAGGTGGCCGCCACTGTGGCCGCGCTTCTGGGCGAAGACTTCAACGCCGCCAGTCCCGCGTCGGCTCCGCCCGTGACTGAAATGCTGCCGCGATAGCAAAGGGGATTGACCAAGCCGTCAGACACCGGGCCGGATCGGGCACTGGGGCCGGACGCCAGTGAGCGAGAAAAAATACCAGAGCCCATAGAGCATCACCGTCCTATTTGACGATGGCCGCCGGAAATGGCAAAGCGCCCGAGCGCAAGAACAGCCAATCGCGATCACACCCGCCGCGGCCAAGGCCTGGTGCAACCGGTTTCGTCGGACCGTGCCTTTCAAATGGGAGCCCAACGCACCCTGACGCTTTTTGGTGAGGCAAGCCATCCGATGGACACCAGACCGAGGAGCCGGCCAAAACGAGCGCCTTGGAAGGCCGCGATGGTTTTAACCGAACTTCCGTAAAAACCGTCTCGACCACACGGTGAGCGCTCAGGACGTGGCCGTGAAGAAAAATAGGGCGTTCGAGCGGCCGTTGCGATAAAAAGGTACCGCGGTTCTGAAAAGTCACCCAGCAATGGCGTCAGGTCCCAAAGGTGATGATGGGGATCAATGACCGGCCGGTTGGGCTCAAGAATAAATTATGAAAACTCAAAAAGATTGTGGGCGGGCAACGTTTTTTAACATACTGGGATGGGTTCTAATTGTGATTGGGTTGGTTGCTGTAGTGTTTATTCCGCTGTCAGGATTCCATGTTTCAGTGATGGTTGGTGCTGTTTTACTGATAGGCACGGCGTTAAACTGTTTTATGTTCTCTTTTATAACTCAATTAATTTTTGAATGCCGAAATTGCTTGATCAATCCAGCTGATTCAAAGAGTGAAAACGCTTTCTGATTAAACATAGAAAAATCAGCTAATTTAATTGGTTCAAACACGTTTAAAACAATTAATACAAGCCTTTGTTAAAAATCGTGTTTTTCAAACAAACCTTAATAAATCATCGGAGCTATAGAATAGAAAATGCCCACAACCGCCCAAATCGCCGAAACCCTTGCCGCCCACCAAACTGAACTCAAATACACGCTAACCAATCTCGGCGACACCCACCTCCGGCGCGGACTTTTTAACTTCTTCGGTGGCGGTGTTAAAACTCAGCAGTTGAAAATTGAACTCAACGAAATGCTTTGCGCCCTAATCCCCGGTTTTCAAAATATAGAAGGCCACACCATGAGCGAAATTAATAAAATTATTGAAGATCAGAAGCGCGAAATCGAGGCCAAGTTGGCACTCATCTCGGGCAACAACCTTGCGGCACTCCTAGCGGAGCGAAAGGGGCACGAGGCGAAGATCTCTGAGATTAACACTAAGATTCAGCAGATTTGCGGGGAGTTAGGAATTGATGTTGGGCTGGAGTCGGAGGCTAAGAAGGAGCGTCGATCAAGGATGAGTGGGGAAGAAATTGACGCGAAGATCCTAGAGGCCCTGAAGAATGCGCCGCAAGGGCTTAGCCAGATGGAAATGAGCGAGGCGACGGGCGTCAGCTATGGGTCCGTTCTCAACTGGCTGAAGGAAAATCCCAGCAAGGTCAGGACTGAGGGGGAGAGGAAGGGGAAAAGGATGTTTTTAGTGTGAGGTTCAATTCAAGCCCTATGGGCATCCGTCGGTGCTGATATTTTTGTTGTCCGGCCTAGGATCGTCGGCATTGCGTCGAGCTCAGGATTTCATGGACGGATTTCTTCCTCGGGGCGCTTGGGGTCGATGGAGATGGCGTGTGTCAGTGACGGTGTGAAAACCGATGAACCTACCGGTTTGAAATCCACAGAGCTCAGAAACTCAATGGATCATCGATCCGGCCTGAGCTTATCGGTGGCCCCAAACGAATTCTGATCAACTTTGGTGGGCCCGGGACGCAGTCGGCATCATCTGGAAGAAGAATGAAACGAGGGCGCTCATTCTGGAACAAATCGGATCCGAAGATCCGGCAAAACCGCGGATTTTAAACCGGCAACTTTCCGCGGATTCCGGAACGTTGCTCAGAGGCGGGCTCGCCCGGGTTAGTCGGGCGGGACCAAAACCATCGCCCTCTGAAGGGTGTTGTGGCAGGTGGGGTGGATTTGCTGTGCGGTAATTATTTGGTCTATTCCTTGAGTTGCTTTTGATGATTCGATGAACCAATATTTTCCTGAGGCGCTATGTTCGAATTCACATCGATAATCTTTGGGACCATTTCCGGTTTCGCTGTCTGGTTCCTCATGCGGTATTTGCTCGCAGGGCTTTACACCGTGAACCAGAACGAGCGGGCCGTGAAAACCTCCTTTGGCCGGGCGCAGCGGGTGAGCGATTTGACCACCAGTGGCGATCCCATTTCTGAATCGCTCACCGATGACGAAAAATCCCGCTACAACTACCCTCTGGTTCGAGTAATCCAGCCCGGCGGCCCCTATTTCAAATGGCCTTGGGAGCAGGTTTACAAGGTGTCCATCGCCACCCAGACGGCGAATATGGCCTGGGATCCCGAGGACTCTTCAGCCAATCAAGGGGGAACCATCCTGGAGGCCGTCACCAAGGATCAGCTCAATACCGGTTTGACCGGGCAAATCCGGTACCAGGTTTCTGAGCGAAATCTCTACGCCTACCTCTTCGGAGTGAAACGCCCCATCGTGCATGTCATGGGTTATTTCGTGTCCGTCCTGCGGGAGAGGATTGCAAATTTTGAAGCGCCTGACGCGCCGCCGATCTCGGCCCTACAGCCGGTCGCCACTGAAGTCGTTGGTCCGGACGCCACCATCGTTTCCGGGATTTCCATCAACGACATCCGGAAAAACCTTCGGGATCTCAATGAGCACATGGACAACGAATGCTGCACCTCTGCTGCGCGGTACGGCATCACGCTCAATGCGTCGTTGATCACCGGCATTGATCCGCCTCCGGAAGTCGATTCGGCACTCGCGGCCATTAATACGGCGTACAACCACGTCTCGTCGGACATCAGTCTGGCTCAGGCGTCTGCTGATCAGAAGATCGTGCAGTCCCGGCGTGCGGTCGAAATCGAGACTCTTCGGGCACTGGCTGAGGTCGAACCCATCACCAGTCAGGTCGCCCAGTTGGCTGAACTTAAGCGCAACGGTTCCGGGGTGCTTGCGGCTTATGTCCGCAATGTGCGTCTGGCCCTGTATGAGCGCGCGCATCGTATTTTTCTGGAGACCCGCCCATGACCTTCCTCATCGCCTTCCTGATCTCATTCATCGGTTGCTGGGTCTTGGTGCCGATGACCTTTGCGCTGGCGCGCATGCTGGGCGTCTACGTCATCGTTCCAGAACGCCAGTGCGTGGTGTACATGTTGTTCGGCAAGGTCCTTGCGACCATTGATGAGCCCGGAATCCACTTCCTCCTGCCACGCCTGGGGTTGAGCGCCTTCATTGTCAATTGGCTGGGATCCCGTCATGTGATCGACATGCGGCTCGACCAGCAGTACCAGCGCAGTCAGCCGGTCAATTCCGAGGAAGGAGCTCCGATGGGTATTGGTATCTGGTTCGAGATGTTCATCAGCGATCCGGTCGCCTACTTGTTCAAGAACGCTGACCCAAGGGGATCCCTGGGTGCTAATGTCAGCAATTCGACGGTGCGTTGCCTGAGCAATCTTCCGCTGAATGCGATGCTCATCAATCGGCACAGCATGAGTTCCACCGTTCGTGATGAGGTTTCGCCCAAGTCGCACGAGTGGGGATATCGCTTGGGTTCGATCTACATCCGCAAAGTGCACTTCCGAGATGTGGCGATGATCCGGCAAATTGAGAGCAAGGTGGTGAACCGACTGCGCCAGGTGACTTCGGCCATTAAGCAGGATGGGGCCAATCAGGTGAGCATTATCACCAGTACCGCCGAACGGCGTGCCGCCATCGAATTTGCGAAGGCTTCGGCCCTTCGTCCACAACTCGTGGGTGCAGCCCTTAAAGAGGTGTCCCGGGATTCCGAGGTCGCCTCTGCGCTGTTTGCCATCTTAGAGACACAAAAGGCTCTCGCGGGAAATGGGCGGATCACCCTCATCCCGCCGGGACATTCTCTTTTGGAACAATCGTTGGCAGCCGAAGTGGACGGGGTTTCCGCGACGGGTGGTACTGCTCGTACCGAGGTGCAACCGGCCGTTCCAGTGGTGGAAACTTCTGGGGCCTAGCCTTTCCAATCGCCACCGGCTACTGGCGCCCTTTGAGACGAGGACGGGTGTCCGGGGTGGGTTTCGCACGCACTCATCCCTGGTGAGAAATAAAAACCCGTGTCTGGGGATGATTCTCAGGATCCCGTCGCGCACCACGTTCCTAAGAGCCTGTCTGAAAATGGGGAGGGGTTCTGTTTGGGAGAGAAGGGTTCGATTGGCAAGGCGCGAGGAGGAAGCAGACCCGCAGCGGTCTGTGACCGACAAGCAACGCCGCCAGCGGGCCCTCCCCTCCCAAACCCTCCGGGCGGCGGGGCTTTCCGGCGTGGACTGCGTTGGTTCGGGCGGAACAGACCGCAGGAGGTCTGCCCCGCCGCTCACCGCCTTGCCCAACCCAGAATTCCCCAGCCGCAGAACCCCTCCCCATTTTCAGACAGGCTCTAAGACACCGGTACTGACTTTGGGCGGTGCGTTCGCTTACACTGCCGGGCATTGAACCCCGTCCCATCCTTCGCACATCGCTGTTGTTGCCCTCTGATTCGTCGGACGGCTTCATTAAGTCTTTGGATTGGTTTTCTTGGAGCTTGGGTATTTTCCTGCCTCCACGCGGCAGGGGAACCGGTGGCTGCGTTGAAGGCGCAGAAGCGGGTCGCGGTTCTCACCACGGTGTACCGTCACAATTCCCATGCAGATGTCATCGCCAGTCGATTGCTCCTGACGGACATGCTCGACGGCACGGGGAAAGATTCGCCGCTCCAGTTGACCTCCCTCTATGTCGAGCAGCGGCCTCCCAACGACATCAGTCGGCTCTTGGCCGCCTCCCACCGGTTCCGGATCGGAACTAATATCGCCGACGCCCTCACCTTGGGAACGGGCACGTTGGCCGTGGATGGTGTTTTGCTCATCGCCGAGCACGGAGACTATCCGCGGTCTTCGACGGGCAACACCCAGTATCCCAAGCGTCGATTCTGGGACGAGATGCTGACGGTCTTTCGGAAGAGTGGCCGAGTGGTGCCGGTCTTTGTGGACAAGCACCTGGCCGACAATTGGGAGGACGCCCGACACATCCACGACACCGCTCGAGAACTGGGCATTCCCCTCATGGCCGGGTCTTCAGTGCCGGGATCTTGGCGAATGCCGCCGGTGGATGTCGCCAGGGGAGAAGCTCTGCAGGAAGTGGTCATTTTAACCTATGGTTCGACCGATCATTACGGATTCCACGCACTGGAATGCCTCCAGGCGGTGGTGGAGCAGCGGCGCGGTGGTGAGACAGGGATTCGGGCTGTGGAATCGCTGCAAGGCGACGAAGTTTGGTGGTCCATCCGTCAGGCCAAGGTGGCTCCAGACCTCCTCGCTGGCGCCCTGCGAACTTTGGGTGTCGACCGAGCGTCTGCGGAATCGCTGCAGGCGAAAGTGTCCAAGCCCATCTTGTGGCAAGTGGAGTACTCCGACGGCCTGAAGGCCTCGGTGTTGGAGTTGAATGGGGCGATCCAAGGCTGGGCCGGTGCCTGGCGTGCGAAAACCGGAACAAACGTGGTGGCGACCCGATTTTGGACTCAGGAGGCTCGCCCAGCGGCCCACTTCACCCTGCTTTTGAATGGCATCGAGCGTATGATGCTGGACGGCAAACCCACCTGGAGAGCGGACCGCACGTTGATGACCAGTGGGCTTTTGGATGCCGTGCTGCAGTCGGGCGTGCCGGGCGGTCGGCGCTTGGAGACTCCGTGGTTGAACTGGTCTTACTCACCCTCGTGGCGTTGGAAGGAACCGCCTCCCGCGCCTCCCAGTCGTCCTTGGGGTGAGCAATGATCCTTGTGAAAGAGGCCCATTCGTTTGGGCCAAACAACAACCGCTGCGACAACAACCTGTTTTGGGTTGGGAATTGCGGGCTTTCTTTTGCCGGTGGTGGGTTTTCCAATGGCCTGAACTATGGGTCCGATTGATTTGTTGCGCTTGAAGGTTCGACCGTTGGAAGAACGACGCAGTCTGACTCGAGTTGAGGATATTCTAATTTCACCGGATCACTCTCCGGCCCCCTTGTCTTCGGCTCAGTCTGACACGGTGGCCCAGATGGTGGCAGCGATTCGGTCGGCTCGAAAAGCGGGGGCCCCCGTGATTCTCATGTATGGGGCTCACCTGATCCGCAATGGCGCCGTGCCGTTGCTGACTGGCTTGATGGAAGGCGGGTTCATTCAGCATCTGGCCACGAATGGGGCAGGAACGATCCACGATTGGGAATATGCCTGGTTGGGCCGATCCACGGAGGGTGTTGAAGAAAATGTCGCAGCGGGAACTTTCGGAACGTGGGATGAGACCGGTCGGAATATCCACCTGGCCCTGATGGCCGGAGCCCTTCAAGGACTGGGCTATGGTCCAGCGTTGGGCAAGTTTATCCACGAGGACGGATGTGATTTGCCTGATCCGGAAACCTTGGCTCAGATGGTCAGTCAGTTTCCTTCGGATCCCATGGCTGGGGCCTGTTGCGAATTGCTTTCGGCCATGGCCCGGCATGAGTTGGTCTCCGGTCACCACGCGGTGACGCACTCTTGGAAACACGCCAGTTTGCTAGCTCAAGCGTGGCGGTTGGGTGTGCCGGTAACGGTTCATCCTGGCATTGGATATGATATTATTTCCTGCCATCCGATGTTCAACGGGGCAGTCATCGGGCGCGCGGCCGCTCAGGATTTTCGATCCTTTGCTGGAGCGGTCGAGGCACTGGACGGAGGCGTGGTGCTGTCCATTGGTTCGGCGATCATGGCTCCGCAAGTGTTCGAAAAGAGCCTCAGCTGCGCCCACAATCTTCGTTTTCAGCAAGGCCGTGGTCCGGTGTCCGGACACAGCATTTACGTGGTAGATCTTCAGGACGGGGGCGGCTGGGACTGGACGCAAGGGGAGCCTCCCAAGACGAACCCGGCCTACTACTTGAGGTTCTGCAAGAGTTTCTCACGGATGGGGGGCTCCATGCAGTACTTGCAATGCGACAACGCGACCCTCGTGCATCACCTGCATCGGGAATTGGTGGGATCACCCGCGGGCGTGGCCTACACGTTGGGCTAGTTGGTTGGCAACGGATTGTTGTAGGCCCGGTGCCCTCACCGGGCGGTATGTAAGGAACGGGGGAACGCCGGGTCGGGGGACCCGGCCTACGCGGAGGGCTATTTGGTTGGCAACGGATTGTTGTAGGCCCGGTGCCCTCACCGGGCGATCTGCAAGGAACGGGGGAACGCCGGGTCGGGGGACCCGGCCTACGCGGAGGGCTACAAACCCTTCAGCCCAATTGCCCTGCAACTTCGGGCTGCTCACTGGGCTCGGTCCTTGACCCGGTTTTTGGTAACCGATTAGGTGGCGGCTCATGAAAGCATTGGTCACCGGCGGTGCCGGGTTCATCGGATCCCATTTATCAGAGGCCTTGGTGCGCCGGGGGCATCAGGTAGTTGTATTGGATGATTTTTCGCTCGGCTCTCGCGACAATCTGGCTTGGGTCCGCTCGGGTGATTCGGTGGAGGTACTCGAAGGAGATGTCGGTGACGAAGCCTTGGTAAGGCGCGCCGTGCAGGGGTGCGATTGGGTGTTCCATGAGGCGGCCATGCCGAGTGTGCCCCGGTCCATCGCAGAGCCGGTGTCCTCGAATCACACCAATCTCACCGCGGCGGTCCAGTTGCTGGAAGCTTCCCGAGCCGCAGGGGTGCGCCGATGGGTGTTCGCGTCGTCTTCGGCCATCTACGGCAATAATGAAACCCCGGCCAAACATGAAGGCCTGCCGCCCGAGCCGCTCTCCCCCTACGCCCTGCAAAAATACGCTTCTGAGACCTATGGTCGGATGTTCCATCAGTTCCACGGATTGCCGACCGTGTCGCTGCGGTACTTCAATGTCTTCGGGCCCCGGCAGTCCTACGACTCTCCCTATTCCGGTGTCATCGCTCGCTTTTGCACGCAGGCGCTTCGCGGTGAAACACCCATGATTTTCGGCGATGGCCTCCAGACCCGGGATTTCGTCCATGTCTCCAATGTCGTGGAGGCAAATATCGCCGTGGCCGAGGCCCCTGAATCCGCGGTGGCGGGGCGGTTTTTCAACATCGCCTGTGGTGAAGGGATTAGTTTGCTTCGGTTGATGGGGAGTTTGAATGCCATCACCCAGCAACACATTGTTCCCGGCCATCGGGAGTCGCGAGTGGGTGATGTTCGCCATTCGCTGGCGGACATTTCGGCAGCGCGCGACGCGTTTGGTTACAACCCCAAGGTGGGCTGGGATGAGGGACTCAAGGACACGCTGAAGTGGTATCAGCCCTGAGGCCGTAAATCGGTCGACGCAAAAACAGGCCGCCGGGTGGGGTGGCCTGTTTGCTGTAGATTCGCTTAGGGAGCAGGTCTTCTAGCCGGACCGATTCAGTTCGGAGGGAAGTGATGGCTTAGCGGATTCTTTCGCAAGACGAGGCGAGAGCGAGGCGCGGGCCGATTATGGGCCCGTACCGAGCGAACAACGAAACCCTTGTGGAAGAAGATGCAGCCAGCACGACCGATCCAACTCCAATCGTTTCGGTTGAGGCGGGTCTCCATCGGGAGACGTTCCGTCATTCAGGGCGATAACCTTGCCACGTCCAGACCAGGGTGTCGGCCAGGGTGAGATCGAACACCTTAGAATCGCAGTGGCCCGTGGCCCGGCTCAAGACGTAGCGGTAGTGGTAGCCTTTGTCCTTCAAGGCGGCGGCGGTGCGTTCACCAGCCATGACCCAATTGTGGTAGGTTTCTTCGGGGTCTTTGGCTCGGTTGTCGTTCTCCGAGACATGGGTGAAGAGGCGCAGGGGCTTCTTCGGGCTGTTGGCGATGAGTTTCAGGCTTGAGTGGTATTCCCAGGCACCCAGCGGGAATTTGGTCTCTTCCGGAGCGTCGTCGTCTTGCTGGTCCACAAAGGTTCCGGAGTAAGCGATGACGCGTCGGAACAAGTCCGGCCGAAACCACGCCATAGTCATCGCTGCGGCGCCGCCCGAACTGCATCCCATCGTGGCGCGACCCCAGGGGTTGCTGGTGATGGCCAGTTTTGGATAGGCCGCATGGATGGCCGGATCAGCCAGCACTGCGGGAAACACCTCGTCGTTAATGAATCGCGCGAACCGGTCGGACATCGTGTCGTATTCGAGGCCGCGCTCGCTGTTCTTGCCGTCGTTACCCCCGTTTTCGATCGAGACCACGATGAAGGGAGGCAGGCTCCGCTCGGGGTTCTTCGAAATCGTCAGGTTGTCGAGAGCATTGCGGACGAGCTTGAGTTGGCTGGGGCCGTCGTGAGTCACCAGAACGGGGGCCGGGGTGCCATCGCGGTAGGCCGCCGGGATGTAAACGAAGATTTTTCGCTCGGTCCGGACTGCTTTTTTCGTGGGCTCCAGCGTGGCGTCGTCGCCGCGGAAGAGTTTGCTGTCGGCCAGTCGCAGTTTGAATTCGAACTGTCGGCCCTTGGGATTGCCCCGATCGGTGAGGTCTGGGTCGATGGGGTAACTGGGGCCAACGACGTGGTGGCCATCGCCTTTCGAACCCGGATTCTCCGAGGGGTGTCCATGAAAACAACCGGCTCCGGTTGCCAGGCTCAGGAGTAGGATCGGCACCACCCGGGAAGGTTGCCACAACTGTAATCGGCGAATCGCAGACATGGTTCTGGGTGTCGCTATCAGCCGTCTTACTCAAGCGAAATCCGCTTTGCTTTCATCTCGCCGATCGCTCGAAACAGGTTCTGCGGGATCGGATTTCAGGGAGGTGTGGTTGTCGACCTCGTGCACGAGTGCCCGTGGTTGCCTGCGAGCCTCCGGCCTTTAAGGGGCATTCCTAGGTAGCGGGGGGGCTTGGTTGTGGATGGACTCGTGGGCTGTATGGCCGGGGCTGGCTCTGCCGCGGCTGGTGTGCAATGAGGTTGTCTGCCTTCAGAGGCTCCTCCTAGGGACAGGCTCCTTAACAGGGACAGGCTCCTTAACAGGGACAGGCTCCGCCAAGGGACAGGTTGCTGTGACTCATTGTAACCCGCGATCCTTCGGTTGTTGGGTTCCGGGCTTTCAATACTCCCATCGCCCCGGTCCCGCTGCCGCGGTCGTTGGGGTTCTCTTGATCGGTCGGCCGATTCGGGAATTCCATTGGCAAACCTGCGGACCTGTCCCCGACACTCCGGCATGAAATCGATGACGGGGTATGGGCGGGGGGAATCTTCGGCGGCCGATGCGAAGGTGGTGGTGGAGTTGAAGTCTGTGAACCGTAAGCAATCCGAGTTGGTGGTGATGCTGCCGCCAGATTGGGAGACGCTAGAGAGTCGAATTCGTGACTCTGTGGCTCGAGTGGTATCCCGAGGGCGGTGTGAAATTCGTGTTTCACTCGATGTTCCGGAGGGGCAAAGCACGGGGAATCGAATCAATCGCGCTGCGGCCCAAGCCTACACTCGAGAATGGTCTGAGGTGGCTGCCGAGCTGGGGCTTTCGGGCGCGGCTGCACAGGTGAGCTTGGAGTTGTTGGCGCGTTGCCCTGGGGTGATGCAAGTACAGACCCGGGTTGTAGATCCCGAGGCCGCTTGGCCCGGAACGTCTGCTGCACTCGCCGCGGCCCTCGAATCCATGGATTCGATGCGCCGCCGGGAAGGGGAGGCGCTGGAACGCGATCTGGAGGGGCGACTCGGACAAATTCGCTCGGCCCTGGATCGGGTTCGGGCCCTGGCTCCCGATGTGGTGATTCGCTATCGCCAGCAGTTGGCGCAACGCCTGCAAGCAGCGGGCTTGGAGGGAATCACCATCGCCGACGAGCGTATCTTGCGAGAACTGGTGGTGTTTGCCGATCGTTCGGACATCTCGGAGGAGATCGCCCGCATCGACAGCCACTTCCAGCAATACGAGGACTGTCGCAAGAGCCGGGAGGCGGTGGGTCGCAAGCTGGATTTCCTGGCCCAGGAGTTTCACCGCGAGATCAACACCATCGGATCCAAGGCCAATGACGCTCGGATTGCTGTTGAGGTGGTGCTCATGAAGACAGAACTGGAACGCTTCCGCGAACAGGTTCAGAATATCGAGTAACCGCTCCGTTGTTCGAATCCATGCACGCTTGCGCTCCGTTTCTGCTCCTCATTTCGGCTCCCTCCGGGGCCGGAAAAACCACGGTGAGCCAAGGCCTGATGACCGCTAATCCGCGCATCGGCCGCATTATCACCTGCGCCAGTCGGGCTCCGCGCCCAGGTGAGGTTCATGGGGTGGACTACTACTTCTTTTCCCGGTCAGAATTCGAAGCGCGTATCGCCGCCGGAGAATTTTTGGAGTACGCGAATGTGTACGGGGACTGGAAAGGTATTCTTAAAGAGTCCGTGCAAGCCCATTGGGCCACGGGCAAAGACGCGCTGCTCAGCGTGGATGTCCAGGGGGCCGAAACGGTTCGCCGGGTGGTAGCTTCCGACCCGGCCCTGGTGGGTCGATTGGTCACGGTGTTCATTACGCCGCCGTCCCGCGAAGAATTGGAGTCACGGCTCCGCGGTCGGGATGCCGATGCGCCCGAGGCCATCGCTCGTCGGTTAGATATGGCCGAACCGGAGGTCGCTCGTTGGGCGGAGTTCGACTATCTTTTAGTGAGCCGCAGCCGTGAGGAAGACCTACGGTCGCTGCAATCGATTTATGAGGCCGAAAGTGCCCGGGCTTCTCGACAAACCTTCCATTGGGGCCTGACGGAGCCGGCCTCTGTGGCCAACTGCAGATCTTAAACCATGAACATCGTCCTCGGAGTCACCGGATCGATCGCCGCTCACAAGTCTATCGATTTGGCCAGCCAGTTGACCCACGCCGGGCATCGTGTGCACGTGGTGCTGACAGCCGATGCCCAACGGTTTGTCACACCGCTGTCGTTCAAGACACTGACTCGCCAACCGGTCATTACCGACCTCTATGACGAGGAAGAAGGTTGGAAGCCGACCCACATCCGTTTGGCCGATGAGGCCGACCTGCTCTTGATCGCGCCGGCGACGGCCAACTGTCTGGCCAAGCTGGCGCATGGAATGGCCGATGATGTGCTCACCTGCATTGCCTTGGCGCTGCGCCCCGAGGCCCGTTTGCTCATCGCTCCGGCGATGAACGGCAAGATGTGGCTACATCCGGCGACTCAGGCCAATGTGGCTGTCCTCGAGTCCCGGGGTGTCCAGTGGGTTGGCCCCGGCGAGGGAATGCTTTCCTGCGGCTATGAAGGTCTCGGACGCTTGGCACCCATCGAAGAAATTCTTCGGGAGGTAGGCGTGTTGCCCGACTGAGGTCCCGTTGCTCCGAACGGCCTGTCTCCTCTACGAACTCGAAGGTCTTGCCCAAGTTTATGCCCGAAGCCACTACCGCCGATGCGCTGCGCCAGCAGTGGCAGGGGCTCTTCGAGGTGTTTCAGTCTCCCCCGTCCGACCCGACTTTGTTCCGTCAGCGCATCCGCTTCGTCGAGCGCAATATCGGCATTTGGGTCAAGCTGATGCTGGCACCGGTCATTTACTGGTTCCTGTTCAATCCCAATGCGTTCGGCAGCGTCTCGGTGCCCCGGGAAGATGTCTTGGGGTATTTGCAGACCTTCACCCTGATGATGACGGCGGTGAATATCGGGGCAGGGATTTTGCTGTGGGGCATGGACGAAATCTCCACACCCATCTTGGAACGGGTCGTATCGGTGACAACTCTCCTAGACACCGCGTTCTTGGCGGCGTTGACCCTCTTCTGCGGCGGTTTTGACAGCATTCTGTATTGGGTGTTCCTCGGCTTGGTGATCCGTAATGCCGCGATCATCCCGCGTTCCGAAGTTCAGGTATTGGTGAACTTGTTTGTCTCTGCGCTTTATGTGCTTTCGGGTGTGCTGGAGATGCGCCTCAGCCTGGTGGAGACACAGGTTCTCGACAGTTATACTCCGAAGCTCGAATCCAGCGGAGGGCTCTCCGAAGCGGTCAGCGAACCCTTCGAATCGTTGGTGCTCCGCGTGCTCTTGCTCCTGCTCATGACGGTGGTCTGTCTGGGACTTCAGATCTTGATCGACCGCCAGCGTCAACGGGAGGCCGAGACCCAGGAGTTCGCCTTGAAGCAGGAACAATTGGAAGCCGCGGGGCGTCTGGCCGCTGAGATTGCTCATCAACTCAAGAATCCGCTGGGGATCATCAACAACGCCGCCTACACGTTGCAGAAGACGGTTCGCGAGGGGAAAACCATCACCCAGCAAATCGCCATCATCCGGGAAGAAGTGGCCCGCTCCGACCGGATCATTACTGATTTGATGGGCTACGCTCGGTTGGTGGAGGGGCGCGTGGAGCGTGTCACCATTGCCGAGATCCTGGAACAGTCTTTGGCCATCGCGCTCCCGCCGGGGGCGGGTTTTTCCATTCAGGTCCATCTCGACATTCCGCCGGCATTGCCTGTTCTCCTAGGACAGCGTGGGCACTTCATGGAGATATTCACCAATCTCCTGGTGAACGCCCGTGAGGCCATGGGGCAAAACGGTGAGATTTGGATCACGGCACGGTCAGCTCCAGATTATGCCATCCAGGTCACCGTTCGAGATTCGGGTCCTGGGATCCCCGCCGAGGTGATCGGTCGGATTTGGGAATCGTATTTCACCACTAAAGATCGCGGAACCGGTCTGGGCCTGACCATCGTCAAGCACACGAGTGAAATGTATGGAGGCCGTGTCCGGGTGGAATCAGATTCTGGCAAGGGCGCGACCTTTACCATCACGCTTCCAGCACGCACCTTGATGAGACTCAGATGAAATTGCCTCCTTTGTTGGTCGTCGATGATGAGAAGAATATGCGCCTTTCGCTCCAGACGGTGTTGGAGGGGGAGTCGTATGAGGTTCGTCTGGCCGATTCTGCCGAAGCGGGTCTGAAGCTCATCCAGCAGGAGACCTTCTTCATGGTCATCACCGACGCCCGATTGGGGGGGATGAGTGGCTATGAGTTTATCAAGATGGTGGCCGAAAAACAGCCCGATCTGCCGGTGATCATGATCACGGCTTACGCCACTCCCAAACTCGCTGTACAGGCCATCAAATCGGGAGCGATCGATTACTTGGCCAAGCCCTTCGAGCCGGATGAATTGCTGCACGCGGTTGGCCGTTGCGCCGAGCGGCATCGGTTATTGACCGAAAATGCCGCCCTCCGGGCCCGCGCCGGCAATGGCATTCGGATCGAGAACATCGTCGGCGATTCTCCCAAGATGCGGGAGTTGCGGCAACTGATTCAGACGGTGGCGCCGACGGATGCCACCGTGTTGATCTTGGGTGAAAGCGGCACAGGCAAAGAACTCATCGCCGGAGCCATCCACTTCCACAGTCGCCGCGCTTCGGCTCATTATATACGTCTCAATTGCGCGGCCATCCCGGAGACGCTCCTGGAGTCGGAGCTCTTCGGCTACGAACGCGGAGCCTTCACCGGAGCCCAT
This sequence comes from Akkermansia muciniphila, assembly GCA_945893185.1. Lineage (GTDB taxonomy): Bacteria > Verrucomicrobiota > Verrucomicrobiia > Limisphaerales > UBA9464 > SXXZ01. Next base: position 14,919 of record CAMDDW010000009.1, on the reverse strand, counting down.
CGGACCAAGCGGGGGTATGTGGAGGAGGCCGACGGCGGCACGATCTTCTTGGACGAGATTGGTGACATGAGTCGTCCGCTTCAGGCCAAGCTATTGCGTTTCCTCGAGGATGGCTCCTTCACCCGCGTGGGCGGGACTCAGGAACTGAGGGTCCAAGTGCGTCTCATTGCTGCGACCAATCGCAACATTGTCGATGCCATCAGGAAAGGGGAGTTCCGCGAAGACCTCTTCCATCGTCTCAATGTCATGCAGTTTCGGCCTCCGCCGCTGCGCGAACGAGGCACCGACATTGCGTTATTGGCTCGAAATTTCCTGCGGGTGTTTGCCCTCAAGTTGGGTCGCACCGTGAAGGATATCTCGCCATTGGCCATGCATGCACTGCAGGCCCACAGTTGGCCGGGCAACGTGCGCGAGTTGCGCAACGTGATCGAACGGGCCGTGATTCTTGAGCCTTCCGAATTCATTCAGCCCGCGAGTCTCCCGGACTTCGAGGTGGAGTCCCGCCTGCGAGATGGTCCGGTCGAAAAGAGCGGTTCTTCAAGGAGAGGCTCCTTGCCCGAGGCGCTCCTGAGCTTTGAAAAGGAGATGATTCTCGATGCTCTGGAGGCCAGCGACGGCAGCTTGTCCAAGGCCGCTGCAGCGTTGGATTTATCGCGACATTCGTTACGTTACCGCATGGGTCGACTGGGGTTGGGTGTGGACGGCGGCGTTGACGAAGACGCGGACACCGGAACAGGCTCTCCCGTTCGATGAGTCCACTGTTCACCCATTCGATGCTAATGCTCGCTGACTCCACGGCGCCGCAATTGCCGTCGGGCTTCAATTCCGAAGTTCAGAAGGCCTTCAGTGGTTCCACGGTTGCCATTTTCGCTGGGCTGGCAGTTCTGGCCGTCGGGGTGATTTGGGCCGTGTTCTTTCGGAAGTCCGACAAACAAAACGTTCGAGGGGTGATCAACGACGCCAAGGGATCTGGCCGTCGCCGTCGTCGTCGCCATAGCAAGGATCGCCCACGCAATCCGACCTTGTCCAACACGGGTGGGCTCCCCGCCAAGGGTTCTGGGAATCTTAATCCGACGGAGTTGTGAATTCAGGCGTTTCGGAGCAGATTACGCGGAAAAGCGCCTCTAACCTGGCGCTGGCCTTCATTTTGTTGACGCCCGAGAAGCGTGCAGCGATGTCGGCATTGTATGCGTTCTGCCGTCAGGTGGATGACGCGGCCGACGAAGATTCCATCCCGGTAGACCAACGCCGGAGAACCTTGGCTGCATGGCGTGCAGACATCTCCGCAGCGTGTGAGGGTCGGGAACCTTCGATGGAGGTGAACCGCGAATTGGCCCCCCACATCCACACCTATCGGTTGCCCTTTCGCTTGTTTGACGAGCTGATCCTCGGGGTCGAAACCGACCTAGTTCAGACCCGCTACCAAGACCCGGCCGACCTAGAGTTGTACTGCTACCGTGTCGCGAGTGTTGTCGGATTGTTGAGCATCGAGATTTTTGGCTACACCGATCCGGCGTGCCGAGCCTATGCCGATGCGTTGGGCAAGGCGTTGCAGTTGACCAACATTCTGCGCGATGTCGGCAATGATGCCGCCCGGGGCCGCATCTACCTGCCGTTGTCAGATTTGCAGCGATTCCGGGTACTTCCCGAAGAAATTCTCCGCTGCGAATGGTCTGAACGCTTCCATCAGTTGGCCTTGGAAATTGATGGTCGAGCCCGACGCTATTATCAGAAAGCTCGCGAAGTGCTCCCGGTTTCCGAGCGTGCCTCAATGGTTTCGGCAGAGTTGATGGGTAATGTTTATTGGCGTCTGTTGGAGCGATTGGAAAAATCCCGTTTCCATGTCTTGGAGGAGACCCCTCTTCGCCTGACCCGTGCTCGGAAGATCGGGATTATCCTGAACGCGGTCCTGCGTTCTCGGTTAGGACTTCGGGTCACGAGCTATGGCGCCTAGAAGTTGTCTGGCCGCGAGGAGCATCGCTCATGATTTCGAGACACGCTCCCATTAGACTCATCGTCAACGCCGACGACTTCGGGATTTCTGAAAGCGCCAACCGGGCGATCGAGCGGGCTCATCGGGAGGGTATTCTCACTTCGGCAAGCTTGATGGTGGCCGGCGATGCCGCCGAGGGAGCCGTGCACATCGCGAGGGCCAATCCCCAACTCGGCGTGGGTTTGCATTCGGTGCTCGTTTGCGGTCGCTCGGTGTTGCCCCCGACAGAAATCCCCGGGTTGGTGGATGAGCGTGGCCGGTTCACCGATCGGCCGGTGGTGGCTGGGTTGCGTTATTTTTTTGCACCCGGGCTGCACGAGCAAGTGCGCCGGGAACTCCTGGCCCAATTTGAACGATTTCGTGCCACCGGGCTCGCCTTGGATCACGTCAACGGTCACCTGAACTTTCACCTGCATCCCGGGGTGTTCCGCGTGCTGCTGGATCACGCGAAAGCACTGGGAGTTCGCTCGGTTCGCCTGACTCGGGATCCGTTGATCCAGAATCTCCGACTGGCGTCGGGGGAGTACTTGTATCGGCTGTCCCATGCGGGTGTTTTTGGGGCCTTGTCGCGCCGTTGCGAACCGTTGTTGGCTCGCCACGAGTTGCGTCACGCCGGCTGCACCTACGGTTTGCTCCAGAACAGCCGGGTGACCGAAGACTATTTGCTACGGCTCTTGCCGGAGCTTCAGCCCGGGACCTGGGAGCTGTACTGTCATGCCGACGAGGACGCCCACCGGCATGAGTTGGAGGCGTTGCTCAGCCCCCGAGTGCGCGAGGTTATTGAGTCGCGGGGGATCCAATTGTGCCGATATTCTGATTGTTTATGAGTCGTCTGATCTTGGTTCTGCTAATGGGTCTCTGCATGGAGGCCATTGGGGTCGTGTTCTTGAGCCGAGGCTTGAAAGAGATCGGCGAGATGGACCGCGTGAGTGTGTCGGAGATCCTGCGACTCATCCGCTCCGGTTTCACCAATGTCCCGTTGTTGGTCGGAGTGGGGTTTCAGGCGGCGTTCTTCGGGTGTCTGCTGTACCTCTTATCCAAGGGGGATGTGAGCTTTGTGTGGCCTCTGACCTCCCTCGGTTTTGTGCTCACGACCTTGGCTGCGCGGTTTGTCATGCATGAGACGGTCAGCCCCCTCCGGTGGATAGGTGTTTGCCTCATCGTCTTGGGGGCCGGAGTCATTACCTACACCGAAAAGGTGAAGCCCCGATCCGAGCCGACCACCGCGGTGCAGCAGGAACATCCATGAACCCATCCGGGAAGACGGCACGAGCCAAAAGAACTCCAGGGTTAGCGCCGTGGATCCCGCGGCAGGGAGTTTTGCCGCTGGCCCGATGGGGTCGGTCGACCCTGACCGCCGTCGGATGCCTGGCGATATTGCTCAGTTTTGTTGGGACCGGTTGCCAGACCCGTCCGGCTCAACGGGTGCGCTGTGAATACCGCCAGACCCACATGGGGATGCCCTTTCGCCTCGTGCTCTATGCGGAGGATCAGGCCTCCGGGGATGTGGCGGCGGCCGCGGCCTTCCAACGAATTTCGGACCTGAATAATACCCTGAGCGACTATGAGGTGGACTCGGAGTTGAGCCGCTTGTCTAAGACGTCTGGATCGGGCGCGGTGGTGCCCCTGAGTACCGACCTAGCCCGAGTGCTGGAGCGGGCGCAGGAGGTGTCTCGTATGAGCGATGGGGCCTTTGACATCACGGTGGGTCCCCTAGTGGATGTGTGGAAGCGAGCCCGGCGTCAGCGGGTATTGCCCGAAGAGTCCAAGGTGGTCGCGGCGCGGGCAGCCACGGGATGGCGGCACGTGGTGCTGGGAAGGGATGCCACGGGTCGACGCACAGCGCGCCTCATGGTACCGGGGATGCGCCTGGATTTGGGCGGGATTGCCAAGGGATATGCGTTGGATGAAGCGACCCGCGTGCTGAAGGCGAGGGGAGTCCGCTGCTCGCTGGTGTCCGGGGGAGGAGACCTGTTCGCGGCCGGATCGCCGCCGGGACAGTCGGGCTGGAAGATTGAGATCGGAGAATTAGACGTAACCAACGCACCGCCGGGTCGGGTGGTTTGGCTCAAGGATCGGGCCTTGGTGACATCCGGCGACCGATTCCAGCGGGTCGAACTGGGCGGGGTCCGCTACTCGCACCTCGTGGATCCCCGGACAGGTTGGGCGCTGACGCATCCGAGCCAAGTAACCTTGATCGGCGCAGAGGCCATGACCACGGACGCTTTGTCTAAGGTCTTGAGCGTACTGGGGCCGGACCCGGGTTTCGACCGACTGCGACGGTATCCCGTCGAGGCCTTCCTCATGCACGCGCCGCGAGGTCCTGTTGAAGTCCGGGAAACCCCCGGTTGGCGCCGCTACGAGCGGCACTAGATCCCCCTGATAATTATCTCGGAGGGTGAGGATTGAATCGCCCGAGAAATAGCGAGTGAGGATTCGCAGGAGCCCGCTACAGATCAGGGCCCGATTGGTCAGCAAGGAGCGGTATCAAAACAACCGATGGAAGGCGAACGCAGCGAACGCAGCGTATGCTCGTGATCGTCGGCGATCATTTTGTTTATGCTCGTAACCGTGCGCACGATCTTCCGAACGCAAAATCGCTTACGGAAACGGGAAACGGGGTCAGGGAACGATTCCCGATTTTGGATGCATCAGTTCCCTTGGCCCAGAACTCGGTAAAGGGCTCCACAACTTGAACGGGCTCTTGCCTAGGCATTGAGCGACCGTTGCTGATACCGGCCTGAGTCAAATTTCAAAATCGTTCCCTGACTCCGTTTCTGGTTTGAATACCCTCCGTTGTGACTGGGAAGGGACTCTGGTGGGTTTCGGTCGGGGAACTATTTGCATGAAACCACATTTCTGGACGATTTCATCGGTCATCCTGTGCGGAGCCGTTGTGTTTCTCCAAAGCCGATTGAGCGCCGAAGGAAACCTCGGGGATGGGATTCGAACGCCTTGGAAAAGCGGGGTCCATCGCATGACCTCCGGCGGCCGGGATCGTTCGTACATTCTCGATTTGCCCCGGACCGTTCGAACCGGTGCGCCGTTGGTGATGGTGTTCCATGGCTTCACAGGTTCGGCCAAAGCGGTCCGCGAACTCACCGGATTCGTGCCTTTGGTCGAGAAGCACGGTTTTGTGGCGGTGTATCCTGAAGGAACGACCGATTCGAAGGGGAAGTCGTTCTTCAATGTCGGCTATGAATTCCATCGGGACCAGACGGTGGATGACGTCGGATTCGCCCGGGAATTGGTCAGCCGGCTCGTGCGGGATCTGGGGGTGGACCCGAAGGCGGTGTTCGCGACCGGATTCTCCAACGGGGCAGACATGAGCTTTTATCTCGGCGCCCAGCCGAAGCCTTTTGTCTGCGCCATAGCGCCGGTCGCCGGAACCATGATGGAGTCTTGGGCCAAAGGTTTCAGGCCCGCCGATCGAGTCTCCGTCTTGGTGGTGAATGCCCGACGTGATCGTACCACGCTGTGGGATGGCGATCTTCGAAACCGGGATGGCTGGGGGGCTTATCTGGGGACGGAGGGGGTTGTGGATTTGTGGGTCAAAGGATTGGCTCTCACCCGGCAGGACCAGGTTGTCCTGTCCCCGGGCATTCAACGGACCCGCTGGTTCTCCGGAGTCGGCAACACCGAGGTGAAGCTCTACGCGCTGGAGGCAGGCGGTCATGAGTGGCCGCGTCATCTGGGCGAGAAAAACCGGACCACGGCCGAGGTGATTTGGAGTTTTTTTGATGATCATCGTCCGAGGTCGCGTTGATCCGGATTCATGCCGCTTTGCGATTCTGGTCGATGGCCGAGGCGACGGCCGCGTGCGAGGTGTCTGACACTCCACGCTTCCAGAAACGGGGTCGGCTATTTTGGTTGGCAACTGTGTTCTGTAGGCCCGGTGCCCTCACCGGGCGGTCTGCGGGAAACGGGGTCAGGAAACGGGGTCAGGGAACGATTCCCGATTTTGGATGCACCAGTTCCCTTGGCCCAGAACTCGGTAAAGGGCTTCGCAACTTGAAAGGGCTCTTGCCTAGGCATTGAGCGACAGTTGCTGATACCGGCTTGAGTCAAATTCGGAAATCGTTCCCTGACCCCGTTCCCCCGTTCCCGGCGTGAGGAGATCCTTCAGTAAGGCCCAGGGTGTTGGCCTGCGAGAGACGGCACGGCGGTTGGGAATGCCGGCGTCCTCCGTGGCCAAGGTTCTGAAGGAGGCCCAGGCTTCACCTGCCTCTCCTTCCCCTGAGGAGTGACGGAAACCCTACGCCAGATGGTCTTCATGCCAGGCCATCCAACCACACTGGTCCATGGGCCAAGACACGCCAGAGGCACAACGGCTCGCTTGGCGGCCACAGCCACGGTGAAGCCAAGGAATCTAGGAAATGGCCTCCCACCCCGCACCCCTCCACCGGTCAAGGCGTGGGGCACCATGTTTGAGGATCTGAAAGGCCAACCTTCTACGAACAATATCCCCGGCCCCATGAACTCATATTTGCCGATACATTAGACGTGCCGGGAGGCTGAACTATTTTGACCCCTATCGCTGCAACTCGAGCCGAGTTATCCTGACTCTCACGATGTCCACCGCCGCCGAATACCTGCTTGCCGATATCGCCCGTCTCGGGAACTCCCCAATTGTCTGCGACAAGACCATGCCCGCTCTGAAGGCGTTGAACGCCAGGGCTTTAGATTTTGCAGATTCGCTGATGCCCAAGGGTAGCTCTTTCGATGACCTCTCCGAATTCGAGGATGCCCTCGATGAGTTGATCGCCGTGACCAACATTCTGGACACCGCCTGTGACACCCATGACTTGGCTGAAGATGAGGACTCAAAGTGCGAAGCTTTCGAAATGGCCAGCCAAGCTCTCGTTGACCTTGCCAGGTCTCTTCAAGAGGTGGACCCACTCGCCCAGTATATCGAGAGCACCGAGCAACTCGTCTTGGCCAAATGGGGTGGTGAACTAGCCCGCATCACCAGACTCCCTACCCAACAGGCGAGGGCAACCTCACTCAAAACACTGCTCGACCAGACCAGAACACCAAAGGAATCATTCATACTCATGGCGCTGGCAACAGTTGCCCTTCTTAAAGCGGCCCGATAGACCGTCATCGGCATCGAAGTCAGCAATTCCGACCGATTCTTCTCTTAATACCACTCTGACTGAGCTCGGTTCAGCACCTGTCCTGCCCCCACCGGTGAAAAACCCTTCTCCTCCTGAAGGCTACCAAGAAACCACACCACAAGGGGTTACATCTTTAATGGTTAAAAATTGTACGCTAAGCCATTTTTGGATGCGGTTTTCCGGGGAAACCGCGTGATTTGGCTCAGGACGGGCTTTGTTTGGCCCGGAAGGAGACGGCAACGGGCAGTTTTGTTCTCATTCCGCTCAGTCCCCTGTCCTGTTTTTCCTAGCAGGCGCTGAAGCGGAATATCCAAGGCATCCCTCTGACCGTTCGGCGAAGCTGAGGAATGCAAAGCGAAATTGGATGAATCATTGACGTCTGGAATCAATCGCGCGAATTTCATAATACTGCACTCCATGCCGAAACAATTTTCTACTAATAAATTTTGAGAACCAGATTCGCCCTTTTCGCCTGTCTTGTACTCACTCTCCACGTCTTGCACCGGCCGGCGCGGGCGGAAACGGAGCATCTCTATTGTGCTCACGGCCACGCATGGCTCGCCGCGAGCGCCGAAGCCTCGAACTTTCTGAAATACGCGCCGAGCCGTGAGATCGACCTGTTGCATCTGGCGCTCGATGTCACGCCGGACTTCAAGGCGCGCTCCGTCTCCGGCCAGGTCACGCTTCGCTTCAAGCCCATCGCGAAACCCTTCGCCGAGCTGAAGCTCAACGGCATCGATCTCGCCGTTGCGTCGGTCGAATCAAGCGAGAAGATCCTCGGCTATCAGGCGACGGGCGAGCACGTCATCGTGACGTTCGCGGAAGCGATTCCCGCCGACAAAGAGGCGAGCGTGACCATTCACTACAGCGCCACGCCGGATCAAGGTCTCTACTTCCGCACTACTGAGATGGGCTATCCGGCGGGCGATTCGCATCTCTGGACCCAGGGCGAGCCGTACGAGGCGCGTCATTGGTTTCCCAGCTTCGACGCGCCGAATGAGAAGTTCACCAGCGAAGTCACCTGCCGCGTACCCGAAGGCATGGTCGTGATCTCGAACGGCCGCAAGATGTCGGAGGCGAAGGACGCCGCCACCGGTCTCGTCGCCGTGCGCTGGTTGCAGGACAAGCCGCACGCGAACTACCTCATCGCGCTTTGCGCCGGTAACTTCAAGAAGATCGAAGACAAGCATCGCGACATCCCGATGGCCTTCTGGACGCCCCCTTCGCAGATCGCCCAAGCGCAAAGCTCCTTTCGTGGGACGAAGGACATGATGGAGTTTTTCGAGAAGGAGATCGGCGTGCTCTATCCGTGGGCGAAGTATGATCAGGTGTGCGTCGAAGATTTCGGCTGGGGCGGCATGGAGAACACGACGATGACGATTCTCAATGACCGCACTCTCTTCAGCGACGTCACGGAGAACCTCCGCGACAGCACCGGCCTCGTCGCGCACGAGCTGGCGCATCAATGGTTCGGTGACTACGTGACGTGCAAGGACTGGTCGCATCTCTGGCTGAACGAAGGTTTTGCCACCTACTACGACGCGCTTTACGCCGGTCATAAAAACGGGCGCGACGCTTTCCTCTACCAGATGCGAGGTAATGCCAATGCCATCCTGAACCAGTCCAACGACACTAACGCCATCGTGCGACGCGACTTTAACAGTCCCAACGACCAGTTCGGCTTCCACGCGTATCCCAAGGGGAGCTGGATTCTGCACATGCTCCGCAGCCAGCTCGGCGAAGATCTTTATCGCAGGATCGTGAAGACCTATCTGGAGCGCCACGCCTTTGGCAACGTCGCCACGGACGATTTTAACAAAGTAATCGAGGAACTCTCGGGCCGCTCTTTCGACCAGTTCTTTAACCAGTACGTCTATCACGCGCATCATCCCGAGCTGAACATCAGCTACAGCTGGGACGAACGTACCAAGCTCGCGAAGGTCTCCGTGCAGCAGGTGCAGAAACTCAGCGATGATGTTCTGCTCTTCAACGTCCCGTTGCCGGTGCGGTTCAAGAGCAAGTCGGGCGTGGTCACCGAACGCACACTGGCGGTGAAGGAAAAGGCGGAGGACTTCTACGTGCCGCTGACTGAGGCACCGGAGGTGGTCCGCATCGATCCGAACCAGACCTTGCTGGCGAAGATCGACTTCAAGGTCCCGACCGCGATGTTGCATCTGCAACTCGTCGACAAAGCCGATCTGCTCGGTCGCCTACTTGCCATCGAACAGCTCAGCGGTAAGGCGGAGGCACTGGGCAAACTCAAAGAGGTGTTGAACAACGATTCGTTCTACGGCGTGCGCCTCGCAGCGTCTCAGGCCATTCGCGCCATCCAGACGGATGAGGCGCTCGACGCTTTAATCGCTTCGACGAAACAGAGCGACGCCCGCGTGCGCCGGCAAGTCACAGCTGACATCGGCGGCTTCTACCGCGAGGCGAGCTATGCGGCCACGCAGAAGATTCTGAAGGACGAGCGGAACCCAGACATCCAGGCGATTGCGCTCGCATCAATCGGTTCCTATGCGAAGCCGGAAGTGCGCGAGCAGATCCTCAAGGCGCTGAGCTCAGCCTCGTATCGCAACGCGACGGCGGACGCGGCCATTAGCGCCATCCGCGTGCAGGCGGACGCCAGCTACATCGCGCCGTTGCTCGAGGTGTTGCAGAAGCAGGAGGTAGCGTTCACTAGCGGCGGTTTTGCGCGCGGCTTGGACACGCTCGCGCGGCTTGCGAAGGATGAGGAAAAGAAGGACACCGTGCGCGAGTTTCTGCTCAAGCATCTCGACAGCTCAAAGCGCCGCGTGCAGCTCGCCGCTGTGATGGCCCTAGGAACATTGGGCGATGTAAAGGCGCTTGGTCCGCTGGAGAAGTTCACGAACGCCCCGAAGGAAAGTCCGCTTCGCGCCACGGCGGAACGTGCGGTTGGTGCCATCAATAACACGAAGAGGCCCGCTGCCGAGTCCGACTCGCTCCGCAGCGAAGTCATCACGCTCCAGAAGGAGAACCGCGATCTGCGCAAGGAGTTCGATGACTTGAAGAAGAAGATCGACGCGCTGACGGCCAAGCCGGGCCATGCGAAATCTGGGAAGCCGGCGACTCCGGCGAAGGCGAAGTGGTAGAATCCTGCGGTCGTCCACGCGCCACGAACAGCGACAAGTGGTCCTGCTTCGATAAAACGGCCAGAGAAAAGGGAGTTATTGGTTAGTTGTTTTTGAGTTTGAACTGAGCGGGTGAAAGGCCTCAGAGGCTGGGATCCACTCCGGCAGCATCGCAGCCAACCGCCGGCTGCAGGCATAGTCGGTCGCCTGCCATATCGGCTTCAACCACGGTATCAAGGTCCGGGCATCATACCGCGCCGGCCGCCCTGTATTGGTCCGCCTTCCCGGTTCCGCCTCTACGGAACTCAGCGCCCGGATCGCAGACTTTCGGTGGTAGCCCAGCAATTCAACCGCCTGATCGATGAGCTTCCTGCTATGCTCGGCCCCTGCACCTTGGTAGCGCCTTCGCAGCTTCACCAATACCTCCTGTCGCGTCCCAGAACTCATCGATTTGTCCCTGTTGGCGACGGTAACAGGACTTTTGGCGCAACGACTCTTTCAGACCCTCAGTCCCAACCCCTCGCCGGTAACAAACATTTTGGCGCAATTCGACGAGGGAAGATCCCGCTGCTCGAGCCCCACAAAAGGTGTCGAGAAAACGATTTTTAAAATAAAATGATCCGTTTCATCCCCGTTTCACGCATGTGGTGAAGAGAGGCCTCGCGGCTGTTGGGCCGGTAAAGGCATCTTTCCTTTCTCTCTTTTCAGAAGCATTCCAACCCAAACAAACACTCATGAAATCAGGTTTTCTCCGTCAGCATCTACCTCGTCGCCTCCCATCTGAAGTTCGACCTGCCCGATCCCGTTCCAGCTACCAACACAAAGTCATCTTGAGGCGATTTTTTAATACACTTACGATCTTTTATATGCGCAACTGGTCTTCAGTTGTAGTTGCCGGGTTTTTGTTGAGTCGATTAGGCGTCGGCGCTGTCCAAGCCCAGTCCGCGAGCGCCATCGACAAGGGGTTCTTCGGCGATTGGAAATTTAACCCAGCAAGGTCGAGCGCTTCTCCAGGTGCGCCGCCATCTGAAACTTCTAAGTCTGGCACGCGACATCATGAAGACCTCGGCAATGGATTTATTCTTGTCCAAAATAAAAGGGTTAACGCGAATGGGGATAACTTATTTAGCAGCCACATTGTAAAATTAGATAGCAAAGAATACCCCAATGCGTCAAAAAATCAGACCGTACCGGCCACAGTTTCGTTTACGCTTGTGGACCCATATACAACGATTGCAAAATTTTACACTGATGGGAAGCTGACTACTATTGGCAAACGCACGACCTCAAAAGATGGTAATAGTCTGACCTTAGATGAAACATATCCCAATGAGCAGGGTCAGGCGTACACAACCCATTCTGAATTTGATAGTTTTCACGCACCGCGATATGAGAAAGTTGGTTTTACCGACGGCGACGCTCATCAGGCGCACGAAGCTTACGTGACCGCGATCAATTCAAACAATCTAGAGATCCTCCTCGATATGCTCACCACAGACGTTGTATTTCTGTCCCCAAACGAACCTGTTATGGTAGGAAAAGCAGCCGTCCGGCCCTGGCTTAAGAGCTACCTTAATGCGTACAAGGTACATTGGGACAAGCCCGTGCAAGAATTCGTTGTGAGCGGAGACTGGGCATTCGAACGATATTCATACACGTCAACCGATAAGTCTCTGGCCGATGGGGCCATTGTGAAGGACACGGGCTGGGGATTGCTAATCTACCACCATGATGCGGATGGCAAATGGCGTGTTGCCCGCGACTCTTGGGGTTCGGATCGCCCGCTGCCTGCTAAGTAGCCGTTTCATGGAGCCCAACGGCATTGATGTAATGGTAAACGGGATCAGGAAACGATTTCCGAATTTGACTCAAGCCGGTATCAGCAACTGTCGCTCAATGCCTAGGCAAGAGCCCGTTCAGGCTGCAGAGCCCTTTACCGAGTTCTGGGCAAAGGCAACTGGTGCATCCAAAATCGGGAATCGTTCCCTGACCCCGTTTCCACCCGAAAGCCAAGCCAAAAGTCACCTTTACAGCTTACTTCTGGAAAATGTAAGGTCTCAGATATAGCCACAAAAAGTAAATTCCTATCAACTCCAAGATGGAGCCAACTATCATGAATCTTGACCTGCTACTACCGCTGATTGGCATTCCAATTGTGGTGCTAGGTTTTGCATTGCGCTTCAATCCACTGCTAGTGGTTACGCTGGCCGGTCTTATTACTGGTTTGGCCGTTGGCATGGACTTCATCGCGGTGCTGGAAACTTTTGGCGAAAAGTTTATGAACAGTCGGCAGCTGGCAATCTCATTGCTTATTCTGCCGGTGATCGGGTTGTTGGAGCGTCATGGTCTCAAAGAGCGTGCGCAAACCTGGATTGCGAGCATTCGTGTCGCTAGCACCGGGCGCATCCTGATGCTGTATTTTGTGGTACGCGAAACCAGCGCCGCGCTGGGTTTGCTCGGCCTGGCCGGACACGCGCAGACGGTGCGTCCCTTGCTGGCACCGATGGCGGTGGGCGCGGCGAGTAACCGGCATGGCGAACTGCCACCGCACATCCGAGACCGCATCGCGGCGCATGCGGCCGCCTGTGACAACGTCGCGCATTTTTTTGGTGAAGATGTTTTCATCGCCTTTGGGGCGGTGTTGTTGATGACGGCGTTTCTCAAGGAAAACGGCATCACCAATGTCGAACCCTTGGCAATCGGCCTATGGGCGATCCCGACCGCGCTGTGCGCCTTGGTCATTCATTTGTTCCGCCTCTCCCGGCTGGATGCCAGCATCGCGCGGCAGATTCATGAATGGCAGCTTGGGCAAGCCGGGGGCAAATCATGACCAGCATCATCAGCATCGATCTGGTGTTCTATCTGATCGGCATCATTGTCATGCTGGTCGCCGGCATGACGCTGCGTGATGCGTCCAACCCCAAGCGTTACACCACGGCCGCCTTCTGGTTTCTGTTCGGCAGCAGTTTTTTGTTCGGCGATCTGATGATCACCACCCTCGGCAAGCCGATGACCTATCGCGTGGTCGGGCTCATTGTCCTGATCATCGCCGGTATTGCCGGGGCCAACTTGCTCGGCGCCGGAACGCGTGTCGACAATGGCGCTGCCGCGCGCCGAAAATCGGCAGAACGACTGGGCAATAAGCTATTCATCTCGGCCTTGGCGATCCCGGTGATCACGGTTTTCCTAACCTTGTTCGGCAAAGACTTAATGATCGGTGGCGTGCATTTTCTGGATCAAAAAAATCTTACGCTGACATCGCTGGCTTTGGCCTGCATCGGCGCGATTGCCATCGGACAACGAATCACCGGCAGCTCGCCAGTGGTGGCGATTCGTGAATCCCGCCGTCTGGTTGATGCGATCGGCTGGGCGCTGATCCTGCCGCAAATGCTGGCGATGTTGGGCGGCGTGTTTGTTGCAGCAAAGACCGGGACGTCGATCCAGACCATCGTCAATCTGTTCGTCGATCCGCAAAGTCGATTTGCGCTGGTGACGATTTACTGCCTCAGCATGGCCGGATTCACCATGATCATGGGCAACGCCTTCGCCGCATTTCCGGTGATGACGGCCGGAATTGCACTACCGTTTCTGATCCTGCAGCATCACGGCAACCCCGCTCCGATTGTGGCAATCGGCATGTTTGCCGGCTATTGTGGGACATTGATGACACCGATGGCGGCCAATTTCAATATCGTGCCGGCGGCGCTGCTGGAGTTGAAAGACAAGTATCAGGTGATCAAAATTCAAATCCCTACCGCGCTTTGCGTGTTGGCCTGCAATATCTTTCTGATGTATTATTTGGCCTTTCCCTGATTACAAATTTTGCTCATGGGACCCAAGAAAATAATTCTATTGACCGGCTTTGAACCGTTTGGCGGCGAGTCCATCAACCCCTCGTGGGAGGCTGTTCGAGCGCTCGAAGGCAAGACCATGAACGACGGCAGCGTAATCGCCGTGGCCAGACTACCTTGTACGTTTGTTCTTTCGCTCGACGTACTCGAGCAGCAGATTCGAATGCACAAACCGCGCATCGTGGTGTGCGTCGGTCAAGCGGGTGGCCGTGCCGAACTGAGCATCGAGCGGGTCGCAATCAACGTTGACGATGCGCGCATTCCGGACAACGCCGGGGCACAGCCGATTGATGTGCAGATTCGAACGGATGGCCCTGCGGCTTACTTCAGCACCTTGCCGATCAAAGCCATCGTTACGGCACTGAACGAGAAAGGAATTCCTGCCGCCGTCTCACAAACCGCCGGTACTTTTGTCTGTAATCATGTCTTTTACGGACTGATGCAACTCGTTGCGCAAGCGCCAAAAATCAAGCGTGCCGGCTTTGTGCATATCCCTTTTCTACCGGAGCAGGCGATCCGTCATCCGAATACGCCGAGCATGTCGCTCGAGGTGATGGTGGCGGGACTGCTGCAGATCATTGAGTCGACGCTGACCGTGAAAACTGATCTTGTTGCGGCGGGTGGCAGCACGCATTAGCTTTGATGGAGCTCGTCTCGCCAGTTGGCACTTGTGAAACAAATACAACACCAGAAAGTACTGCGCTAAAAGGCCGCGCGCACGGCGCGTTTTTGAATCAAAGACCTCAGAAGGTGGTTTATTACGCTACGAGGCAGGGGTGTAAGGTTTCGTTGTTGTTGGTTTTTTGCACGCCGAATTTTTGTCTTTGATTTTCCTCCCGGCGCCGGCGGCGTTGGGAGGACATTTT
>CAMDDW010000008.1:0-65244 GCA_945893185.1 Akkermansia muciniphila | reverse complement strand
ATCAGCGACTTGTAGCGCCCAGAGAACAAATGGCCGAAGAGCTTGTGAAGCCGGTTGAAGCGACTCGTGTAAGTGCCCAGCAACCATTTCATCCCGGCGACCAGATTGGGCTGCGGCGTCTCGACCACCCAATGGAAATGATTCGGCATGAGGACATAGGCGTGAACCTGCCAGCCCGTCTTGGCGCAAACCTCGCCCAGCGTCTCAACGAAGCGCTGGCGATCCGCATCATCCATGAAGATCAGTTCGCGCCGGTCACCGCGATTCATGACGTGCTAAATCGCGCCAGCATACTCGACTCTCAACTTGCGGGCCATGCCGGGGGAGTGGCTTTGGCCGCTTTATATATCAATATCAAGAACTGACCCTATTTCCTGACTTTCGGTGGTAGTCCAGAAGTTCAACCGCCTGATCAATGACCTTCCTGCGATGCTCGGCCCCTGCACCTTGGTAGCGCCTTCGCAGCTTTCCCAACACCTCCTGTCGCGTCCCAGAACTCATCGATTTGTCCATGTTGGCGACGGTAACAGGACTTTTTGCGCAACGACCCTTTCAGACCCTCAGTCCCAACCCCTCGCCGGTAACAAACATTTTGGCGCAATTCGATTTCGGGGTCGGCGTGAGGCTAGATCTGGCCGAGTCAGGGATTGTATGACATCCTTTCTAGGAGCTTTGGAAACTCCGCCAATTAGTTTCTGATCTCGAGCGTGCTGGATTCGTTCAGGTGCCTGGTGGCAAGGGCTCACACCGGAAGTTTCGGCACCCGAAGCTCACCGGATCATTGATCCTGAGTGGTGGAGAAGGGGAGGATGCTCGGCACTATCAGGAACGGATGGTCCGTAACGCCCTTCAGGCGACCCAGGAATGAAACCGCAAGACCAATACCTCAAATACGTGCGCTGGGAGGAATCCGATCGTTTGTACGTGGGTTACTGTCCCGATCTATTCCCATGGGGCGGCGTTTGCCACGGCATCACCGAAGAGGAGACCTACCGGGATCTTTGCACCCACGTGCAAGCGGAAGTGGAGGAACGACACCGAAGCGGCCAAGAACTTCCGCCTGTCAGCACCCGACCGATGAGAGACGCCTGTCTGGCCTAGTCGGGTCGAAGTCCCGGCCGGGCTTGTTTGTTGGGAATTGGCTTTTTGACGCCTTGCGATCAGCGAGCTCACCGACATTGGCGCTGGTCGGTCATCGCCGCCGGAACGCCACCGCCCGCAGCGGGGCGGCGGTTCAGGAACCTCGGTTTGACTCCGGGTATGCGTGGGGCAACATGGAGAAGTACATCAACCCGCAATTTTCAGCATGAAGATCCCCTTTCTCTCACTCGCGATTCTTTTCGCTCTGCAGGGAATTCTCGCCGCGGCCGATTGGTCGCATTATCGGGGTCCCGAGGGCGACGGATCTTCACCCGAGCCGATCCGGACCGACTGGGCCGCCCGCTCCCCTCGGGTCGTCTGGAAACGCGCCATAGATCCGGCTTGGAGTTCCGTTACGGTGTCCGGCGGTAAGGTCTTCACGCAGGTCAACCGGCGCGTCGGAGGCCAACGACGGGAGCTCTGCGTGGCACTCGACACCGCCTCGGGAGCCGAACTCTGGTCCGCGGACCTCGACACGGCGTCCTATCCGGACGGAGGCACGGGAAGCACCGACGGGCCAAGGTCGACACCCACGGTTGAGGGCGACCGGGTCTACGTGCTGACGTCGTACCTGAAGCTGCACTGCCTGAGAGCCGACACCGGTGCCGTCGTCTGGAGCCGGGACTTCTTGACCGAGTTCCCCGGCACGTCGGTAATCCTCTGGCAGAATGCCGCCTCGCCGCTAGTGGTGGGGGACCGAGTTTTCTTGAACTGCAACGTCGCCAACCAGCGCCTGATGGCGGTCCGGGCCAGCGACGGCAAGACTTTGTGGAGTGGCCAGAATGACGTCATGACCCACGCCTCGCCGGTGCAGGCAACCTTGGGAGGGATTCCGCAGGTGGTGTTCGTGACTTCCCGGGGGACGCTCGGGCTATCGCCTGAAACCGGTGACGTGCTGTGGCGTCATTCCTTCGCCCCGTCCTCCACGTCGATCGCCGCCAGCCCGGTGGTGGCGAACGACATCGTCTACGCCTCCTGCGCCTACGCCCTCGGGGCCTGGACGGCGAAGGTCACCCGCAGCGGATCGGCCTTCACGGTCACCCAGACTGACTTCAAACGCAGCAGCGCCTACCAGAACCACTGGGCCTCCCCGGTCCACCACGAAGGTTACATCTACAGCATCGTCGAGCGCTCGATGCGCAGCCTCGCCTGCTTCAGCCTCTCGGGCAGGACTAACACTTGGATCACCTCGACCGTCGGCTCGGGCAACCCCGGTTACGGATCGATCATCAAGGTGGGGGGCAAGCTGGTGGTGCTCACCGAGCGGGGCGAACTGGTGGTGGTCGAACCCGATCCAACAGCCTACTCCGAGATCGCCCGCTTCCAGACCCTTTCCGGCACCTCTTGGAACCATCCGGCCTTCTCCAACGGGAAGCTCTACGCCCGCAGCAACCTTGAGATCGTTGCGCTGGATCTCGGTGCGACCGCGCCGCCGTTGCCACCTCTGAGTTTGGCGGCGGGGCTACGACCCGGCACCGGTCGACTCGCCCTTCGGGTCACCTCGCCGGGCGGCCTGGCGCTTTCCTCCAGCGAGGCCCCCAGAATCCGCCTGGAGACCTCGGCCATCCCCTCGGGCGGCCCTCCGATCTGGCGTCCTGCCACCCTCGAGTTTCTCACGGCACCGGCCGACGGGGCCCTGGAGGCCGAGATGGACGCTCCGGACAACTCGATACTGCTCCGCGTGGCCGAACGCCTATCGCAATGAACCTCACCGAACTGCCGATGGTTTCTGGGGATCTCGATGCATCGGAAGCCTCGCGTGGCCGCCGGAAACGAGGGTTTTTTGGGATCTTCAGGACCCGTAAGGGCTTCACCCTCATCGAACTCCTCGTGGTAATTGCCATCATCGCCATCCTGGCCGGCATGATCCTTCCGGCGCTCGGGGCGGCCAAAGAGCGGGCGCAGCGGACGGCCTGCCTCAACAACATGCGGCAGTTCATCCTCGCCGCGCTGCTCTACGCCAACGACAACGAGCAGTATCTGCCACAGGGAGGCACCGACAAGGCCGATGCCAAGGACACTCACACACCGGTCTTCTCGAGCGCCAACCAGACCAACCTCCTGCGCTACACCACCGATCTCAAGGCCTTCGACTGCCCGAACCTGACCCGTTGGATGCAGCGACCGGCCTGGCGCAACCATCCCGACTACGGCATCGCCATCGGCTACCACTACCTCGGAGGACACCCCAACTCGCCTTGGGGTCTCATCGACGGCGTGACCAACACCTGGGTCTCGCCGCAGAAGGCCACCGAAGATCCTTCGCTGGTGCTTTTGGCCGACCTCAACGTCGACTCCCCGGCCTACCAGCGGATTCTGGTGCCGCACACCGCCCGCGGGCCCCGCATCGCCGACGACGAGTACTTCGACTCTCATCCCCAGGCTTACGAGCAGAGGCCCGCCGACCTTGGGGCCAAGGGCGGCAACGTGGGCCTGCTCGACGGATCGGTCCGTTGGAAGGACATCCGCCAGATGAGCCGCTACCGGGGCTCGCAAATTTGGGGTGCCGACGGTTGTTACGGGTACTGGTGATCCCTGCAGTTCACCCTGCGGCCATTCAGGCACACGCCCCCGGTGTACGATGACCGAGGTGCGGCGACCCGGCGTGCTTGCCGAAGCATCAGCCATCGGTGGCGAAAACGCGGTTGAAGCAAAATCGGAAATCGTTCCCTGACCCTTTCCCCGGCTTGCCCTGTTCTTGGCGATGCCTGGGCTTCAAATGAACCCGTGGCTGGCGGCTTGCCTCGTCGCAGCTGCCAGCAGCGCCTATTTCTGGCTGCTGAGCCGGCTCGATTCCGCGGGCCTGCTGTGGTGGTTGGTTGCCATTCCCGGCTTGTTACTGCAGTTGTGGCTGGTGATGTGGATCTGAGGGCGAAGTAGATCGGAATTTGCTTTTCGCCCCCTGCGATCAACGACGTGTTTCGTTCTTTTCATGAGCCTCGAGGGGTGTTGGTTGCACCAACAAACTCTCATCGCACTGGGGTAGGTCTCGGGGGAGCAGTCCATCATCATCTCACTTCTTGTCTGAGTCTTGGAGATTCTTGGCAAAAAACAAATAAAGGCCGGCCGCAAACAGGACCGCCATCAACACATACTCAATGAAGCTGGTCTTTAAACTAGGATGACTCCTCCATCGAATTATTGCGAACAGACAAGCCACAACTCCCCAAACTTTCTGAATGGATGATGTCATATTTCAAGCGAGGCTTGCAGTCTCAAGCAACTGTCATGTCGAGCTGCTTCAGGGGCAACAGGAAGTCGATGACTGAAGTCGTAGGCAACCGAAGCCCTCTTGATGGGAACGAGTGGGTGTCACATGCTTCGTAAATGGACTGGCTCTCGAACATGAAAGCTTGGCAGGCGCTCCCCGAGGAGAATCGTCGCGACCAAGCTTGGGCCCAAGTCCCCCAGAGCGTTGCGGCCAGCATGGCTTTTGAGGGAGAACCCGTAGACCCAACATGGCTCGAAAAGATTCATCGCCGGACCGAAATACCCGCTTTGTCGAATCCAGCCGCGGCATTCTCACCTACACGCAGCTAGCGCCTCTCATTGCGGAGCGGGTGCTGGCCTGCGAAGAGGCAATCGTCGCCGGGGCTTTCGATGACTGTCCACTGGACGAACGACTGTTGGTCCAGTTTCACCGGCTGATTTGTGCGGACCTATTCCCCGAGTGGGCAGGCCGGTGGCGATGTGTCGATGTTCGAGTCGGTAATCTGTGTCCGCCCGACTCCTATCTGGTGCCCCAAATGATGAAGAATTATGCGGGAGACCTGGCGGCCCGGTGGAACACGTTGGCTCCGGTAGCCGGACATCTTGCGCTGGAGACACTTGCCTTTGCTGAGGGCCGTCTGCTGACCATTCATCCATTCTTTGATTTCAACGGCCGCGTCACCCGACTCTGGCTTCGCGAGATTCTTCGGCGGGCTAGATTACCTCAGGTGGTGCTGACGGTTGAGGGGGATGAGCATCGGTCCGCTTACTTCCGAGCGTTGGAGGCGGCGGACGACTGCGACTGGAAGCCTCTGAGCGAGCACTGGGCGCTTCGTTTCGAGCAGATTCCACCCCCGACCTCGCAAGCTGTCCCAACGGATGAGGACCGTATTGAGGGTGCCTGAAACGAATTCACCGGCCCCAGCGGGTGTTCTTGAGGAACTCGATGAGGTCGGCCAGTTCTTGGCGGGTGATTTGCTCGTCGAGGCCAGCGGGCATGAGGGAGACGGTCGATGGGGTCATCGCAGTGATGTCGGCCCGGTCGATTTGCAAGGTCGAGCCGGGGCCGGTGATCAGGGTCACGCCCCGGGCATCATCACGCCGCAAGATGCCGAGGCGTTCCTCGCCGTCGCGGGTGGTGACCGAGACCGGCTCGTAGCTGCGGACCAGGCTGGCTGACGGCTCCACGATGGCCTCCAGAAGATCGTCGGCCGAGCGCACGGTGCCGATGCTGGTGAGTTCGGGACCCACGTCGCCGCCTTGGTATCCGAGTCGGTGGCACTGGATGCAGGCGGCTTTGGGCGAGTTGAAGACGGCCTGACCGCGGCGAACATCCCCGGCGGGCAGTTCGGAGCGGATCTTCTCGAGGCGCTTCCGGCGACCGGCCAATCCGGTGTCGAGCGTCTCGAGGAAGCGGTCGCCCTGGGCGCGGATTTCGGCGGGATAGCCCTTCAGGGTGGCCCGCAGCGTTTCCGGGCGGACGGCGGTGCGGGCCTTGGACTGGCCCAGAGCGGTCAGTAGCGATTGGCCGGCGCGGGCACTGGATTGGCGTTCAAAGGCGGGCAGCACTCGGTTGAGTTCGAGCGGGCCGATCTCTGGCAATGCGCCGGCGACTTGGTCGAGATGATGGGGTTCGAGGGCGGCCTTGGAGAGGGCTTCGGCGGCCGAGCCTTGTCGGTCCCGCAAGCCCGTGAGCAGAAACGCGAGGTCGGTGTCGTTGGCAGACCAGCCGCCGGGCAACGCCGCGAAGGCCGAGAGTCGCAGCGGCGCGGGCAGTGCCTGAGCGCGTGCAGATTTTAGGAGGGCCTCGCGGAGGGCGGGCTGGCCGTTGAGGGTCCGGGCTGCGCGGAGGACCGATGAGAGGGTCTCCGGCTGGTTAGATGCCGAGGGCGCCTCGAGCAAGGCGCTCAGGGCCCGACTCCACGACTCCGGCGGATTCTTTGGAGCATGCTGAGCCATGGCGCTCAGGGCTCCTTGGCGGGTTTCCGGGTGCACCTGCGCTGTGGTGACTGTGGTGAGCACATCGGCCACCAGGCCTTGCACGGCCGGTGACGACATCAATCCGCCCAGCAAGCTGCTCAGGCCGTCGCGGCCTCCGGGCGGAGGCGCGCCGGCCATCAAGCGTTGGCGCAGCGATCCGGCCAGGGCGTCGCCCCAGTCGGCATGACGCTGGGCCACCCACAAGGCCGCGTCGCGCGCCTCTGGGCGGTCCGAAAACAAGACGACTCCGACCTCCTCGGCGCGTAAGCCACCGCTGGGAATTTGTTCCAAGGCATGCAGCGCGGCTGCCTGGATCCGAGGGTTCGCATGGCTCAAGGCCTTGCGCAAAGTGCTCGTGTCCCGGAGGTCGGCCAGTGCGGCCGTGGCGGCCATGCGCAGGGCTTCGTCTTCAGGGCCTTCGAGGGTGCGGAGGATGGCCGGGGCTGCCGCGGTGTGTCGCAAGCGCGCCAGGGCAGTGATCGCCGTGAGTTGACCATCCCGACGGCCCGATTTCAGCGATTGATCCAAGAGAGCCGTCGCCGCCGGAGCCCCGGCCTGGTCGCGTTGGTCTCCCAAGCGGCGGACTCGGGCCAGTTCGCTCTCCGGGGCCGCCGCGGTCGGAGGCTTGGGTCGCTGGTGCGATGCTCCGGTTTTGGTGACCCGGTACACGCCGCCGAGCACGTCGGCCTTCCAAAGCTGCGAACTCGGGCAACACAGCTTGTACCAGCCGCCCGTGTCGAGGATGAGCACCGATCCGTCGGCATCGGCGAGCACGTCGGTGGGGTGAAAATCGATGCTGCTGCTCACTACAAAATCGCTGTCCTTGGCCCGGAACGACGCGCCCTCGCGTTCGAGTTGGAGGCGGGAGATCTTCCGCAAATTGAAGGCCGAGGCGAAGAGGTTGCCGGAGTAGCCCGCGCCGAAAGTGCTGTGGTCATAGGCGGCCAATCCGCTCGGAGCGGCCGCGCCGAGTTGCGCGATGGGGTGAGCCAGAGTCGGGCCAGGTCGGAACACCGCCCGGTCTTCGAGCACCGAGTTGGCCTTGCCGAAGACCGCGCCGAACGACGCATGGGCCACGCCGTCGCGGAATCCGGGCTGGGAAAAGTCGATGAACGTGCTGGTGAAGAAGGCCTCGCCGTCGGCGTTGAAGACCACGTCCACTGGATTGTCCATGCCACCGGTCATTACCGACTCCATGGCCGAACCATCGGGGCGCGCCCGAAAGATGTGGGACGCCTTATCTTGATGGACGGTGCCCGTGAAGCCGTTGGTCCAGCGCACGGGTTCGAAGGCTCCCTTGGTCCAGTAAATCAGGCCGTCGGGACCGGCGTAGGGACCGTGGACTTCATTGCCGCAATGGGTCGACGGATGACCCACGTTCCACCACTCGTCGCGTCGCTCGGCCCGGCCGTCGCCGTCGGCATCGGTCAATTTCCAGATGGCCGGGGTGCCGCCCACATACACCGAACCTTGATGCCACAAGATGCCTTGGAGCATGGGTAATTTGTCGGCAAACACGACCGATCGGTCATAGCGTCCGTCGCCGTCGGTGTCCTCAAGTCGGATCACCCGCCATTGTGGGTTCTTGGCCTGTGTGGCCGGCGGTTCCGTGGAGCCGTTCGAGTCGGTGACGTACAGGCGGCCCCGGTCATCGAGGGATCCGTTCACGGGCCGGGCGACTTGGTCGGTCGTGGCCACGGCTTCGATTTGAAACCCTTCGGGCAGGGTGAAGGTGTGGGCACCGATTTGGCGAGTGGCGGCGCTGAGGGAAGTGGTGCTGAGAGCGGTGGCCAGGCTGAGGCCCATCCACAAGAGGTTGGCCGATCGGGCGCTCAGGAAAATCGATGTCATGTCAGGTGGCGGGTGGGAGTCGGTTTTCTTGGAGCGATGGAGGCCTCTATCCCTTCGACAACTCGGCTTTGCCGATTTTCCGGGCGTAGGGGGAGTGAAGGTTAAAATAGATCCCGCACAGCGGCTTGGTGCCGGAACTTTCGCTGAGGATGACCGTGACCTGTCGGTTCAGAGCAATCCCGTGTTTGAGGCCGGGAGCGCGGTTTTCGAAGGCCTGAATGGCCTTCTCGACCAGCGACTGCAAGGCGCTTTCCATTTCTTCCGGCACCTGCTCGATGCAGACGATGTGACGTTCGTAGCTTTGGAGTGCTGCCCGCAGTTCTGGCGCGAACAAGGTCATGGCCAGGGTTTCGGGAGGAGTGGTGTCGGACATGGAAATTCTGGTGGGGACGGTGAGGGCTGGGAAGATGCCTGAAAAGATTCTTCCGGCCCCTCGGCCTTTGGGCTTAGGCCATGATGCCCCGGACGACCTTGCCGTGCAGGTCGGTTAGGCGGAAATCCCGCCCGGCGTGGTGGTAGGTGAACTTTTCGTGATCGAAGCCCAACAGCGCCAGCAAGGTGGCGTGGAGATCATGGACATGGACCGGGTTTTCAGCGGCCGCGAATCCGAACTCGTCGGTGGACCCATACACAGTGCCGCCCTTCACGCCGCCGCCGGCCAGCCACATCGTAAACCCATGGTTGTTGTGGTCGCGGCCGTTGATCTTGCCCGAATTGGCTCCTGGAGTCGGTAGTTCGACAGTGGGGGTTCGGCCGAACTCGCCGCCCCAGATGACGAGCGTGTCTTCGAGCATCCCGCGCTGCTTGAGGTCGGTGAGCAAACCCGCGATGCCCTGGTCGCTCTCGCGAGCCAGCTTGCGGTGGTTGACTTCGAGGTCGTCGTGGTTGTCCCAAGGTTGGCCCGCTCCGTGCCACACTTGCACGAAGCGCACGCCCCGCTCGACCAGTCGGCGGGCAATGAGCAATTGGCGCGACTGGGTACCCTCGCCGTAGAGCTTCCGCACCGACTCCGGCTCGCGCTGGATGTCGAAGGCGTCGGCCGCATCCATCTGCATGCGGTAGGCTAGTTCGAAGCTTTGGATGCGGGCGTCGAGCTGAGGATCGGTGGTGCGAGCCCGTCGGTGTTCCTCGTTCAGTTTCCGCAGGAGGGCCAGTTGTCCCTTCTGGGACTCGGGCGTGGTGCGGGCGTTGTTGATGTTCTCGATGAGCTTCTCGATCTGCGTGTGCTTGGTGTCGATGTAGGTGCCCTGGTAAACACCCGGCAGGAATCCGCTCTGCCAGTTTTGCGATTCCTGAATCGGATAGCCGCCGGGGCACATCACCACGAAGCCGGGCATGTTCTGGTTGTCGCTGCCCAGGCCGTAGGTCACCCAGGAGCCGAAGCTGGGCCGCACTTGGCGCGCCTCGCCGCAATTCATGAGCAACAGCGACGGCTCGTGATTCGGCACGTCGGCCTTCATCGAGCGAATGACGCAGATGTCATCAATGCAGGCGGCCGTCTTCTCGAAGAGCTCGCTGACCTCGATGCCGCTCTGTCCGTATTTTTTGAACTTGAAGGGCGACCGCCACGCGGCACCGGTCTTGCGCTCGGTGTTGTGGTGGATGGGGATCTCCTTGCCATGCCAGCGGTCGAGCGAGGGCTTAGGATCAAAGGTGTCTACATGAGACGGTCCGCCATTAGCGAAGATGTGGATGACGCGCTTGGCCCGGCCTAGAAACTGCGGCGCCCGCGGCGTGAGGGGATTGAGTGAACCAGACTCGCCCAAGGCCTGGGAGGTAATCAGACCGGCCGATCCCAGCAGTGAGCTTAGGGCCACCGATCCCATGCCCATGCCACAGCTGCGAAGAAATTCCCGGCGGGGCAGGGAAGCGGTTCCAAGGGGTGAAGAAGGCTTTGACATAGCTGAACCTCGTGTTGACGGAGAACCATCGGTAAATGTTCGGAGCAGTCACAAGGAAAACTCGGGGATACTGGCCCCCAGAGAGTCGACACCCAGAGCTCCGACAGGGATGGCGTCCTCGGGCCATTGAGGCGGCGGACCGGGGTTGCCCGGGAACGGCCCTTGCCAAAGGGGACCCTGTCCGCGACAAACCGTCCGCCCTTGTGTCCAGCCCCGCTTCTCCAACCCCAGGATCGGTGATCCCTCTGGATTCGCCCCAGCGTCGTCGCCTGCCACCCTTGCTCCGGCGGGCTTGGTACAGCCTCAACCAGACTTTCCGCCGGCGCATTGCCCACACCGGAGTGACTCCGGACCAGTTCACGGCCCTGCGAACGCTGCTAGAGGGCGATACACAGGGGATGACCCAACGCAGCCTGACCGAGGCCATGTCGAGTGATCCCAACACCGTCGCTTCGCTGTTGGAGCGCATGGAAGAAGCCGGTTGGATCGAGCGACAGGCCCATGAGCGCGACCGTCGGGCCTACCGCATCCGCCTGTTGCCTTTGGGCCATGACAAATATCGCCAGGTGCGGGATGTGGCCGTGGGGTTACAGTCCGATGTGTTGGTCGACTTGCCTGAATCGGAGCGGGAGCGATTTCTGGAACAGTTGGAGGTCGTCGCCATGGCGTGTCGCCGCGCCGCAGAGACTTCCGCCAAGACGACTTCCCGTTGACCCATGGAACCCCCGGAATCTTTCCCGCCCACGGTGGCGGCACCGCCTGTGATTCCGACCCAGGGTGGGATTCCCCCGGTGTTGACCCACCCCGACGCTCCCCATCCGGGTGCGGTCCGGCCACGCTGGCGCTCGGTGGCTTTCCTGCTGCTGGTGGGTTTTTATCCGCTAATTCTCGGGGTCTTGAGTCAATTTCTGCAGATCGGCGGAGCCTCGCGAGGGCCCGCCCTGCCTCCGACGATCCGGGGACTGATCTTGGTTTGTCTGGAGAGCGTGGCGGTGTTTGCTCTCTTCTTTGGCGCGGGCGCCTGGGTGGGCCGACCCACTCGCAAGGAACTCTTTTGGCGACCCATGCGAGGGTTGGACTGGTTCTGGGGAGCACTCTGGTCCATCGGAGTCCGATTGGGGGCCGTGGTGGTGGTGTATGGGGCCTTGGCTCCGTTCCTCCTCGTCGAAGCCCTGCAATCCAAGTCCGCCGGAGAGGCTGCGGCCGGACCTTCCATCGAAGAACGACTTCAGCAATTTCGACCCAAGCTCGAAGCATTGCTCGAGTTCGACGCGTTGGCCGATCCGATCTACCTGCTTTTGGCGATCACGCTGTTGAGTTTCATCACCGCCGGGTTGCGTGAAGAACTGTGGCGGGCGGGATTCATGGCTGCCGTTAGAGACTTGCTGCCCCGTTCTTGGTGGATTCCTCGGCCGCGGAATCCGTCCGAGCACTGGCTTCGCTGGCAGGCGCGCCGTTGGGGTCCGACCCTTCTGGTTGCTGGGTTGGCTGCCGTGGTCTTTGGTCTGGGCCATTTACCGCAGGGGATCGGTGGCGTGATTCTCACCGGAGTCGTCGGGTTCATCTTGGCTCTGGTGATGATCGGGCACCGGTCACTCTGGGCCGCGGTCATTGCCCATGGGTTTTTCGACGCCAGCACTTTTGTGCTGCTGGCCGTCATCGTCTGGAACAAGGAATGGATCCAGCGCATGGCCCCCGACTTCCTCAAGCAGTTGGGGATGTGAGAGCCCTTAAACAGGGGCTACACCAGCGTTTCTACCAAGACCTCGGCCAGGCGGACCGTCGCTTTCTGGGCATCACCGCCAAAGCGAATCAGGGCAGGGATTTTCCAGGGTGCGCGGGCGATCTCTAGGGCCAGACGACCGGGATGGAGGGTCCTTTCGGCCGTGTAAATGCGGTTGAAATCGAGCACCAGGTCTCCGTGGGCGGTGTCCGAGACGGACCGGACGGTGGCCGAGGGAATGCCTTGGGCTCGTGCCATGTCTCGCAGCACGGTCGACTCCATGTCTACCAGGTCGGCCTGGGTTTCTGAGCGGAGTTGCGCCTTTTCCAAGTGCGTGATGACCACTCGGTCCCTGGTGACCATCCGCCCTGGGTTCGAGGCCGTGGCCAGAAGGCGATCGATTCCCGGGAATGCTGTGTCGGCCTCGTGGTAGACCCAACCGACCTGGGCTTCAGGATTCAGGGCTCCGGCGACTCCGCAGGTGAACAGGCGCTCGGGTCGACCTGTTTCGAGGGCAGCGTGGCCACTGCGTCGGGCATTTTTTGGTCCCATGCCGGTTACCCAGACCTCGAGACCCGGCGCGACAAAGCGTTGCAGGGCGCGGCCAGGGAGGAGCGGGGCTGTTGGTCTTAGGGGGCATCCGCGATGGCGTCCCAGTTTCACGAAGGCCGCGGCCTCCTGCGGCAACGCAAAGAAGAGCAGGGTTGATTCCACGGTCAGTTGGAAGCGATGTCGTCCGGGGTTTCGGCGAGAATTCGTTCCTGCCAGTTGGAGCGTTGGCGGAGGAGGTTCTTCCAAAGGTCTTGAGAGGGGGTCTCGAAGATGAGTGAGAGGTTGGCGGGTGCGATGAGCCAACTATTCTGGCGCAGTTCGTTATCGAGTTGTCCGGGAGCCCAGCCGGCGTAGCCCGAGAAGA
This sequence comes from Akkermansia muciniphila, assembly GCA_945893185.1. Classification (GTDB taxonomy): domain Bacteria; phylum Verrucomicrobiota; class Verrucomicrobiia; order Limisphaerales; family UBA9464; genus SXXZ01. The sequence goes on along the minus strand of CAMDDW010000008.1, from coordinate 52,523 downwards.
CCTTCAATCGCAGTTCCGGCAAGCCGGAGTTCATTAGCTCTTCAAGTTCTTCGATTTGGTGCCCGACCGTGAGCTGGGGCAACACATTGCCGAGCAAATACCCCGCTTGGCTGTAGAGGTAACTCAGTGCGGTCGGCTGGACGGGGCCTCCTTCGAACAGAGGGATTCCCTGAAACTGAGGCGGCACTTCGCCCGGAAGAGAGTCTTCCAGAAGCTGGGTTCCGGGTTGCGTGAGGACCAACCCCAACGCCCCCTCGGGGGTGTGTTCGCAGATCAGCACCACCGATCGGTGAAAGCACGACCCGCCCAAACTACCTCCATCCAGGAGCAATTGCCCGTGGAGGGTCTTGAATGTTTTTTTCGAAGGCTTTGGCATGGTCCGGTCGGATCCGGGCACTCACTCCAGTGTGGCTGGGAGGGGCTCAGGCAGCACCACGAGGCTAATAAAATCCCGGAATTTCAACAATGGCTGAAGCACGCCAGGAATTATCCCAATTCAAGTGAGGCAAGTTGCCCGGGACTCAGTGGGGCCAGTTCGCACCGCGGGTTTGGGTGCGGATGCGCAGAAGCTTGCTGTCGGCCGTGATGTAGAGGGTGCGTCCATCATTGCCCCAGGCGCAGTTGGCCGTGGCCTCTCCCGTGTTGAGGACGCCCAACAGCTTGCCCTCTGGGGAAATCACCAAGATGCCGCCCGGACCGCTGGTCCAGAGGTTGCCCCGCTCATCGACCTTCAATCCGTCCGGCAGCCCTTTATTGCCAGCCACCCGGGGCGTGGCGTCGAAGAACAGGCGTCCCTCGCCCACTGTGCCATCGGGCAGCACCGAGAAGGCAGTGATGGTGGCGGCCTTGGGGTCCGACTGGTTCACATAGAGTGTCTTTTCGTCGGGCGACAGGGCGATGCCGTTGGGGAACTCGAGTTTGCGGGAGATGAGCACGACTTCACCGGAGGGGCGGCGCAGATACACGCCGTTGAACATCAGCTCCTTGAGTGGGCTCTGGTTCAATCCTTCGAGGCCGTACGGCGGATCGGTGAAATAGATGTTTCCGTTGGAGGCCAGGCAGAGGTCGTTCGGAGAATTGAAGCGGCGTCCCTGATAGTGCTCGGCCAGCGGGGTGAAGCTCCCGTCGGCTTCCAGTCGGGCGATTTGTCGGTTGCCGTGCTGGCAGAGGAGGAGTCGCTCACCGCGGTCGGAGGTTAATCCATTGGAGCCTTGCTCGCGGAACTTGAGTGCCTGGCCGGAGTAGCCGCTGGGATTCAGGGCCAAGCTCAAGCCGTCCTTTTCAGTCCAGCGATAGACTTTGTTGACCGGCACATCGGAGAAGAGGAGTTCGCGGTTCTTGCGAATCCAGACCGGGCCCTCCGACCAGTCGAAGCCCTCGGCCAGGAGTTCCATCTCCGAGCCCGGGGCGACCAGGGAGTCGAACTCGGGTGCCAGGCGTTCCACGTGGCCGGTGGTGGCGTACTTCGGCGCGGGATGGGCCGGCTTGAGTGCGGCGGCAGCGAGGTCGGGTCGGGCGGCCTCCAGCGAGGTGTGTTGTCCGATCAGGGTTGCGGCAAGGCAGGATACAAGGGTCCGAAAGGGGAACAGGCTCATGGTTAAAGCGCAGTCGTAACCGTTCGTCCGGATTGAAGCAATCCCATGGAAGAACTGTATCAAACCCGGCCGGGTTCAGATTGGCTCCTTGGGTGGGCAGTGGGTAAAGCCCGCGAACCCTTTGCGGCCCTCGTGGCGGAAGGCGCTCCAGCGGGGTTGGAAGTGGCGGTCGTGGAGCCGGGGGGAGACCGCTAGGGTCGGCGTGCCTGCCGTGCCAGGGCACGCGCCTCAACGTAATTACCAATGCAATGGGCGAGGCTGCCCTTGGCTCCGGCCCAGTCCACGCGGCCGATGGGGAGGTACAGGGCTAGTTTGGCGGCACGGATAAAAATCCCGGGCAGGCTGGGACGGTGTGGTTCGATGAAGCGAGCCATTGCCCGGTAGTCCACGCGGCCTTTCTGATAAAAGGCTCCCATGGATCGGCGGTTCCGGTAGTGAACCCCGGCCGCATGCACCGCGGCGATGGTTTCTCCGGCCTTCAGGGCATCGAAGTACCATTGGAGGTCTTCACCGCCGCCGATCTCCTCGTCGAAGGGCCGTCGTTGCCAGGTGCTGCGACGGTAGAGACTGTTCGGATTGCCGGCTCCAAATCCGAAACCCCGGCGGAGGTCGTCACCTTCAAACAATGTGATACCGCCGCTCAGGGCTGCATCAAATTCGCCGAGGATGGGGCCGACAGCGGCTGTCACCGATTCCGGAAATCGCCCGATGGCTCGTCGGTAAGACTCCAAGAACAACCGATCCGCAGGAATGGTGTGAGCACTGAGACTCAAGACCCAATCATGACGGGCGGCCGAAAAGCCCCGGTTGAGGGCTCGGCCATAAGTGAAGTCGTTCTTACCGATGACGAGGATCTCCGCGCCTTGGCTTCGGGCCAGTTCGACCGTGCCGTCCGTTGAACCGGAATCTACCACGATCAATTGGTCGGATTCACCGCGGTGGAGCCCCAGCAGCACCTCCCCAAGGGTTTCGGCGGCATTCAGGGTGCGAATCACAATGCTGACAGGGGGGCGTGACATGTCGATCGGAGGTCTATGGAGTTAGCAGAAGCCTGAGACCTCGGAAAGACCGGAGAGAGACGGCTGAAGGTTGAGCTGGATCGTTCCATTGGGCCGTGATGCGCAGGGGGCAGTAGGAAAACTCCGGAGTCGCCCCGAGGTTGCGCCTCGGCCAATTTCGGTTTTCTATACGAGCCAAGGAATGAGCGACCAACTCGACACCCACCAGAAAGCACTGCAGATCAACCTCGACCCGACCAAGTACGGCGTCTTCGCCGAGATTGGTGCCGGTCAGGAGGTTGCCCGGTGGTTCTTCCGGGTCGGCGGAGCCAGCGGCACCATCGCCAAGACCATTTCCGCGTATGACATGACGGTGAGTGACGCGATCTATGGCCATAGCGATCGGTATGTGAGCAGCAAGCGTTTGATCTCGATGCTCGATCACGAGTACCCGCTCTTGGTCGAACGCCTCCAAGGTCAACGCGGCGCGACCACCAAGTTCTTTGCCTTCGCCACCACCGTGGCAGCCAAGAGTTTCCAGCGTAAGGACGAGACCCACGGTTGGATGGGCATTCGCTTCCAGAGCGATCCGGGTTCCGAACCCAGCGACATCTTGTTGCACGTGGCGATGTGGGACCGTGACAGCCTCCAACAGGCTGAGGCCATTGGCATCCTGGGCGTGAACCTCATCCACGCGGCGATGTACTTGAACTGGCACCCCGAGGCTATCGTCAACGCCCTGCTCGACAACCTCTCCATCGAGCGCATCGAGGTCGACATGATCGAGTTCCGCGGTAAGGAATTTGCCTCGGTCGACAACCGTCTGCTCGCCCTTCAGTTGGTGGAGAAGGGGCTGACCAACGCGGCGATGTTCATGCCCGACGGCCGCATCGTCCAGCCGGCCGATGCCTTGTACAAAAAGAGCATCCTCGTGGAGCGCGGCTCATTCCGGCCGGTCACCCATGTCACCGTCGACATGCTCCGCTACGCCCAGGCTCAGTTTATTCAGGAGCCCAATGTGGACGGCAAAAACCTGGTGGTCTTGATGGAAATGACCCTCAAGAACCTCAGCGCTGAGGGGCGGATTGATCACCAAGACTTCCTCGATCGCGTAGACATGTTGACCACCCTGGGTCACCCGGTGTTGATCTCCAACCACGGTGAGTTTCACCGCTTGGCGGCCTACCTCCACCGCTTCACCAAGAACCCCATCGGCTTCGTCATGGGGATTCCCACGCTCAAGGAATTGTTCGAGGAGCGGTATTATTCCGAGCTGGCCGGCGGCATTTTGGAAAGCTTCGGGCGGATGTTCAAAAACGACCTCAAGCTCTTCGTCTATCCCTTCAAGGATCCCGAGAGCGGGGCGATCATTACCTCAGGCAACCTGCGCGTGGCTCCGCATTTGCGGCACTTGTACCTGTTCTTGATGGAGAATTTCTTCATCCAAGGCCTGCGCGATGTGAACGAAGCCAACATGAGCGTGTTGAGCCGCAATGTTCTTAAGATGCTGCAAAACAATGAGCCGGGTTGGGAACCCATGGTACCCAACGAGGTAGCCACCCTCATCAAGCAGCGACACCTCTTGGGGTACAAGGGCTAGAGTTCAGGGCCCGTGTGCCGACGGAGCCGGCCCGAGGGAAATCTCCCCGTCGGCCCGTCTCGAAGAACGCCGATCAGAGCGGACGGGTGGTGCGCTCCATGAGCCACAGCACGTCTGGGTTGTTGGGGGAGGCCACGTTGAGCGAGATTTCCTGACCCTTTTTCAGGGCAGGGAAGGTGCGTTTGTCTCTCCAGCGCTTGATCTCGGAGTGACCGTCGGCGAACGACAAGCCGCCGGCCTGATTATGATAACTGGCCGGGTAATCCACGATCTTCCACGCCGAAGGGGTGCTCGGATAACCGAACATGCCCACGATCATTTCTCCGTCGTTCATGCTGTCTTCCCGCTCGTCCATGAACACCCAAGTCATCGACGGACCCGGATCGTTGAAATCGGAGTATTTCTTGTAAATCCGGAATGAGCCGCCGAAGGAGGAGACGTCGGTGGAATTGATCCAGCCATTCATGGACATGCTGCGGACCCGGGATTTGCGGACACCCGCGACGGTGACGGTGCTCAGGTCGGCCGGACACTTGAACACCTGGGCCGATTTGCCTACGTAAGACCACAGCAGCCCCTTGGAGAGATCTTGATCCACGTCCCAGTTGCTGCGGTTGGCATTGTTGAAATCGAGGGATCCGTGCACCCACTCGTTGGGTCCATAAGATTGAGGCAGTCGCTCCTGATGGTCGTCGACGTAGAGCCTCCAGCCGAGCATGAGCTGCCGGCCGTTGTTCATGCACTGGATGCCGGTGGCTTTCGACTTCGCTTTAGCCAAGGATGGCAAGAGCATGCCGGTCAAAATGGCGATGATGGCGATGACCACCAGCAATTCGATGAGGGTGAATCCGCGATGGGATTTCGAAAGAGGGAGAGATCGGAAGGTCATCGGAAGGGGACGATCGGGGTTTACGACCGGCAGTCTTATCAGACAGTGAAGGAAGCGTGGACGCCCGGCGAGTCACGTTTTGGCGACGCAGAGGGGTTTTGACACGCCGCGTTCACTACGGAGGGTTCGTTGACTTAGAAGGGGTCCGTTCGTAGATTGGTGGTCTAACGATGATTGCAGGAAAAATTGGAGCCGCCGCCAGTCAGCAGCCGTCCTTCCGGGTGGGGGACGAGCGGCTCATTAAGTTGACGGAGAACGCGGGTCGCAAGGTGTCGGGTTTGCTGACCAAGCAGGGGCGTCCTCAGGGCGTGCTTCGGGTTTCTGTGGTCGGTGGTGGTTGTTCGGGTCTCCAGTATAAGATGGACCTCCAAGACAAGCCTCAGAATCGGGACATCCTCGTCGAGAGCGCCGGCGTTCGCGTGGTGGTGGATCCGAAGAGCGCCTTGTACGTGACCGGCAGCGAATTGGATTATGCCGATGCGCTCCAAGAGGGCGGCTTCAAGGTGAAGAACCCCAATGCGGCCACCAGTTGTTCCTGCGGCGAGAGCTTCAGCGCCTGAACCCAAAATATCAGAGCCCTCTCCGGTTGCCTAATACCAGCCTTCCTGACTCCATGCCGGAGACCGCTTCACCCATTGTCCAGATTCGCGACCTGTTCAAGATCTACCGGCAGGGGGACATCGATGTGAGCGCCCTCAACGGGGTCTCGCTGGACATCGCTCCCGGAGAGTTCGTGGCGCTCATGGGTCCGTCGGGTTCTGGCAAATCAACCCTGTTGCATATCTTGGCCGGCATCGACACCGCCACACGTGGAACCGTGGAAGTTCAGGGCGTCAATGTGGCCGGGTTGAACGAGTCGGAATTGGCCGACTGGCGCAACCAGAACGTGGGCTTCGTCTTTCAGAGCTTCAACCTCATCCCAGTACTGACAGCCTTCGAGAATATCGAATTGCCTCTTCTGCTGACGGCGTTGTCCAAGGCCGAGCGGCGCGTTCAAGTCGAAACGTCCCTGGAGTTGGTGGGCTTGGCCGATCGCGGACACCACCGGCCCGATCAAATGTCCGGAGGTCAGCAGCAGCGGGTGGCCATCGCCCGAGCCTTCGCCACCGATCCTACCTTGATTATTGCCGACGAACCCACGGGTAATCTGGACTCCAAATCGGCGTCGGACGTACTGGGAATCCTCCAGTCTTTGGCCCGCGACGCCGGTAAGACGGTGGTCATGGTCACCCACGATCCCAAGGCGGCCAGCTATGGCACTCGAAGCCTTCACCTCGAAAAGGGTGAGTTCGTGGCATGAACTCGGCGGGCTCCCAGCGTGCGCCTTCCCCGTCGGAGCGACGGCCTCGGGCTTCCGGCATCACCATTGCCGGGTTTGTCCTCAAGAACGCGCTGCGCAACGGGCGTCGGGCCTTGCTGACAGTCCTGAGTGTGGCTGTCAGTTGTGCGCTGTTGGTGACGCTCCTGACCTTGCAGCGCGAACTGACCGTGCCTCCGGAAAGCGAAGCGGCTTCGTTCCGCATCATCGCGCGCAACAAGGTCTCGTTGGCCCAACCCTTGCCGGCGCGTCAGCGCACAATCATCGAGAAGATCCCCGGCCTGCGGCAGGTGTCACCCTTCACTTATTTTGGCGGACTCTTCCGTGATGAGACCACCACGAGTTGGGCGCAATTCGCGGTGGATCCAGCCCGGTTCCGCGAGCTCATCTTGGAGGGTAAGATTATCGAGGGTTCGTACGACGCCTGGGTCAAAAACCGCAATGGGTGCATGCTGGGCGCTGATACCCTGCGTCGCTATGGATTGAAGGTGGGAGACAAGCTGCGCTTCACCGGCACCTTTTATCCGGTGGCTTTGGAGCTCACCGTTGAAGTGGTCTATGCTGGCACCATCGATGATCGGAACTGCTTTTTTCACCACGCCTTGTTGGACCAATTAATGGACGACTGGGGCATGGTCGGTACTTGGTACATGATGGCCGATTCGGCCGCCGCGGTGGACGGCGTCATCGAACGGGTGAATGCCGCCTTTGAGAACACTTCGGCCGAGGTTCGTGCGGAGACCGAACGGGCCTTTCAATTGGGTTTCGTGAGCATGTTCGGCAACGTGAAGATGCTCTTCGGCAGCATAAGCGCGGTGGTGGTCTTCACGCTCATCCTCGTGTGCGCGAGCACCATGAGCATGGCCATTCGCGAACGGTTCCGCGAACTGGCGGTGCTGAAAGCCCTGGGATTCCGACGCCGTGAACTCTTCGCCTTTATTCTGGCCGAGAGCTTTGGACTTTCCATGCTGGGAGCCTTCATTGGCATCGGTGGCGCGTGGTTATTCTGGTCTACCATCAATCTCCAGAAGCTCTCGCAAGGGTTCCTAGTTCATTTCGAAGTGACACCCCGCATCATGGCTACCGGCGGGATCGTCGCGGCCCTCTTGGGGATATTGGCCGCCATAGGCCCCTCAATTTCCGTGGCTCGAATGAGCGTGGTGGCAGGCCTGAAAACTCTGGACTGACCCGAAACTGCCCCCTTCACAAGCCCGCGCTGCATGGCTCTCCCGCTCAAATACAACTACCGCAACGTCCTCATCCGGTGGCGGACGACGTTGTTCACGGTCGTCGGGGTGGCAGCGGTCGTGTCGGTGGTCATCTTGCTCAAGGCGCTGGCCAAGGGCATTGAATCGAGCAGTGCCCGCACGGGCGAACCGGGCAACATCTTGGTGGTGCGCAAGGGGTCGCAGGCCGAGTCCGGCAGTCTGGTCACTCGAGATCAGTTCCGGACGCTGCAGTTTTTCGAAGAAATCGACCGCAACGCCGCAGGGCAGCCGGTGGTGTCGGCGGAGTTGGTAATGATCATCAACGCGCCGCGTCGAGCGACTCCGGGATCGGCCAACACGCTCATTCGCGGTGTCACCCCGCGTGGATTGGAGATGCGACCCAAAGTCACCTTGATCGAAGGGCGCTGGTTTCAACCGGGCCAGCGTGAAGTGACGGTATCGAAGAAGTTGGCGGGTCGCTTTGAAGGCTTTGAGGTGGGCGGAATTATCCGGGCCGGCCCAGACCGCCTCCGCGTGGTGGGCTTGTTCGAAGCCGGCGGCAGCGCCTTCGACTCCGAGGTTTGGATGGATGCCGATGAAGCCCGTGCCATCTTCGACCGTTCCGAGATGTACTCGAGCATTCTGCTGCGCCCGCGGGATGAGGCGGCGATGCGCTCGCTCACCAACCGGATCGCCCAAGACAAGCGGTTGGGCCTGCGCGCCGAGCCGGAGACCGAGTATTATTCCAAGCAGACAGCCACCGCGGTGCCCTTCAATATTTTGGCCGGGCTCTTGGGCACGGCGATGTCGGTGGGCGCGGTCTTTGCGGCCATGAACACCATGTACGCCAACGTGGCCTCGCGGACCCGTGAGATCGGCACGTTGCGGGTGCTGGGCTATTCGCAGACGGCCATCGTGACGTCCTTCCTCATCGAGGGCGTACTGCTCTCGGGGTTGGGTGGTTTGCTGGGTTGTGCTTTTTCTCTGGGGATTTATGCGTATGTGGTGGCTCGGGATGTGACCTTCGGGACCTTGGATTTCCAATCCTTCGCCGAAACAGTGTACCAGTTCCGGGTGACCCCCGACTTGATGCTGTTGGGCCTGGCCTTCTCGCTGGTGATCGGACTCATCGGGAGCTTTCTGCCGGCCTTGCGTGCTTCGCGGTTGCCGGTGATTTCCGCCCTCAAATCCTTATGAAAGATGATCGTCTCGAACGGCTCCGGATCGCCTCCCACCAGAAACGGCGCTCAGGGCTTCCGACCTTGCTCATCATTGGTGGGGTACTGGTGGTCACCGGTGTGATTGCCTGGTGGGCTGTCCCGCGGGCCAGTGACGACGTGCGCGCCGGCATGAAGTCGGGTCCGAAGGCCATCCGCACGGAAGCCGGAATCTCGCTGGAGAAGTCGGGTGCCGACCGCTCGGCGACGGGAACGAACAGTTCGCTGGCACAGGGCGCCCGCGTGGAGCGCTCGGCGGGTTCTGTCGCGGGTTCGGTGCTGACGGTCTCGGGCTACATCATCGCCCGCGAGCGTATTGAGATTAGCCCTCGCTTCATGGGGGTTGTGCAATGGATTGGGGTCAAGAAGGGCGATGCGGTCACCAATGGGCAGGTGGTGGTTCGCTTGGATGATTCTGAATACCGTGCCCGGCTGGCGGAGAACGACGGGGCGCTGGCGGTGGTGGATGTGGCCTTGGAGCGGTCGAACGTGGACCTCCGGCGCGCTGAGCCGCTGGTCTCGCAGCGTATTGAAACCCAAAAAGCCCTCGACGACGCCCGCTTGGCAGTGCGCAGCGCCGAAGCCCAGCGGACCCAAGTATTGGGTGCCCGCAAGAGCATCGAGACCGTCCTCGACTGGTGCATCATCCGCTCGCCGGTGACCGGCGTCGTATTAGAGAAGCTCGTCGACCCCGGTGAAATGGTCACGCCGCAGACCTTCGGAGGCACCCGCGGCCCCAGTTCTTCGCTAGTGGCCGTGGCCAACCTCCAAGACCTCCAAATCGAAGTGGATATCGACGAATCCAACCTGGCCCGCGTCTCGCTGGGCCAACGCTGCGTCATCTCGCCGGTCTCCTACCCTGACAAGCGTTACCAGGGCCAAGTCGCCGAGATTGCGCCCGAGGCCAACCGCGCCAAGGGCACCGTGCAAGTCAAGGTGCAGATCCTCGAGCCCGACCGTTTTCTCACCCCCGAACTCAGCGCCACCGTCGATTTCCTGGACGCCGCGAAGTGACGGGGGCGAACAGAAGCGCTAAAGCCCAGCGGTTTAGTTGGGTTCGACGAGTCCTAAGGTTCGTTGGTTAGCACAAAAAACGGGCACCCTGGCAAGGGATGAGCTATCGCTGTTTCATAACCCGCCACTCAACGCCATGCCGATCATCCCAGTTATGAAACGAGTCCTAGCGGCCTGGGCCCTTTTTTGGGCGGGGTCCGAGTCGGTTACTGGGCTGGATGCCGGGCAACAACCGGCCATCAGCCGTGCGAATGTGGCTTACGGAAAGCACTCCCGGCAGGTGCTCGATTTTTGGCAGGCCAAGGGCGATAGACCCCGACCCGTGTTAGTTTACATCCACGGAGGCGGCTGGTTGACGGGCGACAAGGGCCAGAAGATGCCTGAGTTTGAGCCTTTTTTAAAACGGGGTATTTCCTGTGTGGCGATGAACTACCGACTGGTGCCGCAAGACCCGCTGCCGGCGCCCGTTCACGATGCGGCGCGGGCGATTCAGTTTCTTCGATCCAAGGCCATCGAATGGAAGCTAGATCCTCGTCATATTGCCTTAACCGGACCGAGTGCGGGTGCCTGCACTGCGATGTGGATCTTGTTGCATGATGACCTCGCCGATCCCAAGGCGGCGGACCTGGTGCAGCGTCAATCCTCCCGTGTTTGTGCTGCCGCGGTGACGGTGGGTCAGACCTCCATTGATCCCCAAGTGATTGAAGGTTGGTTAGGGCCCATGGTGTTGCAGCATCCCATGATCTACCTCGCGGTCGGGGAGAGCACCCTTGCTGCGGCGCTGCAAAATGACGCCAAGCACCGCAAAACCTACGAGGAGTTTTCGCCGATAAATCACGTCGACGCCCAGGATCCCCCGTTGTTTATGACCTGCAGCGCAGAGATGGATTTTCCTGCACGAGATGCTGGGCATGGCATTCATCACCCAATTTTCGGGGTTAAGCTGAAGAAGAAATCAGACCAAGCGGGACACGAGTGCCATCTGGTGATACCTGGCTATTCAAAGTCTGAGCAGTATGCCGACGGCCAGGCGTTTCTGTTGGCAAAGTTGCTAGAAAAATAGCGGGCATCGGGGAATGAGGGGCAGGCAACGATTTCTGACAGTTTGGCAACCCAGCAAGTTGGCAATGGCAGTCAGTCTCAAGAGAAGCATCCGTCTCTCACCGGAGTGAGCGCTGGAACGTGAACATCCTGATTCCGGTTGGCGCGGAGTGCCAAAAACCGCCGCTCAGCCGCGTTCCCTGCGAACGCAGGCCTGACCCTCGGAGCATCACCGAGAATGCGTTTGAGGTGAACAGGCCGCGGAAACAAGACTCCTGAGGCCGCAGGTTTGCTCTGTGCTACCGACTGAGGTTCTCGACTTCCCCCGGGGTGGCCGTAAGACTCTTGTGAAGAACCTGTATGTCGGAATCTGAACCCACGACGCCTCCCGCCCCGGCAGACTTCATCCGCGATATCGTCGCGGAAGATCTCCAGTCCGGGAAGCACCCGCTCAGCGTCACCCGCTTTCCGCCGGAGCCCAATGGCTACCTGCACATCGGCCATGCGAAGTCCATTTGCCTCAACTTCGGCATCGCCCGGGAGACGCACGGACGTTGCAACCTGCGGATGGATGACACCAATCCCACCAAGGAAGAGGTCGAGTACGTCGAGTCCATCCAGGCCGATGTCGATTGGCTGATCGGCGGTTGGGCCGACGATCGACTTGGCCGCAAGGTGCCCGGCGATGTGAGCGGGTCCGCGGTGCTGACCTCGGAGGCCTCGGGCCGAACGCTCGAGCCGTTCTTTGCTTCCGATTATTTCGAGCAAATGCTCGCCTTCGCGGTGGAACTCATCCGCCGCGGCAAGGCCTATGTGTGCGACCTGAACCCGGAAGAGATGTCTGAGTACCGGGGTGTGCCCGAGCGGCCCGGCAAGCCTAGCCCATGGTGCGAGCGCTCCGTGGAGGAGAACCTCGATTTGTTCGAGCGCATGCGGAAGGGCGAGTTCCCGGACGGCACCCGCACCCTTCGGTCGCGCATCGACATGGCGTCGCCGAACATCCATTTGCGTGACCCGGCCCTGTACCGGATCCGCCATGCCACGCACCACCGGACTGGAGACCGTTGGTGCCTTTACCCGATGTACGATTACGCCCATCCGATCAGCGATTATTTGGAGGGCATCACCCATTCCATTTGCACGCTCGAGTTCGAGATCCATCGGCCGTTCTACGATTGGGTGCTTCAGTCGCTCGACCTCCCGCGCACGCTGCCCCGCCAGATTGAGTTCGCCCGTCTGAGTCTCGGCTACACGGTGATGAGCAAGCGCAAGCTGCTGCTGCTCGTCGAAGAAGGCCTGGTCAGCGGTTGGGATGATCCGCGCATGCCCACCTTGAGTGGCCTGCGTCGTCGGGGCGTTCGGCCCGAGGCGTTGCGCGCCTTCGCCGCCGCCATCGGCGTGACCAAGTACAACGGCCTCACCGAGGTGTCGGTGTTCGAGAGCTGTATCCGCGATGACCTGAACCTCGTGGCCTTGCGCCGTCTGGCCGTGCTGCGGCCCATCAAGGTGGTGTTGACCAACATCGTCGAGGGCGAAACCCACTGGTTCGATGCGGTGAATAACCCGTCCAATCCTGAGTTGGGCACGCGCAAGATCGCCTTTACCCGCGAGCTGTGGATCGACTCCGACGACTTCATGGAAGTGCCGCCGCCGAAGTATTTCCGGCTGCGTCCGGGCGGTGAGGTGCGTCTCAAGTACGCCTGCATCATCCGCTGTGACGAAGTCGTCAAAGATGCCGCCGGTGCGGTGGTCGAACTGCGCTGCACGGCCGATCTTGAGACCCGCAGCGGCGGAGCCAATGCCGCCAAGAAGGTCAAGGGGACCATCCATTGGGTCAGTGCCGCCCATGCCATCCAGGCTGAGGTGCGCTTGTACGACCGGTTGTTCACCGAAGAGGCACCGGAGGCCGACGGCCGGGATTTCAAGTCGGTCCTAAACCCCGAGAGCTCTCACACCATCACCGCTTTGCTGGAGCCGTCCCTGGCTGAAGCCCGCCAAACCGACCGCTTTCAGTTCGAGCGCGTGGGATATTTTACCCTGGATGTGCCGTATTCCCCGACGGGCGTTGCACCGACCTCGGTGCCGCTGATCTTCAACCGGACCCTGGGACTCAAGGACAGTTGGGCCAAGGAAATGGCCAAGAAGTAGCCACTGCGTTAACTCCGTAGCCTGCATCCATGGATTCGGATCTTGCCTCGTCCAAAGCTTGGGAACTCCTGCGGCGAAGCCTGTCGCGGGATCGCCTGGCCCATGGGTATCTCTTTATTGGCGATGACCTGGATTCGCTCGAGGTGGGGGCGGAGGCGTTGGCCCAGACGTTGAACTGCTCCGCGCCTCCGGAACGATCCCCGGGCGGCACCCCCATGGCTCCCTGTGGCCAGTGCCCCAACTGCCATCGGATCGCCGCGCGCAATCATGCCGATGTCACCTGGGTGCGTCCGGAGAACAAGTCCCGCCAAATTAGTGCTGACCAGACGCGCGAGATCGTCCGCATAATCACTCTCAAACCCATGCAGGGGTTTCATAAGATGGTGATCTTTGCCGGGGCTGATCGCATGAACACGTCGGCGGCCAACATCTTTCTTAAGACCCTGGAGGAGCCGCCGGCCGGTTCCGTGCTGATTCTCCTGACCACCGAGCCGAGCCGATTGCTGGAGACCATCCTTTCCCGGTGCCAACGGGTCAGCTTCGGTGTGAGGCCCTTTCGAGTGGGTGATGAGGTCGGTCGATGGGTCACCGATTTCGCGCGTAAAGCCGCACCGGGTTCGACCGGGGTCCTGGCTCGCTACCAGCTTCTGGGCACCTTGCTCGAATCGCTGGCGGCGGCGCGCGAGGTAATCGAGGAGCAATTGACTGCGACCTCGCCGCTAGCCAAGTACCCGGATGCCACACCGGTCCAAAAGGAGCAGTGGGAGGACGCCCTGACCGCGGCCATCGAGGCCGAGTACCGTCGGCGTCGCGGAGAATACCTGGCGGGCCTCCAGGCCTGGCTGCGCGACGTGTGGCTGCGGGTTTGCGGGGTCACGGGTGAATCAGCCTTCTTTCCCACGCTGGAATCCGCCACGGAGGCGGTGGCGGCCCGCCTCAAGGTGGCTCAGGCGCAGAATAATCTGGAGAGTTGGGAAAGCACCCAGCGACTCCTCCACACCAATGTTCAGGAGGCCTTGGCCCTGGAAGTCGGTCTACTGAGGTTGACCTTGTGAATGGCCCTGCATCTCCCGCTCGTTCTTCTAGTCCGGAAGCCCTGCGTTTCTTTGCCCTGATTTTCGGTGCATTCTTGGGGCTTTGCATTCTGAAGTGGGGAAACCCCGTCATTCTCGATGCGCAAATCCCCATGCCCCGCGATGCGGCGGAGTGGTTTCAGCATCCGTGGCCGTCGCGCCTGGCCCCGCCGTTTCTAATGGTGCTCGTCGTGGTCGGAGTGATGACTTCCAAGCCGATGGAGTCGTTCCGGGGTCGCCGCATTCCAGCACTCTTGCTCATTTTGCCGGCCATCTGGATGGCGTGGCAGTCGTTGGCGGCGGGCCGTTCGATCGATCCGGTGCTCACCGGGTTGACGCTCCCCCAACTGGCCGGTTGCCTGGCCTGCTACAGCCTTGGGTTCCTGGTGTTGGGTCCGGCGCTGCGCAGCGGTTGGCTCTGGGTCGGACTCATCGCCGGTTTCGGACTCTGCCTCAATAGGGCCGCCCAACAGCACCTCTTCGAATTGCGCCAAGACTATCAGGTGTTGCTCGAAGGGCAGGCGACGGGTTGGACTAATTTCACGGAGTCGTCGTTGGCGGAATTGAGGGCCAATCTTCTGCTCATTCAGACCAACGGCGTGGAAATTGCCAATCCGGTCATCCTCGACAAGATGAAGCGGGCGCGTGTGAACGGCACGATGGTTTATCCAAATGCGCTGGCTGGAATGATCCTGTTGCTCTTGCCGGCGTCCTTGGCGGTGCTGGCAACGGTGAGCGGCACCCTGAAGGCCTCGGTCCGGCGCTTGGTGGTGGGTAGCTTTGGTCTACTGGGACTCCTGACCCTGTATTGGACGGGGTCTAAGGCCGGTTGGTTGGTAGCGATCGGGGTCGGTGCGGTCGCACTGCTCTTGCGGCCGGGTTCAGCCCGAATCAAGGCGGCTTGGGTGGCGCTGTTATTGGCCGGTGGACTGGGGCTTTTTGGACTTCGCTTTGCCGGCTACTTCGCCAAAGGGGCGACCAGCGCCGTGGCTCGAACCGATTATTGGAAAGCCGCTGTGCAGAACACTTGGGAGCATCCGCTCTGGGGCAGTGGACCGGGAACGTTCCAGCGACCTTATGCCCGCCTGAAGGCTCCGGAATCGGAGATGGCTCGGTTGGTTCATAATGATTTTCTGGAGCAGGCGAGCGACTCTGGATTGCCCGGATTCGCCCTCTATACGGCTTGGATCGGGGGGCTGCTTTGGACCTTGGGTCGGCGAATCACCCGTGAAAAAGACCTTGGGGCTCAGCCCCTGAAGGCATCGCCCGCGGGTGCGGCGCAAATTTCGGGTGCCGGGTGGCCGGTGTGGCCGGAGGCAGACCGTCAGCGCCTGGAGTTGGCGGTGTTCATTGGCCTGCTCGGGTGGTTCACCCATGGATTGGCTGAGTTCGGACTCTACATCCCCGCCTCGGCATGGACTGCGTTCACCTTGGCGGGCGCTCTGCTTGCGGGCGTGATGCCGCGGCGCTGAGCCGGAACGATTGGAGTTGGATCGGTTGTGCTGGCTGCGTCTTCTTTCGCAAGAGCTTCGTTGTTCGCTCGATTCGGGTCTCAACCATGGGCCTCAAGCACGAGCCTCAGCTTGGCCCGCGCCTCGCTCTCGCCTCGTCCTGCGAAAGAATCGGCCACGCCGTCACTTTTCTCCCAACTGCATCGTTCCGGCTGAGAGCCTGTCTGAAGCGGATTGGTCGGAACCGTCAGCGGTATTTCTGGTTCTCCGCGTACCATGCCACCGCCGCCATGAAGGCCACCACAGCCAGCACCGCAAAGAAGATCTTGAGAACGCTGTAGGGTCGTTCTCCGGCGATGTTTCCGGTGTAGCCGTTGATCACCACTTGGTAGCTCTTGCGTCCGTAGTCGTAGGTCAGCAGCCAGACGGGCACGAGGATGTGCTTGAAGGTCTGGCCGCTCCACTGAATGGAGACCTGCAAATTCATGTGCGTGTCTCCGGGAACCTCGCGGGCGCAGAGCGAGCGAACTTGATCGGCCATGTCTTGGCGTGCGGCGGTCGCGGCCCCCACGAGGTCGATTTGATAGCGCTCTACGGTCCAGCCGGCGACGAACCCATCGTGATAGGGCACCAGTTCAGCGGTGGGAAATGGTTCAATTTTGCGCAGGAGGTCCGACTTCACGCCCTTCGATCCCGGCACCAGTTCATCGTCGAAAAAGTGCGCTAAGGAGCCGGAGCTCGGGACCCACCGCGTGTGGCGGACTTGTCGGGTCTGAGAGCGTCCGTTGGAGTCGGTGTAGGACTCAGTTGTGTAATAGTAGTACCCGCTGAGGGCGGTCCAATGGGCTGCCGCGTGCGCATCGAAGGTCCAGTAGGGCAGGTACACGCCATGGACTGTATCGGTGAGGGCCTGTTGACCGAGGTTCGACGGGGCAAACCAACGTTCCGAGTACCACTTGCGGATGCTCTCGCGGATCTGGCTCTCGGCGATACGCAAGGGCAGCAGGCTTTCAGGCCGAATGGATTGCTGGAGTTCTTGGTAGGGCACCAATGCCGAAGATCCGCAGAAATCACACCGCTTGCCTGCCTGTTCGGCCTCGAAGACCGAAATGGCGTTGCAGCTTTGGCAGCGGACGGAACTGGCCTTGGGATTCCAACCGCGCGCGGAGTCGGGCAGTTGTTCGAGTGCCTCGGCCAGATCGTGCTCGCGGATTGTCTCCTTCTGAACCAGCGCCTCGGGGTGTTCGCTGGCAGGGGTGGCGCAGTAGGCGCAGACGAGGGTTTTGGTCGACGGATCCCAGGTGGTTTCTCCGCCGCAGGCCGGGCAGTGAAACTTGCCTTGGGCTTGACGCTCAGAGGTCGGAGGGACCGGAGGCATCAGTATCGGTGGCGGGACGGAATCGGGAGTCACTGGGAGTCGTGGGTCAGGGGTCCCGGTTGTGAAGGCCTATTTCGGATGAGAGGCCAACCATCCACGGATGGCTGCCGCCTGGGGGTGGCTGGGTTCGAGGGCCAGCACCGATTCGTAGTGGTTGCGGGCCTTGGCCGGGTCGTCCAGTTCGCCGGCGTATAAGCCCGCGGCGGCCAGATGGAGCGCCGTCTCGGTGGGCTTGGCGGCGAGGAACAGTTCGATTTGCTCGGCGGCGTCTTGGGGATAGCCGGCCTGCTTGAGCGCCACAGCGAAATTGCGACGCGACTCGGAGTCGGCGGGGCGAAGGAGCAGGGCCTGCTCACAGGCGACAAGAGCGAGATTCACATCTCCCTGATCTAGGGCGACTAGGGCGAGGTTGTGATAGGCCTCGTGGAAGGACGGATCGACCTCGGTGGCTCGACGATACTGGGCGGCCGCGTTAATGAGGTCTCGGCGTTGATGGGCACCAATGCCTTGCTGAAAGTGCGGTTCGGCCGCGGTGCGATTGCCCGCAGGCAGCAGACCTATCGCACGTCGGACGTAGCGGGGCGGGGCGGGGCGCCGGACCTGAGCGATTTCGGTGCGGGGTGCCGGCTTGGACGGAGCCGCTGAGGCTGTCGCTGGAGTCGTTGCGGCGGTGATCGGCGCGGTCGCTGGACCCACGGCGGCGGGCGGTGACAGAGGCGTGGGTTTTTTCTGCGGCGAAGAGCTGGGTTTGGACGCCGCCTTGGCGGCGACCTCGGCGGGGTTTCCCGGCGGCCGGGCATCGGAGGCCGCGGCGGTGTTGGTTTCCGAAGACTTGCGAAACCATTGCACGGGGTTGGCCCATTTGCCTGGGGTCACACGTTGCCACAGTGAACGCTTGGCGGGGTTATTGGCGTCGTCGGTCTCCGTCGCATCAGCCTTGCCCTCTGCGGCGATCGGAGAGGCGACCGTGGAAGTTGCCGGCTCGGTGGGCTTCTGAGGCGTAGGCGCTGCGACCCCTGTCGGAGCGGCCGCGACCGGTTTGGCGGCGGGTTTGGCCACGGGCTCGTCTTGGGCCGGACGCAGAGGCGGATCTTCCTGCACGTTGACGACCTGAAGCGGAGGCGGAGGCGGAGGGACGATTTGCGGAGGCGCGACCGGCTTGGCGGCCGCGGGCTCAGGCGTGCGGGCCGGGCTCGTGGGAGTGGTCGACGGAGGTGTCGTCGTCGCAAGGGGTCTCGGGGCTTCGGTCACGGCCACAGCATTGGTCCGCTGGGTGGGTGCCACCGGGGCGGTCGGTCGGCCGGGTCTCTGCGGAACTAACGGCGTCGGCGCATTGGTGCTGACTAGGGCGGTGGGCGGAGTCGCCGGGGTTTCCCACTGGCGGACCAACTCCTGCACGGCGGCGCTTTGAGGGGCGCTCGGGTTGACCGCGAGCCAGCGGCGATATTGGGCCGCCGCGGACCGCCGATCCCCTTGAAGCTGATGGGAAACACCCAGGTTGTAGAGAGGCGTGGTGGCCGCCGGGTTGAGGCTGAGAGCGTATTGGAAACAATTGACCGCATCCTTGAATCGCCGTTTTCGCAGACTCAGCAGGCCCCGGCTATTCCAACCGTCGGCACTAATGGCCCCAGTTGGTTGGATGGTGGCGAAGGAACGCTCAGCATCGTCCCAACGACCCGACTGAAACTGCAGTTGGGCGAGAACTTCCCAGACAGCCGCGTCTGTGGGGTGGGCCACCAAGTAGGCCCTCAAGCCCTTCTCCGCTTCCAGCAGTTCACCGCGTTCGAGGTGGGTAATGGCCAAATTGTAGGTGGCCTCGATCCGGTTACGGTCGACCTCTAGCGCTCGCAAATAGGCTCGCCGGGCCTCGTTGGTCTTGCCGCTGGCGTGGTAGGCAAGTCCCAGATGATTGAGAGCCGGGGCATTTTGCGGAAGATCCAAGGCGGCCCGCTCCAGCAATGGTATGGCCTCGGTTGACTTGCCGATCTGGAGCAGACGGTCTCCCTCGATCAACGCCCGTTCTCCCGAGGGGCTGCATCCGGCCAGAAAAAGGCTCAACGCGGCCATCGAAGCCTTGCCGAGGGAAACGGGTGAGGGGAGTCGTTTCGTGTTCCCGTGGGCATTCATCCGTGGTGCTGGTGCTGGAAGGGAACGATTTTTGGCGAGTGAGGCGTGTTCGGCGTGAGCCGTGACGTCGATCGTGGTGGGCGCGACAGGACTTGAACCTGCACAGCTTTCGCCAATGGATCCTAAGTCCATCGTGTCTGCCAATTCCACCACGCGCCCAACGCCGACGTCAGCACTCCGCTGCAGGAGTGCGTGCCCATTGCTATGCCGCCAGCCGTGTTTTGGCAAACACAGGCTCTGGCCTAAATCACTATTTCTTGAGGAGCGCGTACTCCATGGAGTCCACCAGCGCCTCCAGCGAAGCGGTGATAATATTCTCGCTCACGCCCACAGTGCCCCACTCGCGTTTGCCATCGGTGCTCTGGATGAGCACGCGCGTTTTGGCTCCGGTTCCGGCGACGCCGTCGAGGATCCGGACCTTGTAATCGGTCAGGGTCAGCGCCCGGATTTTTGGGAACGACTTGGCCAGCGCCGAGCGCAAAGCCCCATCCAGGGCATTCACCGGGCCGTCACCTTCGGCCACCGTGTGGTGCACCTGATTGCCGACCCGCACCTTGACGGTGGCTTCACACACCGACTGCGGACCGTTGGCCCGCATCGAGACATGATAACCATCGACGGTGAAGAGCAGCTCAGGGTTGTTGCCGAGCACCCCGCGGATGAGCAGCGCCAGGGACGCTTCGGCCGCCTCGTATTCGTACCCGGCGTTTTCCCGGTCCTTGATCTTGGAGGTGATGGCCTGAGTCTCCGGTTGGCTCGCGGTCAGCTTGAAGCCCAGCTCGGCGGCCTTCACCAAAATGTTGGTCCGGCCAGACATGTCACTGACGAGCACGCGACGATGATTGCCGACCGACTCCGGCGTGATGTGCTCGTAGCTGCGAGCCACGCGCTCGATGGCGTGCACATGGATGCCGCCCTTGTGAGCGAAGGCCGTCTGGCCGATCCACGGTTGGCGCGGGTCGTGGCGCATGTTGGCGACGCCGTCCACAAATTCGGACAGTTCCTTGAGCTTGGGCAGTGACTTGGCCGGCACGCCCCGGAATCCCATCTTGAACTGCACAATCGGGATCACGCTCGTGAGGTTGCAATTACCGGTGCGTTCACCGTAGCCATTAATCACACCCTGAATTTGGGTCGCACCGGCCTCAAGGGCAGCGATGCCATTGGCCACGCCCAGCCCGCAGTCGTTGTGGGTGTGGATGCCTAAGGGAGTGTTGAGCTTGCCCTTGGCAAAGGCGGTGATGCGCGCGATTTCTGACGGCAGGCATCCGCCGTTGGTGTCGCACAGGCAGATAATATCGGCACCGGCCTGCTCGGCCGCCTGCCAAGTGGCCAGCGCGTACTCGGGCTGGTCCTTGAAGCCGTCGAAGCTGTGTTCAGCGTCATACACCACGGTTTTTCCGTGGTCTTTCAGGAAGCGGATCGTGTCGCCGATCATGCCAATGTTCTCATCGGGTTTGGCGCGGAGAACTTCCGTCACGTGCAAGAGCCAGGTTTTGCCCACGATAGTGATCACGGGCGTCTCGGCATCGAGCAGCATGCGGATTTGCTCGTCGTTCTCGACCGCAACGCCCTTGCGGCGAGTGAAGCCGAAGCTGGCGATGCGAGCGTTCTTCCACTTGCGGCGCGCGGCCTGCTTGAAGAACTCCAGGTCCTTCGGATTGGAGCCCGGCCAGCCGCCCTCGATGTAATGAACCCCGAACTGATCGAGCCGCTCCGCGATCCGCAGCTTGTCGGAGAGCGAGAAATTGATGCCCTCGCCCTGGGAACCATCCCGGAGCGTGGTGTCGTAGATTTCGATCTGCTTTGGCTTCATGAATGAGGTCGGTGTCGTGCTGTCCTGAATTCGGCCCTGAAGTCGGGTGGGGTGGGAATCAAAAAACCCCGTTCCGGCGTGCGGAACGGGGCTTCTTCCCAGGCGTTCAACAGTACCGGCTCTCGGATCGTCCCGAAATCTTCCGGATTCCGATCGTCTCGATCTTCTGGATCTTCTCGATCTGCCCGATCAATCCGATTGCCTGAATGGAGAGGTTGAAACGCATGGCACTTCGACTCTCAAAAAATGCCAGACCCCGCCCCGTCACGCAAGGCGCGGATTTCGAGGAAAGCGCTGGGTACGAGTTGCGGTCCAGATTGCTGTCCGGGTTGGAACTCGGATTGCGGGAGCCGAGGTCCGAGGCGGGGTTGGGTAGGCCGCCCGAGTCCTGGTCTTGGCGGAGAACCCGCGTGCCCTGCGCCGAACAGTGAACCCGAATCGGGACCGCGACGAGCCGGAGATGCTGGAGGTGCTGAAGGTGCTGTGTCAGCACCGTTCCGAAATCCACGTAAATCTGCCGGTTTGAAATCCACGGTTTTGCCGTGTTCTTGGGGTGCGTTTTCTTCCGGATTGAGCGCCAGCGATTCTTCCTTCTTCCTGATGAGGCCGAACGCGTCCGGGGCCCACCAGACTTGATAAGAATTCCCTCGGGCAAATGACAAACTGAGGCCGGATCGATGATCCGTTGAGTTTCTGGGCTTAGTGATTTTCAACCCGGCAGGTTTCATCGGTTTTCACACCGTCACTGACAGTGCTGACAGTGCTGAAGGTGCTGGAGATGCTGGACTGCCATGGATCCCGGACGGGGACTCTCTTCGCCAGCAGTCCCGGCCTAACGCTTTTCCGCTCCAGCGCGCTGCCGGTGAAGGGTCTGAAACTGGTGGTAGAAAAGCGCCCCCTGTGCGGCGACCTGAGCCCCGAGTTGGCCTTCGCGGTCCTGCAAAAGACCCCGCCCGATGCGTTGTAGACCCACGACCCGCCCCAAGGCATAACGACAATCTACAGCCCCTTCGCGGGAACAAATTTTTTAGAATCGCACTACGTGAAATCGCTTGAAAACTGCGCAGGTCCCCTGTCGGTGCCAAAAAATTAATCAACGATCCAAAATACGCTGCCAGAACAGGGGGTAGATGCCCAAAAATAGCCCTAAAAAGGCCAATAAACGCGTCTTTCGCATCGTGTAAAGTGGGTAATTAAAAAACCAAAAAATTATTAAAAATATTGACCGTAAGGAATGCTTACTGCACAAATCAATTAGATCCGATGAGAAATCAACCACACCCTTGGAATCTGCGCCGAATTTTCGGTCGGCAGTTTGTGGTGTGTGTTGGTAGCCCGTCGCGGCCCGAAGCAGGCATCGCCACCCGGGTGATCCCCGCTCAATCCTCGCGCAGGACCTTTCGCGGGCCGTGTGACGCCGACCTGCCGACCTGCCGACCTGCCGACCTGCCGACCTGCGTACTTGACTCCAGCCTCGGCTCAGAAGCTTCCATCAGCTTCAACTCCAAGGTCCGGAATCTCTCCGCAAGCGTCTTCTCCGCTGTTACCGCGCGGTGCAATCTTCCTCAATTCTCCCTTTCCCACTGGAAACAGCGAGGAACCAAAAAATGATCGTGTTAATGTTAATCAAATCAATAAACGTTAAAATAAATTAACAGTAATCAGGCAATTACAAAAATATTTTGAAAAATCTAAATAGTTTTATTTACCAGCTTATGTGTGTTCTTCTGATGAGCGTTGGTTTCAATGCCGATGGACAGGGATTCAATTTCACAGCGGGTCCAAACTGGGGGCCTAATGAAACTGTTCAGCTAGAGGTTCAATCAGAATGCACCAACGACGGGTGTCCTTACGCGGGGGCGCCTATGGAATTCTGCCAAGTAACAGCATCTGTGGATGGAAAATTAGCGCAGAAATTCAGTTCTGGAACCGGAATTACAGCCAAGGTTTGGAAACTGGATGTCGGTTGGGCTACAGAAACGGTGTCTGGTACTGCCGGCACAGTGAAAAAGGAATGGTGGACCCGGTGCGTAGCGCACAACGCAGACATTGCAAAGACCTTTCGTAGGGGAACAGTAATTTATTACACAACTGTAAATGGCATACCCATAAATTCTAGGCCGGAACTCTTAACACAAACAATTTCACTCTTCGCTAGAGCTTACGGCAACCCCGATGCAGCCCAACCGAATCCATGCAACCCAAACTGCCCTCAATAGATCACAAGGGGATGGCTGTCTTAATTATCACAACTCGTTATCAAAAATTTATGGTGATAGGCTTATCTGATTGTGAGTATATATAATTTAAGAATTTGGAACCCACTTTTTGCATCCCTGGTGTTTGTGGTATGGATTCTCTGTGGATCTCTTGCTGCATGTGGTCAAAACTTTTCTCAGTTTGACTCCGAACCCCTTTTAGCCCAAGCTCGCCATCATTTCTCGGCCGGTGACAACGGCAAAGGTGAAGTTTTGATTTTTGAGTATATTAGGGAAAAACGACGTGTCTTCCCGCAAGGTTATACGTTTGGCTTAGAGGCTTGCACTGCAGTTGCGGACGTGTTGAACGAGCAAGCAGCTTTTTCGGTCATTAGAAGGGTTAGAGATGGGCTCCATAAACCAGAAGACGCAGCGTTGCGAGCGGGTGTGGAAGCCGCACTCTTAAATTGCTGTACAAAGTTTCAGCGATGGGATGAGGGTTTGCAGTTAATTCATGAACTTCAGTTTTCTCCGAAAACAAATTTTGTTTTAAATGTAGCGGTGCTGGATTTTAGTCGAATGCTAGTTGAAGCAGGCAAAACTAACGAGGTCTCGCGCGTGCTCCAGCAATTCTATGAAACTGTTAATGAAACAAGTGACGGAGTCATGCCTGCTGGTTTTTGGGCCCATCGAGCAGCGGAAACTGCATTATCAATTAATCAACCAAGCAACTCAGTTAAGCTTCTCGGAAAAATTGAGGGTTGCTCGCCTGAGTATTATAAGAGTAATGCGATAAGTATTCATTTATTGGAGATATCAGGATATGAAAAGTTATCAAAAATTGCGGATGTGGCAAAAAAACTTTCCTTATGCCACGAACTTAAACAAAAAGGATATTTTGTTTCAGCTTCGGATGAAGATGTTCTTAAACTTCTTTTGGAAGCGTACAGAAGAGCGGGATGGTTAGATACAAACTATAGGGCAAATTCGACTCAAGTTTACGTACCACGAAATCCAGCATTGATCGGTCGCTATCCCAAGGTGATGGTTGTTCGCTCTGTGATCAGTATGATGGTTTTGGCCCCGGTTGTGGTTATAGTTCTGATTGGGCTTCGCCGTCGAGTGCAGCGAAAATGCTAGGAAGCATAAGTGTACGTATGTAAGTCCCTGTGGTTTCCCAAGTGCCCTCAAATTTGGTGTCCGTTTTGGTCTGAGGAGCCAGCCCCGCGGTTGTCATTTGGGAATGATCTATTAGGGATCGTCCTCGTCGCGGATTCCTGCCAGTCTCCGGCAGTTCTTTCTGTCTTCCCGGCGCGACCGTCTTGATTGTCGATCGTGCCAGGGTCCCATGAGTGCGCAAGTGTCCGATGAACCTACCGGTGCCATCCAAGAAGCCCGTTGGCCCGGCCCGACGTCTCCTCCACTGGGGCGTTTGGTTCTTTGTGGGGACGTTGTTCTGGATGCAGGCGGTGGATGGGGGGCATTCACCTTGGGAGTTTAACGAGGCGCTCGAACTCTTGAAGGTCCGGGTGCTCTTGGCCGATCCGCACTGGTACCGGACGATGTGGGATGACCAGCCCGCTACCTTAATGTGGATGCTGCACGGGTGGTTTGCAGTGACCGGGGCGTCGGTAGAGGCGGCCCGGGTCTTGGTATCCGCGCTGATGACCGTGGCGCTGTCGGCGGCGGCGGCACGGGCCGAGTCGATGGCGGGGCGTTGGGCTGGACTAGCGTTGGCTCCGCTGCTGTTGGTGAACCCGGATCTCACCCAGTTATTGGGCGCCTGCATGCTCGAACCGACGTCGATCGCGCTGGCCCTGATGGGCAGCCTGCTGTTCTGGAGCTGGCTGGAGCGCCCCACAGGCTGGGCGATCGTCGGAGCGGGGGCCCTGACCGGCTGGGCCCTGGCCGTGAAGTTGACGGCTGCCTTGCCGGCGCAGTTGGCGTTCTGGGTGTTTGTGCACGCCCTCTGGCGGGCCCGACGGGGTGATCGGGCGTTGGGTTTGAGAATCCTCGGCAATACGCTGCTATTCGGCGGGGTAGCGATTGGGGGTGCAGGGCTGCTGCTGGCGGCCGGCGGGCATGATTGGTCCACGGTGCACGATTCCCACGTGCGCGGGGTGTTCGGCGACGGGGGCGGAGCCGAACTTCGCAGCCGTACCAACACTCGTGCGTTGACCGATGTCTGGTGGGACGCCTACGCGAGCCTCGCGCTGGTGCCTACCAGCCTGTTGTTAGCCTGGCGACACCCGCGGATCCGGCGGTGGGTGTTTCCGTGGGCCATGACCCTGCTGGTGTCTACCGGGGTGCTGTGGGTGTATCCGTTCTGGCACGGATACTACCTCATCCACGTGGCCCTGCCGATGGCGGCGCTGGTGGCCCCGACCGTGGCGCTGACGGCCCGCGCACTGTGGGGCCTGCTGCGGATCCTGGGAAGAGGACGGGACGGCGAAGGCCTCGATGCCGGCACCACCGGCCGGATGCGGATGGCCTGGAGCCTGCGAGCTACCGTCTTGGCCTGCGCGATGGCCGGGGGTGTGCTGGTGCTGGCGGAGAACCTGCGCGCGGTGCATCGGACGGTGAATCCACAGCAGGACCGAGACGAGCAAGCGATGCTGGAGATGCTGGAGAGCCAGGGATCTCAGACCGGGACGGTTTTTGCGAACCCCAGCCTGACGCTGTTCCGTTCCGGCGCGGTGCCCGTGAAGGGGCTGGAGTTGTTGGTGGATAAGCGCCGCCTGTGCGGCGACCTAAGCCCGGAATCGGCGCTGGCGATCCTGGAAAAGACTCCGGCTGACTCGATCTGGACCTACGGCCTGACCGACAATTCTCGTGCTACCATCTACAGCCCCTTCGCCGGCACGAACTTCCTGGAGCGCCACTACGTTAAAACTCTGGAGAACTCCGCCGGCCACCTGTGGGTGCGGAAAAAATAATCACCGCGCAAGAAGACGCTGCGAAAACAGGGGGTAGATGACGCAAAATAGTTCTAAAAAGATCAATAATCGCGCCCTTCGCATCGGAGTAAATTGGTAATTAAAAATCAAAAAATAATTAAAAATATTGATTTCAAGGAATGCTTACTACATGAAACCAACCGAGCCGATGAGAAGTCAACCACACCCATGGAATCTGCACCGAATTTTCGGTCGCCAGACCCTGGTGTGTGTTGCTTGCCCGTCGTGGCCCGAGGCAGACATCGCCACCCGGGTGATCCCTGCTCAATCCTCGCGCAGGACCTTTCGCGAAGGGCAAAGGCCGACTAGCCGACTTGCCGAATCTGACCATCGGGGATACCAGCCCTCGTATTCTCCTCCGGCCACAGCTGAGGCGTTTCGTCCACATTCAACACCAATGTCGAGGGATTCGCCTGAATCCGACCCTCCAGACCACGCCAAGCCTTCCCAAGCCCGAGGAACTGTCCAAACAACTCCTCTGGAGTCAGAGCTCGGCACCATCTTCCAACAGTTAACCCCTTCCCACTGAAAACAGAGAGGAACCAAAAATGATCGGCAAGTTTATGAATCTTAGAAGATGGGGGGGCGTTTTTTGTTTGACTCTAGCGGTTTGCTTAGTTGCGTATTTAATGCTAAAACCAACTAACGATAAACAAAAAAACTCTGACCTAGACTCGTTGGATAATTTAGTTTCCATTGAATTATCAAATTCAACAAATAATCAAAATAAGCCCTCGTTTTTTGAAAAACCTCAAGTTGCCAGCCACACCTCTGCTCAAGCCTTGACTGTGGAAGAAGGTATTCAAAACCGATATTTAAATATTTTTGATGAAATACCCGAGGCGAATCTGTATTTCGAATTCCTTTCCAAGAGTGGTATTCCGCAGCAGTTCCATTGGCGGGCCTTTCGGGTGCTGCATGATTTTGCTCTCCGACTTGGTGAGTACGATCATCAAGTCGAATTCCTAAAATCACGAATAACTGAGAAGGAATTGTCTGGCGCAGAAACCGATCCAGCAACAGCGTCAGAACTCGAATCCATAAAACGGGAAATAAAAACAATCATCCAGTTCCGGACTTGGTTTCAGGAAGAAGGAGCTGAAGCTCTTAGAAAGTACCATCCTCAGCTAAGTGATAAAACGCTTGAGACACTCTTCCGATTCCGCCCCAAAGAAGTTCCCTTTCCACTTCCGCATGTAGAACTCGAAGACGTTTTCTTGGGTACTGAGCCATGATGGTTCGGATTCGGGCAGGCAATGGTTCCCGGCCGTTGGATTGCAGACCCTCTGCACATTGGGTGCAGAGGTCGCCTGGACATTCATGAACAAGCGAACTGGCCGGATCTACGATGGATCAACCTAAGCTCCGGAGATGGGGCTGGGTTTGGTTTCAACAGATGATCCGTTATTATTTGATGATGAAAAAGACACCGGCCCTTTGGATTGGCAGCTTCCTTCTAATTGTTGCGATGGCGGTTTGGCGGTTCCTCCCACCTGCGGACCGATCGGTCCCAGAACCCGACCGAACTTCGGCAACCGGACCTGATGCGGCGCGCGCAGCGGCGCCGAAGCCAACCCAGGGGATCCAGCCCAACAAACGCGTTACCCTGTGGGGGCGAATGGCCGGGGACGGGCCGATGCTCATCAGCGAGGAATCCGACTCGGGCATGATCACCAACACTTATCAGGTATCACCTACCCAATTCATCGTCCGGGTCATGAGTCCCCATCCCATGGAACGACGCCTAGGCTCCTTGGACTACGAAACGGCAGCCAAGGCGGATTTTGAGCGACGTGTCGCGACGGAAACCAATCTTCTTGAAATCAAGGCCATCCTCGAAGACTTCCCGACGGCCATCGACTCCCAGAGGCTTTACAGTGGCATCCGAGAGGCCTACGCGACTCGCGCTCGAATGCGGCAACTCCGCGACGAGGGGTACAAGAACTCCGATCGAGGCAGCCAACTCGGCAACCAACGCCTTAACTCACAACTGTTGGATGATGCTCAGCGCCAGCAGCCCAATGACGAGGAAACCAAGCTGTCCGTGGAAGGGACCATCATCGATTTAGATTACCGGGATGCAGGGGAGCGCCTCAAGCAACGGCTCACTCTACTCTATGGCGAGTTGCCGAAGGCGGTTCACCAACGATTGATGTCCATCGAGATCTACGAGCCCGCTGAACCCTTGCAAGCGCCATGAACCAACGCCCACCCTCCCCGCCGATCCACCAGCCTCCCGAACCGAACACTCCCGGCGCCAGGAACCGGACGCTGTGGATGTTCTTTCTCTTCGTGGCGCTGTTGGGCCTCTTCTGGTGGGTGCCTCGGAGAAACCCGAGCGCGAGTCCCACGGCCGCCCTGCCGCTGACCGACTCCCCGTCGAACCCCCCCTCAAGTTCTCGGACCGGAGGGCCCTCAGGTTCTACCAACCGCTTGGGCCAAGCTCCGGGTCCAGAACCTGCCCGGAAGATTGACGACGAAATCGCTCGTATCCTGCGGGGCGACACCATCACCAACGTCTACACCCTTTCCTCCAACACAACCATGGTGGCAGTAGGCCAATTTCCCCCGTTCTTCCGCAAGTTCGGCACCGAGGAATTCGAGACGTTGGCCAAAGCGGCCTGTGAGAAAGAATTCAAGGCTGATCCAATCGCGGCGGAATATCTGGAAATCCTCGAAGAGCATCCCGCTGCCCGGGATAGTGGATTAGTTTACAGTGGTGTTTACGTTATATATAACTCAAGTGAGGATGTTCAGGGCCGTCGCTACGATCAGGGGCAAATCCTGTTGAATACGCAACGAAAGTTGGATGAGGCCCAAGAGATCTCCGATCCAGAGCTCCGGGCGGAGGAACTCCGATCAATCCGATGGTTCGCCGATAGGAAAATCGCCATGGCACGGTTGAAACAACAGGCCGGCATCGACCGAACAAGACGGTTATTGGAGCACCTCTATGGGGACCTTCCGAAAGCGGTTTTTCAACGATTATTGTCGATTGAGCCAGCTAGGTACCCAGATGCCCTTCCTAATCCATGAAGGGTTCAATGGGCCCCCGTGAAGGGGTCAGTGAAGGGGTCAGTGAAGGGGTCCGTTCTTGATATTGGCTACTCCTTGTAAAGGGGTCAGTTCTTGATATTGGCTACTCCTTGTACGACGACGATTATTTTTCCCGCGTGGGGAAGAATAATTGTCGTTGAACAACTCCTCGCTCAGCTTCCTCCGGCGATATAAGAGATGGTTCAGATAACCGCGCGTGCCCATCGCCAGACGCTCGGCGATCCACCCCACCGTCATCGTCGTCTCCGCCTGCAAACGCTCCGCCTCCGGTTTCCAATCCGGACGGGGCTTCGTCTTGCCGGATGCGAAGGAACAGGTCCACGAGAAGACCTACCGCGAACTCGTCACTTGGCTCGTCATTAGAGATGGGAAGACGGATTGACGGGAATCCGTCTTTCTATATTTTTAATCTATGAAAACGACCATAGACATCCCGGAAGCGCTTTACAAAAAAGTCAAAATACGAGCCATTGAACGCGGCCAAACCCTCAGACAAATCGTTCTGACGTCCTTGGAAAAAAATCTGACTGATCCGGCCACGGCCACGGCTACTGTTCCTTATTTCGCTCGGCGTAAGCTGACGCCGGAGTTCGCCGCTGCGGAAGAATCTGGTCTAAATAAGCTGACGCCAGGCACCGGCTCAATCGAGGACATCATCGCAGGCATCAAGGATGACGTCTTGCTATGATTTATTGCGACACCAGCTATCTGGTGCGGCTTTACCTTGCTGAGCCCGGTCACGAAGCGGTTCGTGAGCTTTGCTATAAGGATCAAGTTGCATCCGCAGGGCACGCATTGGTGGAGGTTCCTGCAGCATTACATCGAGCTTTTCGGGAGGGGCGGCTAGCCTCGGCCATCTTTCAAGCTTGTGTGGAGCAGTTTCAAAATGACTGCGCCGCCGAGGCATATCTTTGGCTCCCAGTTGAAGCGGCTCTCGTCGCTTCGATGGCTGGACGGTATGCCAACCTCCCGCAAACCGCCTTCCTCCGCGCCGCCGACGCCCTCCACCTTGCATGTGCGGCTGAGCACGGTTTCACCGAGGTTTATTCCAACGACCGCCACTTCCTCGCCGCCGCTCCGCTTTTTGGACTAAAGGGAATCAATATCATTACCTCCTGAGCAAAGGGGTCAAGCAAAGGGGTCAGTTCTTGATATTGGTTACTCCCCGCCCAGCTTCCTCTGGCGAAACAAGAGATGGTTTAGACAACCGCGCGTGCCCAGCGCCAGACGCTCGGCGATCCACCCCGCCGTCATCATCGTCTCCGCCCGCAAGTGCGCCGCCAAAGCCACCTTCACTCAATCCCCCTTGGGCCGAGTTTTCAGATCAGCTTCCTGCCACCGACCCCGCTTCAATTCTTCCGCGATGATGAGTTCCGCCCGCGCCTCCGCCTGATGCCACCACTGCCTTAGGGCTTCACCAGTTCTTGAACGGCCTCTGCCGGGCTTAGCACCCGAACGGGCGCACACCTGCCCGGCGGGAAATGCGCCCGGTTGCCAGTGACGAGGATCTTGTCAGCGGTGGCCAGGGCCGCAGCGAGGAAAACCTCATCATCAGGATCCGGCAGCGGCGGGACCTCTCGCAGGGAGACTTGGCCCGCTGGGCCAAAGGCTGCGAGCAACGCTGACACTGCTGTTGTTGAGAGCCCGAACTTCGGCCGAAGGAGTACCGCACGGTACTCCGCGACCATGGGAGCATTCCACGCGAGCCGGATTTTCCCGTCGACAGCGGCGCGGATAATTTGGTCGCAGGTGCCTCCTGGCGTGAGCACAGCCGAGACCAAGACATTGGCGTCGACCACCCACGCTTGAGGCCAAGCGCTCATGCCTTGGAAGCATGGCGCCGCTTACGTTCGGCCCGAACAGCGGCGATCTCCGCGTCGATGTCAGCTGGGATCAGTTCGGTGGCGCCTGACTTGGCCGCTTCTCCCTGAGCGGCGTCCAGCGCACGCCCGAGGAGCAGCCTCCGCAGGGCATCGAGGTCGGCCTCAACGCCCATACCGCTTGTCGGCACCAGATAGGCGGCAGGCTCGCCGTTCTGCGTGATCACCTGCGGACCCCTGGCGCGCAGTTGGCGCATGACGCGTCCCGGTTGCTTGGATAGCTCACGAGTGGTGACGAACGATACCATGCCAACAGCGTCGGACAAATGTCCGACACCGTCAAGTCGCCCAGCTTCTCTCTGCACGCGCTTGGTCAATGCTCAGGTGGGTCACTTCCTTGTGATCAAAAAGGGGTCAGTTCTTGATATTGTTTCACCCCACCAGTTTCGCTCGCGACGGATTCAAGTGGACGTAATCGCCCACGCTCTTGAGATAACCGCTGCCCGATCCGTCCACGATCAGCGACTTGTAGCGCCCAGAGAACAAGTGGCCGAAGAGCTTGTGACGCCGGTTGAAGCGAATCGTGTAAGTGCCCAGCAACCATTTCATCCCGGCGACCAGATTGGGCTGCGGTGTCTCGACCACCTAATGAAAATGATTCGGCATGAGGACATAGGCGTGAACCTGCCAGCCCGTCTTGGCGCAAACCTAGCCCAGCGTCTCGACGAAGCGCTGGCGATCCGCATCATCCATGAAGATCCGTTCGCGTCGGTCACCGGGATTCATGACGTGATACATCGCGCCAGCCTACTCGACTCTCAACTGGCGGGCCATGACGGAGGGTGGCTTTGGCTGCTTCACTCGCCAATATCAAGAACTGCCCCTTTTTCTGACCCCTTTTTTGACCCTTTTATCGCGCGATTATCTGTTTGGTGGATAATATCCGTTTGACGAATAATCGGGGTTAGGTGACTATCACTTGTGGTCAAGAGCTTCGCCGACCGTGACACTGAAAAGCTGTGGCTCACAGGGCGCTCTCGACGCCTGCCGGGTGATATCTGGCAGCGAGCGCTCATCAAGTTACAGCTGATCGATGCCGCCGTTGAGTTAGTTTTCCTCAAGATACCACCAGGTAATCGCCTAGAGGCACTCAAAGGCAATCGACGCGGCCAGCACTCGATCAGAATAAACGACCAATGGCGCATCTGCTTCCTTTGGTCCGGCACCGATGCCGAACAAGTTGAGATTGTCGATTATCATTAAACTCTAAACGCCATTCCCATGAATCAGACCGCTTCACGCATCCATCCAGGCATCATCCTTCGCACCGAGTTCTTTGAAGCGATGAGCATAACCCAGCTCGCAGCTTCCAAGGCCACTGGTATTCCCCAGAGTCGTTTGAGCGAAATTTTGGCGGGACGGCGGGCGATCAGCCCAGATACCGCTGCTCGTCTCGGCCGGTATTTTCGGGTCGATCCACGCAACTGGCTGAACCTCCAAGTGGCCTTCGATCTTTGGAAGCTTGAGCAGGAGTCAGGTCGACAGCTCAATCACGATGTAAAGCCATTTGTCGCCGCCTGACACGGTCTGCCGCCGCCGCGAGCGAGCGTTTCACACCCCATGCGTTATTGGCACACCCAACTTTGTGATACCTGCCATGGCCGCCGTAATGGCGCCCCCGAGCGCGCACCTCAGGCCGGCTCGGGGAAAGGCGTGCCTCCGAAGGTGACTCGTAAAGGGGTCATAAAGGGGTCATAAAGGGGTTAAAGGGGTTAAAGGGGTCAGCATCAAGGGGTCAGTTCTTGATATTGGCTACTCCCCGCCCAGCTTCCTCCGGCGATAGAAGATATGGTTCAGATAACCACGCGTGCCCATCGCTGTCAGTGACGGTATGAAAACCGATGAAACCTGCCGGTTTGAAAAACACTCAGCACAGAAACTGAACGGATCATCGATCCGGCCTCAGCTTGTCGGTTGCCCGAGGGAACAATTATCAAGTCTGGTGGGCCGCGGACGCGTTCGGCCTCATCTGGAAGAATGAAGAAACGCTAGAGCTCATCCGGAAAGAAAACGGATCCGAGGATCTGGCAAAACAGCGGATTTCAAACCGGCCACTTTCCGTGGATTCCGGAACGTTGCTGAGACATCGCCAGACGTTCGGCGATCCACCCCACCGTCATCGTCGTCTCCGCCCGCAAGCGCGCCGCCAAAACCAACTTCACTGAATCCCCCTTAGGCCGAGTCTTGAGATCAGCTTCCTGCCTCCGCCCCAGCTTCAACTCCTCCGCGATGATTAGTTCTGCCAGCGCCTCCGCCGTCTCCGCGCGCTCCTCGCCGTAATGCTCCGCCCCCATCCGCTCGATCATCTGCGCCAGCCTACTCGACCCTCAACTTGCGGGCCATGACTGGACAGTGGCTTCGGCCGCTTTATGTATCAATATCAAGAACTGACCCCTTGCCCAAACCGGCCACTTGCCGTGGATTCCGGAACGTTGCTGAGACATCGCCAGACGCTCGGCGATCCACCCCACCGTCATCGTCGTCTCCGCCCGCAAGCGCGTCGCCAAAGCCACCTTCACTGAATCCCCCTTGGGCCGAGTTTTGAGATCAGCTTCCTGCCACCGCCCCAGCTTCAACTCCTCCGCGATAATTAGTTCCGCCAGCGCCTCCGCCGTCTCCGCGCGCTCCTTGCCGTAATGCTCCGCCCCCATCCGCTCGATCATCTGCGCCAGCCTACTCGACCCTCAACTTGCGGGCCATGACTGGACAGTGGCTTCGGCCGATTTATGGATCAATATCAAGAACTGACCCCTTGCTCGGGATCAGTCCGGCCCACTCGGTGAGTCGATTCCAGTCCGTGCCTCACCAGCCCTTGCGGTAGGCGAGGATGAGGAAGGTGGTGAAGGCGGCAACGAAGGCCACCAGGGCGAGGATCAGGAGGGCTTTCAGGACCTTGAAGCCGAGCTTCAGGAAAAGCAGCACCAAGGCCAGCCCCACCGCCGTGGCCACCGCGATGGCAATCCATTGCGCGGTGCTCAGGGCGGGGAGCATGGCGGGCGGTGGTTGAGTCTGGCTGTCCGTTGGGACGTCAGATCGTCGTCGCTGCAACGGGCGCTGCCGTCGGACGGGCCACGGCCGATTTGCGCAAGATTTCGGCGCCGTTCCGCAGCATGCGCTCGGTGACTTCCCAGCCCAGGCAGGCGTCGGTGATGCTTAGGCCGTATTTGAGGTCCTTGGGATCCTTCAGCGCTTGAGCGCCTTCGCTCAGGTGGCTTTCGACCATCACGCCGATGAGCGGCTTGCAGCCCTCGGCGCGCTGGGCGATGAGGTTTATCCAGACGTCTTCCTGACGGGCATGCTGCTTGCCAGAATTGGCGTGGCTGCAATCCACCATCAGGGCTTCAGGCAGTTTGGCCGCCTTCAATTGGGCCGCCGCGTCGGCGATGGAGGCTGCGTCGAAATTCGTGTTCGCCCGTCCGCCGCGCAGGACGACATGGCCGTCTTCGTTGCCGGTGGTCCGCACGACGGCAGTGACCCCTTCTTGGTCCATGCCCAGGAAATGATGTGAGTGGCGCGCCGACAGCATGGCGTCGATGGCGATTTGCAGGGAACCGTCGGTACCGTTCTTGAAGCCTACGGGCATCGATAGGCCACTGGCCATTTCGCGGTGGGTTTGGCTCTCGGTGGTCCGGGCTCCGATGGCGGCCCAACTAATGAGGTCGGCCAAATATTGTGGCACCACGGGATCTAGGAATTCGGTGGCAGCCGGCAGACCCAGGTGGTTGACCGCCAGGAGGAGACGCCGTCCGTTTCTTAGGCCGGTATCGACGTCATAAGAGCCGTCCAAGTGCGGGTCATTGATCAGGCCCTTCCAGCCAATGGTCGTGCGGGGCTTTTCGAAATAAACCCGCATCACGAGGAAAAGCTGGTCTGCGACCTCGGCTGACAAGGCCGCGAGCCGGCGCGCGTATTCCATCGCTGCTTCCGGATCGTGGATGGAGCACGGCCCGATCACCACGAGCAGGCGCGGATCTTCGCCGCGCAAGATGCGCTGCACGGTCAGTCGACCCTGGACCACGGTTTCGTTGGCGCGCTCGTTCATTGGCAGCGCTTCCTTGAGTTCGCGCGGTGCCGGGAGGCGTCGTGTGGCGACGACGCGGAGGTCGTTCGTCTTTTGCATGTCGGGAAAGAGTGTAGGGGTAGAAAACTAAGGTTGGAAGGGCTGCGGTGCGCCGGGCAGCAGCTTGACGTGGGCCTCGGCCCGGAGTCGGTCGCCGTATTCTGGAATCCGTACCTCCATATCGCGTTGGATCATGAGGTCACGAATTTGTTCGGTGACTTCGGCCAGCGGGATGATTCGGGCCGGAACCTCTTCAAGTTTCTTGAACACATGGAAGCCAAACTGGGTGGTGACCACCTGACTGTGCAGGGTGCCGGGCTTGAGGTCCCAGACCGCCTTTTCGAACTCGGGGAACATCTGACCTTTCTGGAAGACGTATTCTCCGCCGCGTTCTCGCGAGGTCGGATCTTCGCTGATTTGCTTGGCCAAGGTGGTAAAGTTGGTTCCGGCCTGCAGTTGGGCCAAGGTTTCTTCGGCTTTCTTCTTTTTTGCCTCGGTGACATCAGTCGGCAGCTTTTCGCGATTTTCTGCGTTGATGGTGGCGAAAAAGATTTGGGCCGCCTTCACCTGATCGGGCTTCTTCCAGCGAGTGTCATCCGAGTCGTAGTAGCCCTGGATTTCGGAATCCGGGATACGGATGCGGTTCTTCACCTCTCGGTCGATGATATTCACCACCAGCGCCTCTTCGAACTTCTCCCTGCGGAAGGATTCTTCGGTGTAGCCGGCCTGCGCCAGAGTTCGAAAGAAGGCGTCGGCGGAAGGGGCGTTCTTGATCATGCCGTCGATGCGGCTCTTGGTTTCAAAAAGAGCGCGGTTGGTGTCGCCCTGATCGGCCCGGCGCAGGACCAGTTGCACAAAGATGAGGGTATCGAGGGTGCGTCCGCGAAGGGCGGTCAGGTCGCGATCCGAAAGAGAGCGACCTGCGGCGGCGGCTTCAGCGATCGAGCGCGATACTTTGGCACTGACGGCGCTGGCGGTGATGCGGAGTCCATCGCCTTCAGCCCAGACAGATTCCCCATTGGTTGAGACTGTTTGGACCTTGCTGGTGGAGGTGGCCGCAGCCGTGCTGGCCGTCGTGGAAGGGGCTCGCGCGGCGGGTGCAGTAAACGCGTCCAGCGAGTTGGTCAGGACCAGCTTGGGTACGGGACGCCCGGAAGCCGTAGGCGGAGTGGTGCCATTCTGCGCCAAGCCTATCGGCAGGAGCCACATCCATAGGGAAGCAATCAACAACCTCATGAAGGGATGAGGCTAACCCCCAGCCTCCGGGAAAACCAGCCTGGAACCCGCCATCCGCGCTCCGCCAACGGTGTCGCCCTGTAGCCTCCAGACTTTGGGTTAAATTCCCCAAGGTCGTCCCATCCTCAGAAGCGCTGCGGAACCCAGTGAGGATCAGTGCCTGGGCTCAATTTCTGAATCCCAGCCGGTCAAGCCCGGTTTGCACTTCGGGGCAGGACATGAAGAGGCGCCAGAGCAGGCCGGTGCGATGGTTTTCCATCATGACCACGATGGGGCCCTGGTCGATGGCGAGGTACCAGGGTTTGCACCACCGGTGATGGAGGCTGAAGCCGTCGTAGAATCCGTAAGGGCCGTAGATCCAATGGCCGAGGTCGTCGTGGAAATGACGCAGCGCCCGCAGGCTTTCTCTTGGGGTGTACGGGAAGGATGACAATGCGGCCGTCGGGGAAATCACTCCCAGGTCTTCGCCCGGGCGGTGCGCCGCGTAAAACCCCACGGAGTATCCAGCGGTCAATCCCCAGCACTGGGGGCCGTAGCCGCGGTAGCCGTGCGGGTTGTCGATGCAGTGCTGCCGGTTGATTCGCGTGTGCTCCACGTTGTGCCGCCAGTAGTCGGCGTAGCGGTCATGGAGTCTGCGCGGGTCGAGTCCGAGGAAGGAATAGTGCGACCAGAAGAGGGGGCCGCCAGACCGAGAATCTCCCTGGTGGTTGAGCTCCAACTGCGGCCCCGGTTTTTTTGGATCGGTATTGTTTTTAATGCGCCCGCCGCGCGCCCAGCCCTCGTGGTAGGCCGCCGCGGGGATGGGGTGGGTCGGGGACGAGGCCGCCAGCACGTAGGTGATCAGGCATTCGTTGTAGCCCTCGATTCGAAAGTTCATGGCCCAGCCCCGATCGGGTGACCAATGCCAGTAGAGGACGTTCTGTCCGCCGCGTTGGTACCAGTCCCATTCCACGCCGCGCCACAGCCGGTCGATGCGTTCGGCCAAGGCTCGTTCCGCCGGGGAACCTTCGCGAAAGTATTGGCGCACGCAGAGCAGGCCTTGCACCAGAAAGGCGCTCTCCACCAGGTCGCCGCCATTGTCGTTGCGGCTGAAGGGTTTTACCCGGCCAGTGGGGCCTTCGAGCCAATGGGGCCAGGCTCCATGGAAGCGGTCGGCCTTCTCCAAGAAGCCCACGATGCGCGTCAGGCGCTCGGCCCCCTCGGCTCGGGTGATGAACCTCCGTTCGATGCCCACCAGCAGGGCCATCACGCCGAAGCCCGTGCCTCCGGAAGTGACGATGTGCGCGTCGTGGTCGGGGTAGTCACCGTCGACGTGGAAGCGTTCGCGGGCGGCTCCGGAGTGGGGTTCCGCACCGTCCCAGAAGTAGCGGAAGGTGCGCTGTTGGACTTCGCGCATGAGAGCGCTGTCGCTCAGGCGCTTCGGCGCGATGGGCTCCGGTTCGCGGACCCGCGGGTTTCCGCGGAGTTCCACGCGGGACGGGCTGAGTGTCGATTCCAGGGCTGCGCCCACGGCGGGTGGGGTCACGAGTACGAGGACCCAGAGAGTGATCGATCGGAGCAGGACGCCTCGGAACATGGCGGGTTGGAGCTATGGAGCGACGGGGTGGGTTCGGTGGGTTTTCTGGACCGAGGGGCTGGCAGGAAAGGGTGGCCAAGAGTCTCAGTGGATCCTGGGGACTCCCGCCGAGGCCCTCCCATCAATGCCCTGGGTTCGAGGCCGGTTTCGACCAGCTGTCCTGGGCTTTCTTGAGCTGTTTGGCGCTGAGACCAAAGGCTTTCAGCACCCCGGTGGCCATCATGCGATTGCCTTCGGGGTTCATGTGCACCCCGTCGCTGGTGAGCAGGTTGCCCTTGTGATCGGGTCCGGCCTTGGTGATGGCGGCCTGCATATCGGCGTTCAGGTCGGCCAGCCGGCACTTCTTCTTCTTGGCCAGGTCGCGCAGGAAGTTGTTGTAGGCGGCGAGCTTCTGGTTGTTGGAGTTGGGCGCATCCTCGCCGATCATGGTGGACGTCAGGATCATCACCTTCACGCCAGCGGCCCGACACTTCTCCACAATTTCAGTGATGTTCTTTTTGTAAGGTTCCAGCGGGATGCCGTTGGCCCCGTGCCACACGTCGTTGACGCCGCAGCTCAAGGTCATCCAGTCGGGTTTCTTGCTCAGGACGTCGTGATCGAGCCGCTCGAGCATTTGGTTGGACTTGTGACCGCTGATGCCCGCGGGAACCGCAGTGGCCCGAATGCCGTTGGCCTCGAGGCCTCGGATTACCAGCGTCACATAGCCCTGGGGCTCGACGCCGGCCTCTGTGATCGAATCTCCCATGAAGCCGATCTTCTGGCCGTTCTTGAGGGGGATGCGCGCCGCCTCGACGGGTGCGGTGATCACGGTCATCGAAAGCAGGAGGGCCGACATGAGTGTGGCGACCGTTCCCGGAACGCCGTGGAAGAATGGAATGTTCATGGAGGGCGCAAGGTGCCCGGGGCCGCGTCAGAGGTCACGACGGTTTTGCTTCGGGTTTAGCCGGAACGATTCCATTGGATCGGTCGCGCTGGCTGCGTCTTCTTCCTCAAGAGCTTCGTTGTTCGCTCGTTACGGGCCTCAAGCACGAACCTCAGTGTGGCCCGCGCCTCGCTCTCGCCTCGTCTTAAGAAAGATTTCGCCAAGCCATCCCTTTCCTCCCAACTGAATCGTTCCGGCTCAGAACATCCGTTCGGCGTTCAGAGCGGCGGAAGGCCAGGACCAGTCCCGAGTTTCGCTGAACGTGTTGTTCTTGGGGTTGCGAGTCCGGTAAATCCCGCCGTCATCCTTGCCATCAGGGCCTACGCTCCAGAGTTCGAAGCGGCGCCGGCCCGGTGATTCCAACAACGCCTCGATAGGAGGCTCAATGAGAGGCCGGCCAACGCCCCGAATTCGGCCGCGGCTCCGGTCATCCAGCCTTGCATGGAGGCCAGCAACTCCGAGGCTTCGGTCGAGGCGCCGCCGCTGAGTGCCAGCCAGAATCCACCCCACGAAACCAACGCCGTCAGACCGCCGCTGGCCGCAGTCACCATCAGGACGCGGATCCAGGAATACCGGGCCGCAGGCTGGGGCATCCAGGGCCGGACGAATCCCCAACAAATGGAGCGTTCATTTCAACGGAGCAGGAATCCAGAGAGAGAGAGCATGGGGTTTGGAAAGGCGAAGGGTTTTCGGAGATCGGGAAGAGTAGAAATGGGCCTTAGTGCATCAGGACACTGGGTCCATTTCGGAGATCTGGATTCGGGGTTGGTGCAGTATGCAGGCGGCAGAGGTCTTCCAGTTTGGAGGGTTCCCAGTTCACGAGACGGATCGATTCACAAACAACGACGGATCTCGGAGCTTTTTTCGTCTATCGGCAATGGGTTCAAAGATGGGGGTACTCCAAGAATGGCCGTGGATGAAGACCCTGGGCAATAATCTTCGAGGGGTCGGAGAGTGCGTTTGAACCGCTAGAATTGAGGGCTGAATAAAAATAAGTCTAAGCTTCGGCATCTAGAGTGACGATTGCTCAGTGAGCTCAAGGAGGATGGCTCAGTGGAAGGTTACTCACAGTCAAGGAACGCCTATGAATAGGACGAAGATGTCGTATGAACGGAAATTTAAACCCGGAAAAATTATAAAAACATCATGATGCTAGACAAAATATTTTAATCCTATACTTTCTTCAAACAATTGAAACGGTTGAAAACAGTCGAACCACAGTCTATGGAACCCGCTCAAAGTCATTACTGTCGGACACGGGACAAATCTCGGAGATTTCTGGGTCAATCCTTTTCGCGATGGACGGGCGGAGTGCCAATACGAGCCTTCACTTTGGTGGAACTCCTGGTGGTCATTGCCATTATAGCAATTTTGGCGGGTTTACTTTTACCCGGTTTGGCATCGGCTCGCTCAAAAGCCGTTTCGGTTCAGTGCCTCAACCACCTGCGCCAATGGGGGTTGGGTATCCAATTGTATGCCACGGATTCGCGAGATGCGATTCCGCGCGACGGAACCGACGGCGGTGGGCAGTACGGTGTCGATACCGGTGCCGTGGAAGGCCCCGGCAGCCCGAGGGATCCTCTGGCTTGGTTCAATGCCCTACCGCCCTATCTGGGACAGCGCACGTTCGCGGGGTACGCCACCAACTCGACCACGACTGATCCGAAGGAGTTATGGCCTTTTCCTGGCAAACAGGGAGGGGTTTTCAATTGTGCCGGAGCGCGGGCCGCTGGCGGAGACACTTTCATGAAGGGTGGAGCCTTTGGCGTCTTTAGTTATGGAATGAACCTCGACCTCAAATTGCAGTCTTCCATTCGTAATGGGATTCAAGGCAACAGCTACGAATATCCGATGATGCCGCCGATGAGTGCCGTGGCCGCTCCCTCGGCGACAGTGTCTTTGCTCGATCAGGCTTTCAGTCCCACGCTGGAGCCTTGCACTCCGGATCCGACGCGAAACGGGGTGTTTCCGGCGGCGCGCAGCGAGCGTTTGGCATTGCGTCACGGGTTGGGGACCCGCGGAGGGGCCAACCTCGTGTTCTTAGACGGTCATGCCCAGTTCTTCCGTCGTAGTTACCTGTTAAGCCCCACCCCCGGTCGCGAGGAGAAATTCCTCAGCGATGTGATCTGGAATCCCAACCGCGAGCGTTACTGATCCCAGCGGGACTTCAGTGGAAGCGAGTTTCTTCCGAAAAGGGAGGGGAGGGCTTCGGTCAGAAAAAGCGGTTGGAGTCCAGGTTTTCAGAGCCATCGGGCTTTCAAAAAGGCATACCCTCCAGCAAGGCGGGGTAATAACTGTCAAAAATATATTAATATCGAAGCCTTGGATTCGGTTGGGTGTGCTGACTGACCAAAGGTGTTTATTTTGATCAATAGATCGGCTTAGATTTTACAATTGCCACTGTCAATGAAACCCAATTTGCCCGCTATGGGGCGACTTCTCTATCTGAGTGGGGCTTATGACCAGACGCGGTCTATCGTAATCCTGTGTGCGCTAATCTTTGGAGGCGTGTGTGGAAGGGTTCACGCGATCGATGACATTCCTGAAGGGGGATTCCGTTGGATTCAGGGCTATGACGGAAATCAACCCACGGCCGGTTTTCGTGTGGATGGACGGCTTCGAATCGAAGCCCCGGACGAGCCCCAGCCGGTAGGGATCCATTTGAGTTCAGGACGGATCGACGTGGGCACCACGGGCGAGATTCTCGTGCAATACGGCCCGGGTGGCCCCCGGTTCATTAATGGAGATTTAGTAAACGAAGGGTTGGTTTCCCTCCGGTCGGTCCTCCTCTTTAGCCGGGATGGGGCCGAGTGGGTCAACCGGGGTGTCGTCGAGGCCGCCACTTACATGGGGCTGGCGATCACCGGCAAGGGGGCTCGTTTCCGCCAGGTTTCCGGGGAGATTCGTGTGGCCGGACCTTCGAGCCGTTTTGAATTCTACAACCAAAGCCGTTTTATCTACGAAGGGGGCCACGTGTTCGCCCGGCCCTTATTGGTCGCAGCCTCGGCGGAGGTGGCGTCCGAGACGACGCAGAAACTAGCTCTCCGGTTTGCGGCCCAAGGATCGTCTCTTGAGGGGCGTTTTCCGGGCGACTTGTCCATCGTCGTGGCCTCAGACGATGCCTTTGGTCCCAGCAGCCTGCTTCTCAACACGGTGACCCCGATCGAGGGGTTGATCGAGTTGGTTGCCGCCTTCGGAAACCCTGGGGCTTTGCTGCAATTGCCCGAATCAGGAATGACGTTGGCACCGCGGGGCGTGCTGCGGGTGAAGCCCGGGGCCGGCCTCTCTGAGATCCGCGGACCCTTGGCCGTAGAGGGGTTGCTCGACGTCCAAGGGTTCGCCCAATGGGCCACCTCGGGGGAAGCGCTCACCAATCGGGGCAAGATCCGCCTGCCATTTGGTGGGCGTCTCCAGGTCTCCGCGCCGTTGGTTCAGGCCGGTGGCACCCTCCAGGTCGAAGGCGGCGAATTGGGGTTGTCTCAGGGGCTAAGTCTCGAGGGCGGAACCTTAATCGCGGCGGGTATTTTATCCGGCCATATCACCAATAGCGCTCTGGTGGTGGTCGATCAGGAGCAACCGGGGCGAGTTCGCGGAGAATGGACCCAGACCTCTAAAGGAACCCTTCAAGTGCGGGTTCGCGAAACCTCCATCGCGTCCGAGTTGGCCTTGCAGGTGACGGGCCCATTGAACTTGCGGGGCACCCTGGAGGTGGTCCTGGCAGACGGTGTCCTGCTTTCCCGAGGTGCGGTGTTGAGGCTGGTTAAGGCCGACAGCCTCAACGGTTGGTTCGAGCGGCTTGTATTGCCTCCGCTCGAGGCTGGGTTGCACTGGCAGGTGGTGCCTTCCGAGGACCAAGTTTGCTTGAGTGTCCGGGACACGCCTCCACCGGTGCTCATCGAGTGGGTGCAGCGCGCCTCGGGCGACCGTGTTCGAGTGAGCGGTCCCTGGAGTCTGGAGACCAAGGCGGTCCTTCGGATCTCCCACGATCTGAGGAACTGGACGACCGTCGAGCGCAAGAGCCCCTTTGTGGGCATGACGTGGTTCCCGGTGCCTAAGGCCGACGAACCCAGTGCCAATGGTTTGACGATGTATCAGGCGATCCTCAGCCCTGTGAGTTCTCCGGATTGACCTTCAATGGTTTGCGGCGGCCGCTTTGAGACAATCCCCCGGTAATGCCATCGCTGGGCAATGCCATTACCCTCGATTCAGGTGCTTCTTCGGCGTGAGATAACCCATGACGGTCGTGATTTGACCCCGGGGAGTCGTTGGCAGCACATTGTGCGGCACATGACGGCATTGGAATCGGAGATCTTGGAGGCGTTGATTCGCTTAGAGAATGCGGCCACCGGGGGAACGACGGGCCAACCGGAAAGTGTGCTGCCTAGCGTGAAGCGCTTGAGCGAACTCACCCACGCACTGCCTCCGGGAACCTCGCCGGACTTGTTGCATTACCTCCACAAGCGCAGCTACGAGAAGGCTCGCTTCTGGCTCCAGGGGCGCGATGCGGAGAATGCCCAAGGCAATTGTGGTCACGTTGGAGGTTGAGCTGTTTTTGTGAATCCTTCTGACACCATCGCAGCCGTGGCGACGCCTCCAGGGACCGGAGGACTGGCCGTCTTGCGCCTCTCGGGCAGGGAGGCTTTAAACGTGGCCGACCGATGTCTGAGGTCGGCCAGCGGTCGATTGCCCTCCTCCTTCACGCCGCGGATGGCCATTCTCGGTGAAGTCCACCGCCACGGAATCCGCGTGGATGAAGCCGTGCTCACGGTCTTTCGGGGTGCCAAGTCTTTCACGGGCGAGGACACGGTGGAGGTCGCCTGCCATGGCGGAATCCTTCTGACTCGTCGCGTCTTGGAGACCGTGTTGGCCGCGGGCGCTCGACCGGCCGAGCCGGGGGAGTTTACTGCCAGGGCTTTCCTCAATGGGCGCATGGACCTGGCCCAGGCCGAGGCTGTTGCCGATCTGATCCACGCTCAGACCGACCGCGCCCTGGGCACCGCCCGTGCTCAATTAGCCGGAGCGTTGTCGCGCCGCATCGAAGTCTTGCGCGATTCCCTCATGGGCGTCCTCGCGCATATCGAGGCCCATATCGATTTTCCGGATGAAGATATCTCCCCGGACACGACCGCCGTGCTGACCTCAAAGCTTCGGTCGGCACTGGATGGAATCGATGCGTTGCTGCGC
Organism: Akkermansia muciniphila; assembly: GCA_945893185.1. Classification (GTDB taxonomy): domain Bacteria; phylum Verrucomicrobiota; class Verrucomicrobiia; order Limisphaerales; family UBA9464; genus SXXZ01. Next base: position 8,580 of record CAMDDW010000008.1, on the reverse strand, counting down.
ACGGCGCGCGAGGGGCGTTTCTTGCGGCAGGGGGTTCGCACGGCCTTGGTGGGGCGACCGAATGCGGGCAAGTCTTCGTTGCTCAATCGCCTGTTGGGACACGAGCGAGCGATCGTCTCTCCGGTGGCAGGAACAACCCGGGATACCTTGGAAGAAGTGGCTCAGGTTCGAGGCATTCCGCTGGTCCTGGTGGACACCGCGGGCCTTCGGGAATCGGAGGATGCGGTGGAACGGGAGGGGATCCGACGGAGTCGCGAGGCGGCCGCGGAGGCGGAGTTGATCTTGCACATCGTCGATGCGTCGGTGCCGTGGTCTGTCGAGGAAGATGCGCTGGTGGCGGCGTGGGCTGGCAAAGGCCGGATTTGTGTTTCTAACAAATGCGACCTGCCTGGGGCACAGATTCACCCGGGCTCGGTGCCAGTGAGTTGCCGGACCGGAGTCGGCTTGGACGACCTGGAGCGGGCCATCGAAGAACAACTCATTTCCAAGAGCATCGGTGGCAGCGGAGACGATGGGGTGGCCATTGGGGTCCGTCATCAGCGTGTGCTGGAGCGGGCTCGGGAGGCGGTCCTCCAGACTTGTTCGGGGCTGGAAAGCCAACAAACCCTGGAGTTGGTGGCCTTTGAACTGCGGGTGGCGCTGAGCGCCTTAGGAGAGGTGGTCGGCAAGACCTCCATCGACGATTTGCTGGACTCCATCTTCAGCCAGTTTTGCCTCGGCAAGTGAGTCGTCAGCGCAGGGCGTCGATGAAATGGGTCGGTAGGCTAAACAAGTTTTGTCTGCCTCCCGACAAGCGGGGGCGAGCCCTAAAAATCGAGTTCAGGGAGTTTATGTCCCGCGAACCCCGTCGGCAGATCTTCCTCTCAGTGCATTTTGCCCCATTGAACGATGCTGACTGGGTCAGGCTCACCCCATCTCGAGAGCGACGGCGTGTCGCAAGCGAGGCCTCTTGTCGGGATGAGGCCGACCTTGAATTTGGCATGTCGTCGCCGCTGCTGCTGTATCCTCAGGGCGAAGCGGGCCCTCAAATTCGTTCCCAAGAGTGATTAGGAAACGACGAACGCAGTTTACCCGGAGGGTGGCAGGTTTGGTTTCGTCAGCGATTTCGCTGAACCTCAGACCTTGAACCCAAGGCCCTGTAAGGCGACCATTGAAAGATAGAACCCTTTCAGATGGATTCACGGCTTCAAGCCAACACATCGCCGACAGTGCTCGGGACTCAGGACCTATTGGCAACGATTGACTCGGTGATCGCTGCCAATCGCTCTGTGGCTGGAGCCCTGCTCCCTATGCTGCACGGTATCCAAGACCTTCTGGGTTACGTTCCGAGCCCCGCGGTACCCAAGCTCGCCGATGCCCTAAACTTGTCGCAGGCAGAGGTTCATGGCGTGCTCAGTTTCTATCACGATTTCCGCACGGTGCCGCCAGGTCGCCACATCTTGCGGCTCTGTCGTGCCGAGGCCTGCCAAGCCATGGGCTGCAACGCTCTGGAAACTCACCTTCAAAAACAGCACGGCCTGTCCTTTCACGAAACGGCTGCCGACGGCTCTATCACCTTGGAACCCGTCTATTGTCTCGGAAATTGCGCCTGTGCTCCTTCTGTGCTGGTCGATGGTGAAGTTCGAGGGCGTGTGACCTCAGAAAAGCTGGATCGCTGGATCCAGGAGTTGCGGGCCAACGCAGGAGGGAATCGATGAGTGTCACCGTCTACGTCCCCAACGATTCGGCCGCCGTCGGCCTCGGTGCCAACGCCACGGCGCAGGCCATCTCCAGGATCGCCGCCGAACGCGGTATTTCTATCCGCCTGATTCGCAATGGCTCGCGCGGACTGTTTTGGCTCGAACCCTTCGTTGAAGTCGTCACCACCGAGGGACGCATCGGCTACGGACCAGTCGAAGCGCACGATGTGCCGTCTCTGTTTGATGCCCAGTTCCTTCAGGGGGGGTCTCATCGTTTGCGACTCGGTGCCCCCGAATCCATCCCCTATCTCGCCGGACAGGAGCGGCTCACCTTTAGCCGCGTTGGCATCACCGATCCTCTCAGCATTTCCGACTACGAGGCCCACGGCGGGGGACGCGGGTTGCGTGCGGCACTTCAGGCTGAACCCGGAGATCTCGTCGAAGAGATTTCCCAGTCTGGCCTGCGCGGGCGCGGCGGCGCGGCGTTTCCGGCCGGTATTAAGTGGAAGACCGTCCTCAATGCCCGTGCCGAGCAGAAGTACATCGTGTGCAACGCCGACGAAGGCGATTCGGGCACCTTCTCAGATCGGATGATCCTTGAGGGAGACCCCTTCGTCCTCATCGAAGGCATGGTCATTGCCGGACTCGCTGTCGGAGCCACCGAAGGCTACATCTATCTGCGCTCCGAGTATCCGCACGCCTTGAGCATTTTGCTCGCCGCCATCCAGAACGCCCACGAGGCCGGATATTTGGGATCGAACCTTCTGGGCACCGGCAAGCGATTCGAACTGCACGTCCGTCGCGGGGCAGGCGCCTACATTTGCGGCGAGGAAACCGCCATGCTCGAGAGCCTCGAGGGTAAGCGTGGCATGGTGCGCCCGAAGCCGCCAATTCCGGCGCTGTCCGGGCTGTGGGGACGGCCTACGCTCATCCACAATGTCATGACCTTGGCTGCCGTGGCATTGATCGTGGACAAAGGGGGCACCTTTTACGCTGGTTTCGGTGCGGGCCGATCCCGGGGCACGCTCCCGTTCCAACTGGCAGGCAACATCAAGCGGGGCGGATTGGTTGAGAAGGCCTTCGGCGTCACGTTGCGCGAGATGCTTTATGAGTTCGGCGGTGGTTCGGCCTCCGGTCGACCCATCCGTGCGGTTCAAGTGGGTGGGCCTTTGGGAGCTTATCTGCCCGAGTCGAAGTTCGACACCACGCTCGATTACGAATCCTTCGCCGCGGCTGGGGGTATGGTCGGCCACGGTGGCATCGTTGTCTTTGACGACACCGTCGACATGGCCCAAATGGCCCGCTATGCCATGGAGTTTTGCGCCATTGAATCTTGCGGAAAATGCACCCCGTGCCGCATCGGAAGCACTCGCGGTGTCGAAGTCATTGACCGTGTGATTCAAGGGAAACAGCGAACCGAAAATCTCACCCTCTTGCGGGACCTCTGTGACACCTTGTCCAACGCGTCTCTCTGCGCAATGGGCGGCCTAACGCCCTCGCCAGTGCTCAGCGCGCTGACTCATTTTCCTGAGGACTTTCACCGCCCGCCGGCCCTAGCCCCGGGTGGACGCGCTTCCAGAACTATTCGCCGTCATTAACCCAAAAACCTGCTCCCATGTATTCGAACAAAGAACCGGACGCAGGCACACCCGTCCGGGTGTCCGACAAACTCGTCTCTCTTCAAATTGACGGGGTGGAAGTTAGGGTCCCTGCTGGCACTTCGGTGATGCGTGCCGCCTTCGATGCCGGAGTGCGCGTTCCTAAACTGTGCGCCACCGATCACCTGGAAGCGTTCGGTTCCTGCCGGCTTTGCCTCGTCGAGATTGAAGGTCGCCGCGGATTTCCCGCTTCGTGCACCACGCCCGCGGAGGCTGGCATGAAAGTGACCACGCAGTCCGATAAACTGGCCAAACTGCGTCGCAACACGATGGAGCTGTATATCAGCGACCATCCGCTCGATTGCCTGACCTGTCCTGCCAACGGGAACTGCGAGCTTCAGGACATGGCCGGCGTCGTCGGTTTGCGCGAAGTGCGCTATGGCACCGAAGGCGAGAATCACCTCGTGGGCACCAAGGACACGTCGAACCCCTATTTCAGTTTCGATCCAACTAAGTGCATCGTTTGTTCCCGGTGCGTGCGTGCGTGTGAAGAGGTTCAAGGCACCTTCGCCCTTACGGTCGATGGACGGGGTTTCCAGTCCAAGATCGCCCCGGGTCCTACCGATTTCCTGGATTCGGAATGCGTGTCGTGCGGCGCCTGTGTCCAAGCCTGTCCCACGGCGACCTTGATGGAAAAATCCATCACGGACCTGGGGCAACCCGATCACTCGGTGGTGACGACGTGCGCCTACTGTGGTGTGGGTTGCTCATTCCGTGCGGAAATGAAGGGCAGCCAGGTGGTGCGCATGGTCCCCAACAAGAACGGGCAGGCCAACCACGGTCACTCCTGTGTGAAGGGTCGTTTCGCGTGGGGCTACGCCACCCATCCAGATCGCCTCAAGCACCCCATGATCCGGGCCAAGATTACTGACCCGTGGCGCGTGGTGTCTTGGGAGGAAGCGCTCGCCTACGCCGCGAGCGAATTCCGGCGCATTCAGGAAAAGTACGGTCGTGGCTCGATCGGTGGCATCACTTCGTCCCGCTGCTCGAATGAGGAGACGTATCTGGTCCAGAAACTCGTCCGGGCGGCCTTCGGCAATAACAACGTCGATACTTGCGCCCGCGTTTGCCATTCGCCCACGGGCTACGGATTGAAGGCGACTCTCGGTGAATCGGCCGGCACTCAGAACTTTGACTCCGTCGATGCCGCCGATGTGCTGATAGTCATCGGTGCCAATCCGACGGATGCCCACCCCGTGTTCGCATCGCGCATGAAACGGCGTTTGCGTGAAGGGGCTCGCTTAATCGTCATCGATCCGCGTCGGATCGACCTCGTCCGCCAGCCGCATGTCGAAGCCGAGTTCCATCTGGCCCTCCGTCCTGGAACCAATGCCGCCATCCTCAACGCCATGGCCCATACCATTGTTGAGGAAGGTCTGGTGCGGGAAGACTACATCCGGGAACGGTGCGACTTGCCCGAGTTCGAAAAGTGGAAGCGATTTATTCTGGAGCCCAAGAACTCTCCAGAAGCACTGCAAGAAGCCACGGGCGTGCCCGCCGACCAGGTGCGCGGAGCTGCTCGACTGTATGCCACTGGCGGCAATGCGGCCATTTACTACGGCCTGGGCGTCACCGAGCACAGCCAAGGCTCCACCACGGTCATGGCGATTGCTAACCTCGCCATGCTTACCGGCAATGTCGGTCGTCCTGGCGTGGGTGTGAATCCGTTGCGCGGCCAGAACAACGTGCAGGGCAGTTGTGATATGGGTTCATTCCCGCACGAGTTGCCCGGCTATCGGCATGTGTCCGATCTCGCAGTCCGAGAATTGTTCAGCACCAGCTGGGGCGTGCCCATCGACCCTGAACCTGGGCTGCGCATTCCCAACATGTTCGATGCCGCCATCGACGGTTCCTTCAAGGGCCTTTATGTGCAGGGCGAAGACATCGCCCAATCGGATCCGGACACCCAACACGTCACGCGGGCCCTGAGTTCGATGGAATGTCTGGTCGTCCAAGACATCTTCCTGAACGAAACCGCCAAATTCGCCCATGTGCTGTTGCCGGGTTCCTCATTCTTGGAGAAGGACGGCACCTTCACGAATGCCGAACGCCGCATCTCGCGTGTGCGAAAGGTAATGCCGCCGCTCGCCGGTTACGCCGATTGGCAGGTCACCGTCGAGCTATCCAAAGCCTTGGGCTACCCCATGCACTATGAGCATCCGTCCCAGATTATGGACGAGATCGCTGCACTGACTCCCACCTTCACTGGCGTGAGCTACGAACGGTTGGAACGCCTCGGAAGCATCCAGTGGCCGTGCAATGCCAAGGCCCCGGAAGGCACGCCCATCATGCATGTCGACGCGTTTGTCCGAGGCAAGGGACGCTTTGTCGTGACGGAGTATGTCCCGACGACCGAGAGAACCTCGCGCAAGTTCCCGCTCATTCTCACCACTGGCCGCATCCTGAGCCAATACAACGTCGGCGCCCAGACGCGGCGGACTCAGAACGGGACATGGCATGACGCCGATCTCCTCGAACTGCATCCTCATGACGCCGAAAATCGTGGCATCCGGGAGGGCGACTGGGTCTCTGTCCAAAGCCGTTCTGGCACGACGGCTCTTCGGGCGAAAATCACCGAACGGATGCAGCCGGGTATCGTTTACACCACGTTCCACCACCCGGACTCCGGGGCCAATGTGGTCACCACCGACAACTCCGATTGGGCCACCAATTGCCCGGAGTACAAAGTCACAGCGGTCCAAGTGACGCCCACTACGAAACCTTCAGATTGGCAGAACGAATTCCAGCGCTTCAGCGACACTCAAGTCGCGTTGATGCAGCAGTGAACCAGGCCTGCGCCGGTTGAGTTCAATACGACGCACCCCATTCCTTTAGCCCCCCGAATCCATGGATCCGAACAAACTCGTCAAGATGGCCAATGATATTGCCACATTCTTTGACGCCGACACGGATCGAGCGGCACGGTTGAGAGGAATCAGCGGCCACATCAAGCGCTTCTGGGACCCACGAATGCGGTTGGCCTTGTTCCGGCACCTGGATCAGGACGCCGGTGCCGGATTAAAGGATTCCGTCATCGAGGCGTTGACGGTGGATCGGGATTCCCTGCTACCCAAGCCGTGATCCGTGTTGGGCCGTCGTGGTTCGCTGGGGATGGATATTAGCGTTCCTCGGCCTCGAACTCGCAAACCACGGGCCGATGGTCGGAAGCCACACCCCAGTCGGGTAGCGTGGGTAGATAACTTCCTTCGCGACGCCACTCCCGCGCCATGCCGGTGCTGAGCAGGATGTAGTCGAGGCGGCTGTAGGTGTCTTCTTTGCCATAGAAGTGTCGGTTAACCACTTTTCCCAAAATTTCCACTAACCCGAACCGGGGCTCGACGGGGCCCGACGGAATTATGCGGTGGATTGAAGTCAACAATTATAAATACTATTTAATTGATTTTAACCAATTTTTATGATAAACTATCAGTATGAATGAAACAAAACTATTGAAAGGAAGAATATACGGAAGATTCTCAAGTAGCCCCCAAGAAAAAGGTTCTTCCCGTGAAAGGCAAATTCAAGAAACCAATCGATGGGCAAAAATAAATTCTATTGAAATAATCGGTCAACCATTTTTCGATGAAGCTGTCAGTGGTAAAGATGGCGCAAATCTATCAAAAGAATTAGGAAGAGTCATAAATGAATCAAATAGCGGTGAATATATTTTATGTGAAGAAATCGACAGACTTGGCCGACAAAACCCAATTGAAGTCTGCACCCTAATATACAAAATTGTTCAAAAAGGAATTAACATAGTTGCAACGAAAACAAATCAAATAATAAATGCAGAAACAATTAAAGACATTGCGACATTATTGCCTCTTTTCACTGGTGCAACAGTCGGATATGTTGAAAACACTAGAAAAATTAGAAGATTAAAAGACACAAATATAATATTTGTAAAAAAAGCATTAAATGGACAACAATCACCGACACTTATAAAATATCTTCCAAAATGCTTTAAATGGGATGATTCATTAAAAAAGCTTGTTGTTATCGAAGAAAAAGCTAAAATATACCAAGATATATTTAAATTATACAATGAAGGAAATGGAGTAACATCAATTTGCTACATTTTAAATCAATCAAACACACCAACTTTCAACAAAAAAAGAAAGAATTCTCAAAGTATAGTAAAACCGTGGATGGAATCTACTATAAAGAAAATACTAAGAAATCAATCACTTTGCGGAAAACTTATAATAAATGAACAGATAATAACTTGTTTTCCTCAAATTATAAGTCAAAATGTCTTTGATCTCACCCAATATTTGATTGAAAAAAACAAAGGAAGGCATGGAAACAATTCAGGAAGAACTAATAATCTATTCAGAAATATTGGGAAATGCATTTATTGCAACGGAACAATAAATGTTAATATATCACCGCAATCCAAGGGCAGGAAAGTTCCATTATATGCATATCGATGTAAAAATGCTCGACTAAAACTATGTACACAACCGCATAAACAGCTCAATGCGAAATTGGTTGAACCATTATTTTTCGATCTTTATTTTAACGGAAATCCAGAATCATTTTTCAGCGATGACGAAAACAAGTTAGAAAAAGAAAAAGACATTATAATTCAAAAAATATCTAAAAGCCAAGAAGCTATAGAAATTCTCATTGACTTGGCTGAAAATGGAAACAAAAAAGTCAAAGAGCGACTCTCTAAAAAAGAAAAAGAAATCCAAGACCTAGAAATTGAAATAAATTTAATAAATGAAAAAATACTTAATAAACCGCAAAGTCTATCAATATTCAATCAATTATCTGATGAAATAGATGTATTTGATATAAAAAATGAAAATGTCAATATCAGCATTGATGATAGAATAAAAATAAAAGATTTTATTAACAACTATCACCAAAGAATTTTGGATAAATTAAGCAATGAAGAATTAAGGAAAAATATATCATATACAATGCAGTCGCTCTTTACATCTGTCATGTTTGATTGTGTAAATAAAACGATTCAAGGAATAAAAAAGAATGGAGAACCGCTTGCTTTAATAAATATCTCAAATAAAAACTACATGTTTCAAAAAATAAAACCAAAGAAACAAAAATAATATAAAACAATCACCCGCCATTTACTGGCGGTTTTTTATTGTCAAAATACAATTTACAATAGTTCGCTTAATCGTTTAAAATTGGTTATATCGTACAATTTAAACGAAAACCAGCCAACACCCAATCCGAAATTCAAATGTTTAATGAATTAAACCAAACAAATCAAA
>CAMDDW010000007.1:0-68887 GCA_945893185.1 Akkermansia muciniphila | reverse complement strand
CCAACCACCTTCGGAATCCTTGGCGATCGTGTGGTCATGCTTAGTGATCGCTTCAGGCAGGCTCAGAGCCAGGGCTTCGCCTTTCCTACGCAGGCTCGCCATTCCGAAAGGCCGAATCGGATTCAGCCGTCTTGTTTGACTGCTTTGGGCCGACAGGTTCGCTTTAGGTTGTTCCCCACCCCGCCTCACGGCGACGCAGTTACCTTCAGCTACACGGTGCCATGCCAGCACCGTCCTCGGTCTTTCACCGGTTAGTCGTTTCAGTTTCATGTTCACACGTAGGCCGGGTCCCCTGACCCGGTGAGTGCGGACGCCCGGTGAGGGCACCGTGCCTACAGCGCACCGCTTAGCTAGCGAGTCACCCTGTAGGCCGGGTCACCCGACCCGGCGTCCCCCGCATTTTCCCTACGGCCCGGCATTTCAAGAAGGCACCGAACCAGCAGATCGCCCGGTGAGGGTTCCGGGCCTGTATGGGAGGCCTTTTGGGCTACATCCTGGGGTTCCGCCACAAACTCCGCCTCACCCAAGCACTTCCTAGGTAGGGCGATTTCTCCGAAAGCGCCGCTGCGATACAGACCGCCCGGACATACTCCTAAGGCTGAACCAGCGGCCACGTCACGGTGACCGCAGCCGGTTCGGGTCGTTGGTCGGCCCGACTGGCAGGCTCCCGCATCTCAACCTTCGCCCTAGGCCCAGGACCATCCCAACCAGCCGTCGAAGGCCTGAAGTTCTCGCGGTGCATCCCGCGTAGCCCCTTGGCGCTCCAACCCTGTCAGCAGCGCGTGCGGTTAGCCCCTGCTCTCGGGAGGAGGTGTTCCGGGTGACTCGATATCGGGCGGGGTCAATCCGGTGCGCGTGTAGAAGCGGGGGGTGTTTTTGTCGCGCTTCAGACTCACTTCAAATTTCAGAGCCGCCTTGCGCGAAAGCTTGTCGTGCCGCCACACCACGGGCCACGGGCCCGGTTGGCCGGTCCATTTGGCCACCTCGGTGTCGGCCGTCAGGGCGAATTGATCCAGATGCTCGGTATGACCCACAAAGCAGCGCCCCGCCGGATTGCGGAGGACAAAGACGGACCAGATGTCGTACGGATCAGACGGAGCCGGAGCAGAAGATTCCACGTCCTGAGCATGGGGTCTGAGGCTCCGCAGGGGGAGCAGATTCGTGGTCCACCGAGATCCACGGGTGCGTCGACGCGGCTCTGGCCTCCAAGCCCCCGGTTCACCGCCGCATCGAGGCCGAGGCACCGTCGGCGAGGGCTTGTATCTCTGCGGCCCGGAACTGCGAGGTGTCTCCCCGGGTGGTGTGGACCAGTGCGGCATAAGCCAAGGCAAAGTCTAGTGTGCGGCCGAGCGGTAGGCCCGACAGGAGTCCGTGCAAGAGGCCCGCGGAGAAGACGTCGCCGGTGCCGACTCGGTCTATAATCTCCAGATCCCGGTACTCCCGACCCTGGCCAAACCGCTGGCCGATGCCGACGAATCCGCTGAGGTCGTGCCGGTGCCCTTGATGAACGGTGCGCTCGGTGCCGGCGATGAGTTTTAGCTTCGGGAAGGCCTGACTCACGGCAGCCACCAGTTCGGCCGTGCCCGATCGCGGGTCCGGAGCAGCCGAGTGGAGCAAGGCTCGGAACCCTTCTGGACTGCCTATCAATACATCGCTTTGCTCCACGAACTCCCGGTTGATTTCTGCCGCGCGCTCCGGCGTGGCCAGAGAAGCCCGGAAATTGAGGTCGTAGCTCACCAGCGTTCCTGCTGAACAAGCCGCGGCAACAGCGGTTTGCAAGGTGGTGCGGGTGGATTCGGACAGGACGGCGAAGATGCCGCCGCTGTGCAGCAGTCGCACACCTTCCCGTTGAAAGACGTTCGTCCAGTCCACGTCGCTCGGAGTCATTTGGCTGGCGCTAGAATGCCCCCGATCGAAGAGAGCCATACCTCCGCGCACACCCACTCCAATTTCGGCGAAATACAGTCCCACGCGATTGGCTCGGCCCAGTCCGTCGTGGGGTTCGAGTGCGACGTGGCTCACATCCATCCCGACGGCCCGGGCGTGGTTGAGAATGATGTCTGCCAAAGGGTTGTCGGGCAGCTTGCTAGCGAAGGCGGCTCGCCACCCGAGGCGTGCTGCTGCGTAGGCCGCATTGTATTCGCCACCGCCGACGTCGATTTCTAGCGACCGTGCGAACTCCAATCGGCCGTGACCCGGGGGTGACAAGCGGACCATGCACTCGCCCAAGGCCATTAAATCGTGCCGGGTGGAGGCCGTCGCACGCAGGGGCAAGGACAGGGGTTGGTCGAGGAAGTCGAGTTCAGGGCTCATGCCTTGGGGTTCCAGTGGGCGGGGATCGGTCCGCCGCGATGGGTTCATCGGTGCCGTTGGCTTTAGAGTCTGGCAACCAAATGGAAGGCGGCCAGCGAGAAGAGCATGCCGGCGATGCCGACGATGGTCTCGCAAACCGTCCAAGTCTTGAGGGTTTGTCCGACGGTGAGACCGAGGCTGTCCTTGACGATCCAGAAGCCGGCGTCGTTGAGGTGGCTCAAAAAGAGCGAACCGCAGCCCACCGCACAAATGATCAACGCCACCTGATGGGGATTCATCTCTGGATGAGCCGCCAGCACGGGCACCAGCAGACCCGAAGCCGTGGTGATGGCCACGGTGGCCGAGCCGGTGGCCACGCGGATGAAGGCCGACACCAGCCACCCGTAGAGCAGCGGGCTCAGGTGGGCCGCGTCGCCGGCGCGACCGATGGCTTCGGCGACTCCGGAGTCCCGCAGCACGCGGGCGAACCCACCGCCCCCGCCGATCACCAAGATGGTCAAACCCACGGCACCGATGCATTGCTCGGTAAACTTCAGAACCTCGGACCGGGTGTAGCCGCACCGGGTCCCGAGCGTCACCGAACCCATTAGCACGGCCAAGAGCAGCGCCAGGGTGGGGTGACCAATGAATTGGGCGGCCTCGCGAAGTGCGTGACCCTTGGGCAGAATTAGTTCGGCCACCGTGGCCAAGAGCATGAGGATCACCGGGCTGAGGATGCTGAAGAGCGTCATACCAAAGCCTGGCAATCGGAACCGCGGATCGGTCGAGGTGGCTTTTTTCGGAATGGCTGGCGGGTTGGCTTGGACGCGGCCGACCACAAATTTCGCATAGATGGGCCCGGCCACGGCGGCGGTCGGAATCCCGATGACAAAGCCCCAGAAAAGTACCAGGCCCATGTTGGCTTTGAGCGCCTCGACGGCCACCACGGGACCCGGATGCGGCGGCATGACTCCATGCATGACCGATAGGCATGCCAGTAGCGGCAGCGCCAATCGTAAGAAGGGTTGGCGGGTCTCGTGGGTGAGGGTGAGCAGGATGGGCAGCAGCAGGACGAGGCCGACCGCGAACCAGGTGGTCAGGCCGACCGCCAACGCCAGCGCCATAATGCACCATTGGATGCGATGAGGGCCGAAGATCCGTGCCATTCGGGAGGCCAGCACTTCAGCACCGCCGGACTCGGCCAAGAGCTTGCCGAGCATGGTTCCCAGGGCGATGACTCCGGCCGTCCCCGCCAGTGTGGCTCCCAAGCCATCCCCGAAGGACTTCATCACCCCAAGCACGGTGTAGGCGGCCGTCTTGCCTTCCGGAGAGGTTAGAACCTTTCCAGTGGTATCGCGGATCGGCACGTCCAGGAGCAGCACAGCTCCTAGGCCGACAATCAGAGACGCCATGAGTAGTGATAGGAACGCATTCACCTTGGCCTTGGTGATGAGCACGATCAGGGCGGCGATCGCGATCAACGCGAGGAGGATCAGTTTCCAGTCCTGGGGATTCATGGGCTTGGCCTGCAAGGCTGGCAGGGAACCGGGACCGCGGGCAAGGGGGCGATCAGTGGGAAGTGTGTCAGGCGCTGGGTCGGAGGCTTCCTCGGTTCTGCCTCTTGTCATCGCGACGTCTGCCGGTAGTCTGTCGGCCGTCGTGCCGGATCGTTTCCAACAACTCTACCCCTGGTTTTTTGCCTTGGTGGTGGCGCTGAGCCGTTGGCCGGGACTCTTCCCGCCCAACTTCAGCGTCGTGTATTCCCTGTGCCTGTGCGGGGGGATGTTCTTTCCGGGTCGATGGGCGATCGCCCTCCCGTTAGGCACGCTCCTGGTGAGCGATGTCGCCCTCAACCTCTGGTACCAATTCGGCAAGGGGTACGATGTTTGGGATCCGGCTTCGCTGCTCTACATGGTGGGCAACTACTCCGGCTACGCTGTCTTGTTTTTGTTGGGACGCGGGCTGAAACCCCTCGTACCGGGCACCCGCTGGCTGCGACTGCCTCCGGCCATTCTAGGCAGCCTCCTCGGGGTGATGCTGTTCTACGGGGTCACTAATACGCTCTCGTGGCTGCGCGATCCGGCCTACGCCAAGACTTTGGCCGGTTGGTGGACTGCGTTGACCACCGGTTCAGCCGGTTGGCCTGAGACTTGGAAGTTTCTTCGCAACAGCTTGTTGAGCAGCGCTCTCTTCAGCGCTCTCTTTGCCGTGGCTTGGCAGGCGGCTCCCTCGGAGTCTCCGCAAGAAAAGGGTGAATGCACCCCACCGGCCGAGGTCGATGGCGAGGCCGAAGAGCGGACCGCTTAATTAATGATACCATGACCGTGGGACTGATTTCTGACACCCACGGGTTCTGGGATGACCAAATCCCGGCGCTGCTTGCTGGGGTCGATCACATTCTCCATGCCGGCGACATCGGTGACCCTTCGATCCTCGTGGGTTTGGAACGGATCGCCCCTGTCACGGCCGTGATGGGCAACTGCGACGGACTGCCCCTCGATGCCCGTGAGACGGAGGTGATTGACCTCGGGGGGTATCGCTTTCTGGTTCATCATATTGTCGATCCTCGTGATCCCCACGATCGGTTGGCTCGGAGCATTGCCCACCATCATCCCGCCTTCGTGGTGTTCGGACACACCCACAAGGCACACGATTCCCGGGTGGATTCCATCCGCTACCTCAATCCGGGCTACGCCGGGCGGATCCGCTTCAACCAACCCCGCAGTCTGGCCGTCCTAGATCTGGCGGATCCGGCCCTGCCGATGCGCCTTATCGATTTGGGAATAGTTTGATCCTTTGCGCTCTCTCGTACCCGACCGATTGAATCGCTTTGACGACCCCGTCGTCCGATTGCATGTTGATCGAAGTGCCACTCTGAGAATTATGAGCCTGAAAATCGTTTCCGCCGCTGTTCTGTCCGCCGCCTTGGGTTTGTCGGCCGCCGACTTTGATGCCAGCAAATTGCCGCCTGTCTCCACCAAGCAGGGAGTGACCTATGAGAAGGACATGCAACCCCTCTTTGAACGCTCCTGCTTCAAGTGTCACGGGGCCGAGAAGCAGAAGGGCAAGCTGCGCTTAGACTCCTTGCAGTCGACCCTCAAGGGTGGAGCCGACGGGGTGGGTTTTGAGAAGGGTGCCAGCGCCAAGAGCACCTTTGTCGCGAGTGTGGCGCGCCTGATGGCCGAAGACGAAAACATGCCCCCGGAAGGCAAGGGGCAGGCCTTCAGCAAAGATGAGGTAGGTCTGCTCCGAGCCTGGATCGATCAGGGCGCGAAGTGAGTCGAGTGATTGGGTTATTAATCCGGCTTCGGTTCGCCGTTGCAGAGTTCAGTCTCCAGCAACGGCGGGCTGAACCATTCACCGTTCCTTTCACCGTTCCTTCATCCATCCCGTTGTTCATTTCAGCCTGACAATCACATGCTCGCACTTCGGGAATTTCATGCCGAACAGGGTGCCGTTTTCACTGAACTCCAGTCGATGGAAGCGGTGGCGCACTACGGCGATGTCGCCGCCGAATACACGGCGCTCCAGAACTCGGTCGGTGTGGCTGATCTGAGTTTCCGGGGGCGCCTGTGTCTTCTGGGGGCCGATCGGGTACGACTCCTGCATGGTCAGGTGACCAATGACATCAAGGCGCTCCAAGCGGGGCAGGGATGCTACGCGGCCTTCACCTCGCCCAAGGGTCGGATGCAGGCCGATGTTCACGTCTACGCTCTGGCTGAAGAGTTGTTGCTCGATGTTGAGCCTGGTCTGACTCAAAGCCTCATTGAGCGGTTGGACCATTACATCGTCTCCGATGATGTGCAGGCCGTGGACGTGGCTGAGCACTACGGACTATTTTCCTTTCAAGGCCCCAAGGCCCTGGAGGTTCCTGGTCTTTTAGATCCGGGACTGACATTGGCAGCGCAGAGTCACGGGATTGTCCACCGGCCAGATGCTGAACTGGGCGATCTTTACTGGGTGAACCATGCCCGCACCGGCAGTCAGGGGGTTGATGTGTTCGTCCCGTCCGCGGCCATGGGCATGGTCTGGGACAAGCTCTGTCTGGCCGTGAGATCCGTAGGAGGCAGGCCTGTGGGGTGGTCCGCTTTGGACCTAGCCCGCATCGAGGCCGGGATTCCGCGCTTCGGAGTGGATATCGACGAGAGCCACCTCCCGCCAGAGGCTGGACTCGACCGCGACGGTATCAGCTACACCAAGGGCTGCTATATCGGTCAGGAAACCATCGCTCGGATCCGGACCTATGGCCAGGTGACCAAGGCGCTGCGGGGCCTGCGCTTCGAGAGCAATGCACCAATGCCCGTCCGAGGTAATAAGCTCCTCCACAATGGTCGTGAGGTGGGCTCCCTCACGAGCGTCATCCAATCCCCGCGCCTTGGGTGTCCCATCGCTTTGGGGTATGTCCGCAAAGAATGCAACGCCCCGGGCACGGCGTTGATGGTCCGTTCCGTCTCCGGTGCCGAGATCCCGGCGACGATCGTGCCACTGCCGTTTTCGGCCTGAGTATTTTCCATCCCTGGATCCGGTGGCCGGGTTCGACAGGTCGATTTTGGATTGTCGCTCTGGGAAAAAACTTGGGGGCTGGCATGTTGCTTCGCTTGACCGAACGGCTGGTTCTGGCGGAAATCTTCCCTGATGCCTATTCGTTCCCTTCTCCGCGCCGGTGCTGTGGCCCTGGCGGTCGCGTCCTTGGCCTTCACCGCCTGCAAGGCCACTATTAAAGATCCCAAGACTGAAGGCTACGTGCCGATCTTCGATGGCAAGACGCTTGCCGGTTGGGCGGGGCGTTCCGACTTGTGGACCGTGAAGGAAGGACTCATCACGGGCACCACCCACCGGGATCATCCGATTGCTGGAAACACCTTCTTGGTCTGGACCAACGGCACCGTTGCCAATTTCGAGTTGCGCCTCCAGTACCGCATCTTCAATGGCAACTCCGGCATTCAATACCGCAGCAAGCTGGTGGACGCCGACAAGTTCGTCGTGGGCGGATACCAGGCCGATTTCGAGGCCGGCAAGACGTACAGCGGCATCCTTTATGAAGAGCGCGGCCGTGGTATTCTGGCTGAGCGCGGTCAGCGCACGGTTATCACCGACGAGGGTGGCAAAACTAAGGTCACCGTGGTGGGCAAGCTCGCCGATTCCAAGGACTTGCAAGCCAGCATCCATGACGAGCAGTGGAACGACTACCTCATCGTCGCCGACGGCAACCATCTCATGCACTTCATCAACGGCCGTATGACCGTTGATGTCGTGGACCAGCAGTCGGCCAAGGCCGCCAAGGAAGGCATCCTGGCTCTTCAGATTCACGCCGGCCCGCCGATGGTCGTGCAGTTCCGCGACGTAAAGATTAAGAAGCTGCCGTAAGACGGGCACGAGCGCGGGGAGGTCTCCGTGCAGTCCGCATTCGATTCATCGGGGCGAGGGAAACCTCGCCCCAATTTTTTTTGAGCCGCGGGTTTGTTGAAGAAGAAAGAGTGGTGGGCCCAACAGGATTTGAACCTGTAACCAAGGGATTATGAGTCCCCTGCTCTAACCGTTGAGCTATAGGCCCGACCGTGAAGCGTCCCGTCCAGGTGACACGGGGGGCGTGCAACTCTGGACCGTTCTGCGGACCGAATAGGTATCCCAATCTCCAGCGCTCCTGCAAGCATCCCGTCCGGCCGCATGGACCGATAGGTCCATAGTTTATGGATTCGGAGAGGTCTGGGGCGACCGTGTATCGCGGCTGCCTGTTTGGAGCAAGTGATGCAGCACTGCGCTGGCACCGAGGGTGCCCAAGGCGGCCAGCAGCGCTGCGGGGCGTTGAACGATGACGAAGGCAATCATCCAAAAGCTCAGTGCGGCGAAGGGGGGGCGAGAGGGTTTTGGGTCTCTCGGTCGAAGCGGTTCAGAAGACCGGGCCCAAGGGCCAGGGGGCGAACTCCTCGTCGCCAATGCCAGCGTGCTCACTCTTGGTGCGCTCGCCATTGGCCGCCGAGAGGATGGCTTCAAAGATACGTTGGCCCACTTGGGGAATAGTTTCCTCGCCATCCAGAATCGTGCCGGCATTGAGGTCGATGTCGCCTTCCATCCAGCGGTAGAGCGGTGTGTGCGTGGAAACCTTGATGCAGGGAGCCGGCTTGCAGCCGTACACACTACCGCGACCCGTGGTGAAGACTCCGACCGTGCAGCCTCCAGCCACCAATCCCGTCATGCTCACCGGGTCGTAGCCGGGCGTATCCATGAAGCACAGGCCAGGTCCCGTGATCGTTTGGGCATAGTGCAGCACCGACATGAGCGGGGCTTGGCCGCCTTTGGCCACGGCGCCGAGGCTCTTTTCGAAGATGGTGGTCAGGCCGCCCTCTTTGTTGCCGGCCGAGGGGTTGTTACTCATCGAGGCTCCATGTTTCCGGGCGTGGTCTTCCCACCAGCGGATTCGTTCGAGCAGCGCATCGGACACCTCGCGGCTCACCGCGCGACGGGTGAGCAGGTGTTCGGCCCCATAAATCTCCGGGGTCTCGGCCAAGACCGTTGTGCCGCCGTGGCGGATAATTTGGTCGGAAGCCCATCCCAGCGCCGGGTTGGCGGTGATACCGCTGTGGCCATCGGAGCCGCCGCAGTTCAGCGCCACGATGAGTCGACTCAGGGGCTGTGTGGATCGGCGCTGAGCATCGACCGCAGGCAGTAAACCGCTCACGGCTTTCACGGCGTCTTCTACCGTACGGCTGATGCCGCCCTGCTGCTGGATGTTGAGGACCAGCGGGGGTTCGCTGCCTGTTTCAGACTGATCCAATCCGTGCCGGCGCACCATGGCTGCGGCCTGGTTGGTTTCGCAGCCCAATCCGATGATGACGTAGGCGCCGATATTGGGATGGCGGGCGATTCCGACCAGTACCCGCTGGAGAATTTCCGTGCCTTCATCGGCCGTGGCACAGCCAGCCTTGTGGGTGAAGGCCACGACGCCGTCGACACCGGGAAAGTCGCGCCGCAGCGCCTCAGGGGTGAAGCGTCGGGCCACGAATTGCGAGACACTGGCCGAACAGTTCACCGACGAAATCACTGCCACGTAGTTCCGCGTGCCGGCGCGCCCGCCCGGGCGAGTGAAGCCCTGGAAGGTGAGTCGTTCCGACTCGGGAAGGAGTGGCCACGGGGCGGTGGGTTCCAGAAAATGTTCGCCGGTGGACAATTCACCGGTATCCAAGTTGTGCACATGCACATGGGCTCCGGCAGGGATGTCCATCGAAGCCCGTCCGATAAACTGTCCGTACTTGCGGATCGGGGACCCTTTCGCGAGCGGCCGAAGCGCCACCTTGTGGGCAGCCGGGATTGAGCCTTGGAAGGTGAGTTCACCCGCGCTCTCGCCAGCGAGGATGCGGCGGCGGACCACGGCGACATCGTCTTCCGGGTGGAGTCGGATTAAGGCATCGGCAGCAGAAAGGCTCATGGTGATTGGAAGCAAAACTGCGCTCGACCGACCGTGGGTTCCAGACTGTTTGTTGGGCGGCTTGGGTGTTGGGTTGCCCAAGTTCATAGACCCGCCGGCACGAGTACTCGGTAGGATCGGCGTTCGCTCGAGAGGGGTTCTGTGCGCTCGATCGTTCGGGCATTGGGCAGGGCTGGCACCTCCAGTAGGCTGGACCAAATTCCGAGTTCGAGCGCCTCCGACACTTGCAGCGAGTAGCGTTGATTGACCAATGCTGGAAAGCGGAGCCGCAGTCCGGTGGGGGTGAGTTCGGCACTCAAACGCAAACCCTCCGCCGGTCCGCCGGAACCAGGGCTGCCTCCAAGAACGCTCCCAACGCGCCACTGAGTCTTGTCGCCCCAGCGATCCGGGCTGGCTTGTTCATCGACCACTTCCATGGAAAAGCCACCGCCATCCGCACCCGGAAACCAGTCCTTGAATCCGAAGTCCAAGATCTCCTCGCCCTGGGCATCGACCAATCGCAGGCGTTCCCCGCCATTATCGAGGCGGCCGACGTATTGGCCGGCCACCGGCACACCTGCTCCGTACCGAGCGGCGAAGGCCGAGGCATTGGCGACGATCACCACGCGTGCGCCCGGGTCCAATCGCTTCACTGTGCTGGTGGAGAAGTCGAAGTCCACGCCATCGACGAACCGGATGCCGGCCAGATCGAGCGACTCGCTGGGCGAGAGGTTGCGTAGTTCCAGAAACTCGAGTTCGTCGGGCAGAGACGCACCCACGGGACCGGCCGGCGGATTGAAATGGATCTCGGTGATTCGCAGCCCGCGTTGCGCGGCGCTGGGGTCGCCGGCGTAGGTGAGTTGGTGGGCCGTCTTGCCCCGGGGATTGAGCAGCGTGAGCGTTTCGCCGCGGGCCGAAAGTTGGCCAGAATACGGGCCCACCACGAAGAGTCCCTGGCCTCCGCGCGGTCCGGTGGTGCGAGCGCGGAACTGGCGGACGTCGGGGCTGACGTACACCACGCTGTTGGAGGGGAGTACCGTGCCCGGATGGAAGGTGAACTCGACGGCACCGTCGAGCTTCCAACCGCTCAAGTCCAAGGCGAGGCCCGAGCGGTTGGTGAGCACCAGAAACTCGTGCGCCTGGTTGCCGGAGACTGGGTTGAATTCTACGTCCAGGATTTCTGGGGCCGCGTCTTCCGGTTGCGTCAGGGGGATGCCGGCGTTGTTGGAATTATTAATACCAATAGTCCGCGCCGTGTTGGTGATGCTGTGGGTGAGGTACCAGTGGCGTCGGCGCGGTTCGATGAATTGGTTGAGCAAGTCGCCGACGCCCGCGGCGAAGGTCTTGTTGCCGGCCCACGGTGAAACGCCCCATTTCGCGCGATCCAGCAGCGCCTCTGGACCCATGAGGTTGGTCAGGGCGACCACGCGGTTCTCGAGGATCCGCTTCTCAAAAGGCGTTCCCGGCGGTTGAACCAACAGGTCGAGAATGGAGCGTTGGCGACGCAGGAGCATCTGCCGCGTTTCGGGCAATCGAACAATGACGTCGTAGAGTCGGTTGAAGTTGCCGCCAGTGCTGGAGCCTCCGTACAGCGGGTGGCTCTTGGACCCGTCCACCGTGGCCTCCAGCGGGTTGCTGCCGCCGTAGAGTTGTCCCCACGACGCATTCATATCGAAGGGAATATTGCGCCAAAGCCCGTCGCCGAAGGTGTCGCGGTAGAGGCTCATGTTGGCCCACACGTCGTCGTTCTCAGCGCACCACCGGGAGCCGGCCAAGTGGTTGATGACCTGGGGCACATCGAGCAAGTCGAACACCGTGTTGCGCCGCGTCGTTAGCGGAGACGTCTCCCGGATACCGTTGGCCAGTTGAAGATAGTCGGTGCGGCTCGCGTCGTTGTCGGGCTCGAGTTTCTGGAAGACGCCGGTGCTGGAGAAGTCCGGGGTCAGGTTGCCCACGGCTTTGTAGAGGGCGCCCCGTGGGTCGTAGCCCATGCGCTCCACTTGTTCTTGGCCGATGACATCGTTGTGGAAGGCCAGTTGATAGAACTGGCGATTGAGATGGACTCGGACGGGATAGTGGAACGGGGAGGGGACTCCGATTGCATCCAGGAACCAGAAGCAGAGGCTCTGGCGCAAGTAGGCCGGGTCGAGGTATTCGGCCAAGAGCGCCGACTTGCGGACACTCCCGCCGGGGCCAGGATGACGCAGTTCGTACCCTCGGTTGAACTCCAGGCGATGCGACTTTTTGTTGAGTCCCGCCGAGGTGTTTCCGCGCAGTTCCATGTAGGCGTTATCGTAGAGTTCGCCGTTGTGGAAGAGGGCGATCCGACCACCGGACTCGGTGTCGATCCCGGCTAGTTGATTGGGTGCAATGAAGAGGTGGAAGACCGGCAGCTGAGTTACGAAATTGGTGGGTTGGACGAGGGTGCCTAGGTATTCCGGGGAGGTGGTCGCGCTGGGGAAGAGCGGCCAGCGGGACGTGGCGCCGAGGGTGTCCGTGGCCACGATCCGGTAGCGGATCATTTGCCCGGGCGAGGCCAAGTCGGCGGGCAAGGTGGCCGCGTAGACGCCATCCCCGGCGGCGCCGTCTCCGTGGGACCCGTCATCCCACATCGGGATCCCGGTCTCCGCGCCGAAGAGGATGCGGTAGCGCAGCGTGACACTCGACACCGGTTGGAAGGTGTTGCGGACCCGGGTTGTGACGCGGAGGTCTTCGGTGTCGGTGGGGACCTTGGGTGTGTGCAGGACCTCCCCAATGAGGGGTCCCGGCAGGGCGGTGCCCCCCAAGTTGGCAGAACCGGGTGTGGGTCGCGTGAAGTAGACGCCAGAAGGTCCTCGATCCCAGGAATTGGCCTGAGGTACCTGGACAACTCCATGCGAGAGGTCGGGCACTTGCGGTGGATAAGTCGCTTTGAACTCGCTGGCGATATTCGTGCCGTCGGGACGTACCAACGCCAAGTATTCGCCGCCCGCGGCGAGTTGGAAATTGGTGTGCAGGCGGGATCCTGGAGTCCGTCGGTCGGCCCCTGAAGCGAAGATCACGAGGAATCCGCCGGCCGCCAGATTGGTTTCCGGAAACCGCCACTTCGTCAGGTTGCCGGCGTCATCCGTGAGCGACCATCCGCGCAAGTTGAGGGGAGCCTTCGCGGGGTTGAAGAGTTCGATCCAATCCACGTATTGCCCGGTCTCGTCTTTGAGGGTGCGCGTGTTGGAAGCCATGAACTCGCTCAAGTACGGCGCAGCCTCGGAGGCGTCGGGATCGAGTCGTACGATCCACGGCAGACCTGCGAAAGCGCTGGGTGATGAGGCGAGGTCGTTAATGCCATGAACGAGGGTCCAAGCGAACTGCACTGGCCCGATCGGTGGAGCAGGGAAACTGAAGCGGAACTGGCTTCCACTCAGGGCGGTGACCGCCGATGCGGGCACTCCATTAATGAGCAGGTCGGATGCCTCCACGCCCGTCACCGGTTCACTGAAAAGGACGGAGACCGAATCTAGAGATCTCACTGTGGCTCCCGAAGCGGGAAGCAATCCGGTGAGGGTCGGCGGTGTGTGATCCACCAACCGGTAGGCCCCTCCTCCGTTGCCTGTGACGGCCGGGTCGAAGCGGTTGGGCGGCTCGGCTTGATCCACCAAAGCGAGTCGGGGATCCCAATCGACGGTGACCGCTCCGTAGCTCGGTTGGGTGAATTCGAAACGGTACGCGGCCGGAGTGGTGGCCGTGACCGACTTGGCTCCGAGGCCGTTGACGAGCAGGTGCGCGGCCACCACTCCGGTGACGGGCTCGCTGAAGGTCACTGTCAATGCGGTGAATGTCTCGACCGTGGAGCCCGGCGCCGGATCCATGCGGAGCACCGTCGGTGCCACCGAGTCTTTCTGGATGGCCTCCAGCGAGGCATCAAAGCCCAAATCACTGCTGCCGAGGCTGCTCTGGAAAACTTGGACTGAGAGGACATTGGTCCCGGCCTGCAGATAATTCGCCGGATCGGGCAGGGTGTATTCCATGAAGGCAACGGGTTCTGCGGCGTTGTCGGCCAGGGTTGCCAAGCCCACCGCATCGCCAGAGGCGCCTGGCACGTTCACCCGCAGCACCTCGGTGCCATTAATCCAAGCCACGAAGCCATCATCGACCAGCGCTCCGAGTCGGAGGGCGCTCACTTCGGTGATGTTCTGCACGACGAACGAGCGGCGCAGGAAGAGCGACCCGTAGACATTTTGCATCCCGCTGATCTGGGTGCCGTCCGGAAGAATATCGCCATACCAGAAGGGGGCTGGAGCCGACGCGAATTGAGTCTCCTTGAACTCGATGGTGCGCCACGCCGTGACCGGAGCTGAGGCCTCGTTGGTTCCCGGCCGCCAGCGCCACAGTGCGCTCATGGGAATCAGGGTTTGAGCCTGAAGATCGAGGCTGATTTGTGCGGCTGATCCGACCCAAAGAACGATAAACAACCACTGAGTGACTCCGCCGAGTTTTCGGGGCCGAAGTCTGCGAGGGATCACTTGCAGACAAATCTTCGGGGTCATTCAAAAAGGCTAGGAGAACCCGGTAGGATCAACAAGCGTGCAGGCCCCGAGACCCCAGGGCCGGAGGGGCCTGAGTTTCATTCGAAATGCGGCTCGTTGTCGCGGTTCCAGAAACGGGCCACGGCCTTACGTTGGGCGGGATTTTTATGGAGTTGGCCGATGATGTCGAGGCGGCGCTTGGATTCGGCGTGGCCGTCGCAGAAGACCAATGATGTGCGGCCAGCGTGGATTTCCAGCGGCCATTGGCGCTCCTCGTACATGCCGATGAATCCGCTCCAGTCGCGGTCGCCCTTCTTCTTCACGTCCCAGTTGCTGTCGCCGAAAGAAATCATCTCGGAGGGGTTCTTTACCGAGGCTTCTTTGGTTTCACCCCAGACCGGATCCCCGAGGTACACGCCGAGCCCGGTGTTGGGTGTCTGCCCAGCGAAGGCGCCCCAGACATTGTAGCCGTAGCTCATGAAGAAGGTGCCCCCCGGCTTCAGGCGCACTTCGTCCTTGAGGTAGCCCAGCTTGGCCGGGGCTCCGCTGCCGAACTTCGGGATCCATTGCGACTGCGGGGGTGCGGCCGGGCACCGGAAAACATCGGTGTTCTGACCGCCATACATGCTGCTGCGGAGGAGGGCTGGCCAGATCCAGGCCGCCCCGTCGCCGCCGTCGATGCCCACCGGATAAACCCCGTGGTCCATAATGTAGGTTATCGTCGCCAGGCCCATTTGGCGCAGATTGCTAATGCATTTCACGCCGTTGGCCTTGGCCTTGGCCTTCGAGAGCGCCGGCAAGAGCATCCCGGCCAAAATGGCGATGATGGCGATGACCACCAGCAGTTCAATGAGGGTGAAACCGGTGGCACCGTGGGCTCGGTGAGCGGTCCGTTGGTTTAGGGTTGTCGGATGCATGGGGTGCGTGGGGAGTATTTTCCGGGTAATGGAGTTTCTTTAGCACCCGTTGGGCATCCACGGAAGGGGAATCCGCCGATGGGTTTACCTTCCGCGATAGATCGGCGGCCGCGGGGCTGGACCGCAGCGAGCATTGGATCGCAGCACCCCAATCCCCTCGTGCGCCAGCGCGAAAGCCTTCACCTCTGGAACGATCCCTGCGAGCGAAGGGCCAATCTCGCGGAGCACCTCAAGAATGCACCCCGCCGGACCTCATTCCCCATTCCCCATTCGCCTGTTCTCGGTGAACTCTCTCCCCAGTGGATTGCCGTTTCCGGGCCGCCTTCGTGGCGGGTGCGGTCAATTCGATCCTCCTGCAACCCGTCGCCTCCGGGCTTTCCGGCGGTGGGGTTGCTGCGCTAGGCTTAGATTTATGTTCGACTCCCTGAGTGGCAAATTGCAGAACGTCTTCCGCAACCTGCGAGGACTAGGGAAGATTTCTGAGGGCAACGTGTCGGAGTCCCTGCGCGATGTTCGCATGGCGCTGCTGGAGGCCGACGTGCACTTCAACGTCGCCAAGGATTTCATCGAATCGATCAAGGCTAAGGCTCTGGGCGAAGACGTCGTTCAGTCGGTCCATCCGGGCCAGCAGATGATCAAGATCATCAGCGATGAATTGGTCACTCTGTTGGGTTCAGAAAACCAGGGGCTTCACCTCACCGGCAATCCGGCCTGTATTTTGATGTGCGGTCTCCACGGCTCGGGCAAGACCACCAGTTCGGGCAAGCTGGCCAAACTGCTGCTGAAGCAAGGGAAGCTGCCGTTGCTTGTGGCTGCCGATGTGTATCGTCCGGCCGCCATGGACCAATTGGCTACTCTTGGCGCGCAAATTGGTGTTCCGGTCTTTGTGATGAAGGGAGAGACCGACGTGATTAAGATCGCCCGAGAGGCGCTCGAATACGCGGCAGGTCACCAGTGCAACACGGTCATTTTTGACACCGCCGGGCGTCTTCAGATCGACGAGAACTTAGTCCAGGAACTGGTGCGTCTGCGTGATCTCATTAAACCGGCCGAGACCCTGCTGGTCCTCGACGCGGCCACGGGCCAAGAGGCCGTCAGCGTGGCCACCCATTTTGATAAGGCTCTCAACATTACGGGTGCCATTCTGAGCAAGCTCGATGGTGACGCCCGCGGTGGTGCGGCTCTGTCCTTCCGACACGTGGTGGGCAAGCCCATCAAGTTCATGGGCGTCGGCGAGAAGCTGGACGATCTCGAGCTGTTTCATCCCGAGCGCATGGCTCAGCGCATCCTGGGCATGGGCGATGTCGTCACGCTGGTCGAGAAGGCGATGGATCGTATCGATGCCTCCAAGGCGATGGATCTTGAGGAGAAGATGCGCAAGGGTCAGTTCACCCTGGATGACTTCCTCATGCAGCTCCGCGAGATGAAGAAACTTGGGCCGCTTCAGGACATCGTTGGCCTGCTGCCTGGGGGTTCGGAGATGCTCAAGAACACGGATCTCTCCAAGAGTGAAAAGGACTTCAAGCGCATGGAGGGCATCTTGTGCGGCATGACGTGTCAGGAGCGTGGTTCTCCCCAAATTCTCAACGCCCGCCGCCGTCAGCGTATTGCCAAGGGATCGGGGGTCACGGTCACCGAAGTGAACAACCTGCTCAAGCGCTTCGATGAGATGCGAGACATGATGCGCAAGATGGGCAAGTTCCAGAAGATGATGACCAAAATGGGCGGAGCCGGCGGACTCATGGGCAAGATGCCCTTTGGGCGCTGAGGTTTGCTGAGGCTCGTTTAGGATTCGGCGTCAGCCGATAAAGCCAGGTTCCTAGAACAGGTCCGAAACGGCCGACCAGACGGCCTCTTCGACGCATTCCAACGATCCGCCGGCATCGACGTGTCGCCAGCGATCGGGCTCCGCGTGGAACGCCTCCCGGAAGCCTTGGGCCACCCGGGCGAAGAAGGCCTCCTGCTCTTCGTCGAAGCGGTCGGAGGGTTCGCTTGTTGCCTGCGCGGCCTGGCGTCCGGCCAAACGGGTTCGGGCGATTTCCGGGGCCACATCCAGCCAGAGTGTTCGATCCGGTCGCAGACCTCCCACGGCCAGTTGGATCACTGACTGGACGGCTGCCCGATCCAGTCCGCGTCCAAACCCTTGATAGGCGACGGTCGAGTCGTAGAAGCGGTCGCAAAGGACGATTTGGCCCGACTGCAGCGCCGGAAGGATTCGCTGGCGCACCAATTCGGCGCGGCTCGCGTTCATGAGCAGCAATTCGGTTTCGGCAGACATGCCCCGACCGTCCGGATCGTGCTTGAGCAAGTGGCGGATCTTTTCACCCAGCGGTGTCCCACCGGGTTCCCGAAGTTCCAGAACCGATCGCCCTTGGCGGCGCAGGCGTTCGGCCAGGCGGGCGATTTGCGTGGACTTCCCGGTGGCCTCGCCGCCCTCGAGCGTGATGAAGCGACCCGGAGGACTCACGGTTGGGACGTCTTGGCCGGAGTGGCGGAACGCCCCGTCTTGAAGGCGGCGCTGTCGAGGTGATCGGCCAGCGAGGCCATTTGGTCCTCATCCAGAATACCGCCCTGTTTGAGGTCGAAGGCGGGCATCAAGCTGTTGGGTTTGCCATTGCGGATCCACTGCATCCAGAAGGCACGATCGGTGGGGTGCTTCAACTCGCGCAGCGTGGGCACCATGGTGGCCTTGTTCTCGGCGTCATGGCAGATCCCGCAGGCGGTGGCGTAGAGCTCAGCCCCCCGCTTGCCTACGGTAGGGGCCACGTGGCAGGAGGCGCACTCGCCCCGGAAGACCGCCTGCCGGTCCGCGGCAGCCACGGCCAAATTGCGTTGCCGATCAGCCGACCGCATGCGACCTGGATCTGCCGGGGCGATGTGAACCTTCACGTTCAAGAGAATGGAACCCACATCGGTCGAGACCGTCACCGTCTTCACGATGGTTCCCACTTTGCCCTGCAAATTCATGGTGCCTGAGATCTCGCCGCCCTTGCCGGGCTGGATGAGCCACGGTGTCTCGGGCAGACGAGCTACGGTGCAGCCGCAGCTAGTCTTGGTGCCGGTGATGGTGACGGCGTTGGTCCAGGCGTTGGTGAGAGCAAAACGAAAATCGACCGACTGCTCGCCATCCTTGGCGTGGATCTCCCGGGTTTGGGTGTCCCAAGCGAGGGCCTGAGGGTATTGGATCCGTGCCGTCGCGGGAACCGTGTCACCCGGAGCCGGCAATGCCCGCTGGAAGGCGTTGATTTCCAGACCTCTGGGTTGTGTCGGTGCTTGCGCGAGCAGTCCGCCGGTCAGCAGCGTTATCGCCGTCCACCACTTCCAATCGATCCATCCGGAACTCATGACAGAGGCAATATCAGATTGTCCGGGTAGGGCGAGCCTGTTTTGACGGTTCGCTAGGGCGATGGGATACCGCCTGCGACGTGGGATTGGGTTGGCACAGATCGCTGGGGACCAGTATGCAACGGGCGGCAACGATGGGTGACACTTCCTTCCAATGGCTCAGAACGGGCGATGAGGCCTTTTCGGCTCTGATCGCTGCGATCGAAGGCGCGCGGAGTTTTGTCTGCCTGGAGACTTACATTTACGCCCCTGGGAATCCTGGGGGCCCGGTCCGTGACGCGCTCATTCGTGCGGCCGGCCGTGGCGTCTCGGTGCGTGTCCTGATCGACGGTTTGGGTTCATCGTCCCTCGATGAGGGTTTTTTTGATCCGTTGCGATCGGCCGGCGGCGAGGTGCGGGTTTTCAACCCGTTGACGCTGCGCCGATTGCCTGTCCGCAGTCACCGCAAGCTGCTGGTCATCGACCGGACCTTGGCCATCACTGGAGGTTTTAATGTGGCTCCCGAGTACCTCGGGGACGGCATTCATTCTGGATGGCGGGACATCGGCATCCGCCTCACCGGTCCGGTGGTCGAGACGCTGGACGATAGTTTTGAAACCATGTGGGAGCGGGCGGACCAGCGCCCTCTTCGCTTTCCGCGTTTGCGTCGTCGCAACCCGGTGGACTCCCGATCGAGCGCATCGGATGGCATTCGGGTGCTGCCTAGCGGACCGGGTCGGGGTCGGAACGCCTTCCTGGCCGAGTTTCTAAATTGCCTCGAGGAGGCGAGCGACGTCCGCATCGCGGTGGCTTACTTTCTGCCGGGATTGGCCTTGCGGGCCGCTCTCCGTCGGGTGGCCGCTCGTGGTGGGCGGGTCCGGATCTTGGTGCCGGGAAAATCCGATGTGGCCATCTCGCTTCGGGCGGGGCGTTTTCTCTACGGCCGGATGCTGCGCTCCGGGGTGGAAATTCGCGAATACACTCCCCAGGTCTTGCACGCCAAACTCTATCGAGTGGACGACTCGGTCTTTGTTGGTTCGTCCAACCTCGACACGCGCAGTCTGCACATCAACCACGAGTTAATGGTGCGCATCCAGCATCCGCAGGCTGCCGCGGACACAGCCGCCTGGTTTGATGCAACCGAAGCGATGGCTGCGCCGGTGGATGTTAGGACTTGGTCCCGGTCGCGGTCTTGGTGGGAACGACTCCGTGAGCGCTGGAGCTTTCTGGTGCTCTCACGGATTGATCCCTACGTGACTCGATGGCTCGCCGACGATCCTCGCTGAGATCCTGCCGCGGTCACACGGCCTCTTGCAGCGCGCGGATGCGGTCGTCGAGAGGCGGGTGCGAGGAGAACCAGTTGCCATAGTTATGGCTGATCTTGAAAGCCGCCAAGGATGCGGACCGATCATCAAGGACACCGCCGCCCTCATGGATCGTTTTGAGGCGTTGCAGAGCACCCACCATGGCATCTCGGCTTTCGAGACGAGCAGCCATTGCGTCCGCGGCAAACTCGCGCCGGCGGCTGTAGGCCATGACCACCAGAGACGCCAAAAGGCCCAAGAAGATTTGTGCTACCAGAGAGCCGATAAAGAACCCCATGCCCGTGCCCGAGGAGCGTTCTTGGTCGTCGCGTCGGTTGCCTTGCAGGAAGGAATCGACCAAGAGCCCGATGATTCGGGAAAAGAAGATGACGAAGGTATTTAGGACACCTTGGAGCAGTGACATAGTAACCATGTCCCCGTTGGCGATGTGGGCCACCTCATGGGCCAGTACGCCCTCGACCTCCCGTTGGCGCATTTGATGCAGCAGGCCCGAACTGACAGCAACCAGAGCGTTGTTGCGCGAACGACCGGTCGCAAATGCATTGGCCTCCGGGCTGTCATAGATGCCCACGTCTGGCATGGGGATCCCCGCCTTTTCGGTTTGCTCACGGACTGTCTGGATGAGCCACTCTTCAGTGCTGTTGCCTGGGGTCTTGATGAGCTCGATGGAATAGGCGCGGATGGCCATCCACTTGGAGATCAGGAGCGAAAACAGGCTGCCGGAGAAACCGATGACCAGCGACATCATCAGTAGGCCTGTGTAGCTCACCCCATGGGCACCAATCCACCGGTCGAGGCCCAGGGCCCGGACCACGATGGAGATGACCACGAGGACCGCGATGTTCGTCAGCGCAAAGAGCGCGATGCGTTTCATGAGGTTTGGATGGATGGGTCGCGCTCACGGCGACCACTTACAAACAAATAGGAGGTCTCCGCCGGTCCTGCAACTAGGAGAAGGCACCTGGTTTTCTAATCCCCAGAGCGATAGTTCACGACGCTTCAGGCCCTTCTGGTAAATCGATCGATGCTGCGGGGATGTCACCCGCTTAACACGTTCGTCAAACAAGTGTCTGGAGCGATACTGAATCGTCACGGCTTCGTCGGTGTCGTGGGGCGGTCCAGCGCGAATAACCTAAGGGTTCAGTGGAGAGTCCATGAAGGTTCTTCACGCCGATCGCGAAACGATGAATCCCTCCTTATCCCTGCTTAGAAATGGTCTGTGTCTGATGGTGCTGTGGTTGGTCATGACCACATCCGGGTCGGCTGGATCGGCTCCTCCCCACAACATTCCGTCCGCCAACCTCAAGGTGGTCCAGAACGACACCGGCAACTCCGTGGATTCTGTTACCGTGTCGGCGACGCTCACGATCAATGATCTCCGAGTTCGCCCCGGTTCCAACCGCGGCGATTACAACGTGCAGGTGGGGGACTCGGGAGCCGATGAACTCAACGAGGGAGTGTTGATGGTGGCGGTCACCCAAAACGGCCGCGACAACGGGGAGTTGGAGAACTTGCTCGGGTATGCCGCTCCGGCCTTCGACCGAGGGGCCGCCGGCTTCTGGGCGGTGGTTCAAGACGTCACCTCGGATCGGGCCGAATACAACACCGATGTCGCGGTCGCCTTCTTCCGCTACAGCGACTGGTTGTCGGGATGGGCCCGCAATGCGACCGCTGCGAACGGGGGAACCAACAACTTGTTCACCGGTTCGAAGGGTCTCGTGTTGGGTACCCATTTCAAGGGCATCAGCGCCGGGCGATCGCGCGTGGACCTCAGGACCCTTGGGATCAATTCAACCAACTCGGGCATCCTCATCGTCAACCACGCCAAGAACGAGGGCAACTTTGCCAACTCGGTTGCCAATCCCGATGGAACCTGGGAGGTCTACGTGAAGGATAATTTCGGCAGCGCCGCCAACCCGAGGGCCCTTGAGCAGGATCCCGCTGCGTTCGTGTTTATTTCCAAGACCAACACCACGGTGGTTTCCGGCAAATTCGGTGTGGATGACACCGGAACCAACGCGGTGATCCTAATGCACAGTGGTCCGGAGCCGGCGTTCTCCATATCCCAGTTAGAGCCCGGCCGTTTCCGATTGGCGATTTCAGGGGCCTCTCCGAAGTCGGGCATCCTCATCACCTCCATGGAGGGTGGATACACCAACAACTTCGACAACGTGATCAGCTACGAGGCCGACGGCAATTCGTGGATCATCGAAAGCCGCGACACGGGCGTGTATCCTCCGCCGCTGGAGAGCGCGACCAATGAGCCGGTGGCCTCGTTCGTCTTCATTCCTGCGGCGACTCCGGGAGTCTCGGCTCGCCCCTTGAAGACCATCGTGACCAGCGAGCAGGGAAGCGGTTCGGTGGTCAGCGTGGCCTTGGATGTCGCTCCGTCGGAACCGGTGACCATCTCTCTGCGGACCACTCGACCCAGTGAGGCTTTGGTGGTCTCCGTCGACGGTTCAGCTCCGCCCTCGGAGGTGGTGTTCCTCATCTTCAACCCCGACAGCTGGAGCGTTCCTCAATCGATCCGCGTCGTGGGTCAGGATGATTCGGTCGCCGACGGCAATGTCGGTTTCGACTTGATCGTGAAGCCCTCGGCGACCGCCGACCCTGCCTATCAGGGGGTTCCCGAGGTCCGGATACCCGGATTGAATCTCGACGACGACATCGCCGGGATCGCGGTCGATCTCATCGATGGTCTGGTCACTAGCGAATCGGGACAGCAGGCCGAGGTTCAGGTTTCTCTCACGCGGCAACCGACTGCGGAGGTCCGGGTTCCTGTGGTTTCGCTAACGACCGCAGAGGTACTCGTGCAGCCCGCTGAACTGGTCTTCGATGCGACGAACTGGAGACTACCCCAGAAGGTGACCCTCCGGGGCGTGGATGATGGTCGTGCCGATGGGGCTCGCGAATTTATCGTCCGTCTGGGCCCCGTGTCGTCGGTCGATGCCTCCTACGGCAAGTTGACCGGCCTGTCGCTGCGCGGTGTTAACACCGATGACGATGTGCCAGGCTTGGTGTGGTCGTATGACCTGCCCTTGACCGTGCTGGAGTCACGCACCCTGCAGTACAGTTTGGCATTGGGCACCCAGCCCGACTTGCCGGTGATCGTGCAACTCTCTTCCGGAGCGTCCAACGAGGTTTCGGTGACTCCCTCGCTGCTCACCTTCACCCCCAGCGACTGGCGGACGCCCAAAATCGTGACCCTCACTGGCGTCGACAACACCGTCAATCAACCGACCCTCCAATTCAACCTGACCAATATCGTCAAGTCGCTGGATCCGATTTACACCAACTTCAATGGGACGATCTTGCTGCCATCGGTGCTGCTCGACAACGAGACCAGTGTCCTCGTCTCCGCCGATGAAGCCTTCTACTCCCTCGGAACTCCCCCGATCGGAATCGACGGCCGTGCTCGCCTCGCAGATCCCGACGCCACCACCTTCCCGGGTGCGGTTTTGACCCTCACAATCCTGCCTCCGAGCTCGCCCCTCGATCGTTTGGGTCTCCGAGCCGCTGATCTCGCCCAGTCTGGAGTCCGAGTCGACGGTCAGGTTGTGTCCTTCGAGGGCAAACCGGTGGCCACGGTCTCGGGCGGTGAATCTGAGGTCGCGCTGAAGATTCAGTTAAACGCAGACGCTACCGTGCCTGCGATTCAGGAAATTCTCCGATCGGTGACCTTTGCGACTTCGGATGCGTCCATCGACTCCCGAAAGATATCGGTGCGATTTGATGATGGGCTGGGCGCCAACACGGAGGTCTTCAAGACGGTTCGCGTCGGGCGTGTCCGGCTTCACCAGTTCCAAGAGGGGGCTAATCACGGTCACGGAAT
This sequence comes from Akkermansia muciniphila, assembly GCA_945893185.1. Classification (GTDB taxonomy): domain Bacteria; phylum Verrucomicrobiota; class Verrucomicrobiia; order Limisphaerales; family UBA9464; genus SXXZ01. Next base: position 45,290 of record CAMDDW010000007.1, on the reverse strand, counting down.
TTACAAGGGTGCGGCCGACATCGCTTTGTCGCAGGTGGGTAGCGCTCTACCCTGGCCAGAAGGCCGGACTCGAGCACCGTTCGAGGGTCTTTTGATGGATTGGCCGGATGGCGGTGTTCCCAATGAATCCCAGATCCTGCTTCGATTTGATGGTCTGGTGGGAACCAATACGTCTCAGATTCCTTCGGGAGCGAAGGTCCTCTTGGCCGAGCTATTTGTGACGGTGAACAATCCGGGCGATGGAGCTAAATTGTATCGCATGCTCGTTCCGTGGGATTCGGAGCAGGCAACGTGGGATTCCATGACGTCGGGGGTGTCGGCCGATGACAGCGAAGCCCGATCGGTTTACGAATCCCAGTTGGGTCTCGAAGACGGTAGCGGTGGGACCGGCCTTGGAACGGTCCGGGTCGGTGTCACGGCTGATATTCAGGCATGGGTTTCCGGGCAGACCAACCACGGTTGGGTGTTCTTGGGTTGGCCGCTCCAAACCGACGGCACCGGCATTACCCCCTCGGAATATCCGGAGGTTTCTGAGCGTCCTCGACTCCGGGTCCTGTGGACGGATCCTTCCATCCGGGCGGCTGTTTTCCAGCAGGGAATCGAAGGGTATTCTGGAACCCGTGACACCTTGCTGCAACAGACCCAGCCTGATGTTGTCCTCGGTGCCTCCGAGGTGCTTTGGGCGGACTGGCCGGATGGTGCGGGAACCAACGCGATGCAGAGTCTTCTGCGCTTCGATGACCTCTTCGGCACCGAGGGCGGACGCATTCCGCCGAAGGCCCAGATTCGATTGGCCTTCCTCGATCTACCCTCCGTTGCGAGGGACAATATGGGCGATGGAGCCGCCGTGCATGCCATGCGACAGCCCTGGGACGATACTGTTTCAACTTGGAACAGCTGGACCAATGGCATTCAGGCCAACGGGATCGAGGCCGATCAAAACCCCTCCGTTCTGGTGGGCAATCGCAGTCTGGAACCCGATGTCCAAGCCACCCTCAATTCGGTTGAGGTAACCTCCGATATCCTCGCTTGGCAGGCCGGTCGCCCCAACTACGGGTGGGCATTCTTGCCGTTTGTGGGTGGGGCCAATGGTTGGGGGTTCCGCTCCTCGGAATTTATCAGTTTTGTCGACCCGCTCAAACCCGAGGGGGAGAGGCCCCGACTGCGGGTTTATTACACGGTTCCCGGTTCCCGTGAGCCGGCTTCCCTGCTGACCCCTGTGTTCGAACAGGGAGGGCTGCGCATCCGATTCCGTGGCACCCCGGGAAGCACCTACCGCCTGGAGCGCTCATCGAGCCTGGGTGCCGGATTTAACTCCGTCGGGGAATTGACAGTCGATTCATCGGGCGAGGCCAGTCTGACAGACTCGACCCCGGTTTCATCGGAGGCCTATTTCCGGGTTGTTGCCCCATGAACTTAGTTCCTGACGGCAGGTTGGATTCGAGGTCTATCGAGGATCGCGTGTCGGGCTCGGTTCGCATGGATCAGATCATTCGTCGCGGGCGATGCGTTGCTAGTGCCTTTACCCTCATCGAATTGCTGGTCGTGATCGCCATCATTGCGATCCTGGCCTCCATGATGCTGCCCGCGTTGTCCAAGGCCCAGGAGCGGGCGCGCAGGGTTAGTTGCCTCAATAATCTCAAACAACTGGGTCTTGGGTCTGTTCTCTACTCCCAGGATTTCCGAGGGCATTTGACGGCACCGACCTGGGCACAGACAAGTTTTGAGGCCACCGAATACTCCGACCGCAGCGGTTCGGATGACGACGCCTCCTGGCTGTGGCCCGGATTCGTCGGGCCCTTCAAGAGTTACACGTGTCCCTCCACCAGGCACTCCATTCGTACCAACGCTTATCGGAAACCGTTTTCAAATTCGACCTACATACTGGACCTCACCGACAACGCGGTGAACAAGAAGGCATTCGGCACGAGTTACGAGATCTTCGGTACGATGGGCGAGCGCTTGCCTGATGGTTCATCCGTCTCCGTCAAGAAGACCGAGTCCACCATCAATTCCAAGATCATCACCCGATATTCTGAGGCTCTCAAAACGGCTCCGGGTCCCTCCAACATTCTCTTGATGCTCGATTCCGACGATACGGCGGAGAATAATCTCGGGAGCACCCACAACAACTGGCCCGACAAGGAGGATAACCACGGGGTCACGGGCACTTGCATGAATTTCACCGATGGCCATGCCCAGTGGGTCCGCAAGCAGGAGTACTTGAGGGTCCTCAACCTCAGTCAGGATTCCAATAATCGCCCCCCGGATGGTTTCTGAGTAGGGGGAGGTCACGACCGCAGGCGGTAGGGTTTGCCCGCAGGGCCTCTGCTGGAATCCATCGGGGCGCCCCTCGGTGAAATCCTCCGAGGTCGTGGTGGGATGCAAGTGCTTCGCCCCGGAGGCCCGTTGGTTTTCGATGCAGACCTTCGGGCCACTGGGAGTGCACAGGTTCTAACTGTGTTCTAACGGAACTGTTGCCAAGGCGGGCTATGTCGCCTAACAAACGCAGTCCCGTCGCTGTTCCCAAGCCTATGCCCCTGTTCGGCAAACCGAAGAATCCTCAAGAACACCGGTACTATCTCTTGCCTGGTCAAGGCCGGGGTGCCCGGAAGAAGCACTTTCAGCAGTTGTTTGCGGCCATCATCGTCGGCTGCGTCTTTTCGGCGATCCTCGGCTTGCTGCTCTGGCAATTAAACCGACGCTGAAAGTCGGCAGTCACCACGCCGATCGCTAGCCTCAACGAAGAATCCGAGGCGGGTCGAAGTTCTTCTTGAGCCCGTTAATCCCAGCAGCAGCACCTCCTCCGCGCTTCAGCGTTTCATTTGTTCCCAACGTTGCATGAGGTCTTCCATCCCGTTAAGGGACGCAGCCGGCAGCGTTGGATTAAGCCGCTGGCGAATGTACTCCGCGGCCGCTTCATGGTCGTTCACCGAGCGGGGCAACGTGGTGCCTGAAGCATTGGGGTGTCCGCCGCCATCGAGCTGGGTTGCTACCTTTAGCGCCTCGCCGTTGCGACTGCGGAAGCTGACAATGAAGGCCCCGTTGCCTTTCTTGAAGAGCGTGGCCAGCACGGGATGCGGGGTGACACTGCGCTCCAAGAGTTGGTGAACGATGACATTGGTGTTGCCCACCACCGGACGGACTAATCCGACCTCCGGGCACAGCGCCTCGACGTGGTCCTTGGCCCACGCGAAGCCGATGGGGTCTTCCACCTTGCGTTTGATCCGCATGACTTCGAGCAAAGGGTGGTCGAGCAACCCTTCGATGCGGCCACCGATCAGGGAATGCAAGTTCCAGAACCCGTACGATTTGACGAGATTAGCGTAGTCGCAGGCCTCGACGAAGTCGGCGTGAGATTCCTGGAAGAGGTCGCCGATGTCGGTGAGTTCGACGATCCGGTCCAGTTCCGTAGAGGCAATGCCTTGTTTTTGGCAGAGCTCATAGCACAGGCGGCTGGCCGATTTGCTGGGGTCATGGACGAATTGTGCCACGGAAGCCTTGGCTTCCGTGGCATGATGGTCGACCACCAGCCAACTGTTGCGGTCGAGGCGGGCCTCGAAGGTGAAGTCGCTCACCCAGGCGGTGCGTTCAGAGAGTTGGCGGGCCTTCCAACCCTGGTAGTGGTAGGCCTCCAGGGGCACATCGGATGCAAACATCGCCCGTGCCAAGCGCTGCAGCAACAGGCCCGAGACGAGTCCGTCGAGATCACTCTCATGCGTCAAAACCACCTGTGGCTCCACTAGCGTACCCATAGGGAGCACGCTAAGATTCCGCCTTCGAACAGGAAAGGATCCTGTTCGAAAAAGCGGCGCCGCAGAGGTGGCTTACGTCCCCCAAGCGCCCCGGCTACCGATCACTTTGGACCGCGGGAGAGTTGTTCGAGGTAGTCGAGCACCGAAGCCAGTTCGCGCACCGTCAGGCCGGCTGCGAGCCCCTCGGGCATGAGCGAGCGCTGCTGTTTCTCGCGCTGGGAAATTTCTGAAATCGGGATCGTCTGCTCGATGGCAGCGATGGTTCGGATTGTGACGGCATCCGCGGCCTCTCGTACTACGAACCCGTCGATCTCAGTCCCGTCTTTGAGCTCGAAGTGATTGGCCACGAAACCCTGAGCCAGGGTCTTGTTGGGCAGGAGGATCGCCTCGGCCAGTTCGCGCCGTTTGTAGAGGGTGGCGATGGTGCCGAGGTAGGGGCCTTTAACCGGTTCATCGGCCTTCACCGTGTGGCAACCGTTGCAGCCGATTTGGCCAAAGAGCTGCCCGCCGCGGGTGGCGTCGCCGGTGATTTTTTGGACCTGCGCCAGGACGTCGTCGATGGGCAGGTCGCCCACCTTGGCAGCCTTGGCCTCTGCCCGGAACTTGTCCGGGTCGATCTTCAGGCGGCTGATGGTTTCACGGGCAGCCTTGGCAATGCCCGGATCCGCATCGTCGAGAGCGGCCACGAACGCTGCGGCGCGCGATGCGTCACCAATTTGGGCGGCGGCTCTCAGGATTTGCAGCCGTCGTTTCGGCTGCGACCAACCAGCATCGAGGGACGCATTGGCTGCGGCTCGGGCTTCGGGGGAGCCCACCTTGCGCGAGGCCAGACGGAGCACCGCCGACTCGGCCAGCGCTGAGGCGGGTCCCTCGGCCTCGGCGGCCACGGCTTCAAACACGCCGTGGACTTGATCGAGTTTCGGCGCATTTCGGAACGCGTTGGCGGCCTTCTCAGCGAGGTTGTTCTCGGACTTCGTTGCCTGAACTTTCGGCAAAGCAGTTAGCACGGCGCGCCAGGCGTCGGGGTCCACCGTCTTGACTAGCGCGATGACGGCCTGCGCTCGGGCCGCATCGGAAGTCTCGGCCGCGTTGGCAGCGCGTACCAGCAGTGGCACGGCCTTGGTGGGGATTTCTTCCGACTCGGCCAATTGACTGGCCACCGCTGGTAGCAAGCTGGGTTCGGAGGCAGCCCGGGTGAGAAGAGTTTCGAGGGCGTCCCCCGCGGGAATGCGATGGCGGGATAATTCGCGCCCTATCAACGCCGCCTCGCTGGCCTCGGCGCGGTTCAGTTGGGCCTTCAGTGCTGTGGCGATGCGAGCGGTGCCTTCCCACGACTCCGGTTGGTAGTACGGCCCACGGGTATCCGGGCGAGTGCCCCAGGAATCGCCCTTCCACGGTCCTTCTTGAAAATGCAGGCGGCACAACGCGGTGATTAAGCCGGCGCGGCGGGATTCCACTTTTTCGGACGACAGTCGCTGGATGAGCGCATCGGCCACGCCGGGCTGATGCAGGGATTGCAGCACCCGCAAGGCGGCGGCGCGCACCTCGGGCTGGGTCGTCGCCCGATCGATCACCTTCAGGCAGGCCTCCACCGCAGACACATCACTCAAGGCCCTCACGACAGCGTGGGCGACGATCGGATCGGGATCGGCCAAATGGCTCACGAGCGCTGGAGCCGCGGCCGATCCGACTAGGCGCGAGGCGCTATTGGCGGCCGTTCGCCGCACCACCGGATTCGCGGAATTGAGGAGACGCTCGAGTAAGTCTGGTGAAACGAGTCCGCGCGGTTGGGCTGAGCCGGCGAGCGCATGCAAAATGGCCGGTGCCAATACTTCGTCGCTCATCCTGCGAGGCAGGCGGCTTTTCGATTCCTGCGGAAAGCCCAGGACCATCGCATTCACCGCGGCGACGCGGGAACCCTTGCTGGCAGTTTTATCGGCGACCACATCGCGCAAGAGCGCCAGCACCGAGTTCCGGTCCACGCGGGCCGCGGCGGTCCGGCGGAGCAGAGACCGTTGGGCTTCGAGACGGCGGCGGTGGCTGGGGGAGCGGAGGGCTTCGACGAGTTTCTCTGGCGACAGCGACTCGAAGTTCGGCATCGCCGGCGGGGTGTAACCCTTCGGGCTGACTCGGGCGATGAACCCGACTTCCGTGCCGACCCAAGTGAAGGAGGCACCTTTCCAACTGGCGGCATAAACCGCGCTGTTGCCGTCCACATCGAGATCGGTCACGCGGGGCAGTCGAAGAAATTCTTCCTGGCTAGCAGTCATGGTCGCTCCCTTCGGAGTTAGTCCGTGGTGATAAACCCAGTCGCGTCCCCAATCGGCCGTGAAGGGAGCGTTGTTCCAGCGGGCGGGCAGACCGGGTTCGTCGATCCAGGCGGCCCCGCATCCGGAGCCCCCGCCGTAGTCGGCCAGCGGTTGGATGATCTCGTCGCCGAAATTCTTGAAGAGGCGTGGGTAACCGTGTTGCGTGCGCCCGCTAAAGTGGTGGAGGCGAATGTCCCAACCGCCGCCGTCATTGGTGTTGTCGCGCGTGAAGCCTTCCAGCTCCGGACTCAGGGCTACCTCCAAAATATTGCGGGTCCCGTCGGCCCAGGTCTCCAAACCGCTGCCGTCGGGTCGGAACCGCACCACGCCCCCGCCGCGCATTTGCAGACGGGTGCCGTCGGTGCCCACGGCTTCCATGAAGCCAAAGTCGCCGATGGCCGCATACAGCCAGCCATCGATGCCCAGGGTCAGGCCGTTGGATCCGTGGTCGGCCGGCCGGTCTTTGAAGGTCCATCCGATACCGCGGATGAGCGTCTGCTTCTCGTCGGCCACCCCGTCCCCGTTCTTGTCGATGAACACACTCACGTCGGGCGGGTGCAGCAAGTAGAGCCGATCATGATCCCAGACGAGTCCGCGCGGCGAATCCACATCCGCCACAAAGGCCTTCACTTCATCGCCCTGCCCGTCGCCATTGGTGTCTCGCACGCGCAGCACACGGCCCAGGTGGGGCTTGCGGTCGAGCGACCCGTTGCCGTCACTGGAGACATAGAGTGTTCCGTCGGTCGCGGCCGCCACGAACACCGGGTAATTCACGGCCGGTGGCGTCGCGAAGATCGTCACCTGGAACTCGGACGGGGCGCTCACGTCCTTCATTAGGCCCTCGACCTTGCTCGCGGTGACTGCCGGCAAGTGGGTCAATTCCTCCGGCGTCGGTTGCCGATCCTTGGCGGTGAAGGTCTGGGCCCCCAGAGGTGGCAAGGCCAGACCGAGAGCGGCCAGAAGACTGAGTCGCGAAAGAGGAGAGATCATGGCGATCATTCATAATGCCGCGTCGCCCTCACCGCTGGCAATGGTCGGCCGCCAGAACGGAGCGGAGTTTTGAGAAGTGATTTTGTAGAACCTATATCGGCACCTTCAGGCCCCGGCTCGGGGCAGCAGCTCTTCGATGGGTTTGCCGAAAGGGAGGATGGGCATGGGGCGGCCGCCCAAATCCAGAATGGACTCCGAGGCGTCGATGCCCAGATGCCGGTAGACGGTGGCCCAGAGGTCGTTGGGGCTCAGCAGGCGTTCGGTTGGGTATTCAGCCCGAGCGTTGGTGGCTCCGACGATTTGCCCGGTGCGCATGCCGCCGCCGGAGACCAGGAGTGACATCGCCTGCGGCCAATGGTCTCGGCCGGGTTGCATGACGCCGGTCTGGGATCCTTTGACCCGTTCCAAACGGGGCGTTCGACCAAACTCCCCGGTGACCACCAAGAGCACCCGCTGGTCGAGGCCGCGGTCGTAGAGGTCTTCGATCAGGGCGGCCACCGCTTGATCATAAGCCGGGAAGCGCCACTTGGAGTCTTCGAAGATGTGGCAATTGACCGCGTGGGAGTCCCAGTTGTAGGTGCATCCGGCGGGGATGGGTTTGCTGGGGAAGGGGTTCTCCCAAACCATGGTCACAAAGGGACAGCCCGCTTCGACCAGGCGTCGGGCCAGCAACCCTCGTTGTCCGTAGGCGTTCCAGCCGTAGCGCTCCCGGGTGGCAGGCGTCTCCTGCTGAAGGTCGAAGGCTTTTTGGACCCCGGCGTGCGTTAGCATGGTGACCGCCCGCTGGCTGAATTGATCCATCGACTCCATCAACCCGCTGCTGTCGAGATCGCGACGGAGCCGGTCCATTCCGGAAAGTAAATGCGACCGATCCTCCATCCGGGTAGCCATGTCCGGGGTGAGGCTGAGGTTCTGAACCTTGAAGTTGGGTGCGCTGGGGTCGCCCACCACCATGAAGGGCGTGTGGCTGGTTCCCAGGTAAGAGGGCCCGAGGCTAAAGACGTCGATGTGGCTGCGTCCGTCGTCGACACCGGTGATGCAGGCCGGAAGGCCGGATTTTTGTCGAGCCTCCAAGGCGCGGCTCACGATGGAGGTGACGGCCGGCGCATCGTTGACGAACTCGGTGGGCGTGGCCGGGATGCGTCCGGTCATGAAGCGCTTGTGCGCACCGCCATGGTCGGAGAAGTCGTGGCACACCGAGCGCACCAGCGTGAAGCGGTCGGCGACCTTGGCTTGCCGGGGAAAAAGTTCGCAAATGTCTATGCCCGGCACGTTGGTCCGTATGGGCCGGAAATCGCCGCGGAATTCCGACGGCGCATCCGGCTTCATGTCGTAGGTGTCGAGCTGCGAGGGGCCGCCCGGCAGCCACACGAAGATGACGGCCTTGTCCTGCGAGTTCGGAATGCCCAACGGCGCGCCGGACGCTGCCAGGGAGCGCAGCCTCAGAAAATCACTCAGGCCCAAGCTCAACGCGCTGAGGCTACCTAGTTCTAGGAAGCTGCGTCGGGACAGTGGGCCTGAGCAGGGTTTCATCGGAAGGTGTCGACGGAGGTGTCGGAACTGGGATTAAGGGACCGGGGTCAAATATCCCAACCCTTGCGGCGGTCGCGCTTCACGAACCGCGCGGCCTCCGGCAAGTTGGTGGAGCGCATGTTCGGGCCGTCCCAGTCCATGACCTTGCCTTCACCGACACGCACCGCGATGCAACCCAGCAGGATGATCTCGGTGAGGTAGGCGGCGATGTCGAAGTTGGAGTAGGCGGGCGTGCCGTCGCGCATCATCTGGAACCACTCTTCATTGTGGCCCGGCGAGCGGGGGATGCTTTGTGGCACGGCTTTGACGGCTTCGTGGGCGTCGCCGGGCAGGAAGATTTTTTCGTTCCCCACCATGATGAAGAACTGCGAACCGTAATCGTCCGGCGAGAACAGCTTGCCCTTGTCGCCCACCAAGAGGCATCCGCTGGAGGGTAGGGAGCCCTTGAGGGTGACGATTTCTCGGGTGAGATCGGCGCTCGGCCGGAGCGGGGCGAGGTCCTTGTCCGACGGATTGCCGTCGTACCACCAGAACTTCAGCGGCGGCAGGCCGTCGCGTTCTGGGAACTCGAAGCGGAGGCGCGAGGTTTTGGCGAAGGTCTCGGGGAAGGATTGGGAAGTCAGTTCGGCCACCACTCGGGTCGGATAGCCCAGCTTGAGTGCGCGGAAGGGCATGTTGACGGTGTGGCAAGCCATGTCACCGAGGGCTCCAGTGCCGAAGTCGTTCCAACCGCGCCAGGCGAAGGAGTGGTACAAGCCCTTCTTGTAGGGGCGGAACTGTGCCGGTCCGAGCCACAGGTCCCAGTCGAGCGACTCGGGCACTGGGTCGGAACCCTCGGGCCGGCCCAGGCCTTGCGGCCACACCGGTCGGTTGGACCAGACATGCAGTTCGGTGACGTTGCCGATGATTCCGGATTGGATCACTTCGACCGCGCGACGCAGGCCGCTGCCGGCGCTGCCTTGGTTGCCCATTTGGGTGGCCAGTTTTCCGTCGCGGGCCAACTGCCGCAGGATACGGGCTTCATGGACTGTCTGGGTGAGGGGCTTCTGACAGTAGATGTGCTTGCCCAGTCGCATGGCTGTGGCGGCGGCGATGCCGTGGACGTGGTCGGGCGTAGAGATGGTCACTGCGTCGATCGATTTGCCGATCTGGTCGAACATCTTCCGGAAGTCTTGGAACTGCTGGGCCTTCGGGTACTTCTGCCCTTTCTGAGCGAGCGTGTTCCGATCGACGTCGCACAAGCCAACGATGGTGCCGCCACAGCGTGCAGCGTCGTCGGTGTCGCTCGAACCCTTGCCTCCCACGCCGATACAACCGATCTGGATCCGTTCATTGGCACCGAGCACCGAGCCCACATACGGAAAGGCGAAGGCGGCGGCGGTGGCAGCGGCACTGCGGCTTAGAAAGCGGCGGCGGTTGAGACCGGTGAGCGTGGTCAGGGGCAAGGGTTTCATGGGAATCTCTAATGCGTTAACAGGCCGGACTCCGCGAGTCAATGCAGGCCCCGTTGCATCCTCAGGATCGAATTATAAGTGTGCTTGGCCCTCTGCGGCAGTGGGACCGGTCGCGTGGAGCGCCTCAGAAGATCGCGACCCAACGACTGGGTCCCTTTGTTGCCGTTTTAAGCCCTCAGGGAGGTAGAACGGGCGCTTGACCGGCTTGTCCGCCGGTTCGTAGTCTCCCGCCTCTTTGCCGGAATGCGACTTTGCGTCCCGGCTTCATCCCTATCGCAGCAAGAAGCACATGAACGTTTCCGTCGAGAATTTGGGTCCGTGCAAGAAGCTCCTCCGCATCGAGGTGCCCGTCGAGCAGGTCAACGCCGCCTTTGACACCGTGACCGCCAGCTTTCAGAAGCAGGCTCAGTTGCCTGGTTTCCGGTCCGGCAAGGCTCCCAAGCACATGATCATCAAATCGTACGAGAGTCAGATCAACGACGAGGTTCGCAAGAAGCTCTTCGGTGACTCTTACGCCGCCGCTTCGGGTCAGGAAAAGTTGCGTATCCTCGCCACCCTTGATGTCGAGGAGCTGACTTTCGGTCGTGGGTTGCCTTTTTCCTACACGGCGACGCTGGAGAATGCTCCGGAGTTCGAGGTGCCTGAATACAAGGGTCTCAAGGCTCAACGTCCGGTGGCCCAACCCACCGAAGCCGATGTGGAGCGCGCCATGAACATCCTGCGCGATCAGCAGGTTCGCTACAACGATGTCACCCGGGCTCTCCAGGCCGATGACATCGCCGTGGTAAACTACAAGGGTACCCTCGATGGCAAGCCATTGACCGAGGAGTTTCCCACGGCCCGTGGCCTGACCGAGAAACAGAATTTCTGGGTTCAGGTGAAGGAAGAGTCCTTTATCCCTGGCTTCACCACTCCGCTGGTCGGCGCCAGCGCTGGCGACAAGCGCACGGTGCCGCTGACCTTGCCGGCCGACTTTGTGATCGCCGGACTTTCGGGCAAGAACGTGGTTTATGAGCTCGAGGTTGTGGGTGTGAAGGAAAAGGTGCTGCCGGCGCTGGACGACGAGTTCGCCAAGGGTTTTGGTGCCGAGGATTTGGCCAAGCTGACCGAGGGCATTCGTCAGGATCTGAAGAATGAGCTGGAGTTCCGCGGCCGCAAGGCGCTGCGCGATCAGTTGCTCAATGTGTTGTTGAATTCTGTCAGTTTCGACCTGCCGGAGAGCGTGGTCGTGAGTGAGACTCGCAATGTGGTGTACAACATCGTCAACGAGAACCAGCAGCGGGGTGTTGCTAAGGAGATCATTGAGGAGCGCAAGGACGAGATTTTCGCCAGTGCGGGTGCCAGTGCTAAGGACCGCGTTAAGGCGTCGTTCATTCTGGGTCGTATTGCCGAGTTGGAGAATATTAAGGCTGAGCAGAAGGAGATGACTCAGCGGGTTATCGCCTTGGCTGAGCAGAACAAGACTTCCCCGGAGAAAATGGCTAAGTCGCTGCAGGAGCGGAACGCTTTCCAGGAGCTGGCCCAAGAAATCATCATCGGCAAGGTGCTCGACTTCGTTGAGTTGAATGCTCAGGTGGAAGAAGTGGCTACCCTGTCTCCGTCCGAGGTGAAGGCCTAATTCGGAGTGGTCCCGTTTGTGGGGCCTTGCTTGAGAATTCAACGACAACGGCGGCCAATTTTTGGCCGCCGTTGTGCTTTTTTAGGGGCTAATTTTCAGGGTCTGGGGTTTTAGCAATTCGAGTCAGCGGGAGCGATTCAGGGGGAGCGTTCCGGGTACGGTGAGGTTGGTTGCTTCAGTTTTACGACGTGCCGTTGTGAGGGTTTGTCTGCGGGTCTGGCGACGGGGTTGTAGGCCCGGTGGGGCGTCAGCGGGGTCGGGCCTGCGCTCGCTAGGGAGGCTCAAGGCGAGGATCGGCTTTCGCGCTGCGCGCTGGGGGGAGAAAGGGTGTTCGCCTCCAATGCTCGCTCCGGTCCGACCCCGCGGACGCCCGGTGGCTGGGGTTGCGCGGAGGTTGAGGCCTCTGTGGATGAGGGCTCCCGTTGATTGCGCCGGGCTTGACGCTGGCTATCAGCGGCAACGCTGCGCCAGCAACTCGACGAGCCCGGCGAGCACTTCATCGCGGTCGCGGCCTGCAAGGCTGAGAGCCAATTGGGCGGTCAGGAAGCCGTGCTTGGCTCCCATGTCGTAGCGGCGTCCGGCGGTTTCGAGGGCCAGGTAGCGCTCTTTTCGGGCGAGTGCGGAGAGGGCGGTGGATAGGTTCACCAGCCCGGTGGTCTCATTCACTTGACGTTCGAGCAGGTCCATTAGGGAAGGGGTCAAGACGTGCATTCCGAAGAAGCAGAGGTAGTGCGCCGCTCGCAAGCCCGGGATCACCAGACGCTGTTCGGCCAGGGTGGGTGTTGGTTTTTCGAGGACCTCCGCGATTTCGTACAAGGCGTCCCTTCCTGTGACCCGACGTCCACCGATTGCTCCGTAGTAGGGCAGTTTGCTCTCATGCGTCGCCTGGACGGCGGAGACGGCGGAACGTTCGTTGGCAGCGGTTTCCATGAGTTGACGGGCGCAACTCGCCGCCGTGGCACTGACATAGACATGGTCTCCGACCAGTAGGAGGAATGATTCTTCCTCGGTGAAGGCACGACCGCACGCCACCGCATGGCCGTAGCCCCGGGGTTCGGTCTGCTCGATGAAGCGGAGCCTGCGTCCGTGGGATCCTGCGGCCTCGGTGTAGGCGGCTTGGTCGCCCGGGTGGATGACGACCGCGATTTCTTCGATGCCGGCCGAGAGTGCTTCTTCAATCACCACGCCCAAGGCACTGCGGGAGATGCCATCCTGACCCACCAGTGTCTGCAGCGGTAGGGTGCGCTGGTTTCGCCCGGCGGCGGTGATCAGAGCCTTCTTGATGTTCATCGGATGGGGCACTGTGGCAGATCGGTGGGCGATTGTCAGCAGGCAGAGCGCGGGGCAGGCGGTGCGTGGGGGTACCGAGGTTCGCGCTTTCGAACGTCAATTTCCCTTCCCTGTCTCGACACCAGCGGGGCTCAGGGTTAGGAGTCCTTCAGCGCGTGAACCTTATCCAGATTACTCCGGGAGCCGGAGGCATGTATTGCGGCAACTGTTTTCGAGACAATGCCTTGGTGGCGGAGCTGCGCCGGCAGGGCCATGACACGGTGATGGTGCCCCTGTATCTGCCAATGACGCTGGACGAAGCCCCTACGGTGGGTGCTACCCCGACCTTCTTCGGAGGAATCAATGTCTTCTTGTCCCAGAAGATGGCCTGGTACCGGCGTTCTCCGGCATGGATGCGTCGGGCCGTGGACGCGCCTTGGCTGCTGAAATGGGCCGCTGGAAAAGCCGCTAAGACCCGACCCCAAGATGTGGGCGAGTTGACGGTGTCGATGCTGCGCGGTGAGCAGGGTTCCCAGATCCGCGAGTTGGAGGACATGGTTGCATGGATGTCTGGGTTGCCGCAGCCCGACGCGGTCTTTTTGTCCAATGCATTGCTCTTGGGTTTTGCCCGACGACTGCGATCTGGGTTGAGAACGAAGGTGATCAGTTTTTTGCAAAGCGAAGAGTCCTTCCTCGATTCGCTGCCAGAACCTTTCCGCAGCGAAGCCTGGCGACTCATGGCCGAGCGGGGGCGCGAAGTGGACGGTTGGATCGCTCCAACCCGTTATTTCGCCGACCGTATGATTCACCGACTGGGCCTGCCGGCAGACCGCGTCCGCGTAGCTAAGAGTGGGATCTCTCTTGAGGGCTACCGGGATCTCCCGAGTCGACCGGATGGTGGTTTTCGAGGCTCCACACCGACGCTGGGATTCTTTGCTCGGATGTGTCCGGAGAAGGGCTTGGACACGGTCGTTGAGGCTTTCATTGAGCTGCGGGAGCAGGAGCGGTTTTCAACGCTGCGATTGAAAGTTGGTGGCGGTTGTGGACCGGGGGATCAGGCCTTTGTGGAGACGTTGCGCCGACGTCTGGCCGAGGCCGGGTTGGCCGAGGCGGCCTCTTTCCATCCCAACCTTTCCCGCGACGAGAAGGTGAATTTTCTGGCCTCGGTGGATGTGCTCTCGGTGCCGTCTCGATTCAGTGAGGCTTTTGGGCTCTTTGTCGTCGAGGCCCTCGCGGCTGGCACCCCCGTTGTCCAACCCGATGTCTGCGGCTTCCGTGAGATGATCGAGGCGACGGGCGGAGGGCGTTTATGTTCCACAAACACCCCAAGTGCTCTGGCAGCGACCCTCGCCGAGGTGTTGGCGAATCCTGAGGAACTGCGACGTCTGGGCGAGTGTGGCCGGCAGGCCGTGACCGAGCTCTTCAGTGATGCCGCCATGGCTCGCGAGGTCTTGGCCGAGACTCGGTCCCTATTAGGCCATTCCCGAACTCCTGCATCGCCGCCCCGTCCCTGACCTGCGGATCCTTGAACAACTCCTAATTACCTTCATGCCCTTCTTCGAATTCCGAGCGACCCGCCGTGTCGAGTTCAACGAAACCGACCTGGCCGGCATCGTCCACTTTTCCAATTTCTTTCGCTACATGGAGACAGTGGAGGGGGCCTTTTACCGGTCGTTCGGTCAGTCGGTGATTTTGCGGGGGGCAGCTGAGCCGCTGGGTTTGCCGCGGGTGCATGCCGATTGTGATTACCTTAAGCCGCTGCGCTTTGAGGACCTGATCGAAATGCACCTCTTGGTGAAGGAAAAACGCGAGAAGACGGTGACCTACCAAATTCGCTTCTGGCGTATCGAACCGGGGCCGGCCGAGGAGGTCGCTGTAGGGCACGTGACCCTGGTCTGCGTGGGTCGGGGCCCCGGCGGTGAGCTCAAGTCTCAACCCTTCCCAGTCGACTTCGCCGCGCACCTGGAGGTGGCGCCGGCCTCAGCCTTGCGCCCAGCCCGGGCCTGAGCCGAAACGATGCTAATGGATCTTAGCGTCGTGGCTAAGGCTATTGGACGACTCTGGACGACTCTGGACGTCGCCTGAGGCCCTCCGAGGTAGGGACCGAGCGGTCGGGCTCTGGTGCGCTCTCATTGGGTGCTTTGCTCTTGGCCGTGTCCGCCGCCTTGCGTAGTGGGCCAACCGGGACAACGATTCAGCCCAGCGCATGAGCAACGTGCTATCCCGATTCAATCCGTCCCTCGCCACCCTGCCGGTGTATGTGCCCGGTCGGCCCATCGAGGAAGTCGCCCGCGAACATGGTCTGGATCCCGCCAGCATCATCAAGCTGGCCTCCAACGAAAACCCCTTCGGCCCCTCGCCCAAAGCCCTGGTGGCCATGGAGACGGTGCTGAGACAACTGCACCTTTACCCCGATGGTTCTGCCTCGGTGCTCAAGCGGGCTCTCGCCGAATCGCTGGGGGCCCGGACCGAAAACCTCATCTTGGGCAATGGCTCCAATGAACTCCTCGAGTTTGTCGGCCACGCGATGATGCGACCGGGGGTCGAGGTGGTGGTTCCGGAGTTCTGCTTTGCCGTGTATCCCATCGTCACGGCCTTGTTCGGAGCCACGTTGGTGACCGTGCCAGCGGTCGATTTCGCAGCCGATATTCCGGCCATGATCCGAGCGATCACGCCCCGCACCGGTGTGCTCTTCCTGGCCAATCCTAACAACCCCACCGGCACTCGGACTTCCCGCGAGGATATTCTCCGGTTGCTGCGCGAAGTGCCCAAGGACGTGCTCATTGTCATGGATGAAGCTTACATCGAGTTCCTTGAGGATCCGGTGGACTTGGTCCCGCAAATTCTTTCGGGCGAACAGACCAACCTTCTGCTCTGCCGGACCTTCTCCAAGATTTTCGGATTGGCTGGTCTAAGGCTGGGATATGGCATCGCTTCCCCTGCGTTAATCTCGGCCTTCGAGAAGGTGCGCCAACCCTTCAATATTAACTCTATTGCTCAGGCGGGTGCCCAAGCGGCCCTCCAGGATGACGATCATCAGGCGCGGACCCGCGAGAACAACCGGGTGGGCGTTGAGTATTTTCAATCGGCATTTATCGCGATGCAATGGCCGTACGTTCCGTCGCATGCCAATTTTGTCTTGGTGAAGACCGGTCGTGGGGGAGCCGTGTTTGCCGCGCTCCAGCAGCGGGGGATTATCACCCGGCCCATGGGCAGCTACGGGTTGCCAGACTGGTTGCGGATTTCCGTCGGCACACCGGCTGAGAACGCGCGGTGTCTCATCGCCCTGCGAGAGGTACTGGCGGCGATGCCTGCGGTCTGATTTTTTGGAGCATTTATGAACACCCCGGTCTCTCTGCGCGTTGAATCCGTCCCGGCCCAGCAAGTGCCTTCGCGTGCCTTGCTCATCGTTCTGCACGGACTGGGTGACTCGTCGCAAGGTTGGGAATGGTTGCCCGGCGAACTGCGCCTGCCTTGGCTCGAGTACGCCTTGGTTAATGCGCCTGATTCTTACTACGGCGGCTACTCGTGGTACGACCTGCCTGGTGATGCCGGTCCGGGCGTGCGTCGCAGTCGGGAACTCCTCCGTCACCTCATCGAGGAACGGATTGCCGCCGGCCATCCTCCGGAGCGCATCGGGATCTTGGGTTTTTCACAGGGTTGTTTGATGACCTTCGACGTAGGCTGGCGGGTCACACCGCGGCTGGGAGCGTTGGTGGGCATTAGTGGTTATATTCATGATCCGGCCGCGTTGCTGAGCGAGTTGGGGCCAGAGGCGCGACAAGTTCCGGCGTTGTTCACCCACGGCACTCAGGATCCGGTGGTGCCCATGTTGCCGGTTCGAGGACAGGCGCAGGTGTTGAAGGAAGCCGGACTGAACTTGGAATGGCGTGAATTCGCCAAGGCCCACACCGTGGCCGGTGAACCGGAGATCCAGTTGATTCGCGACTTCCTCACCCGGCATTTGGGGTCCTGACCGGGGCTGGAGACGGGGCCTGTGCCGGCCCGAGCGATCGCCGCGCCGAGATCCATTCCTAGGCCACCGGATTGCGCCGAGGCGCGATAGACAGCAAGATTCTGCCCGTGAAGCTGACTTCGTGGAACGTCAATGGCCTGCGCGCAGCGTTGGGCAAGGGATTGCTCGACTGGATTGCCCAAGAGGATGCCGATGTCATTTGCCTCCAAGAGGTGAAGGCGATGTCCGAGCAAGTGTCCGTCGAGTGGCCTAGTGGGTACTCGGTCCATTGGAACTCCGCCGAACGCAAGGGCTACAGCGGTACTCTGACCCTGAGCCGCTTGCCCGTGCTTTCCGTCGAGCGAGGCCTGGGTTCCTGGTTACCGGACAACGAAGGCCGCGTGTTGACGGTCGAACTCCAGGACCAATTCGTCGTCAATTGCTACACACCCAACACCAAGAGGGATCTTTCTCGCCTGCCGTATCGGGAGCTGGAATGGGATCCGGCCTTTCGGGCCTATCTGAAGGCGTTGGAGGCCCGTAAACCGGTGGTCTTTTGCGGAGATCTCAACGTGGCCCACGAAGAGATCGATCTGGCCAACCCCAAGGCCAATGTTCGCAACCATGGTTTCACGGTCGAGGAACGGAGCGGGTTCACTCGGCTCATGGAGGCGGGGTTTGT
Source organism: Akkermansia muciniphila (assembly GCA_945893185.1). Taxonomy (GTDB): domain Bacteria; phylum Verrucomicrobiota; class Verrucomicrobiia; order Limisphaerales; family UBA9464; genus SXXZ01. Next base: position 27,725 of record CAMDDW010000007.1, on the reverse strand, counting down.
GGACACGTTCCGCGACCGGCATCCGGGGAAGGGCGGGCATTACACGTGGTGGAGTCCGATGGCCGGCGCCCGGTCCCGGAATGTCGGGTGGCGCATTGATTATGTTGGGATCTCGGGAACCCTGCGACCGGCGTTGAAAGAGGCCTTCATTCGTCCGTCTGTCTTGGGATCTGACCATTGTCCGGTGGGCTTGGTGTTGGGCTGAGGTCCTGAGTAGGGCCCTGACGGCAAAAGAGGTGCGGCCAACAGCGAGGAGTTCCGCGGGTCGAGCGCTTCCACCTTGCCGAGCCCGCATCCGCGCCGACACTCCCCGTGTGGATGCCATGAAGATCACCGTTGAGACGCTGCGCGGATGGAAGGGTTGCCGCCCATTCGGTGCGTTGACGGCCTATGACTATCCTGGGGCTCGGTTGCTCGATGAAGCGGGTGTGCCGGTGCTGCTAGTGGGCGATTCTCTGGGCATGGTGGTGCTGGGCCATCCGGACACCACTTCGGTGACCATGGACGATATCGTCCATCACCTTCGAGCGGTGGCCCGAGCCCGAGGCCGGGCGTTGGTCGGAGCAGATCTACCGTACAAAGCCTATGAAACGCCCGCCCAGGCGGTTCGCAATGCCCGCCGCTTGGTTGAGGCGGGTGCTGAATATGTGAAGGCCGAAGGCGGGCAGGAGATCTTGCCGCAAGTTCAAGCGATCTTGGCCGAGGGAATTCCCTTCATGGGTCATCTCGGCATGCTGCCCCAGCATGTGGTGGAAGAGGGCGGTAAGTACCGCATCAAAGGCCGCGATGAGGCGGGCCGTCAGCGCTTGTTGGACGATGCCCTTGCCTTGGAAGAAGCCGGCGCCTTTGCCTGTGTCTTGGAGTTGGTGACCCCGCCGGTGGCCGCCGAAATCCGCGGCGTTTGCTCTCGGATGCTGACCATAGGCATTGGCAGTGGAGCAGATTGTGACGGTCAGATTTTGGTGACCCACGACTTGGTTGGGGCCTTCCCCTGGTTCACCCCCAAGTTTGTGGTGCCCCGGGTCCGCACCGGGGAATCCATTCGCTCGGCCGCCCAAGACTGGCTGGCCTCGCTGGCGAGCCAGTCCTGAAAGACTTTCCGCGGCTTTCAGAGAAACTGTCTACACAACGCATCCTGGGTTCCTGAACAGCCTATGTATTGTGGTCCAGAGGAGTTTCACGCCTCGTGGAACATTTGAAGGTGACGCTCACCTTTGAAGCCGGAAAACCGAAGTTGTTGGTTCATTAATCACTAAAAATCTTGAACCCCCCGTGGATCGATTCTATTTCAAAAATTAGGCTCGGGTGGGTTAGGCTTAGAATTAATACAAAGTGTATTTGTCACTGTGATGGATGGACGTTGCCCTTGCGCAGGGGTGTCGGGACGGGTCACTTTTACCCCACTTGCAACCGTCGATGCTTCAAGAATTGCGATCGCTGTGGGACAGCCTGCCTCACAAGGCAGCCTTTGGGTTGGTCGTTGCGGCGTGGTTCGCGCTCTTCCACTTCTTGGGTAACTCTACCCTGGGCTACATCCAGACCGAATCGATGTTCGGTTGGCTGCAGGCGGTTTATGAGGGCGGTGCCAAGCAAGGTCGCGATGATGAATTGGGCATGATGATCCCCTGGTTGGTGGGAGCCATTGTCGTGATGCGTCGGACCGAATTGACCGCCATTCCTAAGGAACCTTGGGCTCCGGCGCTGGCTCTAGTTCCCATTGGACTGCTGTTGCATCTTTCGGGCTATGTGGTCCAGCAAACGCGCCTCGGGGTAGTGGGTTTCCTCGTGGGCCTCTTCGGCATCATGGGAATGTACTGGGGTCGGGCGTGGATGCGCGCCTTTGCCTTTCCCTATTTGCTGTTCTTCTTCTGCGTGCCGATCTCCGTCTTCCTCGACACGCTCACCCACGGATTGCGGCTCCTGAGCACCGTCCTTTCGACCACGTTCTGTGAATGGATCCTGAACATGAAGCTGGAGCGGGCGGGAACCATTGTTTTACAGAAGGCCTCGGCCACCGTGCAGGGCTTCCGCTTCGATGTCGCCCCGGCCTGCAGCGGCATCCGCAGCGCCACGGTGGTGCTGCTTTTAACCGTCACCTTCGCCTTCCTGAATTTCCGGTCCGCCTGGCGTCGAATTTTTCTCATCTTGCTCAGCCCAGGTTTCGCGGTGTTGGCCAATGTCATCCGACTGATTGTGGTGTTCGCCGTGGCCGAGGCCGCGGGGCAAGCCGCGGGTGAGGCCATCGAGACTAAGTTCGGTTTTGCGACCTTCCTCATTGCATTGAGTTGTGTGTTCTTGGTGGCCCGATGGCTGCGCGAACCTGAACCGACCTCCAGTTCACCCACCCTAGTCTCCGCTGAAGGCACCCACTCCGGCACCGCCCAGCCATGAACCCGCGCATTGCTGTCATTACGATTACGGCCCTAACCCTCATGGCTGCGGCCGCCGGTTCTCTGCGATGGCTCAAAGACCATGTGCGCATGGGTGAACCCGGAGTGCGGATCGTGGGTCTTCCATTGCTGAGCGAGTCCGGTGGTTTGGCTACCTCCAATTCGGTCTCCCTTCCGGCCTCGTTGCCGGGTTACCGGTCCCAGTTGGATGCCATTCCCGAACTCGAACTGAGCTTCTTGCCGCCGGACACGACCTTCGGGCGACGGTCCTATCATGGTGGAGCCTCCATCCCCTCTATTTCGGCAAGCGTGGTGCTGATGGGTGCCGATCGGACCAGCATTCATCGGCCCGAGTACTGCATGACCGGCATTGGTTGGCAGATTCTCTCACAGACCGTCCGACGCATCGAAGTCCCTGGATGGGCGCCCGGAAGCCTTGAGGTGCAGCGCTTTGACATGACCCGTTCGGTGGAGCGTGATGACGGCCGTCGAGTGACCATTAGTGGGGTCTATGTGTTCTGGTTCGTGGCCGACGGGATCCGCACGGCCAGCCACTCAGCTCGCCAATGGCAAATGGTCCAGGACATTCTTTCCAAGGGGCGCAGTCCACGCTGGGCCTACATCTCCTTCTTCTCGCTCAGCGAGCCGGGGGACGAAGACGTCACCTTCGAGCGCATGTCGCGGCTGATCGGAGCGGCGGTGCCGTCCATTGAGCGCGAACCGCAGACGGCCAGCCGCTAATCCCGCCGACACACATGGAGGCGACCCCACCCCCTCTCAGAAACGCCGGTGCCGGCGAGGATTCCGATGGAGGGTTGAGGTGGCTGGGTGCCTTGCTCGGCGAGTGGCGCAGCCTGACCCGTCTGGGTGCCTTTATCCTCATTACGCTGGCGACGGCGGCTCGGCGTCATCGGGATAATTCTGAGGTAATGCGCCCGCAGGTGCTGGGCGAAATCCATCGATGCGGAGTACGCCTCCTGCCCATCATTAGTTTTCTTGGAGTGATTCTAGGTGTGGTTTTTGTGGGGCAAACCGTTTCGCTGATGGAGCAATTCGGCGCCGGGAACTTCACTGGAACATTCATTGTCACGGTGTTCTTGCGGGAGATGGTGCCAATGATTGCTGGCCTCTTGGTACTGGCCCGAGTGGGTACGGCGTCGGTGGTAGAATTGGGTACGGCCCGGGCACTGGGTGAGGTGGAAGCCCTCGAAGCCCTGGGGATCGACCCGATCCATTATCTGGTGGTGCCCCGGGTGATCGGATTCGCGGTGGCGGTGGTATCACTCAGCGCTTACCTCATCCTGATAGCGCTGGGGTCGGGCTATCTCTTTGCTTATGCCCGCGGATTGAAAGCGTCTCCGGTCGAGTTCTTCACCCAGATCGCTGGCGCCATGAACGCTCTAGATTTTCCACTCTGGGTCCTCAAGACCTTGCTGTTCGGGGCTCTCACCGGCTGGGTGATTTGCTATCAAGGACTGGCCCGTCCGATGACCTTGGAGGAGGTGGGTCCGGCGACGACGCGGACGGTGGCCGTTTGCGTGGTGGGATGCTTGATGATCGATGCCCTGTTTATCACCGTGTACTTGCTCCTGTGAGGATACCTCGATCCATCACCCCTGCGCTGGAGACCCGATCGCTGGGGATCGCTAGTTCGACCTCAATGGATGGGGTCTCGCTTCAGGCGGTGGACTGGACGGTAGACACGGGTGAACTTTGGGTGGTGGCCGGCGCGCAGGGTGCCGGGAAGACCGCGCTTTTGGAGACCTTGGCCGGATTAATTCCGGCAGCGGCGGGCGAGGTGTGCGTGTTTGGCCGCCGCGTCGATGCCTCCGGAGACGACGACGTCGGATTGAGGGAGACTCGGCGGCGTTTGGGTTTGGTCTTCGATGGGAGTGGGCGACTTTTCTCAGCCCTGAGTGTGGCGGAAAACATCCTCCTTCCATGGTGCTATCACCAAAACCGCTCCCATGACGAGGCCCTCGGCGAATTCGAGCCGTTGATCCGTCACCTCCAGTTGGAATCGATCCTGTCTCGGAAACCGACCTCATTAAGCCGGTCTTGGTCGCGCCGGGTCGCGCTGGCCCGAAGCTTGGTGTTGGAACCGGATCTTCTTCTGCTCGACAACCCGCTGGCGGGTCTGGACGCCGTCCACTTGCGTTGGTGGCGCGGGTTCCTGGCGGAGGCTCTGGCCGGGCATCCCTTGCTCGGTGGCAAACCCTTGACCATCGTCGCAACGGCGAATGCGGTGCGCCCGTACGTGGGTCTGAACCCGCGCTTCGCGCTGGTCGCCAGCGGCCATTGGCGCATCCTTACCGACATCGAAGCCGTTCTTGCCGCTACTGGTGAAGAAGGTTTCCGCGACCTCACTGAACCCCGTCCCTGACCATGGCCTTGCAGGATCTCACCCCTCAACTTCGGACCCGCCTTCGAAGGGTGGAATGGGTGGTGGTGCTCTTTCTGGTGGGCGCGGTGATCGTGGGACTCCTCGGCTTGGGATTCTTCATCAAGACCACCGGTGACAAACGTGGGTGGTGGGTTCGTCAGGTGCCCTACTACACCTACCTTCGAGACGGCAGTTCGGTGAAAGTGGGTACTCCGGTGAAGATGCTGGGTTTCACCATCGGCGAGGTGGTCCAGATCGACACGGCCCCGGATGATTCCTGGCACCGAAGCGAGGGCTTCAACGTGTTTGTTCGGTTCCTGGTGCGGGACCCCTACCACGGGTACATCTTCACCGATTCCAAGCTCAAAGTCAGTGGCCTGCCCATCGACATCGCCGGAGGAAACTTCCTGGAGATAACCCGCAGCCAGGGCCTTGGCATCGCCACCACGGCCCCGTCCACCAATGCCACCGGCGGGGGAGCCTTGGGTGTCCTGTGGGACAAGTACGCCTATAATTTAGGTCGGCCGAACGTTACGAACTTCATCCGCTATGATCCGGTTGCCGAGGACGCCAAGGGCTACTTCATACGCACCGAGGTCACGGGAGATCTCATCGGTGAACTCACTCTGCTGGTACCGCGGATCCGAGAAGCCTTCACCAAGCCCGGTGGCTTGGGCGACTTGCTCTTCCCCACTAACTTGTCGGCCCGCTTCGACCGACCCGGCGGACTTGGGGAGATCCTGATCCCGAGCAATCTAAATTCGGCGCTGACGGTGACTCTGACCAATTTGAACGCTCAGATCGGGGGCATTGGTACCTTGGTCTCGAACCTCGACGCCACAGCCCCTCCGCTCCTGACTCATTTGAACAGCACGCTGCCACCGCTGCTCACCGAATTAAGCCGCACGGTTCCGCCACTGGTCTCACAGGTGAACCAGCAACTCCAAGGGGTGGGCCCGTTGGTCTCCAATCTCAATACGACCTTGCCGGGCGCGCTGGTCGAGGTTGAGCGAACCCTGGGAACGGTTCGCTCAAACACTCTGCCGGCGGTCGAGGGGGTCCTGACCAATTCCTCCGACTTTGTGGGTGGGCTGAAGCGGCACTGGCTCTTTCGTGGTGCCTTCAAGACCAACGTGTCCTCGAAGCGCTGAACGATTCAGTTGGATAATTCCGGGCTGCGCCAGGGATCGGTTAGCCGCCGTGGGTCGGAGCGAAGGCAAATCTGTAAGAGACTTCGATCTGAAAATCGCTTTCGTTGATTCCACGACTGGTCATTATCCAGACCAATTTCCATGAGCAAGCGAGCTATACTCTCCTCCCTATGTGCATCGGTGTTGCTGTTGGCTTCGGTGCCGATGAGCGCGGCAGAATCTGCGCCCAAGGCTGCAGAGAAGCCCGCGGCCACCAACGCACCGGTCTCCGTCTTCAAGGACAAGAAGCTCGAAGCCGCTGTGCGTCGGCAGGTCTTCGCCAAGCGCGAATCGCAAGATCCCCTGACGGCTGCAGATGTGGCCACGGTGTCTACGGTGTCTGCCCCCTTCTCGGGCATTACCAGCTTGGCGGGTCTGGAGCATTGCGTCGCGTTGGCTTCGCTGGAGATCCCGGGCAACCAGATCATTGATCTCGTACCCCTGGCCGGACTGAAGCAGCTCCAGTATCTCAACTTGGCTTCCAATCAGGTCGTGATCATCGCCCCTCTGGCCTCAGTGCCGGCCTTGCAATACATCGAGCTCTCTCACAATCGAGTGAAGGACGTGAAGCCCTTGTCCGGTCTGACCAACCTTGCCTCGATTTACTTGTCGGCCAACCGTCTCGGTTCGGTGGCGCTGCTGACCAATTTGCCCCGGGTGGCGACTTTGTATATCGATCACAACAAGATCCGCTCCATCGAGGGTTTCGGAGCCTTCCGCAATTTGACACTGCTCTCGGCCGCCCACAACGGTATCAGCGATCTGGCGCCGTTGTCCGGCATCCGTGCACCGTCCTTCTTGCAGTTGTCCCACAATCGCATCCGAGACTTGGCTCCCCTGAGCCGATGGATGACCCCCGATCTGGAGAAGACCCGGAACTTTGCCCCGTTCGTGCGGATCTACCTCGACGGCAATCCGCTGTCCAAGCAGTCCAAGGCTCAGATCGAACAACTCAAGGCCAAGGGAGCGCGGATCAATCCTCCTGCCCGCTGATCTGAGGCCGCGCCGACCGAATCGACCTTCCCTCGAGGCGGTCGATTCGATCATCCAAACGGATTACTTCCGGACTTTCGGGAACTCGACTTCGCAGTCCCCGGGTGTAAGGAATTAGTTGCCGATGCGGCGCGACTTTTCTTGGGACGACTCACGAGTCCCCAGCTGAGGGACAGCCCGTTGACCAAGAGGTGGATCACGACCACGGCAGCCAGAGCAGGCCAGGGCAACCACCGCATCACATAACCGCCGAGTCCCAGATTGAGCACCAGCGACCCGCTCATGCTGGCCGCGGCGCTCAGGCGCCAGCACCCACCGAGGGTGATCTGCTTCTGCAACAGGAAGGCGACGATTCGCAGTGGCAGGGCCAGAGTGAGGGCCAGCAGGCTCCAGATCACCGTCATGGCCGTCGCTGCTGTGACGATGAGAGCGGCCAATACGGGCCGCCGCCAGGCCTCCCACGCAGCCTGTGCTTGGAGACGACCCAGCGGCAGGGTCGCCGTCGCAGGCCATGGCAGGTCCACGAATCCAGCGATTCCGGCCAGTCGCAGGTTTTCCGGAAGTAGTTCGAGTTGAAGATCGGCTGTACGACCGAGTGGATCCAAGTTACTGGGGCGGACTGCCACACCGAGGTGGGGAGAATCGGCCAGCAACCGCGGTGCGGTCTCCGGCCAATTAAATCGACCTTGGACCAGGGCTGGACCGTTCTCTGGAAACTCTCGCACGGCTTGGTCCACCACGGGCCACCAGGTGGTGTGCAATGCCCAGCCCAGCACCAGGGCTGTCGTGAGAGCAAATCCGCCAAGGAATACGAGGGCACGGCTGCCGCTCGCATCGGCAAAGCGGGACACCCCATTCCCGGTGAACGGTTGCCAAGCCCCCCGCGACCGTCGGGAAACCGTCGGAGCGGCACAGGCCTGGGTGGTTGTCGTGTCGGACACGGCATGACTTCAACGGGAAGCTGGGCCGTCGGCAATTCATCCCGTCGGTGAATTCCGGTTTGCCGAGTTGGTCGGACCCGAGGCATGGTCTTGAAAGTTCCTAGACTGCGCCCTATGAAGACCCTCTGCTTTCCTATCGTCGTGGCCGCCGCGATCCTCGCTGGTTGTGCCTCCAATGCCGCTGATTCTGCCACCTCCAAACCCAAGCCGGGCCAGATCGGCCACGTGGATTCCCAGGGCTTCACCCTGATCTCCGACGGCTCTTGGACCGGCTGGAAGGTCAACGAGACGCCCGCCTCTTGGAGCCTCGCAGACGGCGGCTTCAAGGCTCAGGGCGAGCGGTCCCATAATTTTTACATCGGCCCCCTGGCTCCCTTCAAAGACTTTGAGTTGAAGGTGGATGTGAAGACAGCCCCTAACTCCAATGGTGGCATCTACATCCACACCAAGTACCAGGATTCTGGTTGGCCCTGGGGTGGCTACGAGACCCAGGTCAATCAGACTCAGGGCGACTGGCGTAAATCGGGCAGCATCTACTCGGTGCAGGAAGTCAAAGCGGACAAGATCGAGGGAGTGGTCCGCGACAACGAGTGGTACACCCATCACGTCATTGTGAAGGGCAAACACATTCAGATCTTCCTCAACGGCAAGCTGGTGAATGATTTCACTGAGGAGCCCAATCGCAAGGCGGGCAAGGATTTCGAGCGCAAGCTCAATGAGGGTACCATTGCCTTCCAGGCCCACGATCCCAAGTCCATCGTGGAATACCGCAACGTGCGGGTCAAAAAGCACTGATTTTTCCGAGCCTGTCCGGAGACGGGCAGCTGAATGAAACGGGCAGAAGCTGGCGGTTCGGTCGCCCAAAACGAGCGACAAAAACGTGCGATCGAACCGCGGTTTGCCTAGCCCTTGACTGCATCTAACTTGGTTCTCTCGTGCCGTTGCCGTTTTCCGATCGGGGATTGTTTGCCGCCGCGGTAGTGCTGTATGCGCTGGCCGCGGGCTTCGCTGTAATCATTTGGCGTCGGCAGTTCCAGCGCGACAGTGTCGCGCTGTACGGGCTCATGGCCGTCGGTTGGGTGCTCCACACAGGGGCCATGTTTCGCCGCGGATTTTCCCTCGAACGGTGTCCCATCAACAACTTGTTTGAGGCGACCATGTTCGTGACTTGGACCATTTCCACGGTCTACTTGTTAATTGGAGGATTCAGTCGCATGCGATTCTTGGGGGCCTTTGCGGCTCCGGTTCTCACGTTGCTGGGAGTCTTCGCGCTCATGCCCGCCCTAGACCCGCCCGCCGGCCACCGCCCCGACTTCTCCAGCGGCTGGGGTCCGATCCATGCGGCCTTAGTGCTATTGGCCTACGGATCCTTTGGTTTGGGTTCTTTGGCCTCCGGCATGTACTTGCAGCAAGAGCACAGTCTGCGTTTTGACAAGGCCCGTGCGTTGCGGGCGCTCTTGCCGCCCATCACTCGATTGGAGTCGGCGACGACGGGCCTGCTCTGGGTCGGTTGGGGGCTGCTGTCCGCGGGTATGGCTTCGGGCTCCTTGTATTTGCGGCAGGCGAGGGGGGCGTGGTTTGTCGCGGATCCCTTCGTGATCTATTCCTGCGTCACCTGGCTGCTCTATGGCGGACTCTTGATCGCTGCCTGGCAGTTTCGTCAGCGGGGTCGTCGGCTGGCTTGGGGTTCGGTTCTAGGTTTCGCCGTGCTCATGCTCACCTTTTGGGGCATGTACCTTCTCTCCGAGATGCATAACCGGGTTCCACGCCCCAACTCTTGATGTCTCTCGTTGCCGTAGGTCTCAGTCACAAGACTGCTCCCATCGAGGTTCGGGAGCGGATGGCCTTTGCTGAGGCCGACCTCGCGTCTGCGGCGGCCCGCATTCGATCTTTGGGTCTGGCCACCGAGGCTTTGGTGATCTCTACCTGCAATCGGGTCGAATTGTATGCCGCAAGCCCGTCGGGCGATCCGGCGGCATTGGCGCAGCAATTGCGCGGTTTTCTGGCTCGCGACCGGGGTCAATCGGGTGACTTGTCGGGTATCGTGTACACCCACCATGGAAACGCAGCCTTGGAGCACCTGTTCCGCGTGGTCTCCGGGCTGGATTCGTTGGTGCTGGGCGAGACGGAGATTCTGGGTCAAATCAAGCGGTTCTACTCGGTCGCCTTGGCTTCAGGGAGCACAGCGGGAATCCTGAACCGATCGTTCCAAAGGGCGTTCGCCATGGCCAAGCGCGTCCGCACCGAGACCCAGATTCAACGGGGCAACACCTCGGTGGCCGCCGTCGCCGTTGCCTTGGCCGAGAGGATTTTCGACGACCTAGATCGGCGCCAGGTGATGGTAATCGGGGCTGGCGACACCAGTGAAAAGACCGCCCGGGCGCTTCGGGGTCGTGGCGCCAAGGGCATTCTCGTCTCCAATCGTTCCTTCGACCGTGCCGCAGCCTTGGCTGAAGAACTGGAAGGCCGGGCCATCGGTTTCCAGGACTGGGAGCATGAATTCGCCGCTGTGGATATCGTGGTCAGCGCCACGGGTTCGCCGTATCCGATCCTCGACCGGGATCGGCTGGAACGGCTGATGGCCGGGCGCAGGCCTCGTCCCATTTTGCTCATCGATCTGGCGGTGCCGCGGGATATCGATCCTGCCGTGACCTTGTTGCCGGAAGTGTTCCTAGCCAATGTCGATGACCTCCAATCGGTGGCTGATACCGCGACTCGCCAACGCCGGGAAGAGGTGGCGCGTTGCGAGACGATGATCCGCGAGGCCGCTGCCGAGTTTGATGGTGGGCGTCGTTTCGGCTCCTTTGCCTTGCGCTCACCGGCCGCCTGATTTCCATGTCTCTGAATCGCCCCATCCTCATTGCCACCCGCGGTAGCGCCCTGGCACTGGCCCAGTCCCGTCAGGTCCAATACCGCCTTCAGGCGGCATTCCCGGGCGAGCGCTTCGAACTGGAAGTGATCCGAACCACGGGTGATGCCCTCCAGACTTCGGCGCTGGCCGACACCGGGACGCCACTGCCCAAAGGATTGTTCACCAAGGAACTGGAACTGGCCCTCTTGGAAGGTCGGGCTGACTTGGCGGTCCACAGCCTCAAGGATCTGCCCACCGAATTGCCCGAGGGGCTGACATTGGGAGCCATTTGTCTCCGCGCCGATGTCCGGGAGGTTTTGCTGTATCGCGATGGGGTGCGGGTTGTTGCGGAGAAGAATCCGGTCGCCGACTGGACCCCAGGAAGTAAGGAGCGTTCGGGTTTTGGTCCTGGCCTTTCACTAGAAGACCTGCCCGAAGGCGCGGTGGTAGCCACGAGCAGTACTCGGCGATTGGCCCTGGTGAAGGCGCTGCGGCCCGATGTGTCCGTGGTGCCGATCCGAGGCAATGTGGGGACCCGGCTCTCTAAGCTGCTTCAGGACGATGGAATCGATGCCACCTTGCTCGCCGCGGCTGGATTGACCCGTTTGGGCTTCGACCTCAGTCCCAAAGGGGCACTGCGGGCCGATTATCGGCTGAGCCCGGCCCAACGGGGGATGTTTGATCCGCCGCCCGAGGGCATTCTTGGGACGATCCTAGAGCCGGAAGAATTTCTACCGGCCGTGGGGCAGGGTGCTGTGGCTCTTGAAATCCGCGCTGGTGATTCGGAGATCGGCTCTCGGGTGAAGATCCTGAATCACTTCAACACCCAACAGGCGGTTCTGGCCGAGCGGTCCTTCCTGCGCGGTATGGGTGGCGGATGTCAGAGTCCCATCGCTGGCTATGCCCGGGTGGTGGGACACCAGTTACAACTGCGGGTGGCGGTCTTCCGCGACGGCGTGGGCCGTTACGAGGAAGATAAGGCGCCGGTCCGGGACGCCGAGCGCCTGGGTAGTCGGTTGGCCGAGCGGCTCGTAGCAGTGGCCCGGTCCTGAGCCGATTTCGTAACGGGTCTTCGGTTTCCAAATACGGGCCATTCTGCTCTCATCCAGCGTTTTCATGAATCACGAGCCCTTTGTTGCCTTTGTGCGGGAACTCGCCGAGGCCAGCGCCCAGGTTATCCTGCCTTACTTCGGATCCCGGGACATGGGCTTGGAACTCAAGAGCGACGCCTCTCCCGTGACCCTCGCTGATCGCGGAGCCGAGAAGGTGATGCGGGAGATGATTGCGCGTCGCTTTCCAGAGCATGGCATTATCGGCGAAGAATTTGGCACTGAACGGGGCGATGCTGAGTACGTCTGGGTGCTCGATCCGGTGGACGGGACCAAAAGTTTCATCTTGGGGGTCCCCCTTTTTGGGACTCTCATCGGTTTGCTCCATCGCGGTCGGCCCATTGTGGGATGCATTCACCAACCCGTGACGCGTCAGTTGATGATTGGAGATGGAATTATCACTACGCTCAATGATCGACCGGTTCGGGTCCGACCTTGCGCTCGCCTTTCCGAGGCCTCCTTGCTGACGACTGATCCTCTTTATCCAGCCAAGTACCAGAATGGAGCCCGGTTCGATGCCCTGACCCGTTCGGTTCGGCTCTACCGGGGCTTCGGCGACTGTTACGGCTACTTGCTGCTGTGCTCTGGGTGGGTGGATGTGATGGTCGATCCGATCATGAACCCGTGGGACCTCCTGCCCCTGGTGCCCGTGTTGGAAGGGGCCGGTGCTCGTTTCTCCGACTGGCAGGGCCAGCCGGCCAATCACGTCGGCGCGACTTCCATGGTGGCGTGCGCGCCGGAACTGCACGACGAGGTGATCGGATTATTGAATCCCTGAAGTACGGGCTCAGACCGAGCTCTGAGTGTCCCAGCAAAACCGATCAAACGGTTTTCGTGGTGAATTCTTCGATAAAGACGTCGACAAATTCGTCGACAAAAAGGCCGGTATTCGATTTCAGGCTACCCTCAGGTCGCTTGCGAATACCGGCTGTTTTTCAGATCTTTTGGCTGTTTATTGGGCTGATGAATATCGCCAAAATGGAGGCCAATTAGGAGGCAAAAATGAAGGTCTAATGACCTACTCGTTTACTTGAGGAAGACGAGCTTGCTCTTGCGATCGCCTTCAGTGCGGATGCTGCCCTGATTGTCTTTAAGGAAGTTGATCACGCTGGCATAGGAAACCCCGGTCTGCTTGGCAATGTCGATCTGAGAAAGGCCTTGAGGGGACGCATTCAGGACTTCAGTGATTTTGGCGCGGATGACATCGCCACCCATACGGGTCCGCCGCTCAGCGCGGGCCGGGGAGGAGGAACCCGCCATGGAGATACCCAGACGCTTGCAGGTGTTGGAAATCTGCGCTTCGATGTCGGTCAATTGGGTTTCCAGCGCGGCTTTTTTGGTGACCAGCTCTTGGAGGTTGTTGTCGCGCAACAGTTCCAGCTTCTTCTGGAGTTCCTGGGCCTGACGTTCGATCTCTTTAGTAATGTCCATGATGGATACGTTTTTAATTTAACTGAACCCGACCACCCTGAGCTGAAAAACCAGCATCGGATGATGCGTTGTATTCAGAACGTAACGATTGGAAAAAACAAGGCAAGAGTAAATGTCTAATGAAGCATCAGCCAATGAGGCAGGATCAACCTGCCAACAGTCTGTTCGGATGACCTTTTTTCTGTTGGTGGGCACAAATGAAAGCAGAGGAGATAGATCGTAAAAAGCCCTAAAAATTGAAGATTCTCGATAGTAAGTCTATTTCAACAAATTGTATCCGACACGGTAAAAATAGCGAATTCAAACCTGTTAATAACCTGTTGATAACATTCCTTAAATAGTCGCTTTGAAGCCTATCTGTGAATGAGTTTCTAGAGAGTAACAGGGGCCTGCACTGCCAACTGTTGCTTGGAGCTTATCTGAAGATTTAGAGAGACGCTGCACTGAGATTTTCAGACAGGGACGAGAAGCGGGCATCGGAGCCGGGGCTCAGCGCCGCGGGACTGGCAGGAGCCTGGCAAAGGTCTCTAATAGATCTACCGACCGGAGGAGGTCCTCGCAAAAGGCCGAATGGCTTCGCAGATCGTCGGTCGCAGACCTCTGGGGTTAGGCTCACGGTTCGGGTGGGATGTGTGCTGTCTTTCAATAGATTTGTTCCGCCATAGCGGTGAAAGCATCGGAACCAATGACTCTCGGTGCTGGCGTTGGCCGCAGATGGGCTCGGTTTGGTCTGTTTTGGTTGGGATTGTCCCCTGGGAAGGGGATGGCGCCCGTTCAACAATGTTTGTAATGTCGGTCCAATGAGGTCGCAGATCTCCCGCAGTAAGGCGTTCACCTTGGTGGAGTTGCTGGTGGTGATTGCTGTGATCGCCATTCTGGCGGCGATGTTGTTGCCCGCATTGTCCTCGGCCAAGGCCAAGGCGGGGTCGGTACGCTGTCAGGGCAATTTGCGGCAGGTAGGATTGGCCACTCAACTTTATGCGCAGGACCATCGGGGTGCGGTCCGTCTCCAATCGCCATTGATGATCACCAATACGTGGGCCCAGTCGTTGGCAGCCCATCAGAACCTGCCTGCTTCCATTTTTCTGTGCCCCACCTATCCGCCTTCTTCTTGGACTAATTGGCTGATGACCTTCGGTGTTTGGGTCGACCCTCCCGAGGTCCTACGGATGGGGCCCCTTCAAGAAATTCTCCAGAGTGAGCGGATAGAACAACCCTCCTCGTATCTTCACTTGGCTGATACCACCAGTCGGGGTCGTTTGGGCATTACCGCCCGGCAGTTTCATGTCTTTCGAATCGATGAGGATTATGAGATCCACGGCCGCCATTCCAATCGCGCCAATGGCTGGTTTTTTGATGGTCACGTCGAATCGATGAACCAACCGCGATTGAGTGGTCTGGGTTTCATCGGACTTTTTGAGAAGGATGGTTTTCCGGGCTATTTCTAAATCCCGAAACTGGTTCTGCCAGACGGGCTTTTGCTCCGGCCAGTCTCATTGCGGGCCTGAGAATCTAACCCCGGGTCCGACGATTCAATCCTGCCGGAACTGGGGGTGGCCCAGCAGGGCGGCTCGGGTCCCTTCTGACAAGGGAGCCTGCCGGTAGACAGCGCTCTCCAAAGGCTCGGCACTGGTGGAACGCAGCGCTCGGCCGAGCCAGTCGCTTCCTAGGGGTCGGGGAATTAGGGACAATGCATTGCTGGCTAGGGTCGTCTCCTCCTTTTCCCCGGTGGCCTCGCCGGCGCCGACACAGAAACCGGCTCGCAGTAGGGTCGTCCGCAGGAGGGTGGCCCGGGAATAGGTGGCCATGGCGCAGGGACGTTCCGGATCCAATCGATCGAAGAGCCGCTGGAACAGGGGCAGCGTCCACATCGCAGGATTCCGTGCGGGGGAATACGCATCGTAGAAAATTGCGTGGGGGGCCGGCAGTGGTGCGGCCGATTGGATGAGGCTGGGAAAATCGGCCACTTCTGCTTGCCAGCGGACTGAAAGGCGATCGTGGACGAACTCACACTGATGACGTTCCAGCAGCGCGCCGAAGGGGGTCTCAAAGCCCAACGGATAGCCCAGCTCCTGGGCATGGTCTCGGGCGAAGCGCAAGGGCTCTAAGGTGTGATCAAAACTCACGATGCAAATCCGTTTCGGGATCCCGGCCAGGTGCCGCAGGGCGGTGGTGACATTGGCTGCGCTGCCCAGCCCTACATCCCAGAGAACCCATTCATCATCGGTGGATGCGGTGAGGCGTTCCGGGAGTCGTAGCTGTCTCACGTACAGCGCCTCAGCCTCGGCGACCGGACCAATGACTGGGTGAAAGGTCTCCCCTTCGGCCAGCGATCGTATGCTGGTGGTGCCGTTGGCCAGTTGGACCAGGGAGTAAGCGAATTCCATCGTTGTCGTTGGGAGGCTCAGAGATCGGCCGGCAGTAGAGCCTGGATAGCCTTTGAGATTTCGGGTCAGTGGGTTGAGGCGTCTTCGTCGGAGTTGGAACCATTCCGGCGACCCAGATCGGCACACAGGCCCCGGGTCGATGTGGCCACGAAGGCGATTAATTCCTGACAGACGGGTTGAGGGAAATTGGCAGCGGCTTGACGCAGGCGCTCGGCTCGTGGGAGGACTGATCGAAAGAGGATGTGATACACGCGTTGGAGGGCCCGGCGGTCTTCTGGACTAATGCCCGCCCGACGCAATCCCACCCGATTGAGGCCGCAGAGGATGTTTGTTTCTCGTGCCAGCGTGAAGGGAGGGAGGTCGAGTGAGATGGCCGAACCGCCTTGCATCAGAGCCAGCCGACCAATCCGGCAAAACTGGTGGACCAGGCAGCTCCCGGAAATGAAGGCCCGATCGTGCACCACCACATGGCCCCCCAACAGGGCCCCATTGGCTAGTACATTGTGGTTTCCCAAAACACTGTTGTGTCCGACATGAGAACCGGCCATTAGAAAGTTTCCGTCGCCGAGGACCGTGTCTTCTTCGAGGTGATTCGAGCGGTGTACTGTCACATGTTCTCTGAAGACATTGTCTTTACCAATACGGAGTCGAGTGGGTTGTCCCGCGTATTTGAAGTCTTGGGGGGCGTCTCCAAGAACGGCCCCGGCATGGATGCGATTGCCTGATCCCAGTTGGGTATGGCCGGTCAGGTAGGCACCGGGGCCCACGTGGCAATGAGGCCCCAGGATCACATGGGCATCAATGACAGCATGGGGGCCGACTTGGCAGCCTTCGCCGAGTTGGGCTGAAGGATGGATGACCGCTGTGGGGTGGATTTCTGTGGGCATCGGAGAGTTCAGAGTAAGAATCCCACCACGCAGCCAGTCATGTAGCAGGCGAAGAGACCTCCCACCATGGCCTTGATGCCCACTTGGGCTAGGTCTTTCCGTCGGCTGGGCACCAGAGCACCGATGCCTCCGATTTGAATAGCCACGCTGCCGAAGTTGGCGAACCCGCAGAGCGCGTAGGTGGCAATGACATAACTGCGTGGGTCCAGCGACGCTTGCTGCTGGGACAGGGAGATGTACCCCACAAACTCGGTTAGCACGATGCGTTCGCCCAAGATTTGTCCCACGGCCAAGCAATCCTTGGAGGGGATGCCCATGAGCCAAGCAAACGGAGCGTTGGCGTAACCGAGCAGGATTTGCAGGGGTTGTTGGGTCTGCCAACCGAGCTGGCTGAATCCCTGACCGAGAAACCAGTTTACGGCAGCGACCAGCGATGTGAAGGCCAGCAGCATCGCGATGACATTAATGGCCAGCTTCATGCCGTCGCTGGCGCCGGAACAGGCGGCATCGATCCCATTGATGGTCTCTCGCTCGATCTTGGCTGTTGAACCGGCGGCCGTTTCGCTCACCTGCGTCTCCGGGATGATAATCTTGGAAATGAGCAGAGCGGCCGGAGCACTCATCACGCTGGCGGTCAACAGGTGCCCGGCGGGCACTTTGAGCAACCCCGAATACACCCCCATCACGCTGCCGGCGATGGTGGCGAAACCGCCAACCATCATGCAGTGCAATTCACTGCGAGTCATGCCGGGCAGGTAGGGTTTGATGAGCAGCGGGGCCTCGGTTTGGCCCATAAAGATGTTGGCCGCGGCGCTGAGGGTCTCGCTGCCGCTGGTGCCCATGGTTTGCCGCATGACCCAGGCCACGGCGCGGACGAGGAGTTGCAGAACTCCGTAGTGGTAAAGGATCGAGGAGACGGTGCTGATCAACACGATGATGCCGGTGATCACTAGGGCGAAGAACAATGCGTTTTCCGGGCCAAAGGCCTTGGACATCACCGCTTCATTGGCCAACGGCCCAAACATCAGTTTGTTGCCTTCGTTGGCAAAGCTGATGAAGCGAGAAACAAGCTGCTGGCAGGTGTTGAAGAGGGCCTCGCCAGGAGCGGTCTTGAGGATAAACCATCCCAAGAAGAACTGAAGGGTTACGCCCCAGAGCACTGCCCGGAACGGGAAGCGGCGCTTGTGCTCTGAGAGCAGCCAAGCCACGCCGATGAGGGCGACAATACCCAACAGGCTGATGAATTTCATGGTCGCAGGGCTCCACGGTGGTCTGTGCGACCCGGACCGACAAGACCTTCCTCAATACGCGCCTAAAATGGGGATTGCCCCTGAAGCGGCCCGATCTATCCTCCGGGGCGTGAAGGGGTCTCATCGATTTCAGGGAATATCGGTTTTGTTTTTTTTCGCCGCTTCTGCCCTGTTTTCGGGATGCGGGGGGTTCAGTGGATCCCATAGCGTCTCTCCGGCGACGTTACTCCTTCCAGGTCTGCTCAAGGCCAATCCTGTACACCGCTCGGCTCCTGGCTCTCCGACCAACGGGGTTGCATTGACTGCTACGACGACCCAAATGGTCGCCATGGCGGCGGTGGTCCGGGTGCCTGCCCATTGATTTTCCAACCATGCGTTTTCCTCTCGCGCCGACGGCCAAGATCGCCCGGCACATCATCAAACATAAGCTCAAAGGCACACCCAAGTACGCGATGGTGTTGCAGTTGGAGCCGCTCCATACCTGCAATCTAACTTGCACGGGCTGTGGTCGCATCCGGGAGTACTCCACTTCGCTGAAAGACTTGGTGCCGCTGGAACAGTGTCTGGCAGCTGCGGACGAATGCGATGCGCCCATGATTTCGATTTGTGGCGGCGAGCCTCTGATCTATCCCAAGATCGAGGAGTTGGTGGCAGGTCTGCAGGGACAGGGGCGTCTGGTGTACATTTGCACCAACGGTGTCTTCATGCGGAAGAAAATGCGGGAGTATCTGGCCAGCGTTTACACGCCGACCTTCGAACCCCAGTTGGCCCAGTTGCTGACTGAGAAATTAGTGACCGAAAAGGAGGCTGAAGCGATCCGCAAGGCTGATGCGACTGCCAAGTCCAAGACGGTGATCCGGCCCGGCAAGTGGCATTACTGGAATGTCCATGTCGATGGCTTGGAGTTCACCCACGACCTCATCGTCGAACGCGAGGGTGTTTTCAAGGAGTGCGTGGCGGCCATCCAAATGGCCAAGATTTTGGGCTATCAGGTCGCCACCAACACCACCGTTTACAAGGAGACTGAAGCCGCTGAACTGGAAGAAATGTTCAAGTTTCTCAGCTCACTGGGCGTGGATGGCCACACCATCTCACCAGGCTACGACTACGACGCTGCCAAGAAGGATATGGTTAAGCGCCTGGGCAAAGACCCGGCCCAGTTCTTCCTCACTCGTGAGATGACCCGCCAGAAGTTTAAGGACATCGAGCGTTGGGGTGAGATGTTTACGATCTTCGGGACTCCGGGTTATCTGAAATTCTTGGCTGGAAAACGGGAGTTGGCCTGCAGTGCGTGGGCTGTGCCGACCTATAACGTCCGCGGGTGGAAGGCTCCTTGCTATGTGATGACCGAGGGTCATTACCCCACTTATGCCCAGATGTTGGCCGAGGTGAAATGGGACCGATTCGGCGTGGATGAGAAGGGTTGTGGCCGCGATGTCCGCTGCGACAACTGCATGATGCATTCGGGCTTTGAGCCGTCGGGGGCTCTGAGCAGCAACCCGAGGGATTCGTGGGTCAACTTTAAGTACAACTTTGGTTCCCGGCCTCCGGCTTACCCGTCGAGCCCTGAGCTGACTCGTTCGGCTTACAATGGAGCGACCATCGGCAAGGGTCACCTTGCTGAGGCCAAGGAGGCAGTGAACCGTGAGTTCGCTGGTGTGAAATCTGCCTATGCCCGCGGTGGCAATGACTTGCCGCACGATCACTCCCACGAAGATTCCGGCGGTTCGGGCGGGTGCTCCACCGGAGCTTCCGGGCCTGCGATCGATCAGCTGGCCGACCTCAAGGCCAAGATGGCCGCAGCCAAGAAAATCGAGGTCAAGTCGGAGTAAGAGTGGAGCGATTTGCCTCTTACTGAGTTTTCCACTTTTCAACTCAAACCTGATTTCCATGTCCGCCCTGTTCTTGTCTCCTCCCTCGTTTGACGGCTTCGACGGCGGTGCCGGTGCCCGCTATCAGGCTCGCCGCGAGGTGACCTCTTTCTGGTATCCGACTTGGTTGGCCCAACCGGCCGCTCTGGTGCCAAACTCCCGCCTGCTCGATTGTCCGCCCCATGACATCGGGATCCAGGAGACTCTGCGCATCGCCAAAGACTTCAGCCATGTCATCATTAACACGTCGACTCCGTCGCTGAAGAACGACTGCAAGGTGGCCGAAGCCATCAAGGCCCAGCGTCCGGAGATAAAAATCGGATTCATCGGAGCGCATACGGCTGTCTTGCCGACCGAGACGCTGAAGGCTTCTCCGGCGATTGATTGGGTGGGTCGCAAGGAGTTCGACTTCACGTGCAAGGAGGTCTGCGAAGACCGCCCGATGGAATCCATCTCAGGGCTGAGTTTCCGTAAGGAAGGTAAGATTATCCACAACCCGGAGCGTGAACTCATTCACAACATGGATGCCTTGCCTTGGGTGGCCGATGTCTACAAGCGGAATCTAGAGATCGAGAAGTATTTTATTGGTTATCTGATGCACCCGTACATTTCGATGTACACGGGGCGAGGCTGCCCGGCCCAGTGCACCTTCTGTCTGTGGCCCCAGACCATTGGTGGCCATAAGTATCGGGTGCGGTCGGCCGATAACGTCGCTGCCGAGATGGCTTACATGAAGAAGCTCTTCCCGCAGGTTCGGGAGTTTTTCTTCGATGACGATACCTTCACGGCCAACCTGCCGCGGGCTCGCGAGATCGCCAAGAAGCTCGCTCCGCTGGGAGTGACCTGGAGTTGCAACAGCCGGGCCAATCTAGATGAAGACACCATCCGGTTCTTCAAGGATTGCGGTCTGCGCTTGTTCCTCGTCGGCTACGAGTCCGGCAACGACGATATCCTTAAGCGCATTAAGAAAGGTGTGACCACCGATGAGATGCGTCGCTTCACCAAGGCCTGCCATCGGGTGGGTGTGGTGATCCACGGGACGTTCATCCTCGGGTTGCCTGTGGAGACTCAGGAGACCATTGAGCAGACCATGCGCTTTGCCCAAGATCTCGACGTGTTCTCGATGCAAGTGTCGCTGGCGGCCCCGTATCCTGGGACCGAACTTTACGAGATGGCCCGCCAGAACGGGTGGTTCTCCAAGAAGGACAAGACCGACATCGTCCATGACGATGGTTTTCAGCAGTCCACGCTGGAGTATCCGGGTCTTTCTAAGGACGAGATTTTCGAGTCGGTGGATCGATTCTACCGGCGGTACTACCTGCGTTCGGGTCCGATTCTGCGGATCATTAAGACCATGCTGGAAGACAAGAGTGTCATGGTGCGCCGATGCCGCGAGGGCTTGGAGTTTTTCCGCAGTCTCAATCAGCGCAAGGTAGATTTGGCGGCGTCTCAGAGCTTGGCCGCTCACTGACCGTCTGACGGACCGGGGGTGGTCTTGTCAGCTGCTTCAACAAATTAACCTGAGGCCGATGGATGAATTCCGTCGGCCTCAGGTTGCTTTTTGGAGTGGTTGGTTTCGTGCGTGGTCTGGGCTGGTTGGTTCGGCTGATAGGACGGTGCCGGTTCAATGCATTTCTATCGCGCAGCGCCCGATGCCTCCGCGGAAGTAGTTGAAGCGCACGTTGGGATGCAGGGCCAGGAGAGACATGGGCACGGCGGTGTCGGCAATGCCTTTGGCGATCATGAGGCAGGTGAGGCGTTGGCCGAAGGGGTTGTCGTGCTGACCGGCATGCCAGATGGAGACGGTTTCTGCTTTCCACGTTTCGACTGGGCCAACGGTGATGGCCTGGGTTGGTACCAGTGACACATTGCCGCCGCCGCTGGTTCGTGCGTTCTGGGCAATGGTCAGCGGGTGCAAGTCCACCACGCGGGTGGCGAGCTTCAGGTACTCTTCCGGGGTGGGTGGGGCATTGCGGTATTTGCCGGAGCGGCGCACGGGGTCGTTGAAGGCCCAATGTTTTACGTCGCCTTGGCCGCCTTGCATGACGGCGCAGCGGACGCCGGCGTCCCAGGAGGCGCGGTAGGTTCGGGTGTCGGCTTTCGGGAAATGGAGGTGCGCATCCGGCATGACTTGCTTGCGGGCAATGCGGTTGAAGCAGAGTTCTCGGTCGGCTTTTTCGAAGGAAAGGGGGTGTGTGGCCGACGCTTCTTTTCCGTCAATGATCCATTCGTCCATGCCCCAGAAGTGGCCGGAGCGGATATCGAGGCCCAAGGCGTTGATGATGCGGGCGACGAGTGGCAGTTGCTCGGTAGGTCCGATGGGGCCGCAGATGCCGACGGGGTTGTCGTCGGTGCTTTGTTTCCAAGCCGCTACGTATTCGAGGGCTTCGGCGAGGTAGAATTCTTCCAGGGTGTCGTAGAGGGTGACTTTGAATCCGGGGCGTGAGAGGCGCTGCATTTTCTCTGGGGTGAGGGCCGCGGCGTCGGCGACGAGTTCGGGGTCTAGGGTGGTGTAATCCCACCAGTCTGGGGCGACGCAGGAGAACGGGCGGGCGGAGGTGGAGCGGGAACTCATAAGTGCAAGCCAAGCGGGTTGGGCTGCGCCGGGCAATCCCAAGAACGCGGAGACCGGAGGGGAATCGTTGTGTGGGCCGCATTCCCCGTGGGGCTCCGCGCTCCTGCTGCTGCTCTCGCCTCGCCTCGGGGTCCCACCTATTTACACAAAAGGGGACACTCCTTACTATGATAGTGTGTTTGAGGTGGCTCCGCGGGACCGGTCTTGCGCTCGCAGGAAGGCTCGGGAGAGGAGGAGCTTTTGCGCTGCGCGCGAGGGATAGGGTGATCGCCTTCAACGCTCGCTCCAGCCCGGTCCCGCTGCCGCCTCGAGTGGGGGGAGCTGGGCCGGAATACAAAAACGGCGGTCCCGCCTTGGAGGGCAGGACCGCCGTGATTGAAATCGTTCAGGAGTTCTTGTCCCAGCCGTAGGTCAGCTGGGAGATTTCTTTGCCGGACTTGTCGGTCACCTTGCGGCTCTTGACATCGAAGTAGCACATGACGCCCAAGCGGTCGGACATCTCGGCCAGCGAGATGACGGTCTGAACCTTGGTGGCCAGGTCGATACCAGCGTTGGGCTGCTTGTTGGCGCGGATGGACTCGTAGAAGTTCTTGTGGTGGGCGGCGACGCTCTCACCGGGGAATGCTTCGCTGGTCTCCGGCTCGATATCTTCGGCGAATGGGCGTTCGGGGTTCAATTGAACCTTGTTGCCGCCCATGGTGAGCGTGGCCTTGTGGCCGCGGATCATCTCGGAGGAGCCCACTTCATTGACGCTGCTGGAGGTGATGTGCATCACGTAGCCGCTGGGGAATTCGGCGACGAGCTGGATGATCTCTTCGACGTCACGGACGTATTGGGTGGCCTGCTCGGGCTTGCGGCCGACTTGGTTCAGGTCGGTCTTGAAGGCCTTGCTGCCAACGGCGGCGACACGCACAGGGAACTCCGGATTGCCGGTGGCTAGCATGTACGGGTGCAGCTTGTGGGGGAACAGGTCGCCCAACAGGCCGGAGCAATACGGGTAATACTTGCGCCAGCGGAAATAGTGGTCGGGGTCGAAGCTGTGGCCGGTCTTGATCTGCTCGCCGAGCCACATCTTCCAGTTGATGTCTTCGGGCTTGGCCCACGGGGCGATGGTGTAGTTCCACTCGCCGTGCGGATTATTGCGCATGTAGCTGCCCTGGCTCATGACGATGGGGCCGATTTTGCCTGCGCGGATCCACTCGGCGGCCTTGTGCCACTTGCGGTCGGAGCAGCCTTGCGATCCGACTTGGAGCAGTTTGCCTGTGCGCTTGCAGGCGTCGTAGATTTCGAAGGCTTCGCTGAGGTAGCGGGTCATCGGTTTCTCGACATAGACATGCTTGCCGGCGTCCATGGCCTCACAGCTGACCTTGGTGTGCCAGTGGTCGACGGTGGCGCAGAAGATGACGTCGATGTCCTTGCGCTCGAGGACACGGCGGAAGTCTTCGTAGCCGTCGGGTTTGACGTGGGTCTTCTTCTCGATCTTGGCGACGTGGTCGTCGACGCGGTGCTTGGAAATGTCGCAGACCGCGGCCAGAGCCACGTTGTTTTCCTGATAGTGTTCGAGGTTTTGGCCAACATGAGCCCCGCCGCCCTGACCACCGACGCCCACAAAACCGAGGACGATCTTGTCATTGGCACCAATGACTCGGCCTGCGTAGGGAGCAGCGAGCTTGGTGAGGGTGTTGGCGCCGGCTGCCGGTTGGTTGGCGAGGATGCCAGCGATGCCGCCGGCTGCGGCCGTTCGCTTGAGGAATTCGCGCCGGGAGGAGCCAGCATTCGGTGGGGAGTTTTTTTTGGGAGAGGACATGGTTCAGGTGCGTTGAATGTGAAGGGCTATGGGACGGACTCTATCGACCCGGCATTCGACGACAAGCCGGGAGGTATGGATTGGACTAGGAAGTTTGAGGAGGGGTGAGGGATGCGTTGTAGGGCGCTTCACGGGAGGGTTCTGCGTTGGCAGCGAATGTGACTGATCCAGTGCTCGATACAGCGCGTCTCGCTGCGGCGCCGTTCAGGGGTGGAAGTGTCAGTTTTCGGTGGGAGTCAGGGAAAGCGTTTTGAAGCGGTGGGAACCGGTGCGTCGACCGGCCCGGATCTCCAGGAGATAGGTGAGTTCTGCCTCCAGCGGTGCGGCCGCGTCGGTGCCCTCGGGTGGGGACATCCCCGCGGGATTCATGCCGTACATCAGGGAGTTGAGTTCCCGGCTTTTGCCGGTGAGGTCCCATATTTTCTTAGCAGGTTCGCCTTGGGCATTCAGGACAAAGACGCGCACGGAGCTCAGGCGATAGCGTCCATCCAGACTGAAGGTGACGCGGGCCACGCTGCTAGCCGGGCTGGTCTCGGTCGGTTTGTCAGGGGACTCTGGTGTGGCTTTGGGTCCACGTCGGCCGAACCGCGGAGGTTGGATGACCGGTCGGATTTGGGAAGCAATCTCGATGGGTTGGGGATCCAGCCAGTCGGTGAAGGCGAAGACGTAGGCTCCGCCCAGAAAAAGCGTCAGTGCGAGGAGGGTCCAGGTGCGGCGGTTGGAGTTCATCGACGGTTGGGGTTCAGGGCAGCGAGACGCCGATGTTGCGATCTTCGGGGGTGACGGCCCAAAGGTTGATGGGGTTGAACGAGCGTCCGTACCGGAGGAACTCGACGTGACCATCGACCATGGCGAAGTTGGAGCCACCGCCGCGACCCGTCTTGATGGAGGTGCCGTGACGGTTCTGGTGGAGGGCACTCAGGTCGTCGAGGGCGTCGAAATCCATGTGGAAGTGGACAACCCGGCTGGAGTCGCGTTCACCGAAGCAGATGGTTTGCGAAGGCTCGGGGATGTCGTTTTCGCCGATGACAACCTCGCCATTGCCCTGGGTGCGGAACTCGGGCATCTGGGAGGCTCCGACTCGGCGGCGGTAGAAGTCGTTGAAGCCGTTGATGAGGTAAGTTCGGGGGGCGTACTCGGCGACGCGATCGCCCACTCCGGGGATGTTGGTGCTGCCTTTGGCGCCGGAATCGACAGGGCACTTGAGGATCTTGAGATCGATATAGTAGGGGCGCAGCGTGGTGCACCAGCGGTTGGTCAGGAGGCGAGGCGGGAATCGCCCGGTATTGTCTCCGGCGTACATGTGAAGGGCCAGAGCGAGTTGTTTTTCGTGGTTGAGGCAGGCGATCCGCTGCGCGGAGCCCTTGGCCGCGGCCAGAGACGGCAGCAGCATACTGGTAAGGATGCCGATGATGGCCACCACCACCAGGAGTTCAATCAGCGTGAAGCCGTTTTGTGTTTTCGAGGGGGTGTGGAAAGTCATGGACTTGAATGGAAAGACCACCGAGAAGACGTGGCGTTACTGGAAAGAGCGTTCAGACGGAACGGATGCCAAATCTGAGGGATAATGGCCGATTCCAGCTCCGGGTCAACGTTTGGCCGGTGTGGGCTGTGTTCCTCGGCTCACTCTCCAGCACCAGGTCCATCCGCCGACGAGTGTCATTCCCACGGCCAAGGCCGGTGCCATGGCTGCGCCAGAAATCCATAAGGTTAATGCGCTGATGGCAGGGCCAGAGCCGATGCCTATACCGATGAAGGCTTCATGGATTCCCCCGTGTTCACCATGGGTGTCGCTGCCGTTCATGGCGTAAAAAAGGGAGGAATAGTAGAGGAGCCCGGTTCCCCATCCGAAAGCGATCTGGGCCAGAATGAGCATCCAAATTTGATGGGTGGTCATGACGACGATGAATCCCAGAATGAGCAGTAGGAAGGATCCGAGAAACCATCCGACGCGGTAATGCCAACCGTGCCATGCCCAAAGGATAGCAAAGGTGAGAGTGCGGACGATGAACCAGGCAGACATTAACCGGCCCGCCTCTTCGATGCCTAGGCCCGCGTGCTCGGCGATGCTGGGGACGACGGCGATGACGGTGTTCATGGCCATGTAGGCGAAGGGGTTGCCCATCCATGCGAGTTTTTGGAAGACTTGGGTGACTCGGGCTTCCCGTTTTAGGCCGGCAACCGCGGTGTGTGCCGCGGTTGATGACGGGGTTACGATGGATGCGTTCTGGGCATGGTGACGTTCCAGCCATCCGAGGCTGATCCACTGCAAGGTGTGGATGATGAGGGGGAGCCAGTAGAGGCTGGTTTTTCCGAGATGCTGGAAAAGGGTGCCGCCTAAAAAGTAGGCTAGCCCGGCCGTTGCGGCCCAGATGACGTTGTAAAGGCCGATGCGGTGGGGAAGGCGATCGGAGGGTTCCCGCTCGGAAGCCAGGGCCTCCAGCATGGGCCAGGTGAAGCACATGGCGAGGGTCCAGACGAGCAGTGCTGCGATTTGCCCTGCCGTTCCAGGAAACAACCAACCTAGAGCGACTCCTGCTCCCATGCCGCCGAAGCCAATGCGCAGGCTGGTGAAGTATCCATGGCGCTGGCCGAAGCGTCCGGCGAACCAGGAGGCGCCGACGTAGAGGAACCCGTGGACCGCGCCCAGAGTGAGGTTGTTGAGGTTGGAAAACCCGTGATCCTGTTGGAGCAGGAACATGAGGTAGTTGAAATAATAGGAGGCGGCGAAGGCGTTGGTGCCTTCGAGCACAAAGTAGCCTGTTTTTCCAGGCGGGTGGGACTTCACAGTGACGCGCCGATCCGGAAAGGCGCGAGGGGAGTCAACGGTCGGCGTTGTGCTTGTGCAAGCAAGCTGATGCTCCGCGGGAACGGTCCTGCGCTCGCTGAGGAGGCTCTAGGGAGGAGGCACTTTCGCGCTGCGCGCTTTGGGGATTTGCTGTTCGCCTCCAAGGCTTGCTCCGGACCGTTCCCGCTCCGCTACGGTTTTTGGTGGGCTCTGAGGTTCAGGGCTGCGCGGCATCGGGCCTCCGCTCGCTGAGTAGGCTCTGAGGAGGAAGAGCTTTCGCGCTGTGCGCTGGGGGGTTGGGTTGTTCGCCTCCAAGGCTCGCTCCGGCCCGACACCGCTCCGCTCGAATCGCCTGGGGGTCGGTCCCACCTATTTACACAAAAGGGGACACTGTATACTATATTGATGTCCTTCAATGGGCTCCGCGGGAACGGTCCTGCGCTCGCTGAGTAGGCTCTAGGGAAGGATCGACTTTCGCGCTGTGCGCTATGGGGTGTTTGCTGTCCGCCTCCAAGGCTCGCTGCGGACCATTCCCGCTCCGCTGTACGTTTTGGGCCGCGGGAACGGTCCTGCACTCGCTGAGGAGGCTCTAGGGAGGATCGACTTTCGCGCTGCGCGCTTTGGGGATTTGCTGTTCGCCTCCAAGGCTCGCTGCGGACCATTCCCGCTCCGCTGTACGTTTTAGGCCGCAGGAACGGTCCTGCACTCGCAGGAAGGTGAGGCGTTCGGAGTGCCCCAACGGGGCACCGCATGTGTGAACATGAAACTGAAACGACTAACCGGT
Source organism: Akkermansia muciniphila (assembly GCA_945893185.1). Lineage (GTDB taxonomy): Bacteria > Verrucomicrobiota > Verrucomicrobiia > Limisphaerales > UBA9464 > SXXZ01. The sequence continues at coordinate 88 of CAMDDW010000007.1, read as the reverse complement.
GAAAGACCGAGTACGGTGCTGGCATGGCACCGTGTAGCTGAAGGTAACTGCGTCGCCGAGAGGCGGGGTGGGGAACAACCTAAAGCGA
>CAMDDW010000006.1:0-81239 GCA_945893185.1 Akkermansia muciniphila | reverse complement strand
TAGCGGTTGAGCAAGGTGGGTGACAGGTCGCCGCCCGTCAGGTTGTCGAATCCGTGGCTCGCGTCGTCTTTAGGCAGCAGTGCCGCCGCATCGATCTCGAGGCCGAGCAGATCCCGGATGGTGTTCCGATACTCGGTGCGGTTGAGTCGATGGAAGGGGTCGGTGCGGCCGGGATTCGGGTTGTTCGCCGCCAACGCGTCGAGTGACGAACCGAGCGTCGCTACGAGGCGTTCGAACTCCTTCTCCGCGGGCCGGTCCTTGCCGATGGGGGGCATTTGCCGGGCCGCGAGTTTGCGAACCACTCGCTCCCATTCGACGGAGTGCGTTTGTAGGTCGTCCGACAAGATGTTGCCGAGATCCAGGTTGCCCTTCTTGACGTCTCCATCATGACAGTCGAGGCAGTAGCGACGGACTGCCGCTTTCACGGGGGCTGGAAGGGAGGCGGCCAGCGCCGTTGCCGCGAGGGCAGACAATACCAGAGCCCAGAATGTGACCTGCCGCACGAGGCATGCGGAAGACCATCTTCGACCATTGGGATGGGGTCGGGTCACAGCGGTTGGAACGATGTCCCTCCTCCAACCTAGGGACAAGCGCTAACCCGTTGGCTTTCCGGTGGCGAATGGACCCCGCACTGGCTTTGGGGCGGCACCGCTTGATGGCAAGGTGGAATTAATACGATCTACACCGAGCCCTCTATTTATTGGTAGAGAATTGATCGAGGCGCCGTGCGGCGGTCAGCCACGGCCGCTGGAGAGCTTTCAGAACCCGCAGCAAGACTTCAACGATCGGAGGAGGATTGACGGCTTTTCACTTTTTCACGGTCTTGGCGCGCCAGGTACCGAGCGGCAGCACATCGGCGCGAGCGGCATAGGCCTCCCATTGGGCGGCCAGTCTCTGCGCATGGTCCGACTCGACCGCAGCAAGATCGTGCTGTTCCGTGCGATCGCGCTCCATGTTGTACAGTTCCCACGGCTGGTTCTCCTTGCCGACCAGTTTCCATTTCCCGGCGCGAACAGCTCGATTGCCCTCGTGCTCCCAGAAGATCGGCCGTCGGCGTTCAAGGGGTTTCCCGGCAAACAGCGGCCGTAGGCTTACGCCTTCCATGGGCTTAATCTTTGTGCTGTCGCGCAGCTCGGGATAGACCGCGCCGGCTAGGTCCACGCACGTCGCCATGATATCGATCAGATGCGCAGGTTCTTGTTCTAGACGGTTTCGTCGTGACCATGCCAATCCATTCGGCCAGTGGGCGATGAGCGGCGTGCTGATGCCGCCCTCATGGGTCCAGTGTTTGTATTCGCGGAATGGGGTGTTGCTGACGTTTGCCCATTCGCGTCCGTAGGCGATGTAGGTATCCGACCCACCCGGCATCACACCGTAGCCCTGACGCACAGGCCAACCGTCCCGGGTCTGCCTGGGCTGACTGCTGAACTGCTGATCATCCGGATCCATGGGGGGGAGTGTTGGCCGATCGGCACGCTGGGGAGCATTCTTCCCTCGGCCGATTTCTTCAGCGCATCCGCCATTGTCTTGGAGGAAGAGGATCAGCGTGTTGTCGAACTGGCCCTGGGCCTTCAGTTCTGCGACGAGCCGGCCAATGCCCTGGTCCATGCAGTCAACCATCGCGGCGTAGACTTCCATGCAGCGTTCCTCGAAGGGACGGTCCTTCACCGAGGCCCAGTTGCCCACGATCGGGGGCCGCTCCCACTTTGGGTTCACCAGACCCAGACGTTTTTGCTTCGCCCAGCGGGCAGCCTGAACCGCTGAGTAGCCCGAATGGTAATGACCCTGGTATTTGGCGATGTCCTGTTCCTTGGCCTGCATCGGCCAGTGCGCTGCGGTGAAGGCCGTGTAAAGGAAGAAGGGCTTACCCGGGTGGGTGCGAGCATGTTCTCGGACGAAGGTCACGGCGTGGTCCGTGATCGCATCGGTGTAATAGAACTGTTTCGGTCGATAGTCTGGGTCGTTGGCTGCTGTGATAAGACGGTTGTCACGCACCAGTGCGCTCGGATCCCAGAAGCTGCCGGCACCATGGATCGTGCCATAGTAGCGATCGAAGCCACGCTGCAACGGCCAGTTGCGTGTGTCCTCTAGGGCCTTGGCTGAGTGTCCCGGTGTGACATGCCATTTTCCGACCGCGTAGGACCGATAGCCGGCCGGCTGGAGCGCCTCGGCAAGGGTGACGCAGTTCCGGTTCAGCGAACCGCGATAACCGTCGATTCCATGATCTTCCATCATGTGCCCGACGCCCGCTTGGTGAGGATAAAGACCGGTGAGCAACGAGGCTCGGGTGGGACAGCACCGGGACCCATTGTAGAACTGCGTGAAGCGCAATCCGCCTTTGGCGAGTGCGTCCAGGTGGGGGGTCCGTATCTCCCCACCATAACAACCGAGGTCCGAGAAGCCCATGTCATCGGCGAGTATGACGATGATGTTCGGCCGTTTCTCTGCCGACGGCGTGTTTGCTGCCGTGAGGGTCGAGACCAGACCGGCGAGCAACACGATAAAGCGGAGGAAGATGAGGTTCATGGCCGAGGAAGGGTAGGATGTTTAAACGATCACGGTTTCGCACCGCCGGGAGCCTGAGTTTGTGAGATCCAACCGAAGGATGTGTCGGAGCAAAAGCTAATCCCTATCAATTGGTAGGGATTTGCTTTTGAGGCTCCGCGTTCATTTCCAACGGATGGATTCCAGTGTTGCTGAACGCGTAATGGACGCAGCCCCGGTGTTGCTTTTCCAGTCTTCGGACTGATCGGGATTTGCATTTGATGGTCCATGCTCGGATTGGGAACGATCCGCCGACAACTGGCACCGAATCTTTGTTCGGTTTCGGCAACGACGGGGAATCTAGGGCCAAGCAAGACACTTCCCGGGGATTTTGTCCCGTTGTTCCACCACCAAAATGCCCGACAGAATCGTAATGAGGATCAGGTCGTCGATTCCCGGGACGGCAAGAGGACTTTTGGTGCAATTCGGCACTCCGACAGACGGGGTTTGGACCCATGGAGGGAATGGACATTTGAGCTCGCAATGCTAACGATGAGAACGCGTTCACCCCCAGCAGTCCCTTGTCTCACTTCTAGATCCACCCTATGAAGCTTCCATTCATTCCGCTCATCGCCCTGATCCTCTCTATAAAATCAGGATGGGCTGCGACCGCGGTCCGGATTGCTGGGTCCGGTTCCGTTGGTTCGGATGGGGATGGCGGACCCGCCTTGATGGCTCGCTTGAACAGTCCCTTCGGCGTGGTGCGCGGACCGGACCGAAGCCTCTGGTTCGCTGACTACGAAGCCCATGTTGTTCGGCGGATCACACCTGACGGAATCATCACAACGGTGATCGGCAACGGCACCGCGGCTTATTCTGGTGACAATGGCCCGGCCAAGAATGCCTCGCTGAACAAACCGCATGAACTGCGCTTTGATGCCGGTGGAAACCTCTTCATTAGCGACACCGGCAATAATGTGATTCGTCGTTATGAAGCTAAAAGCGGCCTGCTCACGACGTTTGCTGGCAACGGTCAAAAGGGGTACTCGGGTGATGATGGACCGGCCGATCAGGCTCGGTTGAACCAACCCATCAGCTTGCAATTTAGTCCGGCGGGCGACCTCTACATTGCCGATATTAGCAATCACGTCCTGCGCCGAATTGATCCGAAGACGCGAGTCATCACCACCTTTGCTGGAACCGGTAAGGCGGGCCCCACTCCGGACGGTTCTCCCATCCGCGGCACTCCCCTCAATGGACCGCGTTCGCTCGATTTTGACACCTCTGGCAACTTGTTTCTCATTAGCCGCGAAGGGCATCAACTGCTGCGGTTCGATCTCCGCGCCGGGGTCATTCATCTTGAGGCGGGGACGGGGCGCCCCGGATTCTCTGGAGATGGCGGCCCTGCTCGCGCGGCCACACTCAATGGGCCTAAGGGAATTTCCGTAGCACCGGACGGCGACGTTTATTTGGCCGACACCGAAAACCATGTCATTCGTAAATACAGTGTCCGGCGCCGGACACTCGAAACGGTGGTTGGAACCGGAACCCAGGGCGACGGTCTGGCCGGTTCTCGTGGGCCGACCCAGTTGGCACGTCCTCACGGTATTTTTGTCGAAAGCGATGGAACCCTGCTCATTGGTGACAGCGAGAATCACCGTATTCTGGCCATCCGCCTGCCCCAGAAACCGTGAAGCCAAGGGTGGAGTGCCGAGGATTTATCCCGCGTGCGAAGGCTGCCGCTCGGTCGGGATTTGCCTTTAAAAAATCAAAGACTGCTCACCGTGCAGTGACTGAGTGCCTCTCGGAATAAGAGGTCCTGCAGTGTGCGGTGCCTTCGACACTGAGCCAACGGGCGATGTCGGTTAGGCGAGTATTCCCTCAACGACTTTCCCGGAAACATCCGTCAGCCGATAATCGCGTCCGGAGTAGCGGTAAGTGAGCTTCTCGTGGTCGAGTCCCATCAGGTGCAAAATCGTGGCGTGGAAGTCGTGGACGTGGACGCGGTCCTCCACTGCAGAGCAACCGAACTCGTCCGTCGATCCGTAGCTGAAGCCTCTTTTGACTCCGCCACCGGCGAGCCAATTGGTGTAGCCATAATGATCGTGGTCGCGGCCTTTGGCGCCTTCAGAGGTGGGGGCGCGGCCGAACTCGCCACCCCAGACGATGAGCGTGTCGTCAAAGAGTCCTCTCGCCTTGAGATCGTGGATGAGCGCAGCGATGCCTTGGTCGCAGGCTTTTGCCAGTCGGGCGTGGCCATCCACGATGTTTTCATGGCCGGTGTCCCAGGCGATGTCGTACCCGTCGATGGACAGGGAGAGTTGCACGACGCGCACGCCTTGTTCGATGAGGCGGCGGGAGAGCAGGCAGCCCTTGGCAAATTCACTGTCGCCGTAGAGGTCGCGCGTGGCCTGGGATTCTTTGCTGATGTCGAACACTTCGGGCACTGAGAATTGCATCCGAAAGGCCATCTCCATCGCGGCGATACTGGCTTCTAGGTCCTGATCTTTTTCTAGGCGTGCGAGGTGCTTGCGATTGAGTTGCTCGAGGAGATCGACCTGCCGTTGCTGTTCGGGCGTGGAGAGGTGCGTGTTCTTCAGATCGCGCATCACGGCGTCGGGTTTCATCTCGGCCAGGTTTACGTAGCTGCCCGCGTAGGCGCCGGGAAGAAAGGCGTTGCCCCAGTTGGCGAGGGTGCCCCGCGGTTGAGCACGTGGGGACATGGCGACAAATCCCGGAAGGTTCTGATTTTCGGTGCCCAGTCCATAGACGAGCCACGCCCCCATGCTCGGACGGTTGGGCTGCAATGCGCCCACGTTCATCATCATCATTGCACCGGCGTGCTCTGGGATGTCTGTGTGCATCGAGTGGATGAAGCTGATGTCGTCGACACAGCCGCCGACGTGCGGGAAAATATCGCTGACCCACTTGCCAGTTTGGCCGTATTGCCGGAAGGAAAATGGCGAGGGCATCAGCCCGTTTTTGGTGTCGCGGAGCGTCTTGCGGTTGACCGAATCGGGGCGCTTCCCCGCATGTTTGGCCAGCTGCGGTTTGTAGTCGAAGGTGTCCACCTGCGACGGCCCGCCGGGCATGAAGAGCTGGATGACATGTTTGGCTCGAGGCCGAAAATGCGGGCGCTTGGGCAGCAACGGCGACTCACTCACCGATCCGCCGAGCGCGCGCGTCGGGTTGAGCATTCCTGCCAAACCGATCGTTCCTATTCCCGATCCGAGACGGCTCAGAAAATCGCGGCGCGAATGGAACCGGACGGCTCGGCGGAAGGCGGCTTCGTGTTGCTCAAAGTGCATAGAGCTTATTGGTTTTGAATGAACTCATGAGCTGAGAGCAAGGCCTGTGTATAGGAATCCCAGCGGGAACGAGTCGTTCCAGGGGCGGTCTCGGCGAGGAACGCCAGGCCGAGGGCGGTCTCGTCGGCTGCCGGCGTTCGGGAGTAGAGCAACTGGTAGGCGCGGGCGATGCGGGCACGGTCGTCGTTGGATTCACGTTGGAGCCGGGCGGCCAGCGCCTGGGCCCGGGCAGCCATGAAGGCGCTGTTCATCATGAAGAGATGCTGTCGAGGGACCGTGCTGGCGGTGCGTTGCTCGCTCGTTGAGCGAGGAGCTGGAAAGTCGAAGAGACGCAGAAATTCATCGGAGAGAAACCGGTCGCCGTTGCGGCTGACCTTGCCGTAGAGAGTGCGGCGGCTGGATTCGAGAATCTTGTCTGAAGGCGGCCCTCCGAGGGCGCGATCGAGTTCGCCGGTGACCGCGAGCATGCTGTCGCGCCAAGATTCTACCTCGAGTTTGCGAGGGTTCATCCGCCAGAGCAGGCGGTTCTCGCCGTCCTTCGCAAACGCCTCTGTGCGATACTGGCTGCTCATCTGCCAAGTGGACGAAAGCAGGATCAGGCGATGGAGCTTTTTTAGGGACCAACCGTTTTCCATGAGCGTCGATGCGAGCCAGTCGAGCAGTTCCGGATGGGTGGGCTTTTCACCGAGCATGCCAAAATTGCTCGGCGTGCGGACCAGCGCCTGGCCGAAGTGGTGTTGCCAAACGCGGTTCACGATGACGCGCGCGGTCAACGCATTGGCGGGATCGGTCACCGCCTCTGCCAGTTGACGGCGGCCGCTCCCATCTTTGAAGAGCGGAGGGTTTTCTCCGGCGACGATTTGCAAGAAACGGCGGGGTGCTGGTTCGCCCGGCTTGCGCAAGTCGCCCCGAATGGCGACGGGCATGTCCTTGCTTCCGCGGTCCACGAGCAGGTGCGCCTTGGCATAAGCGGGCGGCGCGGCTTTTTTGAGGCGTTCCAATTCTGCCTTCAGCGGCGCTTCTTGGGACTTCGCTGCGGTGTTGGTTCCGGCGGCTTTGATGAGTTTTTCATGATCCTTGATGGCTTTCTGGGCGGCATCGAAGGCGCTCATCACCTCACGCGGAGCGATCGAAGTCAGTTCGACCTTGGAGTTGTCAAAAATCCCTGCCAGCGCGTAGTAGTCTCGCGCGGTGATCGGATCGAATTTGTGATCGTGACAGCGCGCACAAGCCACGGTCAGTCCGAGGAACGTCCGCGAGAAGGTGTCCACCCGATCGGCCAGCGTCTCCGCCCGGGCCTGCGCCGTGGCCTCGGGGTCGCCGCCGTCCGAAATGTAAGTGGGACCTACCGCGAAAAAGCCGGTGGCAATCGCCAAATCCGGGTCGTTCGAAAGGAGATCGCCCGCGATTTGCGCTCGTACGAACTGGTCATAGGGCAGGTCGCGATTCAGGGCGCCAACAACCCAGTCCCGGTAACGCCACGCTTCGGGCAACTCTTCGGAGTCGAGAAATCCTCCTAGTCCGTCGCTGTAGCGCGCGACATCCAGCCAGTGCCGCCCCCAGTGTTCGCCGTATTGCGGCGAGGCAAGGAGCGCGTCGACAACCTTGGCGAAGGAGTCTGGTGACGGGTCGGCAAGAAACGTCGCAACCTCTTCTGGAGTGGGAGGCAGGCCAGTGAGATCGAGGTAAGCCCGGCGAATGACAACGCGCTTTTCCGCGGGGGACGCGGGCTTCAAACCGGCGGCCTGAAGCCGGGCGAGGACAAATTGGTCGATCGGATGACTCACCCAGGACGCATTTTTCACTGTCGGCGGTTCCGACGGTGTGATTTTCCGAAAAGCCCAATGTTCCAAGCGAAACTTCGCCCAGTCGAATCCCTGGATCTCTACCCTGGCTGGTGATCCTGTTCTCTCCGTCTCCGGCCATGGACTACCCATGCGCACCCAAGCTTCGAGGTCGGCAACCAGAGCCTCCGGCAAGGGTTTCTTCGGCGGCATGGCGGTATCGTCGTCCTTATAGCGCACCGCTTGGATGAGCAAACTGGCATCGGGTTGGCCCGGCACGATGGCTGGCCCGGTGTCGCCTCCCTTGAGCAGGCCGGCCCGACTGTCGAGCCGCAGACCGGCCTTGAGCTTGGTTGCTTCGGCCGAGTGGCAGGAATAGCAGTGCTGGGTTAGCACCGGTCGAATCTTGTTCTCAAAGAACTCGATTTGTTCGGCGGAGGGATGGGCTGTGGCCACCTCTGCTCCCCAAGATTTCGTGCAAATCAAACCAAGCCAGCATCCCGCGAAAATCAAGACCCAGGTCCGCGCAAACCCAGCGTCGCGAAACCCCAAAAACGCCCCTCGCTCAGTGTGGCCGTGGATAGTCATTGAACTGCATTTGAAGGCGGACATTGCTGATGGACGCTCAAGATATTTCTATAGTTTCGGGTGACAACTTCAGAGGATCTACGGAGAACCGCTTCTGGGTCGAGTTGAGTCTTGCAGTAATGAGGTTTTGCTAGGAGGTGCCAAGAGCGTTGTTCGTCGTTGTTCCGGTGGCTTAAGCGGCGATTGCTCGAGCTTTGAAAGCAACAGGACCTCCATGAGCAACAAGCCCTCGCCTCACCGAGCGAAAGAATCGGCCACGCCATCATTTTCCTCCCAACTGAATCGTTCTGGCTAAAAGGTTTACTCCTCCAACCTGTCAACACGGTCCACACCCTTACCCTCATGATGCCTCGTTTCCCTTCCGTGCTCGCCGTCCTCTTCTACAGTCTGGCCCTTGTTGCGGCACGGGCTGTTGAACCTGTGATCCCGGATACCGTCACCTTCGAACGAGAAATTACTTACGCAGAAGCGGGCGGCGCTCGGATGCAGCTCAACCTCGCTCGCCCGAAGCACGCGAGTGGACCGCTCCCGGTTGTGGTGTGCATCCACGGTGGCGGCTTTCGCGCCGGCAACCGTGAGGGTTACAACTCGCTGTGCCTTACCCTCGCACAGCGGGGTTTTGCGGCCGTCACCATTAGCTACCGACTCGCACCGACGCACCTATTTCCGGCCGCCATCTACGACACCAAGGCGGCGGTGCGTTGGATCCGTGCGAACTCCGCAAAGTACGGCATGAATCCTGACCTCATTGGCGTGACCGGCAGCTCGGCAGGAGGTCATCTCGCTCAGTTTCTCGGTGTGACTGCGGGCGTGAAGGAGTTTGAAGGAATGGACAATCCCGGCTTCTCGAGTGCTGTCACTTGCGTGGTCAATGTCTATGGCCCGAGCGACTTCACCCAGTCCTACGGCAAGAGCGTGGATGCGCACGTCGTGCTGCCCCTGTGGCTGGGCGGTGACGTGACGACTGCGCGCGCCAAGCACATTCAATCCAGTCCGCTGAATTGGGTGACTCCTAACGCTGCGCCCTCGCTCATTATTCATGGCACCGAGGACAAATACGTGGCCTACGAACAGGGAGTCTGGATGCGCGACCGGCTCACGGCCTGCGGCGTATCCGCAGAACTGCTGACGGTCGAGGGGGCAGGGCACGGGTTTAAGGGTGCGGACGCCGAGAAGGCGGAGAAGGCGTTAATCACCTACTTCGAGCAACGGCTGAAGAAATAGTATCAAGCCCCACGGCGCGATCCCAGGGGCAGCACTACACGGGCCGCAGTGTTGCCGACTCACGGTTTCTTCAAGGACGCCAAATACGCGATCAAGTCCACGAATTCTTGGGCGCTCAATGCAGCCTGCAAGTTGGCCGGCATGATGGAGAGTTTCTGCTGGGTCCGCTGACGGATCTCCGATTTCTTGAGTTTCTGAGGTGTCCCACCCGGAACCTTCAATACGACCTGATCTTCGGTCTCGCTGCCAATGAGGCCGAAGGCTTCGTCCCCGTTCTTTAATTCGAACTGCCAGGCTTCGTAGCCGAATCCGATGCCTGCGCTGGGATCGAGAATGGAATCAAACAAGGCGTCCTTGCCCAGTTTGGTTCCGATCTCGGTGAGGGCCGGCCCAAAATCAGATCCCTCGGTTCCGACCTGGTGGCAGCCGATGCAATTGACCGTGGGCCGTCGGAAAATAACCGCGCCTTTCGAGGCGTCTCCCGTCCATTGGAGTAATTCGGCGATGGGTGGTAGTGCCCGGTCGCCCTGGACCACAGGCGGTGGAAGCACCCGTGCCGCCTCGGCCTTCAGCTGGGGCCAACGCACGGCGCTCAGTTCGGTCGTAGCGATTCCCCTCACGTCGGGAGGCAAACGGTCGTCCTTAGCCAAGGCGATCAGGCCAACCACCCCCTCTTGGACGCGAGCGAGGGATTTGACCGCCCGACGACGCAAACCAACATCGCGCTTCGGGTCCACGACGAGCGGAATTAAAAGCGGAGAGATTCGGTTCTCGGCGGTGACCCCGAGCAAATCGACCAAAACTCCCGCCGGGAGGTCGGCCGCGAGTGAGGCCCTAATGAGATCGATGCGTTCGAAGGCGAGAATGGTTTTCAACGCCTCGGCCGCGGCGGGGTCTGTGGGATTCTTCAACGCGAAGTCGAGGAGGGCTTGAGCCTGATCCTTGAGTTGGAAATCGCGAATGATCTCTACGGCAGCCGGCTTGCCGTCCACCTGCTTGAGCACGTTCAACACAGCATTCTTGAGCGCTGGGTTCGCCTCCAGATCTCGCCCTTTAAGACGGCTCAATGCCTCGAGCATTACTTGGGTGCGCGAGTCGTCCGCTGAGATGCCAGGCGAGAGGGTGAACCAGGAAACGGTCAATGCCAGAACGGTGGATCGAAGGGCCGCCGTTCTGAGACCCGCCGTCGTTGGTACCCACCAAGACCGGCGCACGCCCACCTCTCTCACTTGGCAGGAATGGTCAGCAGTTGGAGCAGCGCGGCGTCTTTCTCAGGCCCGCTTTGGAAGTCGAGGGAGCGCAAGTAGCGATTCCGCTCTGCCTCGTTGGTTCCCGAGTCGCTGATAAGTCGGACTAACAAATCCGGCGTCGCCTTGGCGCGGGAACGCCAGACGAGCTCGCGTCCAATGGGTGATTTGGACACATCGTGAGCGAGTTGCTGCCACGCCGTCAGGTAGGCGTCCCATTGCTTGTCGGCGGCGATGCCTAGGGCTTCGAGATACCACCGATCCTTTCCATCATACTGCTGCGCAAGTTTGGCCCACAAGGCGGGCGCCTCCGCTGCTTTGCTATGGCGGAGTGCTAGGATGGCTTCGCGGCGAACTTGGACGCTGGCATCATTGATCAGGGTTTTTACGATGGGAATCACGTCCAACCCGCGTTCGCCAGCGATGCGGAGAGCGGTAATGCGGAGGTCGCTTTCGGGGTCCTTCAACCCCTTGCTGGTCCACTCGACGGCCTTCTTGGTGTCGATGCGAGCGAGCAACTGCAACGCACGGGCGCGCATCCGGGGATCGTTGTTTGCCCAGAGCTTCTTCAACTCGCCCTCAGCCTTGCTGCCCATGCCGTGGAGCGCATGCCAGGCCAGATAGCGGGTTGCTTGGTTGGGCGATTGGAGCGCGGCGACGGCGCCCTTGGCGGACTTAAAGTCTGGCGTCGACCCACGGGCCTTGTGGCCGGGAGGAGCCACACGATAGATGCGCCCCGTCATCGTCTCTAGCTTATGGTCCGCCATGTAGTGACCGCCGACGCCCGAGTCATTCCAGTCGGCCACGAAGATCGATCCGTCCGGTGCCACGCCGACGTCGCTGGGACGGAACCACGAATCCTCGCTCGTGAGGATGTCCTTGATCGTCGCATCGTAGCCCGCGCCCGACTTCGTGACGGGATAGGCCCGCACCACGCGCGGCCCGGCGTCGCAGTGGATGAGTTGGTTCTGGAAGACTTCCGGCAGCAACTTGCCTTCGTAGATCGTAATGCCGGTGGGTGAACCTGCGCCGGTTTGCAGCAGGTTGGGCACGACTCCAGGATCGTTGAGATGCCAGTGACGCTTGGGAACTTCGCCCTCCCATCCCGTGCGCTTCTGACCCCAGCCCGCGCCGGTTAGTTCATCGCTGTAGCCGAAATTGCCGTGCTCCATTACGTAGTTGATGCGGACGCCCTGGTTGCCGTCATCGTCGTTGTCGGACTGCCAAACAGTGCCGAACGAATCCACCGTCAATTCATAGTTGTTGCGGAAGTTGTGTCCCAAGACCTCGACCCCCGTGAAGTCCTCGTTCAGTCGGAATGCGAGGCCTTGCCGATAGGGTTTGCCTCGGGTGATGACTTCGTTGCCCTCGGCATCGACGACCAACCGGCCATCGGCCGTGTGCAACTCCCTGCCGTCATTGCCCATGTTGAAGTAGAGCTTTCCGTCGGGGCCGAAGATGAATGCATGGACGCCGTGATCGTGATCCACGCCCTTGATGCCGGTGAAGATAATCTTGGGCGGACCATCGGCCTTGAGGTCGCCGTTCTTGTCCTCGAACAGGAGGACGTTGGGTGAGCAACTGACGATGACCTTGTCTCCCAGCACGCAAATCCCCAGCGCGGTATTGATCTCGTTGCCCTGGTAGAATGTCGTGGCCTTGTCGGCCTCGCCGTCCCCGTTGGTGTCTTCCAGCACTTGGATGCGGTCGCCATCTGGGCGGAGCTTGCCCCATTTTTGGAACAACCGGTAATTGGCCCCCTCGGTGACCCAGATGCGACCCGAGGCATCGATGTCGAGGTTGGCCGGGTTGACCACCGCGGGTTCGAGAGCGAAAAGCTTCACCTCGAGTCCATCAGCGACCTTCATCTGCTTGAGTTGGCCCAGCGCATTGTCGCGACCGGAACGGGTTGCGTCGGCGCGGGCGGTCAGGACGAGCGAAAAAACCGCACCGGAGAGAACGAGCGACGTAAATTTCTTCATGCAGGGAGGGGTGGTGCGAGTACACGGAGATTGGTTGCATCCGTCAAACGACGAATCGTTCCTGTTACCCTTCGACCCGAGTTCTCACCCCCGAGAGACTCTTCTGCAAGAGCTTCAGAGACTCATGGGCCACTGGGCAACGGTACCTGCGATGGGTGCATCAGATAGGCAAGGATGTCGCGCTGCTGCTCGGTGGTGAACGATTCCAAAAGTCCGTCCGGCATCACTTGTATCGCCGGAGGAAGCTGCGCGGGTAGTTAACAATATCAAGAACTGACCCCTATGGTCCTCGGAGATTGGTTGCATCCGTCAAACGACGAATCGTTCCTGTTACCCTTCGACCGAAGTCTCCGCCGCCAGACATCCTCTCGTGAGAGCTTCAGAGACTCACGGGCCACTCGGTAAGGGTACCTGCGATGGGTGCATCAGATAGGCAAGGATGTCGCGCTGCTGCTGGAGGGTGAACGATTCCAAAAGTCCGTCCGGCATGAGCGAGAGCTCCGATTCTTGCATGGAAGTCACCTCATCGCGTTGGACGGTGAGGGTGTCGGTCATCGACTTGAGGGTGAGCGTGCGGTCGGTCTTCGCGGCGATGAGTGCATTCAACGTGCGGCCGTCCTTGAGGTTTACCACCGTCATGCGGAAGTCCGCTGTCACCACTCCGCCGGGATCCACGATGTTCTCCAGGAGATAGTCCAGGTTGTCGCGGCCCGAACCAGTGAGGTCTGGCCCGATCTCGCCGCCCTGACCGTAGAGTCGGTGGCAGGCGGCACAGGCCTGGTTGAACAGGGCACGGCCCGCGCTCTTGTTGGCCCCAGCGAGCACGCTCGGGCTGAACTGCGTTTTAAATCGCGTCACTAGCGCTCGTTTGTCGGCGGACGCCTCGCGCAACTCGCCCCAAACCGTGGTCAAGAGCCTGTTTAACTCTGGGTCGTTAAGACTTCGGATTTGCCGGGCGTGAAACGCCGTGACCTGGGCCAGCGGGATGCGTCCGGCAGCCAGTTCCTCCAGCATCGCTTTTGCAAAAATGGGGCGGGTGACCAGCGTGTCCATGACAGCGGGCTGCTCGCTGGGATGGAAGCTGCGGTAGCTTTTGGCCAGCGTGACACCGATGGACGGGTCATTGAATTGAGCGAGTCCACGCACGGCGATGGTGTTGAGGAAACGCACACCCAGAAGTTGTTCGCAAACCGCACGCAAATCCGGCGGGCGGCTCTCGATGAGGGTTTGCAGCGCGGCCTTGCGGGCGCTCATATCCGCATCCTTCCCAAGCGCGATACGCTTGAGCTCATCGAGGGCGCGGCCATCACCGAAGACGAGGCTCAGATCTCTGGTTCGTTCGCGAATGGATGTATTCGTTGAATTCTTTATTTGCTGGGAGAAGGCATCCCAAGCCTTCGGCTTTGTGGCTTTTCGCCAGCCGGCAAGTCCGTCGGCAAGTCCCGAAAGAATGTCGGATTGGAACCCTTCTCCCTTGGCGGATGCGAGGAGGATCAGAGAGTTCACGGGGGCAGGTTGCCTCTCGAGGTCCTCGGCAAGACGGCGAGCGATAAGCCGGCGGGTCAGCGGGAGTTCACAGACGTTGGCGAGCTTGGGTAGTTCGCCTGGGAATGAATCGGCCACGGGAATGAGCCCGTACCAAATGAGAGCCGGCAAATTGTGGTCGGCGGCGTCCTCCCGGTGGGCGACGAGCGCAGCGGCGAGGGGAATCCGTTCTTCGATGGACAGGCGTTGAAGTGTGGAGGCCAAGGCGAGCCGGACCAGGCCAGAGGTTTCTGTGCGGGCCTGTTGCGCCAGCAAGCGTGCTAGGCCGGGGGATGAAGTGATCCTCCGAACCGGGTCGGACGATGCCACTTCGACGACCTTGTCCAGTGCCCTGTCGTCGGTCATCAAGCGCACGGCCCAGGTGCGCAGGTGTTCGTCGGGATGGCGCAGTAAGGTGATGAGGAAGGCTTCATCCGTGGCACCGAGTGCATGCAGCGACCACAAGGCGCGGAGTTGATGGATCGCATTCTTTTCGGAGTCGAACAGGGACCTCAGATCCCTCTTAGCGGATCGCAAGTCAGCGGGGTTTCTCGCTCGGTCTAGGAGTTGCAGGCGAGCTTGCCGGGGGAACCACTCGTTGGCGTGCGTGTGCAAGAGAACGAGTTCGTGGACAGAGAGCGTGGTGAGGTCGGCCGGGCGTCGCGCCTTCACGGCGACGTCTCCGGTCAATGACGCTGAACCGTTGACAGAACCCTCGTTCCCGCCGTGGGTGATCTTGTAGATCCGTCCGCTCGTGCGGTGCACACCGGTGCTGTCGTGGCACTCGCCGGTGTCGCTCCAGTCGGCCACATACACGCCGCCGTCCGGGCCGTAGGTCAGTTCCATGCCGCGAAACCAGTTGTCTGTGGCGCGTAAAAAATCCGGGCCGTGTTTGCCCACATAGCCGGAGCCTCGGCGTTCGAGGATTTCTTGGTTCGCACGCCGGCCGTGCATGTTCAGCGTGAAGAGCCGGCCGCGATACTCGGCAGGCCAGTCGTCGCCCTGGTAGATCATCATGCCGATGTGAGCATGCCCACCGCCGAAAGCGTCGGCCGCGCCATCTCGTGACTTGGTCCAGTCGCTCGCCGTGTCGAAGTGCCAGTGGTCGGCGTGCTGGTCGATGAGCGTGTAGACCCGTGGATTGGGGTCCAATGTGTGAGGTCGTACGTAGTGCGCCCCGGTGATGCCATGCCAGAGATGGCCATTGACGGTATTGATGAAGAACAGCTCTCCGTGCGCATCCCAGTCGTGTCCCCACGGGTTGGTGCACCCGGAACTGAGGGCCTCGAAGACCTTCCGAACGGGATGATAGCGCCAGAGCGTACCGCGCAGGGGAATGCGTCGGTTCTTCGGTGTTCCGGGGGCACCAATTTCGCCGGGAGCCGAAGCACCGCATCGCCCATAGAGCCAGCCATCCGGTCCGAAACGCAGACCATTGGCGTAGTTATGATAGTTCTCAGTCGGAGGCGTGAAGCCATCGAGCACGACCTCTGCGGGACCGGTCGGCGCATCGCCGCCGTTTGCCGTGGGAATGAACGTCAGTTGCGGTGGGCACATCATCCACACCCCGCCGCGCCCGATCTCGATGCTCGTAAGCATCTGGACATCGTCGGTAAAAACCCGGCGCGAATCGAAATGCCCATCCCCGTCCTTGTCCTCGAAGAGCAGAATTCGGTCGCGCAGGCTCAGTTCAAATTTACGCGCCCGCTCGGCGTAGGTGTAGTTTTCTGCGACCCAAAGCCTGCCGCGCGCATCCCAGGCGAGCGCGATGGGATTTTGTACGTCGGGCTCGGCGGCAAACACCGTGGCCTTAAAGCCCGGCGGCAGCTTCATCTCAGCTGCGACCTGGGCGGCGGGCATCGCGGCCGAATTCGTATCGGGCTCGGAGTTGAAAGGCGACGGAAAGTCGGCGGCGCCCGCCAAGAGCATGCCGAGGGTCAGAGCGCAGATAGAGCCGAGACGAGTGAGGGCCATGGAGTAGACGAACTTGATGGCCAAGGAGTCTTTCCTGCAACTGGCAATGGCGGATGTGGCAATGGCGGATGGAAGGCAGCCAGGTGACCACGAGTTCACTGGTTTCCGGGGGCGGAGCCGTGTTGGTCGCCGAAATCATCAAGCTCGGCCTGCGGGAAGGCCTCGAGGATTTGCCGAGCGCTAAAGGGCCCCTGCTGCCGGGCTTCCCGTTCAAGATTCTTGGGTTTTATTTTCCCCTACCTGTTCCCCTACCTGTTTGTCCATCTGCTGGCCTACGAGCTAGCGCCGAATGGTCATCGAGGGGCTTTTTAAATGCGTTCAACGCGTCGATTTGCAGCCGATTCGGAGTCTTGCCGAGGAGCAAGCATGGAGCTCACTCCCCGGCGGCTTGGCGGATCACTCGTTTTGGTCACCGAATCCCGGGAATCTCCGGTGTGGATTTGGTCCTCCCCCGCTGGCAGGTGTTGTTTTTGAGATTCCCGTCCAGCCCTAGAACTCTCCGCCTGCTATGGATCGTTCACCTATCGGTCAGGCAAACCGAACCCTGCGGGCTCGGGTAACAGCATCGGAGACTCTATGTTCAAGCCTGAAGTCCCTCCCTTCGACGGACTTCAGGCCGATTCAGTGCCTCCATCACGGGGCCTGCGTTGTGATAATAGGACTGTAGGATTTCATGAACTCACTGGCCTCAGGCGACAGGTTCAAACGCACTTTGATGTCAAAGAGCTTCTTTTGGAGTTCAGGGTCAGACGCAATCTTCGTTCCGGCGAGTGCAGAAAGGATTGCCTGGCGGTGTTCTTCGATCAGATCGCCATCAGATTGGTACTACTCCACTCAGCAGTATCCAAACCTCTCAATTCACGATCTATCGCATCGGTGTCTTTGCTGTTCGTTCGCATAATATTCCCGATTCTTCCATGCAGCTCAACCATGCTTTCAGCGATGCGCACTTGTAAATCTTTGATGGAACCTAGGTTGTTATAAATATTCTTGAACTCTAATTGGATGATGGCTGGGTTGACTTGTGCTTCCTCTAATACGATTAACAACTGTTGAGCATGCAGGTTACCGTGCAAGACTTGAGGTAGTTCAGATTTGGGGCGGAATGGAACTAACCTTTGGTAGACTTTTCGAGTTCCAGTACCAGACCGGTTTGCTCCCTCTTCTGGTAGCGGAATCAGATCGCGGAATGAGGGCGGCGGTGCCTTTGTGGTCTCTACAGTTTGCGTAGTCGCTTGAGGCGGCGAAATATTGGCTACTTCGGGATCCTGTTGCTTCGATCGTAACCCGATAAGCACCCACAACGCTAAAATTAAAAGCCCAACAAACAGTAGCAATACGTAAGGAAAGCGTTTCATAAATGCTTATTTAAGGGTTTTCAGTAGAGTCTTCTGAAGGGGGAGCGATAATATATATATCTTTTCTCGGAGCCAGAAAATAAAACATAAGTTCCGGTTACTGGTTTTTATGATAATTACGGTGAGTCGCGTTTAATCAGATTTCGGGTGGTATTCTCAAGTTCTTGAATTACCGTATCGGGCAATGGACCGCGCGGAAATATGGAAAGTAACTGGGTTCGAAATAAATCTATTTCTGCACTGCGGGGTACACCTACAGTTTCTAACAACCTTTCTCGTATCTTGGACTGTTCCCCTCGCATATCAATGTTCAAAAAACTTAACCTAGAAGACTCTGAATAATATTCTTGTCTTTTGCGCGCTTCAGTAAGATCCGTACGCTGCTCAAGCTTTGCAATCCCTGCTGTTATTTCAGTCCAATCCGTCGCCACCATATCTTCAATCTGCCGTATCCTCCCGAGGTCATTATGAACACTCACGAAAATTTGTGCTGCTTCTTGCTGAGTAAAACCGCTTTCCAACAATAAATCAGCCAATTGTTCTGCGGCCGGATGTGCAGCCTTGACCATATTTTTTAGATCTATTAGCTGTACCGTCTCGCCGTTCTTTGATTCGTGAAGTTGTTTCAGATGGTTGGAGCGCTGAAGCGTAAGGTTATTTTTGGGATCTGGAGAAAGCTCTTGAGCAATAGTTGGTGTTACTATTTTTGCTGGATCACTTATGGAAACGTGGTTCCTTAAGTTTAAAATAAAGATCAAGAGTAAGATTCCAAATAGCAACGATGCAACGTAAAATTTCATCAATGAATCCTATCAGTTTGAGGGGGTGGTTTATTTATATTTTATTCATCTGAAACCGTGACGAAGACCAATGGTTCACCCGACTGGCTAAATGAATTTGAAATTGGATAATCAAGCACCTGATTCGATGCGCGGTTTCTGAACGCTCTGCCTTCAAAACCCATGCTCTTGATTGGTAACGTACTATCGAAAAGTACTCCACAAGCATTAGTAGGTGATGGACTGCAGAATTGGAAAACATACCAAACTGGAATGGGGTCACGTAGGTGCACAGTGGACTGAGGTGTTCGATCGAGTGTTGTTATTAATCTGAATTTGGTTGGATAAACCGCAGTTCTCTCTCCACCTACGATCGTGCCGTCTTTACTTGAAATGATTCCACAATTGTTCGTGCAGTTTCCCCATCCGTGCGGGAAAGCTTCTGTACTCGTTCTATCCGTTCGTTTGTCATTTTTGTAAAATCTTGTAATATACTTGGATGTTCCGTCGTTTTGGTCAACCCAATGGACCCTTTCAATGGATTCTTTGGTGTCATGATCCCAAGAATCCAGTCTTTCACTATACCTTTCAAGTTGTGCGCTTGCTGTATATATTGCGTAATCGTTAGCGCTATCTACAGTCTTAGATCCAACATTATACAGAACTTGAAATATGCTCGCTACTTTCTCAAGCTTCTCAAGCCCTGTGGCTCCCGGTTTGGGTTTGGGTTTGGCGGAGGAGCTTTTGGCGGCGTAGGCCTCCGACGTGGTCAGCGTGGTTGCCAGGAGGGTGAGCATCAGGGAGAGGCAGTAGCGGTGGAGGTGGCGATGGTTGTGCATGGTTTGAAGTTGCTGTGGTTGGTTTTTCTGAAGGCCTGGGGCGTCGGTTGCCGTGGGCCCGTTTCAGGCGTCATGAGGGTTTTCGTCGGCATCGGCTAAAACCTTTCACGAATTAAGTTTTTTCTTTCCTGCCAGTAAGGCTGAACGGTTCTGGCGTTTTGGTGTTCTCGAGGCGGCGTGGGGCGGGTAGCCTTTCGGATTATGTTGAAGTGGGCTCGTTGCTTCGGGTTCTGGGTGCTCTGCCTGTTGGCGGGGACAACGAGGGCGGGTGATGATGTCGCATTGGTGGGGCTCTCCGATCGGTGGAGGTTCTTGGCCGCGGGATCCCTGGCCGAGGCTCCGGCGAACTGGCAAACTCTCGGCTTTGACGCGACGGGTTGGTCGGAGGGGCCCGGTGGGTTTGGGACGAGCAATTATGGAGAATCGACCCGGTTCCCTAACACCAACGGCTGGGAACGCGTGCTCTTGCGGCGTGCATTCGTGGTTCCGGAGGGGGCCGACGTGCGGTGGCTCTCCCTGCGTGTGGACTATTCAGGCGGCTTCGTGCTGAGCTTGAATGGTCGAGAGTGGGTGCGACGTGGATTCACCGGAGAGCCGGGGACTCCGGTGCCGTTCACTGCGATCCCAAGTCCGCGCGGTTCAGGGAGCCCGGAGTTGATTCCGATGGGCTCGGCTGAGGGATGGATTGGCCCGGGAACCAATTGGGTGACCCTCCAGTTGCACGCGGACGGGGTGTATTCTCGCTGGCCTGTTTTTACCGGCGAGATACTGGCCAATTTCTCTCGGGCTCCTTACCTGCAGAATGTGTCCTCCAATCGTGCGGAGATCCGCTGCGTGACGCCGTGGCCGCGGTCCATTCGGGTAGAATATGGGACGGAGTCGATCCAAGAAGCCGCGGTGACGGGCCCCGAGGGTACAAACCATGTGGTGCGCTTGGAGGGGTTGCGTCCCGGAACCCGGTATCAATATCGGGTGATCTTGGGTAAGCAAGGCGAGGGTGGCGCGACGGCGCCAATCGCCTTCCAGACCTTGCCCGCAGCAGGCCCGTTGACCGTTCAGGTAGTGGGTGATTCCGGTTGGGGAGACTTTTCCCCGCACGCCGTCGTAGCCCAGATGATGCGGTCCGAGGCCGACTTGGTCTTGCACGCCGGCGATATGGTGTACCCGGGTTTCTCACCATCCTTGGCCGATCTGCGTTTCTTGAGTGTTCAACGACCCTGGATGCGGACTCGTGCTTCAGCGTTCACGTGGGGAAATCATGATTTATACTACGGCTATGCGCCGCTGGTGGAGGTCTTCGGGTCACCCACCAATAACACTCCAAATGGGGAGCATGTGTCCGAAAACACTGTGCCCCAGGCGTATTACTCCTTCGATGCAGGCGATGTTCACTTCGCGGTGTTGTTTCAACCCTTTTTGAGCCAATACCACATGCGCACCAACAGTCCGCAGGCGCGATGGCTCGATCAGGACCTGGCCGCCTCGCAGAAGCCTTGGAAGGTGCTCTTGGCCCATATCCCGTGGGAAACCTCCTCAGCCCACCGGATCGATGACTCCAACTACAACGGGCGTCCGGATGGCGGGGAATTTGCCGAGGTGCTGCTGCCGATCGCCCAACGGCATGGGGTTCAATTGTACCTTTCTGGGCATGACCACAATTACGAACGACTCATTCCCGTCGAGGGCATGACCTCAATTGTCACCGGCGGTGGCGGAGCGGTCTTGTACGGGCTCCGCGAAGTCTCCGCATTCCAGTCGGCCTTCCGGGTGGTGTATCACTTTACTCAACTGCGCTTTGAGGGCGATACGTTGACCGTCCGTTGCGTGAACCAGGAGGGGAAGGTGGAGGATCAATCAGTGATTCGGCGTCGGCCCGAGGCGGTGCTTGTGGCCGCAGCCGCGTTGGGGACTCCGGAGGTGGATTTGCCCCCGCAGACGCCCTCTTGGGAAGTCCATGGGATGTCGCGAGCTCCCGCCATTGGGTCGCTCACCGGGCGCTCCAGCAATTTGGGTCAGCTTCGGGTGATGATGGACAGCACCCACTTGTATCTCAGCCTCGAGGGTCTGGCGTTTTCCCAGGGTTCGGATGTGTGCTTGTTTCTCGAGGTGCCCGGTTTGCCGGGTGTGTCGTCCTTGGCGGGATTGGGCGACGGGCGGCGCGATCTGGCCGAGGACTCCGCTGCACAAGGAGTCGATGGGTTGGATCTCGCCGAGGGCGTGAGCTTCGCCGAGGGGTTTCGACCTTCGATAGGAATTGTCGTGAGTGATGTGCTGGCTCAGCAGCAGGATCGCCGGTTTCGACGCCCGCGCTCGGAGGTGGCGCTGGGGCAGGGGGTGTTCCGTTTGGATGCGGCGCTGAGTTCGGTGCCGGACATTCGGATCCGAGCCTGGAATCCGGATTCGGTGCGCGGCGTGGTGACACCGGGGGTGAGCAGTGCCGACGCCATCCAGATAGCGATCCCCCGCAGCCGACTAGGTGGTTTGCGCCACGGGCAGACGCTGCGCATCGCCGCCGGGGTCGGGTTGGAGGTGGGCACCGGCACGAAGATTCGGAGGTTTGATGCCGGCTTCATTGGCACGACAGGCCCTATGGCCGCGGGAGAAAACCCTGTTTTTTCAGGGGTATCCATCCGCTTACCGGAGGCACCAGCGCTGGAGTTGAAAGCCGCTTTAGAACCGGAAGGGCGTGTGCAAATTCAATGGACGGCCTTGGCAGGGCAGCGCTACCAACTGGAAGCTTCGCAGGATCTCCTGAAGCCCTTCGAGCTGGTCCAAGAGGTCGCCGCCCAGCCTCAGGAGGGTACTTCTCGGGTGAGTGTTTCTGTCGATCTGGGGGCACGATTTTTTCGTGTTCGGGGTTCGGAGTGATTCCGGGCGCTACTTGAGTTTTCGGAGGCGGCACTCAGTGAAATCAACGGGAACCTTTTTTCCTGCCGCAACGGGCCCGGGCATCGTATCCTATCTACAGTTTCGGATATGTTGAAGAATCCAGCCACGAAGTATCGCCCCGCTCCGGCGGTGGACTTGCGCGACCGTCAATGGCCTGCACGCACGCTGAGCGCGCCTCCCATCTGGTGCAGTGTCGACCTTCGCGACGGCAATCAGGCGCTGGCTGTGCCCATGAACGTGGCCCAGAAACTCGAGCTGTTCCAGACGCTGGTGAACTGCGGCTTCAAGGAGATCGAGGTCGGGTTCCCCTCGGCATCGAACACCGAGTTCGCCTTCAATCGGCGGCTCATCGAGGAAAATCGGATTCCGGAAGACGTGACCATCCAGGTCCTGGTCCAGGCCCGGGAAGATTTGATCGAGCGGACGATCGAGTCGTTGATGGGTGCCAAACGGGTGATCATCCACCTGTACAATTCCACGTCGCCGGCTCAGCGCCGGGTGGTGTTCGGAAAAAGTCGTGAGGAAATTAAGGCCATCGCGGTTCAGGGAGCGCGTTGGGTCCAAGAGCGCCTGCACCGGTTGAAGGGCACGGATGTCCGGCTGCAGTATTCTCCGGAAAGCTTCAGCGCCACCGAACTTGAGTTCGCGTTGGAGATCTCCGAAGCGGTGATGGCCGTGTGGCAGCCGACCCCGGAGCGGAAGATGATTCTGAATCTGCCGTGCACAGTGGAGGTGGCGACGCCGAATGTGTACGCCGATCAAATCGAATGGATGTGCCGCCACATCCGCGATCGGAACAGCCTCATCGTCAGCTTGCACACCCACAACGATCGCTCCACGGGCGTGGCAGCCACCGAACTGGGGCTCTTGGCCGGCGCGGACCGCGTCGAAGGCACTCTCTTCGGCAACGGGGAGCGCACGGGCAATCTGGATGTGGTCGCGGTGGCCCTGAATCTCTACATGCTCGGCATACATCCGAATCTCGACCTCTCGAATTTGGGGAAGATCCGCGAGGTTTATGAGCGTTGCACAGGCTTGACGGTGCCGCCGCGGCATCCTTACGCCGGCGAGTTGGTTTTCACGGCGTTCAGCGGTTCCCACCAGGATGCCATTAAGAAAGGCTTGGCCGAGTGGGAGACCGGCTCGCGCAGTCATTGGGATGTCCCCTACCTCACGCTGGATCCTGCAGACATTGGTCGTGAGTACCGCGAGGTGATCCGGGTCAATAGTCAGTCGGGCAAGGGTGGCGTGGCTTACTTGCTCGAGATGGAGTTCGGCATCGAATTGCCCAAGGACTTGCAGCGGGAGTTTGGTCCCATTGCCAACGATCAGGTGGATGCGTTGGGCCGGGAGGTCCGCGGCGAGGAACTAAAAGCCATGTTCTGGGTGGAGTACGTCCAGCGGACCGAGCCTTGGTCGCTCATTCACTTCCATGCCGATGGCGTGGATGATCTCTTTGAATGCCGGGCGTCGATGAAGCGCGGGGGGCAGGAAGTGTCGATGCGCGGTCGGGGCAATGGCCCGATTGCCGCCTTTGTCCATGCCTTGGCCGAGGCGGGCGTTCCCCGGTTCGAGGTCACCCAGTTCAAGCAGCATTCGCTCTCGGAGGGGGAGGCTGCCAGCGCCATCGCCTACATCCAGATCCGCTCCGCCGAAGGCATGACCCGCTGGGGAGCGGGCGTGAACACCAACATCGAACTGGCTTCGATTCAGGCGGTGATTAGTGCACTGAACCGGCTGTCATGAACGGCTTGTCCGTTGGTTAGTCGACGCGCGGACCGGTGGAACCGGAGCGGGGCCGTCGCAGAAACCACACGGCAAGTCCGGCAGCACAAATAAACACGCTGGTGGATTGGCCCGGGGTAAACACGCCGGCGGTCGGGGCGCTTTGGAAACTGTAATCTCCGCGAAAATATTCGGTGAAAGACCGGATTCCCGAATAGGCCATCAGGTAGAGGGCGAAGAGTTGCCCAGGGCCATGCGGGCGTCGGGATTGCCAGACGATGAGACCTCCGCACAGCAGGAGGTTGAGAGCGGCCTCGTACAGTTGAGAGGGGTGCACCCAGACGCCACCGGTGGCGTGATCGGCCGGGAAGCGAATCCCCCAGGGCAGGACACACGCCCGCCCAAAGCAGCAACCGTTCAGTAGACAGGCCAAGCGTCCAAAAAAGTGTCCCAGGGCCAGACCGATGGCCAGGCAGTCCGCCGTGGCCCACAGCGGTAGCCCCTTGCGGCGAATTCCGATGGCTCCGGCGATCGTGGCTCCGATCAGGCCTCCGTAGAACACGAGCCCCCCTTTCCAAATGGCCAGTACCTCAACGAGGGGTTGCCCGGCAAAATCCCGTTGCCAATAGCTGAGGACGTAGAGGATGCGTGCGCCGATCAGGCCGCCCACCAGCAGCCAGGGGAACACAATGTCTTGGATGGCCTGAGGATCCAGTCCCATGGCTCGTCCACGACGACTGGCAATCCAGGAACCGGCGAGGAAACCCAGGGCCACCAGTAGGCCAAAGGAGTGAAGCCGGAAGCTGCCGAGTTCGAGGAGGATCGGTTTCAATGGAGGGAAGCTCTTGAGGGGCTGGACTTAGCGCGCCGAGGGCTGGAGGGGCCAGGCGACTAGTTCGCGACTATCCCGGGTGTAGAGGATGCCGCGGGCGTAGGCCGGATGGCTGAAGGTCTTGCCACAGGCCTGAAAGCGGCCGAGTTCTGTATACCGAGTGGGGCTGGCCTCGAGCAGAATGACTTCACCCGTATCGTTGAGCACCAGCAATCGGGAACCCGAAGCCAAGGTCGAGGCGTATTGGTTGAAGCCAGTGTGTCGCCACTGAATCGCTCCCGTGGAAGCATCGACGCAGACGAAATCTTTGTCGGGGCCATGACCGTAAAGGTGTCGTCCCACGAGAACAGGCGTGGACAAGTTGATCTTGAGGTCCGGATTGAGCCAGGACTGCCGGACCTGAACCTTCGGTCCATCGGCTTCGATGACAACCCGTCGCAGTCCGGTCGTGTAGCTGGCAAATAAGACGCCGTCGCCGTCGAGCACCGGGGTGAGCACGTTGCGGTTGGCTCCGGTCTTGAAGGGGATCCGCCACAAGGCTTCTCCGGAGGCGGCTTCCAATCCCAGCAACCCCTCGCAGGTCACACCGATCACCTGCGGGCGATTGCCCAAGGTTCCGGTCATGAGGGAGGCGTAGCTGGTCAGGTCGTTCTGAGATTTCCAGAGGAGTCGGCCCTGCAGTTTGTCGAAGGCGGCGATGCTCGCCCCATTGGTCGAGCCGATCTGGATGAAGATTCGATCGCCCGAGATGGCTGCCGATCCGGAATTGCCTCGTCGGTTTGCGGCTCCTGGACCACCCGAGCGGTCCTTAACCCAGAACATTCCGTAGTCGCGAAAATGGAACCCCCACTGCTTCTTGCCGTCGTCGAGAGAAAGACAGGCGAACTCACCAAAGCAGCTCTGCACATAGATCCGATTGCCATCGATGAGTGGCGTGCATCGAGGGCCTGCTTCGAATTCGTCGGAGTACTGCTCGGCGAAGGGCTGAGACCACAATTCCCGACCGGTCGCGGCATCGAGGCAATGGGCGGTTTCCTGACCGCTGGAATCGTCCAGAAAGACCAGCTGCTGGCCCGATACGACGACTCCGGAATAACCATGACCAATGGATTTGCGCCAGAGCGGCTTGGGGGCGGAATCGACACGCGCAGGCAAGGGATCGCTGGCGTGACCATCACGATTTCGACCTCGCCAACCCGGCCAGTCGTTGGCCTGAGTTTCAGCGGCGTGTGTCGCTGAGCCTAGGAAGATGGCGGCCCCGAGAACGGTGCCGATTAGGGCGAGAAGAGTCCGGCGACGGAACGGAGTGGTGGCCATCATGGAAACAGGAATCACCAGGAACCTTCGGAAAGGCGGCTGATGATGTTGCGTGCGAGGTTTTCGGCCAGCAGCGGGGCGGCCTGACGCTCGGCGGAACCCAAGTCTGCCGTGCTGCGAATGGAGGTCCGTCCGATGACTTCCTGATCGAGCAACACCTTGCCGCTGCCTACCTCGATCGCTTTGACGTGGGCCGTAAGGATGACGTCATAGTCGCGGGTGGCGATGATGTCCTTCGATTGGAAGGTCAGGGGATTGCGCTGGAATTTTTGAAGCGCGGTGGTGATGACGATGTCGCCGTCGTCTTGGGTGGCTAAGCGAAACGTGCCATCGACATGGACTTGGGCGCGGAGGGCGTGGCTGACCGCGTCGGCCAGGCGGGGCTCGTCGGTCCCGTTGGCGACGTGGCCGATGCGAATGGCTCGGACGCCCGCCGATTGTCCATTGCTGGGGCCTAGTGAGTAACCACCACAGCCGACCACGATTCCCAAGGTCACGGCGAGCAAGGAGGCCACGGTCGACCAGCGGGTGGGGTTGGCTGCGGTGCTCATTTGGATTGTTTTTGGGTCTTGCTGGCGGGTGCGTTGGTCGAGTTGATGCGCTCGCGCTGCAATTGGCGGGCATCGACTTCGGACCACCGGCGCACTTGTTTCTGTGCCTTGGGCTTGAGGAATTCGATCCGTTCGCGGGCCTGAGCCGCAAACGTGGAGTTCGGGTCCTTCACGAGCGCTTCGTTGTAATAGACTAGCGCACCCTGGTAGCGCTTGTACTTCTCGTAGAACTCGGCGGTCTTCAGAGCGCCCCGGGCCTGCTCGGTCTTCAGTGAGGCGACAATTTTCGTGGCTTCCTCGGAGCGCTGGTCGTCGGGATAGAGCGCCTTGAAGTCATTGAGGAAGTTGATGGCGTTGCCTGCGATGGATTGATCGTACTCAGCGCGCCGGGCCAGGCGGTTCCAGGCGATGCCCGCGGCATACATGGCGTCGGCACCCACCTTGGGGCGATCGTAGTACTTGTCGGCGGCCCGCTCGTAGGCGCGCACCGCCAGGCGGAAGTCCTTCTGCTTTTCCCGGGCGGCACCGATGTTCATCAATGCCTTAGGTCCGATTTCGCTGTAGGGGCCATTCTTGTTAACCTGATCAAACAGCTTGGCGGTGCGGTCCATCGACGGAAAGAAGGGGATGTAGCCCCACAGTTTGAACCACTGTCCGCCGAGGTAGCGGTTGGCGATCTCGAATTGGCGTTGTTGGATCTCTGAGTAGTTTTCCAACTTGGGATATTTGATCAGTGCCTTCTGGTACTCTTTGAAGGCTCGCTCATCCATCTTGCGGGCCTCGTAGCAGCGGCCGATCAGGTACTGGGCGCGGCCGGAAGAATCCGACAGGGGCCAGGTCTTGGTGGTGTGCTTGGCGGCTTTGAGAGCGAGTCGGTACTGGCCAGCATCAAAGGCCTCTTGAGCCACCACCAATTGGTCTTTGGCCCGTTTGCGCTGCCAGGCCGCCCCGGCGCCCACGGCTTCGTAGGTCCAGCCTTCACCGGGTCGATAGATCAAGGGCGCGGGGCAATTCATCACCCCGATCCAGAGGCAGGTCATCACCAGCAACAGACGCATGGAAAATCGGCTCACGGGGGGTGAGGCTAAGTAAGCCCACGCAGGGGTCAACGGTGGAACTCCGAGTCAGGGAAGGGAACGGGCCGCATTACCCACGCTCTTCTATCTCTCTGAGGGGGCTTTAAATTGCAATCCGTGGGGGTAGGTCGGGTTGTTTTTAGTCAGGTTTTCTCGGCAGGCATAGATCCTCGCTGGTCATCGGATCCGAGATGAGCATGCTCAACCGCACCCCATGAGATACCTGTGGATCCTCCTAATTTGGACGAGCATGGCCGTTTGGGCTGTCGAACCGCATTGGGCGTATGTGCCGCTGCGTTCGCCCCGGGTTCCCGAGACCGAGGCCGAGATTTTCCAGCCGGTGGATACTTTTATCCGGGCGCAATGGAAGGCTCGGGGACTGAAGCCCTCCCCGGAAGCCGATCGGTCGACCCTTTTGCGGCGGATTTATTGGGACTTGATTGGTTTGCCCCCGTCGCCCAGCGACTATCAGCGATTCTTGGCGGACACCTCGCCGAAGGCTTATGAGCGGGAGATCGATCGGTTGCTGGCCTCGCCCCGCTACGGGGAACGCTGGGCTCGTCACTGGATGGACGCGGTCCACTTTGCTGAGACCCACGGCCACGATCAGGACCGCATTCGCGAACAGGCTTGGCCGTACCGTGATTATCTGGTCGAGGCATTTAATTCCGACCGGCCTTATGGACGCTTCGTCGAGGAGCAGGTCGCTGGAGATGTGCTGTATCCCGATAGACCCGAGGCGACCGTCGCTCTAGGCATGATCGCCGCGGGCCCTTGGGACGAGAGTTCTCTGCGCGACATTCGTGAGGACACGCTCGATCGCCAATTAGGTCGGTATGTGGATCGCGATGACATGATCAGCACGGTCCTCTCGGTGTTTAATAGTACCACGGTTCATTGCGCCCGATGCCACGACCACAAGTTTGATCCCATTCCGCAGTCGGATTATTACGCCCTGCAGGCGGTGTTTTCTGGCGTCGAACGCGCGAATCGGGTCTTTGATCGGGACCCGTCGGTGCATGTCCGGCGGCAGCGTTGGATGCACCAGCAACGTCAGTTGGAGCGGGGTGACGCGGACTTGCTGGAATCACCCCAGGTTCGCGACGAGGTTCGGCAGTGGTCGGACCAGCGCCGTGTGCGACCTGCGGTCTGGGCAACCTGGGAAGCTCAGACGTTTGTTTCGGCAGGCAAGGCCACGCTCCAACGACAATCCGACGGCTCGTATCGGGTCAGCGGAACTCGGCCCGAACGAGACGTTTACACCCTGACGCGGTCTGCCGGCGGGCGTCCGGTGAGTGCGATTCAGTTGGAACTTTTGCCGGACGATTCATTGCCCCATCGAGGTCCGGGTCGAAATGAGCAAAACGGGAATCTTCACCTGAGCGAAATTGAATTGTGGGTCTTTTCTGTGGGAGCCACGGAACCCCGGCGGCTCCGTTGGGCTCGAGCTACGTCCAGTTTCGACCAAGATGGATGGACGGCGGCTCATGCCATCGACGGCCAGGAAAAGACGGCCTGGGGTATTCATCCCAAGGAGGGGCAGCCACACCGCGCAGTCTTTGAACTGGCTGAACCGCTTCAGTCTCGTCCAGGAGACCAACTGAGCCTGATCTTGCGCCAGGCTCATGGAGAGTCTCATGTGATTGGCCGATTCCGTGTCTCGGTGACCGACGCGTCCGGTCAGGCCAGTCGAGTGGTGCCGGCCCAAATCGACTCGATCCTCGAGCACTCGCCCAAGGAGTGGACCCGGGATCAACAGCGCTTGGTGGCGACCTTTGTTTTACGGGAGCGTCTTCGGGAGCAATTGGCAACGTTACCCGAGCCGTCAAAGGTCTATGCCGCCGCAAGTAATTTTGAACCCGACGGGGGACTCAAACCGTCCTTGCGGCCTCGGACGATCCACCGCTTGAACCGGGGCGAAATTACCCAACCCCGCGAAGAGGTGGGTCCGGGGACCTTGTCGTGCATCGCAGGCCTGCCCTCCCGGTTTGCGGTGTCAGAGGGTTCCGAGGAAGGGGATCGGCGTGCGGCGCTGGCCCGTTGGCTGTCCCATCGAGACAATCCGTTGACCTGGCGCTCCATCGTCAATCGGGTCTGGCTCCACCATTTCGGACGCGGTTTGGTGAATACTCCCAACGACTTTGGTCGCATGGGCGCCGCACCGTCCCACCCGGAGTTGCTCGATTGGTTGGCCGTATGGTTTCGGGATGAGGCCCAAGGTTCCTTCAAGGCGTTGCACCGCTTGCTGCTCACCAGCGCGACCTACCGCCAGAGCAGCCAGAAGGGCCCCGTGGGCACAGAGGTCGCGGCAGCCTCCGATGGGGAGAATCAGTGGCTTAGCCGGATGAATCGGACTCGGTTGGACGCCGAATGTGTGCGGGACGGCATGCTGCTCATTAGTGGGCGACTCGACTTGAGGATGGGCGGGCCGGGTGACCGTCAATTCGACTTGAAGCCGGGCATTCATGTGACACCCCGGGTGGACTACACTCGATTTGATCCGGATTCGCCTGAGGGTCGGCGACGCAGCGTGCACCGCTTTTTGTTCCGGACGCTGCCCGATCCCTGGATGGAAGCGCTGGACTGTCCGGCGGGTGATCAACTGGTGCCCGCTCGGGACAACTCGGTGACCCTTCAGCAGGCGTTGGCCTTGTGGAATCATGACTTTTCCATTCGTCAGGCGGAGCACTGGGCTCGGGCTCTGGAGGCCCGTGGCAAAGAAATCGGGGTCGGAGGTGAGATTCCCTGGGAGGAGGCCGTTGGCTGGGTTTGGGGTCGCCCACCCACGTCCTCTGAAAGGGAGTCGCTGGCTCGCTACGCGCAACAACACGGTTTGGCCAACGCCTGCCGGCTGCTTTTCAACAGCAACGAGTTTCTGTTCCTGCCATGAACACCACTGGATTAAATCAGGGCCCCGGGGTTTCCCGGCGCGACTTTGTTAGTCGGTTGGGGGCTGGTTTTGGAAGTGTTGCTTTGGGCCAACTCTTGGCCGGCGACAACGCTTCCCGCCTGGATCCCCAAGCCATGGGGCACCGGCCGCACCACCGGCCCCGAGCCAAGCGGGTGATCCAATTGTTCATGAATGGCGGGGCCAGCCAGATGGACCTCTTCGATCACAAACCGGAGTTGTTCCGTCGGGCCGGTCAACCCTTCGATCCCGGTTCTAGTGTGCGGATCGAGGCCCCAACGAGTGAACCGGGTAAGGTGCTCAAACCGCCGGTCCCTCTGCGGCAGCATGGCCAGAGTGGGCGCTGGGTCAGCGACCTAATGCCGAACCTGGCCCGATGCGTGGATGACATGGCCTTCCTGATGGCCATGCAGTCTCGGACCAATGTCCACGGGCCGGCCAGTTACCTCATGAACACCGGGTCTTTGTTGCCCGGATTCCCCGCCTTCGGGGCCTGGGTCGGCTATGCCCTGGGCAGCGAGGCCGACAACCTTCCGGGCTTCGTGGTGCTGCCAGACACCAAAGGGCTCCCGTACAATCAGCGGGGCAATTTTTCGGCGGGATTTCTGCCTGTGGCTCATCAGGGAACCCTTATTCATGCGGGCAACCCGTCCCCGATGGCTTATCTGAGGCCGCCCGCCTCCGCCCTGAGCGTCACGCCGGAGGCCAGTCGCGAAGGGTTGACCTTGCTGCAGCAGTGGAATCGCCGGCACCTCGAGGCCAACGATTCCGATCCGCGTTTAGAAGCCCGAATCCAAGCCTACGAGTTGGCTGCCCGCATGCAATTAAGTGCGCCGGAGGCCTTCGATTTGAGCGTGGAAAGTTCGGCCACTCGCCGGCTTTATGGTATGGATCGCCCTGAATCTGAGGATTTTGGTCGCCGTTGCCTGATGGCCCGTCGGTTGGTGGAGCGCGGGGTCCGCTTCGTTCAAGTTTGGAGTGGTACCGGTGGGCCCACGGGCAATTGGGACAACCATGCCAATATGGCTAAGGAACTTCCGCCCATGTGCGCGTCGACGGATCTTCCGATTGCCGGACTTCTTCAGGACCTCAGATCCTGCGGGCTGCTCGAAGACACTTTGGTTCTCTGGAACACGGAATTTGGACGGATGCCGTTTGCCCAAAGCAGCGAAGGTCGGGATCACAATGGTGGGACCTTCGTCGGTTGGATGGCTGGGGCGGGGGTGCGCCCCGGAGTGTCTTACGGCCAAAGCGATGAGTGGTCTTGGAAGGCGGCCCGTGACATCACCACCACCTATGATTTCCATGCCACGGCGTTGCACTTGTTGGGTTTGAACCACGAGCGTCTGAATGTCCTTCACCAGGGGGCTAATCGTCGTTTGACCGATGTCCACGGAGAGGTGATTCGGGCGGTTTTGGCCTGATTCGGCCCTGCTCGCGGCCGTTAGGGAGAGGGCGTAACGGACCACGTCGCAGTTGCGTTTGACCGATCCCGGTTGAAGATCAGATCAATGAAGACCCAATGGATTGCTCTTTCTTCGGCGGCGCTGTTGGCGGTGATCTTGGTGGCGGCCGGAGGTTGTCAGGTGATCCGGGCCGGATATGAAACCGCTCCGTACCGGGTGCTGGAGTCCGATGGGGCGTTCCAGATTCGGGAGTATCCCACGATGCAATGGGTGGAGACCACCATGGGGTCAGGAAATGGCGATTCAGACGGCAGTTTCGGTCGATTGTTCGGATTCATCACCGGGCGTAATCAGTCCCAGCAAAAAATCGCCATGACCACACCGGTCTACATGGCTGGGTCTCCGACCGCCGACCCGGCGTCTCAACGGGTGATGGCCTTCGTCATGCCCAAGGCGATGGCGGCGACGTCCGTGCCTGTGCCCAACGATGGGGCCTTGCGCCGAAGGGAGGTTTCGGCCGGCCGGTTTGCTATTTATCGGTTCCGCGGAACCCGGTCCTCCGAGCGGGAGGTGGCAGTTCTGGGTGAATTGCAGGCCTGGCTGGCGGCTCGGGGGCTTTCGGTCGTCGATGCTATGCCGGTGTATGGCTACTTCGACCCGCCGTGGACCCCCTCGGTTCTCCGGCGGAATGAGGTTATGTTGAGGATCTCTGAGCCGGCTGCTCCGTGATTTTCCAGGGCTTTAGGCTCCGGCCGAGATTTCTTAAAATACTTTGAGCAATCCGGAAGTTTCCGAGTCGGAGTAGGTGGTTGGTAACTATCCGCTAAGGGTTGGCAGAGGAAGCGTGCTGACGGCGGGGCTTGCGGGTAGGGGTTGGGTGTTTGCCTCGTCGTGGTTTTAGCGCCTGGAGTGAAGGCGTAATTGCTTCCGTCACTTGGGGGTCGGCTCAAAAGGCCGGCCCCCGTCTTTTTTTAACCGATCGTGTTTTTAACCCATCGTGTTTTTAACCCATCCGCTTCGCCTCATCTAATCCACCGATTCGATCCACTTCTCCAGCCCCATCGTTCAAAAACCCTCGTCCAAAAACCTCATCCGGAATGCCGATCGGGTGAGAGGAGCGATAGGTCGAAGCGAGGCCGAGCCCCGGTGAGTGTGTCAGCGATGAGTTGGCCCGTGATGGGAGCCAAGCTAATACCCATCATGCCGTGTCCGGTGGCTAGGGAGAGATTGGCCAGTCGCTTTGTTCGACCGATGTAGGGGAGCCCATCCGGAGGCACTGGTCGGAGGCCGAACCACGGTTCGACTCCTTCGAAATCACTTTCTTCGAATCGCGGAAAATACTTCTGCACCGACTTGATAATGCCCCTAACCCGGACCGGGTTGATGGTGTCGTTGAGGCCTCCAATTTCCATGGTTCCCCCAAAGCGAAGCTGGCCGTTCATGGGGGTAATGGCCACCCGGGCTTCGGTGAAAATGGAACAAAGGTTCGGCAATTCTCGGGGGTTTCGGAGGGTCAGGCTGTAGCCCTTGCCCGCCTGGATGGGCAAATTGAGCCCCAGTTGGGCAGTCGTCTGGGGTGACCAAGATCCACCGCACAGCACAAATTCATCGGCCTCTAGGGCTTCTCCGTCGACCCAGGCCGCCCGAACCCGACCGTGTTCGGTTTGCCATCCGCGCACTTCGGCCTTCCAACGGAAGCGGCACCCGAGTCGTTCGAGTTCGTGTTGCAGGCCGGCCATGAAGCGGTCGGGGCTTAGGTGACAGTCCTGCGGGAAGTGGACCGATCCGGCCACAGTCATCGTGATGGCTGGGTCCAGAGCCGCAGTTTGCCGGGCATCGAGGACATCGGCTGGGATACCCAAAGCGCGTGCTTGGGTCGCGGTGTGGGCTTCTTCGTCGAGGGCGTGCTGGCTGCGGCACAGCATGAGCAGGCCCTTTTTCACGAGGCCGAAGTCGAAGTGGGGTAGGGCCGCCAATTCTTCGAAAGCCGCCCTGCTGGCCATGCTGATGTCCCGCAGCAGCGGCGCGGCCTTCTGGACCCGTGCGGCCGTGCTGGCTCGCCAGAAACGCCATCCCCACTCGAAGAGTTGCGGGTCGAAGCGGGGGCGGATGTAGAATGGGGACTCTGGATTCCACATCCACTTGAGGCCTAAGGCCACCATGCCTGGCGCGGCCAACGGGATGAAATGGCTGGGCACCACCATGCCAGCGTTGCCGAAGGAGCAGCCATTGCGGGCCGGCGGATTTCGATCGATGACCGTCACCGAGTAACCGGCCTTGGCACAGTAATAGGCCGTGCTCAGCCCGATGACTCCGCCCCCCACAATGGCCACGTGTCCACGCATTCTTGGAGAGGATGGTGGCGGTGGTCTTGGGGGTCTTGCCACGCAGAAGTGTGGGGCACGAAAAATACGGCACAACTTCCGCGTTCATCATGGGCTGCGCCGTTGGGATGAGGATTGGCTTCCGGTCGGATATCGGGAATGACTCAGTCGGCATCCAGGGCGGGGATCACCACTCCCTTTATCGAGAATCTGGCATGGGTTGAACGTCGAACTGGGCAGGAATTCTAACACCGTGTATCGCCTCGACAGCTCGAACATCCTCAGAAAAAGATTTGAGAGGAATCGGCGATTTTCCGGACTTCCTGCCTGATCGGAAAGAACAAGGGATCCGCGATGTTGCATTGAATGAGATTCTTCCGCGTCGTTGCCGAACCTGCTTCGTTTTGTTCTCCATGAAACCACTCCATTGCCTCACTGCGTTGCTGACCCTGCTGGTCGGTGGAACAGACCTCTGGGCTCATGACCTTTCCGATGTCGAGCCCCTCCACGGGGACGTGCGTCCACTAAACAGCTCTCCCCGTCCGGCTCGATTGCCCCTCAAAGTAGCCGATGCGGCGGCTCAACGTTTGAGCTTGTTTAGCCGGTTCGGACCGAAGGTGCGGGCCACCACCAACGCCACCCATTGGATCGTGGAGAGCGATGGCATGCCCGATCACCGCATGATGGTGGGCATCACCGCCTGGCAACAGCAGGTGCCGCTGCCGCAGCCTTATGTGGGAGCCAATGCTTGGAGGATTCCGCGGTTTCCGGTGCCGGCCACCCAGCCCTTGTCGGCCAAGGATCATTTCTTTCGCGGGGCCATCGCGATGGCGGTCAACGGCGTGCCGATTTTTAATCCGATCAAGAACGACGGCCGCACCGACACCTTCCTGGCCGGCGAACTCGACGAATTCGGCGGACATTGCGGCCGCGCCGACGATTATCATTACCACATCGCTCCAACCCACTTGCAGGAGCGGGTGGGTCCGGGGCAGCCCATTGCCGTTGCCCTCGACGGCTATTGGATTTACGGCTTCACCGAACCGGATGGGTCCCTGGTGGGATCGCTGGATGCCTTCAACGGCCACAGCACGCCGGCCCTGGGCTACCATTACCATGCCACCCGGAAGTATCCGTACCTCAACGGCGGATTCCACGGCGAGGTGGTTGAGCGAGAGGGACAGGTGGACCCGCAACCCCGGGCCGAGCCGGTGCGGCCGGCGCTGCAGCCGTGGCGCGGAGCCCGGATCACGGGATTTGATCGAGTCGCGTCGAACCACTTCCATCTCGAGGTGAAGACCGCCACCCAGACCCATCACCTTCGATACCGCCTGAACACCAACCAGACCGTGACCTTTGATTGGGCCGATGGGGACGGTCAAACCGCTTCGGAGACTTACTCGTTACCCTCCGGAAAAGGCGGTGGTGCCGACAGAGAGAGCTCAAGTCGCCCCCGTCGTCGCCAGCCGTGATTTCCCTCGGTCGACGGTGTTTGAGTTTGCTGCTGAGAACTGAGCCGCTGCTGACGGGCCAGGGCACTCCATCGCTCAATGCGGTCCAGAGGGGCGAGACGGACAAGAAAGGGCGCAGGAAGGTTGGTGGGTGCGGGCCAAGCCAGAGCCGCAGCGGTGACCTTCCGGCGCGGGGCGGAGGGTCACCGGCTTTGCCCGGTCGACACTCAGACGTGCTTCACCACCTCGGAGGCGGGAAAGCGGACCTTCTTCTGGGACGCATACTTGTCGTCATCCGCGCGGTAACCGGCGGCGCAGGCGACCACGGTTTTGTAGCCGGAACCGGTGAGCCCCAAGATCCGGTCATATTCCACCGGAGCGATGCCTTCCATCGGGCAGGTATCGACCGCCAGCAAGGCCGCCGCCGTCATGAACTGCCCCAGCGCGATGTACACCTGATGGGTTTGCCAGACGTCGAGGTAGCCCGCATCGGCCGCTTTCTGAAGGCTTCCCAGCATCATGCCGCGGTAGCCGGCCAAGGCCTCCATCGATCCGCCGCGGACTTCGATTTGACGGGCCAGAAATTGATCTACATGGCCCTGATCTAGAGCGGTCTTGACCGCAAAAACCACCATGTGAGAGCAGTCGGCCGGTTGGGATTGTCCCCAAGAATGGGGCACCAGCTGGGCTTTAACCTGGGGATCGGTGACCACCACAAATTTCCATGGCTGCAGGCCGAAGCTGGAAGGAGCCAGAACGAGGGCTGTTTCTAGGGTTTTCCAGAGGTCGGCGGATATGGGGGCCGCTGCGTTGAATTTCTTGGTGGCGTAGCGCCAATTCAGGGCACCGAGGAGTTGCTCAGAGGATAGGGTCGTCATGACTTGGCCCCTAGAGTGGCTTCACCGGATCCGGTCGGCAACTCGGAGTCCACAGGTTGAGGTATCGGTGGGCTTGGGAATGAGGCTTCCAAGCTTGGGGCCTCCCCCGGCTCCCGGCGGATCGAGGCCGGTCTCATCGGAGTCGTGTGGTTCTGCAGAAGCGCTTCAGCCTGAGGGAACGTGTGCGGGGTCCGAGATCCGCGACAAAAAAGCCCGGGAAGGCGAACCTTCCCGGGCTGTAAGAAACCGTTTCCGCTAGATCACTTGATGCTGCGGAAGAACAAGCTGCCGCCGGTTGGGGCGGGCACCGCGTAGGGGCTCGTCGCGCCGGTCACGTTGGAGAACGGTCCGGTGAGCGAGGTGGACGACTGCAGGCTGCCCGTGAAGGTAACCGTGATCACGTCGGCGGTGCGGCTGAGCGAGAGCGTCGGGCGCGGAGGAGTGACCTTCACGTCGGCGCTGGAGACCATCTTGCCCGGGACACCCGCCATCATACGGTAGGTGGCGGAAATGTCCGAGGGGGTGGTCGGGAAGAACCGGTACGAGGTGCCGGTCGCGTTGGCGATGTCGACGAAGCCCGAGCCGTCGTTGCGCTGCCATTGGTAGCTGAACGAGGTGGCTACACCCTGGCGTGTCACCTTGGCGGTGCCGTCGAAGGTCACCGCGGTGGGCGGCGAGCTGACAGCCAGCTTCACTTCCTTGATCTGCCAGCTGGGGGTGCTGCCCTTGGAGCAGTCATCCCAGCCGCCCAGGAACTGGACCACGATTTTGTCACCCTTGGTGAATGTGCCAAGGATCGCGGAGCTGGTGATGAAGCTGCCAGCCGCATAGCCCGCGGAATCGGCATTGAAGGCGCGCAGGCCCTTGAGGACGCCGCTGCCTTGGATAACTCCGGGAGCATAGCCATTGGCTGTGAAATTATCGGCTGAAACCGCAGTAAAGGCCCCACCGTTGATGCTGACGAGCACTTGGCCGCCGTCCCAGAGGTCTCCCTCGAAGGAATAGCGGTGCGAGAAGTTTAGGGTCACGGCCAGGGACTCCGGCACCGTGTAGGTCGCCGAATTCAGGCGGGAGTTGTAGGGGCCGCCGCAGCCGTCCACGGAACCGTCGGCCGACCAAACGCCATTGGCCGGGTCATACACCCAGGGGCCCGGAGGCTCTGGGGTGGTGTTGGTGACCGTGAAACCACCGTCGCTGGAGGTGAAGGCCTGGGTCAGGAACGTCACCGCGGTCGTGGAGAGGGCGCCCTCCTGATTGGTCGGCTGCTTGGTAAATTCCACTTCGGCATTCGGATCCACGTAGGTGGACAGGTACTTGCCATCGATGGGGGCCAATGCGGCCGACGCAGTGGTATCGGTGGACTTGCGCCAAGCCACCTTGAGCCAGTCGCCGCCGCCACCTTCCTTGAGCAGCGTCAGGATCGCGTACTTCTTGCCGGCCTGCAGGTTGATCGGGGCGGCCGTGGTTTGCGTTGATCCCGATTCGGGTTCCAGGAATCCTTTACAGCAGCCCATCTCATTGACGATGGGCGTGTCCGTGGCCGGGTTGGGCATCGTTTCATTCGCGCTGAGATAAACGCGGGAAGCGTCA
The DNA here is from genome assembly GCA_945893185.1 of Akkermansia muciniphila. Lineage (GTDB taxonomy): Bacteria > Verrucomicrobiota > Verrucomicrobiia > Limisphaerales > UBA9464 > SXXZ01. The sequence goes on along the minus strand of CAMDDW010000006.1, from coordinate 43,201 downwards.
TCGGAGGCCACGAAGAAGTAGTAGTCGCCCGTCTCGGTCGGGGTGATGAAGCCGCTGATCCGGGCCATGTAGTTTTCATGGCTGTCATCCGGGAACACCGTGCGGGTGTCGAAGCGACCGGTGATGGTTCCAAGCGTCGTTGGGGTGCCGGCGATCACGCGGGGGTCATCGAGAGCGGCCGTGATGGCGGCGTCACTGGCAGTCGCGAGGTTGTCGTAGTGCTCGAAGCGCAGCGCGCCGGAAGCCAGTTGCCAGGAGCCAAAGGTGATCGTCGAGTTTGCGGCGATCGCGGTGGCGGGAAGCATCTGATCCTTCACGCCAGTGACCGTGATCTTGTAGCTCTGACCGGCGGTCTGCTTGGAGGTCGTTAGTTCGACGATGTTGTCGCCGATACTGCCCGCCGGGGCCTTCAAGGCAGCCCCGGTGACGGTAAGACCTTCGATCTTGTAGTTGGCCGCCAACTGAGCGGTCGTCGGATCCAAGGGTTCCGAGAACCATATCCGCACCTTGTCGAAGCTGGAAAAGCCCGCGGCATACTGGAGCGTCGGAGCCACCGCGTCGGCAGGCGTCACCACTAGGGCGACCGGGGTGCTGCTGGTGGAGCCGTAGGTGCTCGTCACCACGATGTCATAGGCGCCTGCATCTGCTGCGGTCACGCCGATCAGCGACAGGGTGGTGGAGGTCTTGCCGGCCAGATTCTGGCCGTTCTTGCGCCACTGGTAGGTCAACGGCGGGGTGCCACTGGCGGCAGCCGTCAAGCTGACCGAGTAACCCGCATAGAGGGTGCGGCTCGGGAGGGTCGGTTGCTGGGTGATGGTCGGAGCCACATTGGCCGAGAAGTAGATCGACTGGATGTCGGCCGCACTCAGCGCCTTATCGAAAACCGCCACTTCATCGATGTTGCCTTTGAAGTAGTCGCCGGCGCTGTTGAAGATCCCGCCGCCACCGATGTTGAAGTTGAAGCTGCTGGTGCCATAGCTGGCCACCGTTCCGCTCAGTCGGCCGATTTCTTTGCCGTTGGCATACAGGACGGTGGAGGTGGCGCTGCCGATGACGGCGAAGTGCCCCCAATCGTTGTCCTTGAAGGGATAAGCAGCCTTGATGTTGCCGCCCCGGGCGTTGACCCACAGCTCGATGTTGGCACCGCCATCAGCGTCGCCGAACTCGAGCAGGTCGTTCTGGCCGAAGTAGCCGCCACGACCGCTCTTGATGGCGCTGCGCTGGACCCAGCCCATCATGGTGAATTCGGTCAGGTCATTCATCTGGAACGGAGTGCCGACGTAGCCGGCCGCACCATTGAACCCGCCACCGACGTTGGAGGCTTCGAGCCCGGTGTAAATCGGCGGCTTCGGGCCATCTGCGCCCGCCTTCATGCCTGGGTTGTACGAACCGGCGATGGAAGCGCCCGCCGTTCCGGTGTTGGCGGCCGGAGGCACACTGGCCGGAGCGGTGTAGGCTCCTTCGTTCAGTCGGTAGTAGGCAATGGGAGCCTGGGCCAGAACGAGGCTCTGGTAGGTGGCACTCGGGCTGGTGGCGGTGCCGTTGGCGTAGTGAGCGGACACTTCTTCAGCGGTCAGGGCTTTGCTGTAGAGAGCCACTTCATCGGCGGAACCATTCCACCAGAATGAACCGTCCGCGCGGCCGCCAATAGCGAAACCGCCCGATTGGCCTGGCACATAGCTGGTTTGGGCTGCTTCAGCCGCCTTGGCGCCATTAACGAACAACTTGGCGGTCGCACCGTCGTAAACCGCCGCCACGTGGTACCACATGCCGGACACGGGAGCCGTTCCACCACTGATGTTCACCGAGGTGGCGGTTCCATTGCTATTGTACATGCGGAGGTTCCAACCGCTCTCAGATTGGTAGATCAACCAACCGGTGCGGGGGGCGGCAAATTGGCCGCTAGAGATGGCGCAAGTCAGGGTTCCGGATCCCACAGCGTGCTCGATATTCGGGCTCAGCCAGGCTTCCACCGTGAAGGGGGCCTTGGGATTCATTTCCGGCATGTAGGGTACCATGGTCACCGAGTTGGCGGTGGCATCGAAGCCCACGGCGCTGTCGGTGCGGCCATTGAGTGCGCCCGGAACCGGGTGCTGGGCTGTCCCCAGATAGTAACCCACGGCAGCGTTGCCCAGGGAACCGGCGTTCACCGCTACGTCAGCAGCGGGAGGTTGCGTGGTCTCATTCAGGCGCCAGAAGGCGACCGGCTTGAGGTTGGAGACCGTTGATGCGTAGTCCGCAGTCAAGGTCGGCGCCGCGCTGGAGATCAGCGCTAGCATTCCCGTCAGTTTTAGGATTTGGCGTTTCATGGTTGTTACAAGGTTTGCTTCAGATACCGCCGGCCGGGTTAGTAGCCGATGGACCCCGTTCTACCCCAAAACGCTTTTGTTTCTGACGATTCGCCAACCAGGCGATGCCGGAAGTTTAAAAAGCGATTAGGTGAACCGTTACGATTTCGTGAACCTTCGATGACGAGACTTCAGCCGGTGCGCTTCAAGTCAAGGGAGGTCGCAGTACTAGGAAAATTTTGACGCTGATAAGTATGGATTCGAACAAATGGTGGATAACGGTGCGTTAAATAGACTTGATGGCTGATTGTCGCTTTTCGTGCCGGTGGGAAATCGGGACTGCGAGTTGATCTGGGGCTCAATCAATCGCCCCTTCGCCGATTTACGATCTGGTTTCCGAGGTTCGATTCGTGGAGCCCGGTGCTCTTACCAAAAATCTGTTCTCCAAGCGCGGGCGTCATTAGCTTTTCCCCCAATGAACACGTCACCCACTCCGGACCTCATCTTTGATGTGGGGATGAACAATGGTGACGACGCGGGATTCTATCTCGAATGCGGTTTCAGAGTCGTTGCCGTTGAGGCCAACGAGGCTTTCTGTGGTCAAGTAGCGGCCCGTTTTCCAGAAGCCGTTCGCGATGGCCGGTTGGTGATTCAGAACGTGGCCGTGGCGGGAGAACCTGGTGAAGTGGAGTTCTGGATCAACGAAGATCATCCGGAATGGAGTGCACTCGACGTGGCCAGCGCGGCTCGCGGCGGCCATCGGCATCGGAAGGTGACAGTGCCCGCCCTCCGTTTTGGAGATCTACTGCGTCAACACGGGGTTCCGCACTACCTCAAAGTGGACATCGAAAGTGCTGACCATTTCTGCCTCGATGGACTCCGCGAAGTAGGCTTGCCCGATTACCTGTCGGTGGAGGTCTCCGATGTGGCCTTGGTGGATGCTTGTGAGGCGCTGGGCTACCGACGATTTATGCTAGTGGAGCAAAGTTCATTGCTTCCGATCGACTATTGGTCCGGGCCATTGGGTTGGACGGCGCAATTCCCAAGAATCCTGACGGCGCATCGGGCGTGGCCCTATCGCCTCATCCGTAAACTGGCGGGTTATCAGCGGATCCGGACGTTGGGGCAGCGGTCCCGGCGGTTTCCAGGACGTGATTTTCCGATCGGTTCCTCAGGCGATTTTGGATCAAACCTGACGGGAACATGGGTGTCCGGTGATGCGGTCAAAGCCCTGTGGCACCGCCATTATCGGCACTGGACCTCCCATGGACGCGAGTTTTGGTGCGACCTTCACGCCTCGCGGGAGTAATGCACCGGGGAGCAATGCACTAGCCAGCAAACGAGTAGGGGACCGGAGGAGCCCTCTAAGAATAAAGTAGGCCCGTCGGCGATCGACGAACCAAGGATCATCACGGGGACTTCACATTGAAGCAGTGGAGCAACTCCTGATCGCGCAGGTAGAGTCGTCCGTTGACAACGACCGGGTGCGGCCAAATCCCTCCCTGAGGACTCCGCTTGGAGCTTAGCGGAGCCAGCTTGAAGCGACTCAACTCCTTCCATCCCTGAGTACTCGCCTCCACCAGAGCGACATCCCCATTGCGCTCATCGAGGCAGATGAGCTTTCCATCGGCGTAGGTGACCGATCCCTTCCCAAAACCCTTGTGGGACCAGATTTCTTTGCCGGTTTTAAGTTCTTGGCAGACCCAGCCAGCCCCGTCGGAGTGGCCGTAAAGGTATCCATCGACGCAAACAACCCCGCCGTGGTGATTCTTCATCACTTTGTTGGAGTAAAGTGGAGCGATTGAGTTATTTGTGCCCAAGCGAACCGCCTCACATCCCACACCATATCCAGCGGTCACGTAAACGATCCCGTCCTCATAGATGGGGGTGGGAATGACGGCCACCCGTCCTGGAAAGTCTTTCTTCCATAGAACGGAGCCATCCTTGGGGGATACCCCGAAGAAGCGATTCATCACCAACTGGACGACCTGAGGTTGGCCGTCGTGTTGGATCAGGATTGGAGAAGAATACTGAGCCTTGTCCGTGAGCCCTGAAGTGCGCCATCGGACTGCACCGGAGGATTTGTCTAATGCTGCGAGAGTTCCCTGAGGTCCACCCGGGGTGCAGATGACAATATCGCCGACCACCAGAGGAGATTCGGTATAACCCCAATCTTGGAGCTGACCGCCCAGATCGGTCACCAGATTCTTGGACCAGATCAATTTTCCGTTCTTGGCCTCCACGCAGATCAGTAGGCCCTGTCCACCGATGGCGAAGACTCGATCACCATCCACCGTCGGAGTCATTCGAGGGCCATCCCCCCAACCATTCGGGTATTTTTGGCCCGCTGAAGAGCTCCACAATTCTTTTCCAGTGGAAGCGTTGACTGCTATCAGAAATTCCTGTCCATCCCGGAGACCCATTGTGAAGAGGGAGTCTTTCGCAATCGCGAAGCCGGCATAACCCGAGCCCGCATTGTTGAACGACCAGACCTGTTTTGGTCCCTCCTGAGGCCACTGGGCCAGCAAGCCCTTGTCTGGAGAATGGTCCCTGCGGGAATCACCCCGCCACTGAGGCCAATCCGCCCCGAAAGCAGACAAAGCCACCAACGAACCCAAAGCGCACGAAACCCAAGAATTTAAAACCCTCATAAAGCGAATAATCATTCGATAGAGCACCAGTTCCCAACAGTCAACCAGTCAAACCCAAATAAAGTGACAGGTTCAATATTTTTGACTTACTTGGGTCTCGGTGTCTAGATTTCAAAATATGAGATTGGCGCGGATTAAAGGGGGGGGCTCTGAAGGTGCTGTCTACCACTGCGTTTCACGGACGGTGGGCGGGCAGATGCTGCTGGATGATCTTTGCAAGGCTCGGTTGGTGGATCTGTTGATGCCGCTGGCTCGGTTCTGCGGGTTGGAGGTGATCACTTATTGCATGATGGGGAATCATTTCCATCTGCTGGTGCGGGTTCCAAAGGCTGTGGCGTTGAGTGATGAGGAGCTGTTCCTCAGGGCCGAAGGTTTCTATGGGTCGCAAGGTTTTTTGGTGGTTCTGGCGCGGGATGCGATGATGGGGCAGGGCAAGGGCCAGATGCCGGGACACATTCGCCAGACACTCCTAGGGCGAATGGGCGATGTGTCGGTGTTTATGAAGGAATTCAAACAGCGTTTCAGTCGCTGGTACAATCGACGGACAGAACGCTTTGGCACTCTTTGGGCGGAACGCTTCAAAAGTGTACTGGTGGAGGACTCTCCTAGGGCTTTGCGGACGGTCGCTGCTTACATTGATCTCAACCCAGTGCGGGCAGGTATGGTGGGTGATCCTAAGGATTATCGATTCTGCGGCTACTCGGCGGCTTTGGTGGGGCAAAGGAATTTGCAACGAGGAATTATGAGGGTTTTCTCGATGCCGAATTGGGGTCAAGCAGCAGCTCGTTATAGGGAATCTATGTTCGTTCAGGCAGGCGTTGGTGGGCATAGCTCAAAGCGGGAATTGGATCGGGAAACCATTCGTTCGGTGCTCTTGAAGGGAGGAAAGTTGAGCGAGGCTGAAATCCTGCGACTCAGGGTCCGACACTTGACCGATGGGGTGGCGCTGGGCTCCCGCAAGTTCGTGGATGCTGTTTTCTTCCGATACCGTGCATCCTTTGGGTCTAAACGCCGAGACGGGGCGCGTCCTATCCGTGGTGCACCTTGGTCAGATCTGTCGACGCTTCGAGATCTACGGGTCGATGCGCTCGGGTAAGTTTCTCGATGAATCGCTGATTGGGACTGGCTGTTTAGGACTGTTTAGGATGAGGAAGTCTTCAGTATGTCAGCGACGGCGTGAAAATCGATGAAACCTGCCGGTTTGAAATTCACCGCCTCATCAATCGGCCCTCTTCTTGTTCGTTGCCCAAGCGGATCCTGGTTCGCCCTATTGGTCTCTGAATGCATTCGGGTGCCATTCGAAGAAGGAAGAAACGCGGTCGTGTCAGCATCGTTCTGGAACCCACGTAAAGTTGCCGGTTTGAAATCCGCGGTTTTGCCGGATCCTCAAATCCGTTTTCTTTCCGGATGAGCTCCAGCGTTTTTTCCTTCTTCCAGATGAGGCCGAATGCGACTGAGGCCCACCAGAGTTTATTAGAATTCGTTTAGGCAACCGACAATCTCAGGTCGGATCGATGATCCGCTGAGTTTCTGCGCTCAGTGGTTTTCAAACCGGCAGGTTTCATCGGTTTTTATCCCGTCACTGACGCGGTGGCTCAATCCGGAAGCCCCCCCTCCAAGAACAGGGCAAAACCGTGGCTTTGAAACCGGCAACGGGCCGTGGGTTTCAGAACGGCGCAAACACCTGTAGTGGTGTCGGTGCTCAGGGTCCCGAAAATTTCTGATTTGGCTTGTCGCGAGAATCCTCTGGCAATGGGTTGACCGGGTGCCGTTTCCTGTTGGAAGACAATGGCAATGCGTACTAGACGGGTGTTGTTGGTAGATTCAGTGATTTGGCCGCCGGGTTTGGAGCCGGATCCCCGTCGCGATGTCTGCGGTTGGTTTACCCGGTGGACTCCTAAATCTATGCCGGTGGAGTGGTGCAGGGTCGGTGTCGAATCGGACATCAATCCGTTATATTCACCAGCGGAATGGGACGGGGTCATTCTCAGCGGTTCGCCCCGAGATGCTTGGAGTGACGACCCGGTCAACGTGCAGTTGGGCGAGTGGATTCTTCGATGCCGAGATTCCGGGGTGCCGGTTCTTGGGGTGTGCTATGGCCACCAACTCATGGCCCGAGTTTTGGGAGCGACGGTGGCGCCAGATCCGCAAGGCCTGGAGCTGGGAAATACTCCGGTGACACTCACTCCAGCCGGTCGAATGTCGAAGTTGTTTGATAAAATTCCAGACAGCTTTGATGTGCTCTCGAGCCATTCCGATGTGGTGTCCAATCTTCCCAGTGGGGTGACCCATACGGTGGCCGGCACCTTTGCGCCGATTCAGGGAATTCAAGACTCCACGCAACTGCTCCATGGGGTCCAGTTCCACCCAGAGACGGATCCTGAGGTGCTTCGCTTAATTTGGAATCCACGACGCGAGTTGTGGCGCCCGCGTGTTCGTTTTAATCTAGACGAGGTGTTGGACAACTTGCAGCCGACACCCTGGGGACAGCAAATTTTGCACAATTTTCTGCACCATTTCGTTCAGGGATGACCCTTGGCCCAATGACCCGATTGCAACAATCTCCTTCGACCTAAACAACATGAGCCTGACTGCCTTTTCTTTCCCGACTCGAACTCTCTACGGTGCTGGCGCGCTGGCTGAATTGCCGGCCGCCCTAGTCAAACTCGGTGTGCGCCGCCCGCTGGTGGTGACCGATGGCGGACTGGTAAAGACGGACGCTTTCGCCCAACTCGCTGCGGTAATGGGTGCCGATAATCAAGGCAAGACGTGGTTCGTCTTTGATGGGGTTCATCCCAATCCGGTCGAGGAAGATGTGCGCCAGGCGGCCGCCGCGCTGAGGGATCATCAGTGCGACGGGGTGATCGCCATTGGCGGTGGAAGCCCCTTGGATGCCGGTAAGGCCGCGCGTCTGTTGGCGCTTCGTCCTGGCTACGATCTCTCGAAGTTCTATGACGAGTCCGACTGGAGTGGCCTGCTGCCGCTAGTGGCCATTCCCACCACGGCGGGCACTGGCAGTGAGGTGGGGCGCAGCTCAGTGATCACCCTCGATGCCACTCATCGCAAGGCGGTGCTCTTCAATCCTGAAATGTTGGCCAAACTGGTGATCCTGGATCCCGCGCTGACGGTGGGATTGCCGCCTCACCTGACCGCTGCAACCGGGGCCGATGCACTGACCCACTGCATCGAAAGCTTCACCTGTCCGTCTTTCCATCCGATGTGCGATGGCATTGCTCTCGAGGGAGTTCGATTGATCTTTGAAGCGCTTCCCAAAGCTTATCGCGATGGCAAGGACCTAGAGGCCCGCGGCCACATGCTCGTGGCGGCAGCCATGGGCGCTGTGGCTTTCCAGAAAGATCTGGGAGTGGTCCACTCATTGGCGCACCCGCTGTCTTCCATTTGCGGCATGCACCATGGATTGGCCAATGCCCTTTGCTTGGTGGCCAGCCTGCGATTCTGTAGTGCGCGCCGTCCGGGAATATACCGACGTGTTGGACAAGCCGCTGGGCTAGAAGTAGTTAAGCTCTCCGACGTTGAAGCAGACCAAGTTACCATCGCCTTCGTGGAGTCCTTCTTGGCGGGGTTGGGTTTGAATAAGAAGCTCTCTCAGCACGGGGTGCGCCCCGAGCATCTCGACGTACTGGTGGCCCAGGCCTGGGAAGACCCCTGCCACCGGACCAATGCCGTGCCAGTCACTATCGAAGACTTGCGAGCTCTGTACCTCGAAGTTCTCTGACAAACGACGCTCCAAATCCGCCTCCCCCATTCTTTCCTCAACTCCTCCCATGATTCCTCACCAATTGTTTCTGGACGGCCGCTACATCGGGGTCGACGGCACTCCGAAGACGCGACTGATTAATCCTGCCACGGCCGAAGTGTTCGCGGAAATCGATGCGGCCACGGTGAAGGAAGTCGATGCGGCGGCAGTTTCAGCCCACCAGGCGTTTGAGAGTGGTTGGCGCGATCTGGCCCCGGGCAAACGGGCCTCGGTGCTTTTTAAGATCGCCGCTGTGATCCGAGAAAATGCTGAGGAGTTGGCTCGGCTAGAGGTTCTGCACGTGGGCAAGCCACTGGCCGATGCCCGAGATGAAGTCGCTCTGGGGGCGCGGGTTTTTGAATATTACGCGGGAGGCATTAGCCGGTTCTACGGTCAGACCATTCCGGTCGCCCGCGGAGGCCTCGACTTCACACTGCGCCAACCGCTGGGAGTCATCTCAGCCATCGTGCCTTGGAATTTCCCCTTCGCCATCGCCTGTTGGAAGGTGGCTCCGGCGCTGGCCGCTGGGAATGCGGTGCTACTGAAGCCGGCTTCCCTTTCGCCGCTGACCGCGCTGAAATTGGGAGAACTGGCCCACGCGGCCGGACTGCCCGCGGGTGTTCTGCAGGTGATCACCGGTCCTGGCGGAACTCTGGGTGACGCGCTGGTGACTCACCCGCTGGTCCGTAAGGTGTCCTTCACCGGTTCCACCGAGGTGGGGCGCCGAATCATGGAGCTGGCCGCGCGGAACTTGACTCGGATCTCGCTCGAATTGGGTGGCAAGTCTCCCAACATCATCTTCGCTGATGCCGACTGGGAGAAGGCGGCCGATGCCGCGCCGATGTCCGTCTTCGCTAACACGGGCCAAGACTGCTGCGCCCGAAGCCGGGTCTATGTCGAACGCCCGGTGTACGAACAATTCGTGGAACGATTCGCGGCGGCCACCCGCAAGCTCATCGTGGGCGATCCGTTGAATGAGTCCACCCAACTGGGCCCTTTGGTCTCCTCCGCGCAGCGGCAGGTGGTCGAAGACTATCTTGCAGACGCACGACGGTGCGGCAGCACGGTGGTGTGCGGGGGAGGGCGCTTGCCCTCGGCGGGCTTCTATCTGGAGCCCACGATCCTCACGGGTGTCGCTCCCGAAGACCGCTGCTGGCGCGAGGAGATTTTCGGCCCGGTTGCGGCGGTGGTTCCGTTCGATGACGAGGCGGCGATGCTGCGCGACGTGAATGCATCGCCCTATGGCCTGAGCGGATCGGTCTGGACGAACAACCTCTCACGCGCGTTTCGGGTAACCCGTGCGATTCAGAGTGGCGTGCTCTCCATCAACAGTCACAGCAGCGTTCATGTGGAGGCTCCGTTCGGTGGTTTCAAGCAGAGCGGGCTGGGCCGCGACCTCGGCATGGCTGCGATGGAAGGCTACTCAGAGGTCAAGAACGTGTACGTGGCCGAATAACCAGCATCTCTTCCCACTCCATCTCAATATGACTCTCCAACAGCTCAAGGCCCAGGTTAAGTCGGGTGCCGTCGACACGGTCCTCGTGGCCATCCCCGATCCGTTTGGCCGACTCGTGGGCAAGCGTTTCCATGCAGGCCATTTTCTGGAGTCAGTGGTGTCCCATGGGACCCATGGCTGTAGCTACTTGCTCACGGTCAATCTCGACATGGATCCGCTGGATGGGTTTGCCGTCGCCAATTGGGATTCGGGTTTCGGTGATTTTGAGATGCTGCCCGATACGGCCACGTTCCGGCTGATGCCCTGGCTTCCGGGTTCAGCCTTGGTGATTTGCGACTTTCGCCACGCCAACGGGTCGCCGGTGGCCGAAGCTCCGCGTTCGGTGTTGCGCCGCCAGTTGGATCGGCTCAAGGAACGCGGCCTCACCTGCTTCTGCGCCAGCGAGTTGGAGTTTTATCTCTATGAGCAAACCTACGGTGCCGCCTTCGAAGCCGGTTATCGGAACCTCAAACCCTCGAGCGACTACCGCATCGATTACCACTTGATGCAGCCCGGCCGCGATGAACCGCTGATGCGGGCCATTCGCAACGGACTCACGGCCGCGGGTGTGCCGATCGAGAGCAGCAAGGGCGAGTGGAGCCGCGGTCAGCATGAGATTAATTTCACCTACGGCGAGGCCATGGAGATGGCTGATCGACATGTCGTCTTCAAGCAGGGGGTCAAGGAAATCGCCGGACAGCACGGTAAGTCGGTGAGTTTCATGGCCAAGGTGGCACCGACCGAGGCGGGGAACTCCTGTCATATTCACATGAGCCTGTGGAAGGCCGGCCGCAACTTGTTCTGGGATCCGAAGGCCAAGACCGGGTCCACGATGTTCCGGCAATTTTTGGGCGGGTTGCTGAAATATTCTCCGGAGTTGTGCCTGTTCTACGGACCGACCATCAACAGCTACAAACGTTATCAGGCCGGGAGCTGGGCTCCGACCCGCATGGCTTGGGCCCAGGACAACCGCACCACCGGATTCCGCGTGGTGGGGCAGGGCAATGGTTACCGTCCGGAGAACCGCATGCCCGGGGCTGATGCCAATCCATACCTTGCTTTTGCGGCCATGATCGCCGCCGGTTTGGCGGGCATCGATGAGGGGCTCGACTGCGGTGAGCCCTATTCCGGCAATGCCTATATCGATCCGAAGTTGCCGCGTCTGCCCTCGAGTCTGATCGCGGCTGCCGACCTCTTCAACGGGTCGCGCCTGGCCCGCGAGGCCTTCGGCGACGGGGTTGTCGACTTTTCAGTGCACCACGCCCGCCTCGAACATCAGGCTTTTAGCAACGCGGTGACCGACTGGGAAAAGCAGCGCTACTTCGAGCAGATTTGAGTTTCAGATCGGCTCCTTAGTCGGGCTGATAACTTAGCCTTTTTTTAGGGTTCACCTTCAGGCCCGCATTGTCGGGCTTGAGGATGTGGACCGCGGCCTTGGGCATTTTTCGCTGCATGGCCGTTGCGATGGCTTCGGGGTTGTCCAAGGCCAAGCACATCAAGGTGGAGCCGCTACCGCTGAGCCAGCCGCCGATGGCTCCGGCTTTCACGCCGGCCGCCAGGATGGCGTCCATGCCTGGAATGAGCGCAGCCCGATAGGGTTGGTGAATGCGGTCATCGAAGCAGCCGCGGAGGTTCTCGAGTCGGCCCGTGGTGAACGCGGCGGTGACCAGGGAAGCTCGGTTGAGAATATGAATCGTATCGGCCTTGGAAAAGGTCTGCGGCACTCGCTTCCGAGCCTCCGGCGTGCTGACCTCGAAGTGCGGAATCAGGGTCACCAAGCGGATCCGACTCTGGAGTGGCACCCGGATGCATCGGACCTCAGAGCCCACAAATCCTGCGGCCGTGAAACCGCCAAAGATCGCCGGAGCCGCGTTGTCGGGATGGCCTTCCAGAGCCGCCACGACTTCTAGCAATCCTTGTCGATCTAGCGGGCTGCCTGCTAGGGCGTTGAGTCCGGCCACGCAGCCGAGTCGGGCGGTCACGCTGGATCCGAGTCCCCGCGCGATCGGTACGTCGCCGGCCAGGTGAAGATCTACCCCGAAGCGTTGGGCGCGAGTCTTTTTGAAGAACGCAGCAGCGGCCTCCTCCAGCATGGCGAGGGCTCCAGCCCGCGCATCCTCGGCGATGGGAGAAGTAATCTCGACACGTCGGTCGCTCCGGCGGCGGACCGTGGCCCGGTTGTAGAGCGCGACGGCCAGTCCCAGAGTATCGAAGCCCGAGCCCAAATTGGAGGTCGTCCCCGGAATGCGCACGGTGGCGGATGTCATGAGAGGCATGAAACGGTAAAACTGGGCTCGATCTCAATGGATTACAGCAGAGGGAAAATTGCCGGACGACTGGGACAGGACCAGGATGGCCACGACGCCTTCGCTACCAGAGAGCCTGATTTTTCATTCCGAGTATTTTATTTTTTTTGGAGTAGGGATTAGCGGGAACAATTCCATTAAACCGGTCGTGCTGGCTGCTTCTCCTTCTGCAAGAGCGTCGTTGTTCGCTCGTTACGGGCCTTAAGCGCAAACCTCAGTATGGCCCGTGCCTTCGCTCTCGCCTCGTCTTGCGAAAGAATCCGCGGCGCGGTCCCTTTCTTCCCAACGGAATCGTTCCGGATTAGTCTTAAGGCGATGATCGGCTTGATTAACGATTTGATGCAGTTGTCCCTGGAGAACCCTCTCCTGCTGATCGGGGCTGCTTTTCAGCTTTGGATGATGGTGGATGCCTTGCGCCGCGAAGAGTGGATCTGGGCGGCGTGTATCCTCTTCTTCAGCGTCTTCAGCGCGGTGTTTTATTACTTCATGGTGTATCGGGCGCAGGCATCGGCCAGCGGCGGAATGGGACTCAGAGGCTTTGAATTACCGGGTGCGGCCGATCGCCGCCGGATTAAGGAACTGGAGAGCCGCATTCATCACCTCGACAAGGCTCGCGACCATTTGGATTTAGCAGATCTTTATTTCTCGCAGGGCAAACTGACCAAGGCAGAGGCCTCTTACCGGCGGGCTTTGGAGCGGGATCCGGAGGATGACGACACCGTTAGCCATTTGGGGCAGTGCCTCCTACGGCAAGGCAAAGCCGCCGAGGCCAAGCCCCTCTTGGAGAAGATTCTGAAGTCCGACCCGCGACACGATTTTGGCTACACACTCATGGCCTTGGCTGAGACCCAAACGGCCCTCGGCGAAGTGGACGCCGCTCTCCTGAATTGGAAGCGCGTGCTCGAAAACAACAGCTATCCCAGGGCTCGGGTCCAGTATGCCGAGTTGCTCGCCTCGCGAGGGATGGTTGATGAGGCCCAGGCTGAAATCGATGAGGTGGTGGCCGACCAAAACCACTCCCCGGCCTTCGAGAAATCCCGCAATGCAGTGTGGATCCGCCGCGCCCGAAAACTGGAGAGCCGGCTGTGAAATTTTTCTCACACGGGAGGCCCTGGTGGGTGGCTTTGCTGTCCGCTGTGTTTCCCGTGTGGTTATTGGCGCAGCCCCTCGCGCCGCTCATCCTGCGCGAGTCGATTCAGAGTTCCGTCGGCAAAGGGTTCGTTTTCGAGTTCACCGCCAATTCCGATGACCCGAAGGCCTATCGGGTGCAAGTCGCCGCCGGGTGGCAAACCCCGATGGTGTGGTCGTTGGACTCCACGGCCACAGTGAACGAGTCGGCACTGGGTCGTTTTCAGGTGCGCATTCCTGAACCTGCCGGAACAACACCCCTCTTCTACCGCATCCTGACCGAAGGTTCTGCCGCGGGGTTGCTCCAGATCACCGAGGTGATGAGCGACAACGCCGCGGTGTTTCCCGATGCCGCTGGGGCCTTCTGGGATTGGATTGAGATTTCCAATCCGCAGGACCGAGCCATTGCGCTGGCGGGATTCGCCCTCTCGGAGGACCTGTTAAGGCCGGTGCGCTGGCAATTCCCAGAGCGGTGGATCCAGCCAGGGCAATCCCTCGTGGTCTATGCTTCGGATCTGGATCGCATCGGCCCCGGCAACGAATTGCACACCGATTTTCGCCTCGATGCCGCCGGCGAGACCCTGACGTTGAGCGATGCCGAGGGGCGGGTCGTCGACCAGGTGGTGGTGCCTCGATTGGGCCCTAATGAGTCGCTGGGCCGACCTCCCAATCCAGAAGCCGGGGAGTGGACGGTGTATTCCAAGTCGCAGGCGACACCCGGTGCTGCCAATGGCGTCGTTTCGCTGGGGCCTCCGGTGCCGCCGCCCGTGTTCTCGGTAGATTCGGGTTTCTACGCCGCGGGGGCCGAGGTGGTGCTCAATTTGCAAGCCTCACCGACCAATGCCCTGATCCGCTACACGACCAATGGCGACCCTGTCACGGTTGTCTCGCCGACGTGGACAGGTCCGCTGCGCATCCAACGCTCTCAGGTGGTCCGGGCTAAGGCTTATTTGGAGGCGCGTTCCAGCGCGGAGTCCCTGCGGAGTTATTTCTTCGGCATTTCCCATGACCTGCCGGTCATCTCGCTGGCGGCGGCGGCCTCGAACTTCGACTTCAAGAATGGCTATCTCATTGGCATGGGCACGGGTGTGCTCAGCACCAGCGGGCAGGTGCTCCAGAGTTATCCGTACTCGGGGTCCAACGCCTGGAAAGATCGGGAGATTGAGGTGGGTTTCGAATTCTTCGACACCGACCGCCAGTCCAAGGTTCGTCAGAAGGTGGGGATGTCGGTTTATGGCGGATGGGGTTCCCGCGGGTATCCGCAAAAATCCTACGCCCTTTCAGCGCGCGTCAAGTACGGTGATGGCAATCTGGCGTACCGCTTCTTTCCGGATCGACCCATGGACCAGTTCGAGGCCCTAGTGCTGCGCAATTCTGGCAATGACAACCAGAGCACCCACCAGACGGCTGTCCGGTCACCCATCACCCAATTCGGGCCGGTGACTTCCTACGGCAGTTACTTCGTGAACGGGCAGTTCACGCTGATGCGCGACGCCATGATGGAGCGCCTGATCGCGGACACCGGATTGGATACCCAGGCCTACCGGCCGACGGTGGTTTATTTGAACGGCGACTACTGGGGTATTCACAATTTGCGAGAGAAGCTGAATGAGCATCACATTATCGGGAACCATGAGGTGCCCCGCGGTGGGCTCGACCTGATCGAGGGCTACGGCGCGGTGATCGCGGGTGATAGCCAGGCCTACACGGCGATGCGCTCGTTCGTGTCCTCGAAAGACCTAACAATTCAGACCAATCTCCAAACGCTCCTCGACCGTTACCTCGATCTGGACAACTTCCTCGATTACCAAGCGTCGCTCGTCTACTTCCAAAACTTCGACATCGGCAACATCAAGTGCTGGCGTCCACGAGTTCCGAACGGGCGGTTCCGATGGATCGTCTACGATCAAGACTATGGCTTCAACTTGTGGAAACCCGAGGTCTACGTGCCAGCCATGGCCCGCGATTACGGGAACTATGACAATATCTTCGCCTTCTCGACCGCTGGCATCGGCTCAGGCACCGGTTGGCCTAATGAAGGTGGGCGCACCTTGATGCTCCGCCGGTTGCTGACCAACCCCGGGGTGCGGACCCTCTTTATCCAGCGCTGTGCGGACTTTCTGAACGGGCCTTTCCGTCAAGAGCGGGTGGAGGCAACGATCCGTTCCATGGCCGCAGTAATTCGGCCAGAGATTCCCCGGCACCTCCAACGCTGGAGCTTCGCCGAGTTGCAGAAGCGCGGCTACGGCAAGCCCTATCAGGCGGAGTATGAACCGTTCACGGCGGCGACCTGGGAGAAGAACCTCGACTCCTTGAGCGACTTCGCTCGCCGACGCCCCACCAAGCTCCGGCAAGATTGCCTCGATCACTTCGGCTTGAAGCAGGGGTTGGCGCAACTGCAGGCGGTCGTTTCGCCGGCCGGGGCGGGGCAGGTGAGGTTGAATCGTTCGGTGGCCGCGCCGCCTCCCTGGGTGGGAACCTTTTTTCGGGACGCGCCCGTGGTGGCCACGGTGATTCCCGCATCCGGATTCCGTGTCGTCGGTTGGAGCGGTTGGGGCATCGAGGTTTCGCTAGCCCGGTGGGAGTTCAATCCGCCATCCGGCACCAACACTCTCACTGCCCATTTGGAGGCCTACTCACCGGTGGCTCCGGCTCGGCCTCCGGTGATTTTGAGCGAGATCCAGTATCACCCGGCCTCTGCGGCGGATTCTGGCGATTGGTTCGAGTTGCACAATCCTGGCACCGCACCGGTGGATCTCACCGGGTGGATTGTGCGCGATGACACCGATTCGAATGTGAGCGTGCTGAGCGGGGGAGTGATTCCTGCCGGCGGATACGCCGTGTTCTGTCAGGACAGTCTCCGGTTTCAGCGGACGTTTCCGCTCGGGCCCAAGCCGCTGGGCGAGTTTGGGTTTGGCTTGGGTAATGGCGGCGACACGCTGCGAATCCACGCGGCTGACGGCACGCTGGTGCTTAAGCTCGCCTACGACGATTCTGCCCCTTGGCCGGTCGAAGCCGATGGCCGCGGGTACACTCTGCAACTTCGGAGCGTTCAGGCTTACTCCGATCAACCCGGAGCCTGGAGGGTCTCTACTCGGATCGGTGGATCGCCGGGTGTGGCCAATCCGTGAACGGAGTGGTTCGTGGATAGGCCAAGAGACGTGCCTGGCTGCGGCGCCTCCGCGTCGTGAGCCCGATTAGACTGCGTAGCCCAACTGAGCCATCCACGCTTCCAGCTCATCGGCCCCGAAGTCGGCCAGCACATGGCCATCCAGCTCAATGGAGGGAGCTTTGGTCTGGTCGGTCAATTCGCGCATCTCCGCCCGAGCGGCCGCGTCGCGGATCACATCGAGCGTTTCATAGCCGATCTTGCGGGCGTCGAGCCACTCAATGGCTTCGTCGCACCAGGGACAACCGGGCTTGATGAAAAGGCGAACATGTTTGGGGATCATGGAGATCAGTGTGGTTGGGTACTGGATTTGTTGAACTCGACGCAGTCGGTGTAGCGCACGCCGGAGCCGCCGAAGATGTCCAACGCAGAGCCGATGGTCAGGTGGATGCGGCCGTCGCCTGCGTGTTCTACCGTTTTAAGGTCGTCCATCGACTTGGCCCCGCCGGCATAAGTCGCCGGGATGGGGCACCAACGGGAGAGGGAATCCACGAGTCCGAGATCGATGCCCTGACACAGGCCTTCGACATCGACGGCATGGATGAGGAACTCAGAACAGGATTGGGCCAGATCGTGGCAGGCCGACTCATCGACCTCGAGTGAGGTGAATCGTTGCCAACGGTCGGTCACCACCCAATAGCGGCCGTCGCGCTTGCGGCAGCTCAGGTCGAGCACCAGACGTTCCTTGCCCACGCGTTGAACCAGGTCGGCCAGGCGCTGGCGGTCGAGGAGTCCATCGCGGAAGACCCACGAGGTGACGATCACCTGAGAGGCTCCGGCCTCAAGCCAAGTCGACGCGTTGTCGAGGTTCACGCCACCGCCATACTGCAGGCCGCCGGGCCACGCGCCGAGGGCATCGCGTGCGGCGGATTCGTTGCCCGGACCCAAGGCGATGACATGCCCGCCGGTGAGTCCGTCCTTCCGGTAGAGCTCCGCATACCAGGAGGGCGGGTGCTCCGACTGGAAGCGAGTGAGCGTCGAGGTGCCCGCATCGTCGAGGGTTCCCCCCACGATCTGGACCACCTTCCCATTGCGCAAATCAATGCACGGCCGAAACACAGGCGCGAATTCTAGGCATCAAACGTCTGGGAGGGAAGGATTGGGGAGAAATGGATCGCCGGGAAATTGATCCATTCTTCCGGTCGTGTGGATGCGGGCGATCGAAGGCCGATTCAGTCGCCCCGGAAGGGCACGATTTCAAAGCGACCGAAACCACGGTAATCTTGGGCGTTATTGGTGACGATCCGGGTTACTCCCGCTTGGGCCATTAGGGCGGCCAGCATCGTGTCCAGCAGTCGTTTGCGCCCGAGGGAGTGACGGTTGATCCAAGTAAGAAATTCCGTGACCGAGGGGCCGTCAGGGAAGACCCGGATCACTTCCGCGGCCTGCCACCAATGCTCCGTCCGTTGGAGGGCTTCGGACATCGGTAGGGGGGTCGGCATCCGTTTCCCATCGGTGACCACATGCAGGAATTCCGCGAGGGTTTGGGGTGCCAATGCCAGATCATGCCCGCCATCCAGCAACGATCGGAGCAAGGCGTCGGCTTCCCGGTGAAATGGGTGATCCCGGATTTCCAGCGCGACTAGGAAGTCGGTATCAATCCCGTAGGTCATGCAGCATTTCTCCCAGCAAATCGTCTTCGGAGGTGATGGGTTGGATGGGGCCCCCGACGCTGGCGGGACGCCGATCCCGTAGCGAAGTTCGACGCAGCATGTGCTGTTGGCGGTAAGCTTCCATGGCCTCTCGGATGAGTTCGGAGGCCTTACGGTCCATTTTCTGGGCGAATCTCTGGAAATCCTCGTACACCGGCTCAGATACATTGATCGTGATGGTCTTCATACATCGATATTAATGTATCAAATCCATCTCGTCGTCAACGCGTTGGCCCATGCAACTGGACTTAGCGGAGGGTTTGGTTCTAGCGATGGGAGTTTTTCCTGCGTGACACTTGGGCGGTGGCCTTGTCCAAAGGGGGTGATGATCGCGCCCGAACCCAAGGAGATCGCCTGCGTAAAGCAGGGGAATGCTCCGGAAAATGGGGGCGGCGTGGATGAACACGGAGGGTTGTCGGCCGATTTCGAGGCGGTTTACGCAGCCCATGCGCAGCCGGTGTACTATTTGGCGTTGCGGTTTTTGGGGGATGCGGCGCAGGCCCAGGACGTCGCCCATGACGTGTTCGTGAAGGCCTTCCGGAATTTTGGATCCTTCCGGGGTGACTCCGACATCCGGACCTGGCTCTACCGGATCACGCTCCACCATTGCACCAACTTGCGGCAGCGATGGTCTGCGCGAAATATCCACCTCACCGACGACACCTCGCTCTTGGAGTCTCAGCCTTCCGCGGCTGGGGACCCTCTCCGTGCTCTCGAGACCAAGGAACTGGGTCAGCGCATTCAAAACGCCTTAGACTGCCTGCCGGAGGAGTATCGGTGCCTGCTGCTCTTGGTCGCTGATCAAGATCTGAGCTACGAACAGGTCGGCGAGATTACCCAGCAGAGTTCCGATGCCGTCCGTGGTAAACTGCACCGGGCCCGCCGAGCCTTCTCGGCTGCATTCGTCAAGACCGGCTAAACCCCTATTTTTGCCAATTCCCCCATGAGCACCCCGTCCCAACGACTTCAAACAGTCACTCAGGCGAACTTGGAAAGTACGTCCACTCAGCACACGGAGGCTCGGACGCCGGTCGACTTCGAGACTCCTGAGGCGCTGATCGCCTGGGACCGGTCCCAGACGCCGGTTCCGGAAGATTTGCGAGCGCGCGTGACAGCGAGTATTGCGAATCCGGCGGGTGTTACTCCGCCGATCGGTGCCGACTTAAAACCCTGGTGGAGGCAACTCTTTTGAGCCTGTCTTTGGTCCAGGAACCGGGTTTGCGAGAGGGGTTTTATGTCGCGAGCCCGAGCCGCGGCCGGAACCCGATTCGATGTGTCGGTACTGGGCACTCGGAGACGGGTTCGCGCGCTGGGTTGGCATCCCAACGGGCCGCCATCGCACGCGAACAATTGAGTCATTGTCATTGGTGCGCGCATCGCTGCGGGGTGGATCGTCTGGCCGGCCAAAGAGGCCCCTGTCATGCCGGTCCCGAGGGGCGTATTTTCAGTGCCCAGATCGAAGTGGGGGATGAATCCGATTTGTGTCCGGTCTTTGCCGTGGCCTTCAGCGGGTGCGATCTCCGCTGCGATTTCTGCAACACCGGTCGCGAAAGTTGGGATGCGTCGGCGGGTTCCGTTCCCGAAGGAGTCGAGCGGGAGGCTCTGCTGAGCCGTATCGGTCGGGCTTGGGAATCCGGCGCGGTGCGCAGCCTGATGATCCTCGGGGGCGAGCCGACGATTCATTTGGCTTCGGCTTTGGAACTGGTGGCGGCCCTGCCGGACGGATTGCCTGTGGTGTGGAAGACCAACGCCCACGGCACCTCGGAGTCCAATGCCCTGTTGGATGGGGTCTTCGATGGTTGGGTGGCAGACCTCAAGTTTGGCAACGACGACTGCGCCCGTCGCATCGCCCGGGTGGAGGGTTACTGCTCGACCGTCCAGGACAACCTGCGGTGGGCGGCGGGGCAGACCCGCCTGATTGTGCGGCACCTGCTTTTGCCGGGGCACCTCGAATGCTGCTGGCGCCCGGCTGCGGCGTGGATCGCGGAACATCTGCCCCAGGTGGAGGTGAGCTTGAGGACCGGCTTCTGGCCCGGTTGGTTCAGCAGCCGTCATGCGGAACTGAAGGCACCCGGCCGGTTGAGCGAGGCTCAGGAGGCCACCCGTATCGGGATGGAGGCCGGACTGCGGTTCATTGACTGAAAGACTCACTGCATGACGCCGCTCTCTGAAGGATCAAATGAAACCGAGCCCTGCAGACTGACCTCGGGGCCGGAACCGTCCGGGTCCCCCATTCTTGTTCCAGGCCCTGAGTTGGTTCCGGTGATTTCGGAGCTAATGCTGCTCACCGACGGGCGCATTCTTGCCCACAACTTGACTCCGGAACTGGCGTTTTTTCTTCAGACCGCGCTGGATTCGGGCGACGCCTCCCCCTCCACTGAATCGACTTCTCCATGACCTCCAACACGTTTGCCTCTGAACTCGAGGTGCTCATCCGAGCTCGGTATCCGCTGATCTATATTCAGACCAGCGAGGAGCTGCGCGTGATCCCTGTGGTGATGGACATCGCCGCCCGCCGGGGCAAGAAGGCCTTCGAGTGGTCTTATTCCACGGGCATCGTGTTGGCCGGTGCGAGTATCCAGAGTCAGAAGGGACGCTCGGGTGCCACCAAAGACCCACTCGCCGCTCTAGACCAGGTGCTGGAACAGGTGGAACCGGCGATTTTCCTCTTCAAGGATTTTCATCCGTTCCTGGCGAAGTCCAATTTCGCCGTCATCCGTAAGCTCAAGGACATCGCTCTGAACCTGAAGAACAGTTTTAAGACGGTCATCCTAGTGTCGCCGCTGCTGGAGATTCCCGCGGAATTGGACAAGGAAATTACCGTCTTGAGTTTCCCGCTGCCCACTAAGGAAGACCTGGGTGCGTTGCTAGATCGAATTCTGGAGGATGTGCGCTCTATCAAGGAAGTGGTCATTAATCTCGACGTGGCGGGCCGGGATCGGTTGCTGCAAGCGGCCTTGGGTTTGACGCTGGGCGAGGCTGAGAACGTATTCGCCAAGATCATCGTTAAGGACGCTCGCCTCAGCGGAGACGACGTCAACGAGGTGTTCGCCGAGAAGCAGCAAATCATCCGCAAGAGCGGCCTGCTGGAGTATTACGCCACCACCGAGAACTTCAGCAGCGTGGGTGGCCTGACCATTCTCAAGGACTGGCTGGTTAAACGGTCATCGGCCTTCTCGCCTGAAGCGCGGATCTTCGGTTTGCCGTTCCCCAAGGGAGTGCTGCTGCTGGGCGTGCAGGGGTGCGGCAAAAGCCTTTGCGCTAAGGCAATCTCGAGCCAGTGGCAGTTGCCGTTGCTGCGCTTCGACATGGGGCGGATGTTCGGTAGCCTCGTGGGCTCGTCCGAGGAGAACGTGCGCCGGGCCATCGCGGTCGCCGAGTCAGTTGCCCCGGCCATCCTGTGGGTAGACGAAATCGACAAAGCCTTTTCCGGTTCCCAGGGGAGTGGTTCGAGTGATGGGGGCACGGCCGCCCGCGTCTTCGGTACTTTCCTCACTTGGTTGAGCGAGAAGAATGCGCCGGTGTTCGTCGTCGCCACGGCCAATGATATCTCGCACTTACCGGCGGAGTTGCTCCGCAAAGGCCGCCTCGACGAGATCTTCTTCGTGGATCTTCCAGCAGAACCCGAGCGCGCCGACATATTTAAAGTACACATCGGGCGGCGGGGTCGGTTTCCCGAAAACTTTGATTTACCCGTCTTGGCGGCAGCCTCAACCGACTTCAGTGGTGCCGAGATTGAAGAAGCCATCAACAGCGCTTTGTACGAGGCCTTCTACGATGGCGGAGATCTGACGACCGAGCATGTCCTGAATTCTATCCGTCAAACCGTCCCGCTGGCCCGCACCATGGATGAGCAAATCAACCGACTCCGCAGTTGGGCCGAGGGTCGGGCGCGCAATGCCAGCACTCCCCGCAACGCGGGTCTGGGGGAACATTTGCCCAGAAAGATGGAGTTCTGAGAAAAGGTCCGATCTTGCGTGACGAATCCGAACCAGCCCGGTCCAACTTCATAACGTCCTGACAATTCCCACTAATCTATGAGTGCTGTCGCCATCATTGCTCCCATCGTCGTTAGTTCTTGGCCTGCCATTAGCGCCGCAGTCGCCTCGGCGGCGGTGTCGATGGGTTTCAGCGTGGCCCGAGAGGTCGCCCAACAAGGCCTGAACCAGGACCTCCGTGCCGGTTCGAATACCGTGACCCTCGATGTGCCGAACTGCTCGGCCGTGACGGGCACGTTGGGTCGGGATCAGCAGATCCAGTTGGCTCGCGACGGGGTGAATGTCGAGTTCAGCCGTGATGCCCGCGGGCGCGATTCGGTGTGTGTCACCGGAGAGGGCTTAACCGAGGTGCAACTCCGAGCCATCGGCGATGAGATCGCCGGCCGGACGGTGCAGCATTATGTGTTGGCGAAGCTCAAATCCGAGATGGCAGGCAAGGGGATGGATTTGGTCGAGGAGACCGTAGAACAGAATCAGTCCATCCGTCTCCGGGTCCGACATTGGCAGAATTAAAGTGCGGTCCTGACACAGTCATCCCCCCAGTAGATTCCAACCGACCAACAGCCCCATGAAAGCGCGCGAATACGAAATCACCATCGGCCCCACCGGAGAGGTCGAAATCCATGTCGAAGGGTTCCAAGGCAAAGGGTGTGTCGAGGTCCTCCGGTTCTTCGAGCAGATGATCGGAAAAACCCAAGAATTGCGGCACACCTCTGGATATTACGAACCGGACGAGGATGTGACCTTGCACAACAAGCAGCAGCACTGAGGTTCCCAACTTCTTCGGCGGATGGATTCCGAGACCTCAAGCTATTACCCGCCGCGCGCTGGGCGTCGGTGGATCTCCCCGCGCCTAGGCCAGTCACTCGATCGTTTCGGGCTGTCGATCCGGCGGATGTGGAGGAGTAGCCCGTTAGGCCAAGGGATGGGGTTGGAGTTGACGGGCTTCCAGTGGTTTTTGGCATCGCTGATCCCAGGCCGGGGTTATGTGCTGTTGGGTCAGCGGACCTTGGGCCGGGTTTTCTTGGCGGGTTGGTGGCTGAGCGCGGTGGCCACCGTGATCTTGCTGTGCCATCCGACCATGGGATGGTTTATGGGAGGCATGGCTTCCTGCCATTCCAGCGGACTGGCCTTCCTGATGCTCCGTCAGCGTGAAGCGAACCAGGGCCACCCGGCCGGCCTCGCCGAGCGGATCCTGCTGCCGCTGGTGTGCTGGGCGATTTACTACTCGTTGGTCTACATGCCGGGCTTCGATCAGTTCCGGCGTCGCGTGGCCACCCCCTTGCGAATCACCACTGAGGATCGAACCGTGGTGTTCAACCCGAGGGTCCGTGCCAGCGACGTGCAGCGCGGAGATTCGATCGCATTTCATCAAGAGGGGTTCCGCAGCCAACCTTGGGGTGACAATCCTTGGGTTTTCGCGCAGGGGCCGATCCTGGGACGGGTGTTTGGGCTTCCGGGCGATCGGATCGTCTTCACGCCGAAGTCGGTGCGAGTCAATGGCCGGGATGTGCCGCGTTTAGAGGGCATGCCGATGGAGGGCGAGCAAGTGGTGGAACCCGGACAATGGTTTGTTTGGCCTACGGTGCGGGTGCCCCGGCAGGGCGTTATGGTCGGCGGAGTCCGCCGCAATGCCGATGCAACCTTTGCAGAGGCCTTTCACCGCATGTCGGCGGTGCGACATTCCGATTTCCTAGGTCGGGTCTATGGCCGATGGTTTTTCCACGATCAAACACAGCCATGAGCCGCTTTGGAAAACTGGAATTCGAAACGGGGCCGGACTCTTCCGGGCAGCAGTCTCTGCGGCCGGCCGCCGGAGAGACACACTGGTCGTCGGAGGCCGAGCGCGCATTCTGCCTGGGTGACTTCGAATTGGCCCTGCGGCTTTTCGCCCGCGTGCTCGAGCACAATCCGACGAGCGTTCCGGCTTGGGCAGGGCAGGTGCGGTCTTTGATTGAGTTGGGCGAATTCCGCGAAGCCCGGTTGTGGGCCGACAAGGCCCTGGAGCGATTTCCGCAGGCGCCGGAGTTGTTGGCCGCCAAGGCGGTCGCGCTCGGCCGGTTGGGAGACCACGACAATGCCATCGCCTTTTCCGATGCCAGCATCGAGGAGCGGGGTGATTCGGCCTACGTCTGGTTGGCTCGGGGCGACGTGTTCTTGTCGCGCCGCGAAAAACAGGCCGACCATTGCTTCGAACGGGCCCGCAGTGTTCTTCCGTCCGACTGGACCTGCGCCTGGCTGACCGGGAGGATCCGCCGATTCCATGGTCAGTTCGCCAAGGCGCTGCAATCGGCCCGGGACGCTTGCAGTCTGGCCCCGGGTGAGATTTCGCCCTGGCTCCTCGCGGGAGACTGCCAGCTTCTGCTGAGCTTTCATGACGAGGCCCGGGTTTCCTTTACTCAGGCCTGGCAAATCCAGCCCGATTCCCTGGCGGCAAGCGACGGGTTGAGCCGTTCTCAGCGCCCCGGCTTACTGGAGCGGTGCACCGGTGTTTTTCGACGATTTCATAGATTATGAACCCTCATATCGCCGACGCCATCCACTCCCGGATGGATCGACTGCTCATCGAAGCCGTGTCGATGGGTGCCTCCGATTTGCATGTGATCGTGGGAGTTCCGCCCGCCTTTCGGGTGACCGGCGAGATTCTTTTGGCTGATGAGGACGCCGTGTCGCCCGAGGATTGCGAAGTCATGGCCCAATCGCTCCTGACCGACTTGCAGCGGCAGAAGCTCGATCAGCTCTGGGAACTGTGCATTTCCATCCGCCACAGCGTCGCCGGCCGGATTCGGGTCACGTTCTACCGGCGCAACGGGGTCACTGAGCTGAGTTGCCGGTTCTGCGGAAAACTCTTTCCGACCCGGGAGGAGCTGGGCTTGCCTCCACGCATCGATGAGTTGGCTCGTAAGACCAACGGGTTAATCCTGATCACTGGCCCCACCGGAGCGGGCAAGACCACGACCATGAACTACATGGTCGACCTCATCAATGGGGAGCGGCGCTGCAAGATCCTGACCATTGAAGATCCCATCGAACGAGTTCATGAAAACCGTCGGGCCATCGTGGTGCAGCAGGAGGTGCTGACCGATGTGCGGTCCTTTAACCATGCGCTCATCCACGCCCTGAGGCAGGATCCCGATATTATTTGCATCGGCGAGATGCG
Organism: Akkermansia muciniphila; assembly: GCA_945893185.1. GTDB lineage: Bacteria > Verrucomicrobiota > Verrucomicrobiia > Limisphaerales > UBA9464 > SXXZ01. The sequence continues at coordinate 17,597 of CAMDDW010000006.1, read as the reverse complement.
GGATCACGAGACGATCCAGACCGCGCTCACCGCAGCGGAAACCGGGCACCTGGTGCTGGCCACGCTCCATGCTCCCAGCGCGATGCATGCGCTGGAGCGGATCGTCGGGATCTTCGAGGGGAGCGCTCAGAAACAGGTTGTGCTGCAGTTGGCCAATTCTCTTCAGGGCGTCATCGCCCAGGATCTGATGCCTGCCATCGATCGGACTCGCCGAGTCCTGGCCTACGAGCTCTTGATGATGACTGCGGCCGCTCGGTCGGTGATTCGCGAGAATCAATTGCATCAACTTTACACGATTATGCAGTTGGGCGGCCGGGATGGTTCGGTGCTGATGGACAACTGTCTCTACGACCTCTACTCGAAGTGTTTGATTTCTTACGATGCCGCGATTTCCCGGGCCCGAGACCCCGATCGTTTCAAGCCGAACGGCAAATGAAACGTGTTGTAGGCCCGGTGCCCTCACCGGGCGATTTGGACATGTTGTAGGCCCGGTGCCCTCACCGGGCGGTCGGTGATCCGGAAGCACCAATGTAACGTGCGGGCGTCTCGGAGATCCGCCTCCTTTCGCAAATGTCGGCTGAAGTCGGTCGCGGATTGGCGGGTTGGGTGCCTTTTCCCCCTTTACGCCAACGGGGCGGTGGCTAATATTGTTGTTCTGCTTCGCATGGATAAAGAGCGCAAATTGATCGTTGCTGGTAACTGGAAAAGCAACAAAACCAACTCCGAGGCCGTGGCCTTGGTCATGGACCTGATTCGCGAGCTGGCCGCGGTGAAGGAAGTGGATGTGGTGGTTTGCCCCGCATTCACGGCCCTTTCCGACGTCTCCAAGCTCGTGTTGGGTTCGAATATCCGTCTGGGTGCTCAGAACCTCAGCGACTCAGGATACGGCGCCTTCACCGGTGAGATCGCCCCGGGCATGCTCCGTGAGTTGTCGGTGCGCTACGTGATTTTAGGTCACAGCGAACGCCGTCAGTTCCAAAAAGAGTCCGACGCCCTGGTCGCCAAGAAGGCCGCCAATGCCCACGCAAACAACCTGATCCCGATCGTTTGCGTTGGCGAAACCCTCGCCGAGCGCGAGGCCAACATTACTGAGAAGGTGGTCGAGACTCAGCTCCGCGGCAGCCTGGCAGGTCTTACGGCCGAGCAGGTGGAATCGACAGTGCTGGCCTACGAGCCGGTTTGGGCCATTGGTACCGGCAAGACGGCCTCCAGCGCTCAGGCCCAAGAAGTTCACGCATTCATTCGCAAGGTGCTCGTCTCGATGCACGGTGAGGCCATTGCCCGCCGCGTCCGCATCCAGTACGGCGGCAGTGTTAAGGGCTCCAATGCCCGCGAACTGCTCCAGCAACCCGATATCGACGGCGCGCTGGTCGGTGGTGCTTCTCTGGAATCCAAGGGTTTCGTGGAAATTATCAAAAACTCGATCTGAGTCTTTTCTCCGACTTCAACTCCTCCCCCAACTTTTTAATATCATGGGTATCCTGATTGGTCTTTTGAGTTTCCTCCTCGTACTGGTGTGCCTCCTTCTGGGTCTGCTAGTTCTAATCCAACTCCCCAAGAAAGAGGCAGGCATGGGCATGGCGTTCGGTTCCGGCGCAGTGGATACCCTATTGGGTGCCGGTGCTGGTAGCGCGCTGACTAGCATCACCAAGTGGACCGGCGGCATTTTTCTGGGCCTATGCATCCTCTTGGCTTGGTTGGGTAACATGAAGAACAGCTCTGGTTCCGCGGCCAAAGGGGTGCGCGATGCGGTCAGCCGCTCCGAAGCTACAGCTCCTTCCTCTTCCGCAGCCAACGCTCTCATCTCCCTGACCAACGCGGCCCCGAAGGCCCCTGCCTCTCCTGCTGCTGCTCCTGCTGCCCCCGCCGTAAAGTGATCCACAGTTTGGTTCAACAAAACGCCCTCGTCCGCAAGACGGGGGTTTTTTGTTGCCTGCATTGGTGGGCCGGGCTGGTTGAATCCTTGAGGCCCTGGCTCGCGGTTCGCGCTCTCGGCGTGGTTTTGAGTGTGGGTGCGTGGGTTCTCACGGGTTGCTCGCCGTTGGAACGGGCCGATCTAGTCCTACACAACGGTCCGGAGCCAGAGACCATCGATCCGCAAATTCTAACGGGTCAGGCCGATGGGCGTATCGCCTCCGCGCTTTTCGAGGGTCTCACCCGGTTTAATCCCACCAACGGCACGGCGATGCCGGGGCTGGCCTCGCATTGGGAGATTTCCAGCGATGGGTTAACCTATTTGTTCTTTCTGCGGCCGGAAGCGCGCTGGTCCACTGGAGAACCCATTGAGGCCAATGAGGTGGTCTGGTCCTGGCGACGGGCTGTCACTCCGGCGACGGCGGCCGATTACGCGAGCCAGTTCTTCTGTATTCGGAAGGGTCGAGCCATCGTAAATGGTGAACTTCGCGATGCCTCCCAGTTGGGAGCTGAGGCACTCGATGCTCACACGGTCCGTGTTCATCTCGAGAATCCGACGCCTTACTTCTTGGAATTGATGGCCTCCCGGGTGTTTTTTCCGGTGCCTCGGCGGGCCGTAGAACGGTGGGGCGATCATTGGATTCGCGCTGAACCCTTGCCCTGCAGCGGTCCCTATCAACTCCTGAGTTGGCGAGTGAACGATCGGTTCCGTTTGCGCCGGAATCCCCAGTATTGGGATGCCGCCCAGGTGACGGCCGAACGCATCGACATACTCAGCGGCGACAATCCCTCGACCGCGCTCAATTTGTTCCTGAACGGCGAAGTAGACCTCATTTCTGACCGGAAGATTATCCCTGGCGAGCTGGGCCCAGAGTTGGCCGCTCGCCCCGACTTCCACCGCTTCGATTACTTGGGTCAGGACTTCATTCGCTTCAACACCACGCGCAAACCCTTTCAGGATGCCCGTGTTCGCCGCGCCGTGGCTATGGCATTGGATCGATCCCGAATCACGGCGCACATCACTCGGATGGGCGAGCGACCCAGCGCCGCGGTGACGCCAGCCGGAACCGGAGGATACCAACCCCCGGCGGGCCTTTCTTGCGACCCGGCGACCGCACGACGTCTCCTGGCCGAGGCTGGGTATCCAGAAGGGCGGGGGTTTCCAGCCATTGAATACACCTTCAATGTCGGGTCGAGGATCTATGAACAGACCGGGGTGGAAATCCAGTCCATGCTCCGGGAACACCTGGGGATCCGGGTCGAGTTGCGTCCGCTGGAGTGGAAGACTTACCTCACCGAGATGTCGGCGCTGAACTACGACTTCATCCGCGGATCTTGGGTCGGCGATTACGATGACCCGATGACCTTCCTCGACTGCTTCCTCTCCGACAGCGGCAACAATCGGACGGGATGGAAAGATCTTCGGTATGATCGACTGCTCCAAGCGGCGGCTGCCGAGGCCGATCCCCAGCGTCGGCTCGAGATCCTTCGGGAGGCCGAGACCCTTCTCGTGGTAGAGGCCGTGCCGGTGACCGGCCTCTACAGTCATGTGGGACTTTATGCGGCCGATCCCCGGAAAGTTGGCGGAATTTGGCCCAATCGGATGGATGAGCACCCGTTCTTTTCCATGAGGAGGATCCGCCCATGAGACCCTGGATGGCGCGATTGGCCTTAATTCCCGTTCTGCTTTGGATGGTGGCTACGCTGAGTTTTTTTCTCCTGCGGGCGGTCCCGGGCGGTCCCTTCGATCGGGAGCGCGCGCCGGCTTCCCGCGAGGCCGAGGCAGCCCTCAAGGCACGCTATCACTGGGATGAACCTCTCTGGCGGCAGTACGAGCGATACCTCGGGAATGTGATCCGGGGAGACCTCGGGCCCTCGCTCAAGTACCGCGACCATTCCGTCAACGACCTGCTGGGTCAGACGGTGCCGGTATCCTTGTCGTTGGGAGCGATGGCCTTTGGCGTGGCGATCGGTTTAGGGATTCCATTGGGGGCTCTGGCGGCGTTGAAGCGGGGTGGTTGGGCGGATTACGCCGCAGCGGGGCTAACTTTGGTGGGGGTTTGCGTGCCCGTGTTTGTTCTAGGGCCTCTTTTGGTATTGGTTTTCGGTCTGTGGCTCGGGTGGTTTCCCGTGGCGCTGTGGGGGCCTTGGCAAAACGCGGTGCTGCCCACGCTCACCTTGGGGCTCTACTTCGCCGCCCGCGTGGCGCGATGGATGCGCGAGGGGATGATCGAAGTTCTCCGGAGTCCTCATGTGCAAACTGCTCGCGCGAAAGGGTTGAGTGAGACGGCGGTGATTCTGCGGCATGTGGTGCCCGTTGCTCTGGTGCCGGTCATTTCCTACACCGGGCCGATGCTGGCCGACTTGCTCACGGGCTCCTTTGTCGTGGAGAATGTTTTCCAGATCCCAGGAACGGGTGCCTTCTTCATCAACAGCTTTTTCAGCCGCGACTACACCATGATGATGGGCATGGTGCTGTTCTACTCCGTGCTGCTTCAGGTCTTGAACTTGATGTCGGATTTATTGTTGCGGTGGGTGGATCCCCGCATCCGGTCATGAACACGGATCCTTCCAGTCCGGGGCGTCTGGCCTTGCGACGCTTCCTACGCAACCGAATGGCGGTGAGCGGCGTTGTCTTTCTGCTGTTGATCGCCGCGGTGTCGGTGCTCGGCCCTGGGGTCTTGGCAACCGATCCGAATCAGGGGAGCGATTCGCCCTTCGTGCCGCCCGGCGTTTCGCATTGGATGGGCACCGACATTCATGGTCGGGACCTGTTTTCTCGAGTGCTCGTGGGAACTCGCATTTCGCTCCTCGTCGGTGCGGTTGGAGCCGGGGTTAGCTTGTTGATTGGAGTGACCTGGGGGCTGGTTTCCGGATGGCGGGGCGGGCGCACCGATGCCTGGATGATGCGCTTTGTCGACGTGCTCTACGCCTTGCCCACGGTGGTCTGGGTGATGCTGACCCTGACGATTTTTGAGACCCGCTGTGTCGGATGGCTTTCGGAGCGGTGGCCTGCCTCGATTCCTGCCTTTCGATTGGCAGCGATGATGGTGTCTTTGGGTTCGGTGTCTTGGCTGACCATGGCACGCGTCGTCCGGGCCCAGGTGCTCAGTCTTCGGGAACGACCGTTCATTTTGGCCGCCCAATCCATCGGGGTTTCCCCGGTCCGACTAATGCTCCGGCACCTTCTGCCCAACCTCGCCGGGGTGGTCATTGTTTATCTCACCCTCACGGTACCGGCCGTGGTGCTCTACGAGTCCTTTCTGAGTTTTCTCGGGCTCGGAGTGCGGCCACCCCAAGCCAGTCTCGGCACGTTGATCGCCGATGGAGCCTCTCAGCTCAATCCGGTGCGGGTGCGCTGGTGGTTGCTCGTGTTTCCTGCCGGTCTGATGGCCTTGCTCTTGGCCGCCTTGAATGCCATGGGCGAGGGCCTTCGTTCCGCCTTTGAACCGCGGGACGGAAACGGGGATCAAAATTAAAAACAGGCCGGATCCTCGGGGAATCCGGCCTGTCGAGACGCATTGAGATCGGTCGGGTGCGAACGGCGTATTTGCCGTCTGAGCGGGAGACTGGAGCCCGTGCTCAGAGCGAGCGCACGAACTGGTCCATGCGGCCGAGGCCCTTCTCGATATTGGCCAAGCTCGTGGCGTAGCTAATGCGGATGTAGTCGTCGGCGCCGAAGGCGATGCCGGGGACGGCTGCCACCTTTTCCTGCTCCAGCAAACGGGCACAGAAGTCGGCCGACTTCAGTCCGGTCTTGGAGATGTTGGGGAAGAGGTAGAAGGCTCCCTTGCTGTTGACGCACGAAACGCCGGGCATGGCGTTGAGCATTTCCCAGGCGCGGGTGCGGCGCTTGGCATACTCGGCCAGCCAGCCGGGCAGATGGGCCTGCGAGCCGGTCAGGGCCGCAACGCCGCCTTTCTGGGCGAAGGAGCAGGGGTTGCTCGTGCTGTGGCTCTGGATGGCGTCGATGGCCTTGGCGATGGGCTCGGGCGCGGCCAGGAAGCCCAACCGCCACCCGGTCATGCTCCAGGCCTTGGCGAATCCGTGGACGATGATGGTGTGGTCGTAGTGGGCCTGGCTGAAGCTGGCCACGCTCTTTACCTGAGCTCCGTCATAAGTCAGGTGCTCGTAGATTTCATCGCTCATGATGAGCACACCCTTCTCGACGCAAATGTCACCTAGCGCCTTAATCTCGTCGGGCGTGTACACCGATCCGGTCGGGTTGCTCGGGGAGTTGAGGATGAAGAGACGGGTCTTCGAGGTGATGGCCGCACGCAGCTGGGCCGGGGTCACCTTGAACTCGGTCTGGTCGGTGGTCTCCAGAATGACCGGCAATGCACCCGCCAGCTTCACCATCTCCGGGTAGCTGAGCCAATACGGCGCCGGGATGATCACTTCGTCGCCCTCTTGGCAGGTGGCCAGAATGACGTTGTAGCAGGAGTGCTTGCCGCCATTGCTGACAATGATCTGCGAAGGCTTGTAGGTCAGGCCGTTCTCGCGGAGGAACTTGTCGGCGATGGCCTGCCGCAGTTCCGGGATGCCACTGCTGGGTGTGTACTTGGTGAAGCCCGCGGCCAGAGCGGCGGCGGCGGCATCCTTGATGTGCTGGGGCGTGTCGAAGTCGGGTTCACCGGCTCCGAAGCCGACGACATCCTCGCCCTTGGCCTTCATTTCCTTGGCCTTCGAATCAATGACGAGGGTGAGGGATGGAGACAGCGAGGCAGCGCGGCGCGCGATCGAATAGTTCATTTGAAAAATCGGGCGCGAGGTTGGGGTGAGCCAACGCCCGCGCAAGGCAGATTTTTGGGTGTGGTGTTTTTTTAGCGTGGACTACTTCGGCAAGGAGATGCCCTTGAGGCGTGGATCTCGGGAGGCCTGCTTGCGCAAGTCGATGGCCTTAGGGTTTTGGGCGAGGCGGGCGTCGCTCAGAGCCAAGGCTTTCTGCAGAGACTCCACACCGCTGTCTTTGAGGCCGGAAGCGATCCGGACGGCTGCCAAGTCGTACCAACCTTCAGGGCGGGTGGGTTCGGCCGAGGTGTATCGGGCTAGAGCACTTTCGACTTTGTCCACCCGGCCCAGTTGACGGTAGCCATCGACTAGCGACAGGAAGACCTCGGGCTTGGTGCTGCTGTTGGTTAGCAAGACTTCCAGAGCGTCCACAGCCTGGTTGCTTTGTCCGGAGGAAAAATACGCCGAGGCCAGATCGAACACGGCCTTGGCGTCGGCATTGGGTCCGGAAGCCCTGGCTTTGGTCTGGGCGTTGGCGGTCGGTGCAGCTCCCTTTTGGATGCCTTCGAGTTGCTCGACGAGGTTGCGGATCCCGAGGTTGTCGGCATCGAAGATTTCACAGGTCTTGGCCACCATGAGCGCGTCGTCGTAGCGGCCGATCGTGGCCAGCAATTGGGAGTAGTTGAAGACGGTCTCCGGGCTGTACGGGCAGAAGGCAAAGGCCTGCTTCAGGGCGAACTCCGCCTCTTTGATCATCCGCTGCTGGACCTGCGGGCTCGCGGCGGGCGTGTTGATCCGCGACGCGTAAATGGACTTGCCGATGGCGTTGCGCAGTTTGGAGAAGGACTTCTGGGCGTTGTCATCGCGGACAAAGGCCGGGTCGCCCTTAAAGCCGGTCAGGTCGCGTTGCAAATAGGTCTTGAGCGCCCAGTCGCAGACTTCACGGGCCGGGGTGTCATAATTGATCCAATTGCCGATGAAGCGCTCGGAGTACTGGCTCCAGTACTCGTGGTCGCGACGGACCATGTCCTCGGTAATCTCGGGGACCGGGTTCCGCTCGATCTTCATGATGATGCCGAAGGGCGTCAGGTGCGGGTACATCCAGTCGAGCGGGAAGGATTCCTCGATGTAGAACTCATGCGTGGGATTCTTGTCGAAGATCACCTTGGTGAGCAGGCCATTGATTTGCATGACCGCTACCTGGCCCGAAACCGAGATGCGTCCGTCGGGCAGTGTGAACACCTGTTCACCGGGCTTCAGATTGTTGGGGTACCGCTTGGCCGCATCCATGGTGTATTCGGAGAAGGCCTTGCTCGCGTCTTCGGGGGTGGCCGAGAGGATTTCGCGGTCAGGATAGAGCCCGCCGGGGCTGGCGGTGAAGAGGCCAGGGTAGGCGCTTTCCAGCAGCAACCGGTTCAGGCGAATGCGATTGGGCGTCGGCGGGTTCTGGACGGCGAAGGCCTGCACATGGGGGGTGAGTTTCACCGTGGCGAACCGGGCGGAGTCTTCGGCCAGCGAAGGGCCGCGCAGGAGTTGGTTCAATTTGTCGGCGACCGCCTGCGGAGTGGAGGCTGTGCCCAGAAAGGCTTTTAGGTGCTTGGACAGCGGATCGGTGCCCGCGGTGACTTTGGCGGTGAACGCGGCGAAGTCCTTGAAGTGGTCCGCCTTGAAGAGGGATTCACCGGCCCGGCGGTCTTCTTCGATCGCGGCTCCGAGACCCTGGACCGCGCGATCGAGCGGCGCGAAGAGCGAGGCCATCGTGTTGGTCTTGCCCCGGGCCTCCGACTTGGCGTCGTTGAGCATGCCCAGGAAGAACGGCTTGTCGTATTGGTACTGATCGGAGCGGTTGTAGTGGGCGCGGATGTAGTCGAGGTAGGTGTTGTCGGCTAGGGCATTCTGCGTGATGAGGTACACGTCACGGCGGTCGAATCCGGGGTCCAGGCGGTGCTGGGCCGGGGTGAATGATTCGGCGAAGATCATGTACGTTGGGCAGAAGCGACCCGGATCGGTGCCGCCGTAGAGGACGGCATGCGGGGCCATGGCCGGGTAGAGGGCAACACCGTTGGTGCCCTTCGGCGTCTTACCGTGGCCGGCGTCGCGGCCGGGCTCGAACATGTCATGGCCGAACCAGTAGCCGAAGAGGTGGCCGCGTTGCTCGTTGTCACCCCAGTGCGAGAGAATCGAGTCGAAGGGAATGAGCGCGAAGATGACTAAAACCGGTGCGATGCGAAGCTTCTCACGGTTGAGAACGACCCATCCGGTGAATGCCACGGACAGAGTCAAACTCAAGGCTCCTGCCACCCGCAGAATGGTGAAGTTGGTACTTAGATAAATATCGACAAATTCGTACAGGTTGAAGGCGCAGGCCACGGCTCCGCCCACCCACATGAAGAAACGGGTGTTCCCCTTGTTGTATTGCGTTACCAGCAATGCGGCCACGAGCGCCAGGCCGTAGCCGACGGCTAGCGCAATGACGGTGTGGGAAGTGGTGAAGAAGACCTTCACCAACTCTTTGGCCGACTTGTCGATGCCTGGGTTGAGGAGGATTAGCAGGAGGACCGCCAGACACAGGTAGATCGCCGAGAGGCCGATGAGCCAAGCCCGTTCGCGGAGGCGCATCTTCTTGAGGAAGGCAAAGGGTACGAGACCCACGAGGAGATTGGCCCAGTTGAATTCTTCGCGGGCCCCTTGGGCGTACATCCACAACTGGCGGAAGATCACCACCGGATCGGTACTCGGGTTGGTCTTTTCATACTGCCCCCGGGTAAAGGCATGGACGAAGCCCTCCCAAGTGCGCGGGTAACCCCAGTTCATGGGCGGGTTCGAGGCCGAAGCGATGGGCATGTACAGGTAGAAGGCGGCACCCACGGCGAAGGCCGCTCCGGCTAAGAGCACTACGTGAAGTTGGTCGCCGAGTTTGCCGGTCTCCGAGGCGAGCCAAAGCATCGCAGCCAACGATCCCAGGCCGACCAAATTGTAGATCATGAAGACCGGCAAATTGCCCTCGAAGGTATGGATTTTGCCGGCGAAGTGGGCCAGCAAGCCCAGAAGCCAGATGATGGTGTTGCCGAGGAAAAAGTCCCGACCCAGGCGCTTGTCAGCTGCCGCGATAGCCACCTCGATGCCCATAGCAGCCACGATCAGGGTCTGGTGATTGCAGAGGCACAGTCCGAAGAGGAAGAAGACCCAGTGCAGGTACCGGCGGCGGTCCGGTCGGTACATCCACATGAGCAACAGACAGAACATGCCCACGAGGTTGAGCACGGCCAAGGTGTACACCTCGACAATGACGCCCTGGCTCCAAATGAACCCATTGAAGCCTAGCAGCGATCCGCCGACCCAGGCCGCCACGAAGGTGATGGCGTTTTCAGTGCGGCGCGGCAGGTCTTTGAACAGGTCGATGCCCTCGAGGATTAGGCTGGATCCGCGGGAGATGAGCAACGCGGTCAGGCCGGCCGAAAGCGCGGCGGCCACGGCCGAGGAAACCGCCACCCGCCAAGCGATGCTCGAGAACGGGAGGATCTTGGTGAAGAGCCAGGAGTAGATCGTCCACACCGGATAACCGGGAGGGTGTGGGACACCCGCATACATCGAGCCCACGGCCAATTCACCGGAGTCTTCCAAGGTGAGGTCAGGTGCCACGGTGTACAGGTAACCGGCCATGACAAACAGCGTCACCAAGACGAAGGTCAGCCAGTCCATGGGACGAAATAATCGACCGTTGGGTTCGGCCGTCGGCGCGTTGGGGGCGAGATGGGCCGAGGTGGGCTGTCTGGAAGAATGTGTGGTTTCCATTCGAAGGATCAAATCGGTCGTGGTGCCGTCTGGGGAGCGATCCCCCTGCGGACTGACCCGATAGTCTGTAATTGGAGCGGAGGGAGCTTGGGTTTGTCGACGCGAAATTGACTCCGGTGGACGACTCGCTGTGCGCATGGATCTCGCGAGACTAAGGCTTGGTGTGTCCAAGATTGATTTTGTTCAGAAAAATCTTCTCTGTGCACGGGCCTTGGAATCGGCGAATGCTGTTACTCCCAGTTGGGCTGGGAACAGACTTCCTCCATGCTGCAACCATTTGCCACATCCGGTGTTCTTGAGAACATGTCGATGTCCCAGCAGGGAGTTGCTCACAGGCAGCATCCTTGGATATACCGAAGAGCCGCCGTGGTGGCTGCTGGATTTCTTGCGGTCATGGCGTGTAATGTCCGGGCTGATAATGTCCGGGCTGAGGATTCGAAAGCCTCCGTTGATTCAGCGGCATCGCCGTCGGCAGAGCCGACAGTGGAAGGGGTTTCCACCGGCGCCGAGGCATCGGTCGAGCCTGAGACAGCAGCAGAACCGGCGGCCTTGGCTCATCGGTACGCCCGGATTCCCAAGCGCAACGCCTTCGGCATCAAACCGCCGGCGGCCCCGGCGCCGCCGCCTGAGCCCGAAAAGGAACCGCCGAAGGATCGACCGGAGTTCTTCCTGACGGGTTTTACTAGCATTCGTGGCGAAAAGCGTGCCTTCGTGGCCTATCAGCCCAAAGGTAAGCCAATCCAGTACCCCAGAGCCCTGATCTTGGATGATGAAGTAAACGTCGCTGATGGCGTGCTGAAGTTGATGTCCATCAATTCAGTCGAAAAGACGGTGCTCATCGCCTTCAATGACGAAGAAATCCCCCTTAATTTTAAAGACAATGCCGTGAAGGTATCGGGTTCCGGTGGCGCACCCGGTGGGGCCGCTCCAGGGGCTCCGGGTCTTCCCCCGAGCGCATTGCGGGGTAACCAACCTCCTCCGCCGATTATGAATCAGCCGGGCAACAACTCTGGGGCGATGAACGGTGCCTTCTTTCAAGGGGCGGCTCCGGGAGGTCCACAGCCCACGGTCATTGGGCGGGGTGGGGTTGTCCTGAGTGGTGGTCCAGGATTTGGTACGCTGCAATCCACTCCGTTCGCCGCCAACGCCATTCAGGCGGGTGGAACGGCAGCCCATGGTGGCATCGACGTGCCGGCGGTGTCGCCGTCTCCTGATCAATTGGGTGGGACAGTGCCGGCCAACCCTTCTCGCCTGGGTCGCAACATCCCGCCCCCTCCTCCTGCACCGTTCCCAGGTTTTCCGGGGCAGTGATCCGGCTCAGTTGCAGAAGTTGGGCTAGAAACGCTCCGGGACACCCTCTTCCATCATGCGCACACGGTGCTCGAGGCGGTGCTCACGGCTCAGGGATTCCATCCAGCGGGCCGGTTCGTCGAGCGATTCAAACGACAGCTTAAACGTTCCGTGGTGCATGGGAACCAGCCACTTCGCCTCAAGATCATGGAAGGCCTGAACCGCCTGGTCGGGCCCCATGTGGACTTTGCGGAAGGATTCGGGGTGATAGGCTCCAATGGGCAGCAAGGCCAACTCGGGCTTGAGGCGCTGCCCGATCTCATGGAATCCCGGGAAATAGGCGGAATCTCCCGCGTGGTAAACCGTGCGCCCGCGGTACTCCAAGACAAACCCGCCCCACCCCCGGTGCTTGTCGGCCAGGGTCCGGGCTCCCCAGTGCTCGGCCGGAACAAGGGTCACTTTCCAGTCGTCGTGACCGAAACTCTCCCACCACTTCAACTCGACGATGCGACCGAAGCCCAGGCGCTTGGCCAAGGGAGCGCAGCCCCAGGGCATGACGGCAATTTTGGGCGAGGGGATTTTGCGTAAGGTTGGTTTGTGGAAGTGATCGAAGTGCGCGTGGGTGAGTAGCACGAGGTCGATGGGCGGCAGATCCTTCACCCGGAGCCCGGGTCGCTTGAGGCGCTTCAGCAGGAAGAGCCAGTTGGCGAAATTGGGATCGATGATGGCGTTGAGCCCCTCGAACTGCACCAGAAACGAGGCGTGACCGATCCAGGTGAGGGCCAATTGATCGTCCTTCAGGTGGGGAAAATTGGGGATCTTCACCGACCCGGTGGGCGCTGTTTTAAAAGCATGCCAGACCATTTCTCTGAAGAAGGTCCGCGGATTGAAATGATCTCCCGGAGTCAAATCCCGGAAGGACCGGGGTAGTTTCCTGCGATCGTGCCCCACGGGTTTGGGAATCGGTGGATGCGCCGGAAGGGAGGGATGGTTCAGGAGCGGATCCATCGAAGGTCCTTCAGTGTGGCTTTCGCAGAAGAGGGGCGCAAGCAGGGGAGGCTTCGGCTCGAGAGCGTGGGTTGTCACGGAGCCTAGCCTGTCCCTAGTCTTCGGGATGCGCCCGTTCCGGACTGTCGAACTCTCCCCCTCTTTGGTCGAATTTGGCGGCCTGCGATTTGCCACCGTTCATAGCACCCTGTTGGGCGGTCGGGCGGATGTGACGCTGTGGGCCCCATCGACGCCGAAGCCGGCAGACTTACCGTTGGTGATCTTGTTGCACGGGGTCTATGGAAGCCATTGGGCCTGGGCTCTGAAGGGGCGGGTGCATCACACAGCGCGGCGGTTGATTGAAGCGGGCGAGATCCCGCCCATGGCTTTGGCCATGCCCTCGGATGGATTGCGGGGCGATGGCACGGCTTACGTGCCCCTGGCTTCTGGAAACTACGAGCGTTGGATCGTGGATGAAGTGCCGCTGGTAGCGCGCGAGGCGGTGCCCGAAGTAACCGAGGCCTCGCCGCGATTCATTTCTGGCTTGTCGATGGGTGGCTTCGGGGCGCTTCGCTTGGGGGCACGCCATCCCAAGGTTTTCCGTGGCATTTCAGCCCACTCGGCGGCGACCTCGCTGAAGACCTTGTCCCCGTTCCTCGCGGAGCCCCTGCCGGTGGGCCAATCCACGGTGGAAGAACCGACCGCCCTAGAAGCGCTGGTCCGCAACCGTGCGTCGTTGCCGCCGGTTCGATTCGACTGCGGTGTGGATGATTTCCTGATTGGCCACAACCGGGACTTGCACGCGGCTTTAGATCAAGCCCAAGTCATCCATGAGTACGAGGAGTTCCCGGGCGGTCATACTTGGGAGTACTGGGAGCAAAATGTGGAACACAGCCTGCGGTTCTTTGCGCGGATTCTCTCCGGAACGAACAACGCGCAGTCGGTTTGATCGGTCAACGGCGATGAGTACCGCAGGACCCCTCCCGATTTTCACACAGGCTCTTAGGGCAGCTCGGCCACCGATGCCCCGGTGGGCGATTAACCCACCCGGAAGGAGATCTTCTGAACGACGGCTTTGCCGAGGGCCGTCTGAAGGCGCTCGAGAATTTCTTGCCGTCGATAGCGGACGATTTCGTTGAGCCAGACGCTGCTATCCACGTTCACGAACAAGGTGCCTTTGGCGAAGCCCGCCGGCTGCGCATGGGCCACCAGGGTGGGGTCTAGGATCTGGGACCAGATGGTTTGTATCTTGGATTCATCGAGCCGTTGCTCCAGTCGGAGGTAGCCCAAGACCCCAGGGAGGATGGTTTCGATAGATTTGGCCGGTGAAATCCAGGCCGTCTCGGCACTGGTGAAGCCGCGCCCGCGCCACTGATCAATGGTTCTGGATCGGGCCGCCGCGGCCGCTCGACGCCGACGCGCCTGTTCCGCCGGGTCGGCAGGGGGCAGGGGGATCTTCACCGTGGGAGCCTTCGGGCGCATGAGGTCGATCGACGCTGCGGCCGCTCCCGATGACGGTCAAGTCTCTGGCCATCCCCAGGTTGAATTGGCATGGTTTGGGCAGTGATGGAACTGTTCGCCAGCGGGGAATATACCCTGTTCCAGTGGTTCAACCACGGGGTGGTCAACCCCGTGTTCGATGTGCTCATGCCAATCCTCAGCGGCAACCCGCTGTTCAAGCCCGGTTTGGCTTTCCTCGCCTTTGCCCTGTTTTGGAAGGGAGGGCGTCGCGGGATTTGTTGTGCCTTGATGCTCGCCGCCACGTTGGCCGTGGGCGAGACCGGAACCGGCATCCTCAAGCGGACCGTGGGTCGGCCACGACCCTACGAGACGCATCCGGAGACGCGCATGCTTGCGGGAAAGGGTTTGAACGGATCTATGCCCAGCGGGCATTCCGCCATTTGGGCTGGGGCGGCCATGGTGGCTGCGGCCTATTACCCGCGCTCACGGAAGGTGATGTTCCCTTTGGCTGCGGGCGTCGGGATTTCTCGGATGTATGTCGGCGTTCACTACCCGAGCGACGTTTTGGCGGGTTGGGCCTGGGGCGCCGTGTATGGGTGGTGTTTACCGAGGTTCTTCGAGGCGGTGTGGCGAACCGTGGGGTCTCGATGGTTTCCTCTCTGGCACCAGCGCGTTCCGTCGTTGCTTCGGGTGGATGAGATACCCGTTTCGCTGAGCCCCGCGAGTGGCGCGGGCGAACTCGATGGCCATTGGCGACGCCTAACCTGGATAACTATCGGCGGGCTCTTGGCCGCCCGCTTCGGATACCTGGCCTCGGCGGTGATCGAATTGTCCGAAGACGAGGCCTACCAGTGGCTTTGGTCGAAGCACCCGGATTTATCCTATTACAGCAAACCTCCGTTCATCGCCTATGCGCAGTGGATTGGGACTTACTTGTGGGGCGACCGCGAATTGGGAGTGCGATTCTTGGCTCCGGTGCTGTCGGCAGCGACCGCGTGGGGATTGTCTGGATTTGTGGCGCGGTTGGCGGGATG
This sequence comes from Akkermansia muciniphila, assembly GCA_945893185.1. Taxonomy (GTDB): domain Bacteria; phylum Verrucomicrobiota; class Verrucomicrobiia; order Limisphaerales; family UBA9464; genus SXXZ01. Next base: position 2,385 of record CAMDDW010000006.1, on the reverse strand, counting down.
GCGCACGGGTTTCTTCCTGGTGGCCGTGCTCACCTCCATGCCGTTGCTGTCCGTCGGATCCATCATCCTGACCGTGGATGCCCTGACTGTGGCCTTCTGTACTCTGGCCATGGTCGCCGGTTGGAAGGCCCTCGAGAAGGATTGTACGGGGTGGTGGGCGGTCGTCGGGGTGGGGCTGATGGGCACGTTCCTGAGCAAGTACTTCTCGCCCTTCCTCATCGCGGGATTCGTTGCGTTTTTCTGGATCCATCCGCCGGCGAGACGGCATCTGCGGCGTCCGGGTCCTTGGCTGGCTCTGGCTATGAACGCGGTGGCGGTCGTGCCGGTGTTGTTTTGGAATAGTCGCCACGGTTGGATCACCTTTATCCACCTCCAGCAGCGGGGTAGCTTGGATCAACCGTGGAGTTTCCGTCCGCAATTCTTGCCTGAATTTATCGCGGCCACCTTGGGACTCATGAATCCCGTATTCTTGGTGGGGGTGGTTCTGGCACTCGTGGGTTTTTGGCGACTGCGACGCCATTCGGCGGCAACGGACGCCCCGATAGATGAAACCCGTTCGCTGGCCTTGCGGTATGTGCTGTGCTTTGGCCTGCCGGTGTTTCTCTTCTATCTGGCCTACACGCTGCGGTCTCGGGTTCAGCCCAACTGGGTAGCCACCACCTTTGCTCCGCTGGCCGTGTTCGCGGTGTTGTGGTGGGAAGATCGGCATCGGGCCGGAAGTCGGATGGGACTGCACCTCCTGCGTTGGGGTGTGGGCATCGGGTTGCCGCTGGTGGTAGTGCTGCACGAAACGAACCTGATCCTGAAGCTGAGCGGACATTCCCTGCCGGTGGCCATCGAGCCCCTGGTGCGCGTGCGGGGCTATCGAGAGGCAGCCGCGGTGGTGCGTACCGAGCGGGACCAACTCCTGAAAGAAGGCCGCCCTGTGATGGTGGTGACCGATCATTATGGCTGGGCGGGCGAACTGAGTTTCTACATGGATGGTCCTGCACCCGTGGTGGCCAAGACTCCGACGGTGACCGTTTTGGAGTCTGAACGGCCCATCAATCAAATCTGGTTTTGGCCGGAATACCGGTATTCCGGGCGGCCCGGGCTCACGGTCTTATACGTCCACCCCGAAGATCGGCCCGGGCTGGATGCTTCGTGGGCGACGCGGTTTGAAAGCGTCACGGATCTCGGGGTTCGTGATGTTGAAGTCCGAGGGCGTGTTTTTCATCGCCTCCACCTGTACGCATGCCGCAATCAACGGTGAACCTATCACCGGATCCATCACGCCTCAGGGTCCAATTCTGGCCAGTGGCCGACTATGATTTGCGGTCGACCTTGGAATGCGGTCAGGCCTTCCGTTGGATCCGCTCCGGAGACGGATGGGAAGCTGTGATCGCAGATCGTTGGGCGAGGGTGAAGAGCGCACCCGGTGGCCTTACGGTGTCTTGGATGGCTGGCACCGAGGAGGCCCCTTGGTTGCATCACCATCTGGCGGCGGGTGAAGAGCTGGAACCGATCCTCGCGACCTTCCCCGACGATGCTCCGCTGCGTTCGGCTGTGGCCCGGTGTCGTGGGCTTCGGTTGTTGCGCCAGGAACCCTGGGAATGCCTGGCCAGTTTCATCTGCTCGTCGACCAAGCAAATTGTCCAGATCCGGCAAATCGTGGCGCTCTTGAGTGAGCGTTGGGGTCACCCGGTTGCGGCTCCGCCCGAAGCGGTTCTGAATCGGGCGTTTCCCGCGGCTGCGACGCTTGTTTCCGCCGGTGAGGGAGCCCTCCGGGATTGCAAATTGGGGTTTCGCGCCCCGTACGTTTTGGATGCGGCCCGTCGTGTGGTGGAAGGGCGTTTGGATTTGGAGGCGCTGGCGCGTATGGACACTTCGGCCGCCCGCGAAGCGTTGATGGAGATCCATGGGGTGGGCCGCAAGATCGCCGACTGCGTGTTGCTCTTCGCCTATGGTCGGCAGGACGCCTTTCCGATTGATGTGTGGGTTCGGCGGGCGTTGAGCCAATTGTATTTCCCCCGCGTCCACCAGGTGAGCGCGGCTCGTTTGGAATCCTTCAGCGAGAGTTATTTTGGTCCGTATTCGGGCTACGCCCAGCAATACCTCTTCCACTACATCCGGTTGGAAGCGGGCCGGTAGAAGCGTTCTGCTGGTTGCCCGTGCTTCGTGTTTCGAGGTTGATGCATGGGAGGTTTTTTAAAAAATGCTTCACTGGCCCATTGCCGAACGATTGCCTTTACGTGACGTCTGAGACCCAGCAACCGACCCCATGAAACACCGCCTACCCCTATAGGGGTAGGGATGGCCGTTGTCGGCCACCCCTCCCTCCGAACCGGACGGGCGGATTTCCCGCATCCGGCTCTCCAGTCGGTGAGTCACCCGCTTGTGGCGGGA
>CAMDDW010000005.1:0-94192 GCA_945893185.1 Akkermansia muciniphila | reverse complement strand
TTTGATTTCCTCGGATGGCACTTCGAACGGGGCTATAAATGGCCTCGAGAAAAGAGCCTCCGCCGATTGCGGGACTGCATTCGCGAAGAGACCTGCCGCAGCAATGGAACGTCCATGGAAACTATCGTGGGACGGCTTAATCGCCGTCTCAAAGGATGGTATGGATACTTCCAAGGCGGCGTGGAAAACGTTTATCGAACTGAGGACTCATGGATTAGAGGCCGCTTGCGGCACATCCTGCGGTTCCGCGATAAACGTCAGGGTCTTTGTCGTGGAGGCCTAGACCATCAACGCTATCCCAATGCGTTCTTCGAGAAGCTCGGGCTAATCTCTCTATACGCCTTAGCCCAAGCCAAACGCACCAGTCCCGCCACAAGCGGGTGACTCACCGACTGGAGAGCCGGATGCGGGAAATCCGCCCGTCCGGTTCGGAGGGAGGGGTGGCCGACAACGGCCATCCCTACCCCTATACGGTGGGCTAGTTGGTTGGGGAAGGGCATGTTGTAGGCCCGGTGCCCTCACTGGGCGGTCTGGGCTCCGAAAGCGCCTGGGGAACGTACCTATGTCTCAAAGATCCAGCCCCACCTAGGTAGGTTCCTGCCTCCTTCGGTATCACTCAGTAAACTCAAGCCAACCGAAGCGCTCGGGGGTGTGGAAGCTGCCGCTCAACAGCGGGTTCGAGGCGAGGAAAGCGCGGTGAGCACGGTCGATACGGTAGAGGTTGGCGCGCCATCGGGTTCCCACCTTAGGAGCGGCCTCCGACAAGGCCGACAAGGGGATGCGGACTTCGCTCGTCCACACCTTGCGCCCACGGTCCACCCGCACTTGCCATTCCATGCCGCTGCTCCAAGCGAAGTCGGACTCGGGACGACGGAGGCGCAGGTCTAGGGCCTCATTGTTCGGAGCCCACTCGTATTCGGTGTAGTGATTCAACTGCGACGGGTCGGGAGCGCAGAAGAACTCCACCACGTCCTTGTCCCAGAGCGAACCTTCCTTGGAAACCCGCTCGCCGGAGCGTGCTTTGCCGAAATCGGTCAACTCGGTGAACGGGCACTCGTAGGCCAGATACAGAAACCGGTCCGACCACAGCACTCGGCAGGTCGTGCTGATCTCCGGGCGGGCTCGCCCATCCACCGCCTCCTGTTCCAAGCGGAAGGGCGTCGCCCGAGACCATTCGCGCTCCCGCAACCGTCCGTCGGGCTTAAAATCCCGGGCGATGCGGTGGGCCCGCACCGTGGTGAAGGGCAGGGAGCGCACCAGCAATCGACGGGCGTTGTCGAAGTAGATTTTCCGCAGCACCTCGGGCGGCAATCCGATGGCGCTGATGGACCAGTCGCCCTGGATCGGCGTCATGTGCGGCCAGTTGCGGTCGCGGGTTTCGAGCCAACGCCATTCCTTGGCGAAGAACGTGGCCGCATCGTCGTCGGTGGGTTTTTCCGCATCGCCCGAAGAACCGAGGATCAACTTTTCGTACACCTGGAAATCGGTGGCGAAGAGGATGCGGTCTTGGTGCCGGGTGAAGAGCTGCCGCAGGGCCTCGGGGTCGTGCCGGCCCAGTTCTGGGATCCGCGCGGCCAGGTCGGCGTGCATGTTGGGATGCTCGGTGAGCTTGCGATCCACCCAGCCGAGGTCTTCGGCGTTGTTGGCGAAGTGCACGCAAACGAAGGTCGTCTTTGGATGACGGCGGATCACCCGGTCGAGCGCTTCGAGCAATTTCTCGCGCGTCGGAAATTGTTTCGGGTCACCGAACCACCAGCTCCGGTGATCCTTAAGCTCCTTCCAGCGCTCGTTCTGGGCGGTGTAGGGCAACCAGAAAGCCTTCGGGTCGGCGACGTGGATACTGACCGGCAAACCCAGCTCACCACAGCGCTTCCAGACGCCGTCGAGACGGGAATCGTCGATGCGGATCAACTGACCTTGTTGGTCGCGCAGAAAGAGGCCCAGTCGCTTGTATTCCTTCAGGCCGGCCGCGCCGAGAGCGTGGGCGCGGTTCACTTGCTCGATGGCCCGTTCGGCGAAGCCGGGTTGATCGCAACCGCTGTAGTCGAGGTTGAAGTACAGGACCGCTCGCCCCGGAGCCAATCGTTCGGTCAGGGCCTGCGTTCGCTCGAAGGCGGAGAGTTCGCCGGGCTTAGCCGTGACCGTGCCGCCGCTGAGGTTTACCCCGACGCCCACGCCGACCCGGTCCATGATCCGTAACCAGCGGCTTACGTGCTCTTCGGTGCCGTTGACATGCTGGTGCAAGTCGATGATTCGGTGTTCTTGCCGCCACTGTTCGGGCAGGGAAGAGCGACGATCGGCGGCTTGCCCGGTAAGCCCGAGTGCTAGCGCTAGGGCAAACCAGCGAGCAACGGCGGGGAATTTCATGATCACAACGGAATCTCAGGAGGCTTGGGTTGGCTAGCGAAAGTTATGGGCTACTTGAGCGTGCCTAGAAACTCTACGAGGTCACGCAGTTCGAAGCGCGTGAGGGTCTCGCCGAAGCCTTCAGGCATGCCGCTGGGCCCGCGACTGCGAGTGCGAATATCTTTTTTGGAGAGGCTCACCTCGCCCTCGTCGGGCGTGAGTAGGGTGAGGGAGGTTTCAGTCTCGTTCCGCACCACTCCCGCCAAGACCGCGCCCGAAAGCGTAGTAACCAGCGTGCTCTCGAAATCGGTCGCAATCTGGGCATTGGGGAGCACGAGGCTTTCGAGCAGGTGTTCTCGAGTGGCCCGCGAGGCGAGTCCATCGAGCTTCGGGCCAGCATTGCCTCCAGAGTCGGTGCTGATCTGGTGGCAGCGGGTGCAGGCTACGGCGGCGTGTTCGTAGAAGAGAGATCGACCCCGGGAGGTGTTTCCGCCCACGAGCGCTTCGCGGTAAGGCGAGAGGGCGTCCTTCGGAAGCTTCCAGTCTTGGTAGGCAGCCAGTCGGGTCTGGACCGCCGCGGCCGGGTGCATTCGAGCGGCCTCGACCAAATCGAGGGTCACTTCATTGGCCACTTCGCGCTTCATGAGTCGGTCGAGCCACTCGACGAGAACGGCATCGACGGCGTCCGACTTCAGTTCGCCCAGCGAGGCGAAGGCGGCTTGTTGTTCGGCCAAAGACCCACGTTCCAGGAGGCTGGCAAGTTTTCCGACCGCATCGTTTGGGTTGAGTTCGGTGGACAGTTTCGAAGCGGCAAGGCGAAGGGGTTCTGCAGGGTCGGCCGCGGCGAAGGTGAGCAGGGGTTGCAGGGCGGTCGGTGGCCGGGCCAGTCGGAAGGCTGCGGTCAGGGCCGCTGCCCGTGCATTGGCTGATGCCTGGGGGCGACGCACGAGGGTCTCGAGTGCTGCGAGCGAGTTTGTCAGGTGCAACCGGCTGAGGGCTTCGGCTACCGCCACCTGAATGGCCTCGGTGGTGTCTCCGAGCAGCAGTGCTGGAGCGATAGAGCCTAGCGCCTTGAGGGCCGGACCCGCAGGCCGGGCCGGCAGGGGGCGGTAGATGCCCAGGAGGCGATCTCGGGCCGGGGGCGTTTTCCAGTGGCCTAGGGCCAGCAGGGCTTCGGTGCGGATGCGTTCTGGCAACCCGGTGTCGCGGGCCAGTGCGGCGAGACGTCGGGCCGCCTGCGGGGTACCCAGGCGGAAGTTGGCATTCACGATGCGCAGCAGCATCGGCGAGGTTTGGTCTACGGGCGCATCGCCCCAGGGCAGTGGTTGGTCGGCCCGCAGGTCCCGGATGGCTCCAGGCGCCGCTGTCGGGACGGGCTGGGGAACTCTGGCGGCCAAGGCACCTCGCCAGGCCTGAAGAGCGGCGGGTTCAGCCAGTGAGGCCAGGTTCGGGAGGGCCGCCGTCAGCGGTAGGTCGTGGATCGCCCGCGCGGCCTCGAGCGCCAGCAGTGGATCTGGGTCGGACAAGAAGCCGCGGATCGCCGGTGACTGGTGAATGCGGGCCGCCAGGAGCACCATTTGCCGCACCTCCCGGTCGGCGTCGGAGCGATGGGCCTCGATCACCCGATCGGACAGAGCGGAGGCCAATCCGTAGGCCAGCCCGTGGCGCAACACGGCGTCGGGCGTTCCAAACCGACGCACACTCCCGATGAAAGCGGCGGCATCGCCGTCAGACAATCGGGCCCGACCCAGGCCCAGAGCCGCTGTCAATCGCACGCGTGGATTGGTTTGGGCCAATTGATCCTTCAGCCACGGAGCCGTACCCGGTTGCCGCACCAGTTCGGTGGACGAAGCCAGCGCCCGGATGGCCTGGACGCGCACCTCACCCTCAGAGCGTTTGGCCACGCTTAGTAGCGCTTTTCCGAGCGGCGCGGGATCCTTCCGGGCCAATTGCCCCAGCGCCCGAATTGCGTGGATGCGCACCCACTCGTCGGTGGCCGTCGAGGCCAGGGTCTTCAAAGTCGGCACCGAGCTAGCACCGCGCCGCGCCCACTCGTATTGAGCCTCTTGCCGAACCCTCTGATCGCAATGACCCAACAAGGACGACAGCTCCTCGGGCGTTCGGTCCTTCATGCCGGCCGCGAGCAATTGCTGAGTTCGGGGCACCTCGGGATCGGCGGCCACCTCGGCGAAGATGGCTTTGTAAATTCGGCCCTTGTTGCTCTTGGGCCAGCCCTCGTGCCAGTCGGCGAAGAAGATGGATCCGTCGGGCCCCAGATCGACATCGGGCACCAGGGAGTTCCAGATCAGCGGGTCGTGCGCCACCAACTCGTGAGTTGCACCGGCGGGTCGCAATTGCAGCGAACTAATCCCGCTTTTGGCACTGGTGCCTTTGAAGTAGGCCAGTAAAAAACGCCCACGCAGCGCCTTCGGAAGGCTGGTGCCCGAATCGTGGACGAGCCCGCTGGGGCCGTCGGCTATATTGGCGATGGGCGTCAGGATGGAGGCCGATTGCCCCTCGAACGGCGGGACCCACAACCGCTCCAGGTTCCACAGCCCCGCATTGCCCAACGGCGCGTGTTGATGCCCCACCCGCCAGCCGGAGTCGGCCCCTTCGATCACGGGCACCCAGCGCTCCCGGTCGCCTTGATCCGAATCGTTGTCGCCGGTGAAGAGATCGCCCTCATCGTTGAAGGCCAGTTCTTGCGGATTGCGCAACCCGCGATGAACCACCTCCAGCTTCGAACCATCGGGTTCACAGCGGAACACCGCCCCCTCATCGGGCAAATCGATCACCGTGCCCTCCTGAGTCACCACGTGGGCACCACGGTCGCCGCAGGAGAAGTAGAGTCGCCCGTCGGGCCCAAAAATGAGCCCATGCAAATCGTGGCCCGTGAAGCTGAACCGCACTCCGAACCCTTGCAAAATCGCCCGTGCCTCCAGCGACTCGGGATGCACCTTGGGTTGGGATTGTAGCGCGGGTTCCATGGGCTTTGGGATATTGCCCCGAACCGAACCGGCCGGCCCGATGTGCCACAGCGACGGGATCTCGGTGAACCACACCTGCCCCTGGCGCGCCAGAACTCCGCTGCCAATGCCGCTGAGGGGGCTGGTGAAGTGTTCGGCCATGATCTCGGAGTGGTCCGCCCGGCCATCGTGATTGGTATCCTCCAGTCGGCGGATCACTTCTGTCTCCCGGCCCAACGCTCGCTCGCCCTCGGGACCGAACCATTTGCGAATTTGCGCCAAGCGGTCTTCCACGGTGCGCGAGGCCAGATCGTCCTCCAGCATAAACATGTAATGCCGGATATCGAGCACACTGGTTCGGTACCGGTACGTTTCGCTGGTGAACACGCGCCCCTGTTCATCCACCGAGAAGGCCACGGGGTTGGCCAATTGGGGTTCAGCCGCCCAGAGTTTGACCGACAGGCCTGGGGCTAGTTGGAACTGCTTGATCCGCTGTTCGCCCTCGGAGGATTGCGGCGCCAGAACCGGCGTTGCCGCGCGATCATCCTTCACCAGCGGTCTGAAGCCGTTGGGTGCGGCGCTGGTTGAGCCGGAGGTGGAGCCCGCTGGGGCGATGTCGGCGCTGAAGGCGATGGGCAACAGCGGCATCAGCCCCAGCAACAGAGATCGTATCCAGAGTGCGCGATTCAACGAGCGGCGTGGCATGGGGCTAGCATGCAAAGGCGAGCCCGAGGGGCCAAGGTTGAGTTAGGAGGAGTCGGGTGGGGTTGGGATTGAGCGATGGGATCGACGGATGCGTGCCGGTTCAGGAGTGAAGAGCGAAATCCATCGAGAATGAGTCGGCCACGAGGGCTGGAGCGAAAGGACTCCTGATTCGGCAAAGATCCCTTGTGGAGTGACTCGGGAGCGGTCGGGAAGTGGTCGGGAAGCGGTCGCGGACGGGGTTTTCACGCCCCCGATTCCCACCATGTTTGGACATTTTCCAAAACCCCACTTGCGCTTCAGTCGATGATTCCCTTTATTTGCGGGGCTCTAACGGAGGGTGGGGTCGCCAAGTGGTAAGGCACGGCTCTGCAAAAGCTGCATCGTCGGTTCGATTCCGACCCTCGCCTCCAATGCGTTTTTCCTAAGAAACTTGCGGGCTCAGTGGGCTAAAACCCCTCTAAAACCCCCGAGTGACCACGAAAGTGACACTGGGAACCTCCGGTGTGCCACCTTATGGAGGCGGGTTAGGGAACGATTCTCGAATTGGACTCAGGTGGGTGTCCGTCTGTGGCGCTCACAGCTTCGGCAAGAGCCCATCTAGGTGGCGGAGTCCTTGGCCGAGTTCTGGGCCAACCGAATCGGTGCATCCAAAATCGGAAGTCGTTCCCTGACTCCGAGCCCCTCTGGCTCCTCCTTTTGGTGAACCTTTGCGACAACCACCTCGAAAACCTCTGCCGCAATGACCAGACGTGGAAAGTCCGCCCCATCGAGGAGGACTTCCACCGGCTCATGTGGGAGTCCCAAGACGTGTAAGAATACCGCTAGAAAGTGCCATTGCCCCGTTGCCGACCGATTTCTACCTGTTTATAGTGGTATCTAGCGTAAAACAGCTAGAAGGCATTAGGAATAGGTAGAAGTCGCTAAACCTGCTATGGACGCCATTAAAAATCCGTTTTCACCTGGCGCAGGCTCACCGCCGCCGGAACTGGTCGGACGCGAAGGAATCCTGGAGCAAGCCCGCGTGCTCTTGGGTCGCGTGAAGGAAAAGCGCCCCGAAAAAAGCCTCCTGCTGACCGGTCTGCGGGGCGTGGGCAAGACGGTGTTGCTCAATGAAATTGAGCGACTCGCCGCCAAGACCGGCTACCGCACGGTGCCGTTGGAAGCGCACGAGGACAAAGCTCTGGCCGCCATGCTGGTGCCGCCGTTGCGCAAACTGCTCTTCGAGCTGGACCGCGTAGCGGGCGCGGGCGACAAGGCCAAACGCGGGCTGGCGGTGCTCAAGGGGTTCATGAATGGCGTCAAGCTGGCGATGGGAGACATTGAGGTCGGCTTGGACATCGAACCCGAAAGGGGCTCGGCGGACAGCGGCGATTTGGAAAGTGACCTGCCCAACCTGTTCATGGCCGTGGCCGAAGCCGCCGAGGAACGAAAGACGCCCGTGGCGCTGCTGATAGACGAGCTTCAGTATTTCAGCGCTAAGGAACTGAGCGCGCTCATCATGGCCATGCACAAGATTCAGCAGCGGCAGTTGCCGATGGTGCTGCTCGGCGCGGGCCTGCCGATTCTGCCGCGCCTTGCCGGTGAATCCAAATCCTACGCGGAGCGGTTGTTCAGCTTCCCGAACATTGGCGCTCTGTCCGAGCCGGATGCCAACAAGGCGCTGCAAGACCCGACCAGGGCGGTGGGCGTGGAATTTGAAGCCGCCGCGCTGAAGGAGATTTTCCGGCTGACGCAGGGCTATCCGTATTTCATTCAGGAATGGGGCTATCAGTCGTGGAATCGTGCCGTTGGTCCACCCATCACTTTGGAAGTGGTGCAGGCGGCCACCGCGACGGTGATTGAGCGTCTGGATGCCAATTTTTTCCGTGTCCGCTTCGACCGGCTGACGCCGGGAGAGAAGCGCTTCCTGCGCGCCATGGCGGGATTTGGAGCGGGGGCACACCGCAGTGCGGACATTGCCGAAGCACTCGGCGTGAACATCAACAGCCTTGGCCCGGGCCGGGCGAAGCTGATTCAGAAGGGAATGATTTACAGTCCGACCCACGGCGACTTGGCGTTCACGGTGCCGCTATTCGATGCATTTATGCTCCGGGCGATACCGCAGTTGTAGCAGCCATGCTTCCCGCCGCCCCAAGCGGAAAAGGGGTCAGGAAACGGGGTTAGGGAACGATTCTCGGATTGGACTCAGGTAGGTGTCCGTCTCTGTCGCTCCCAGTCTCGCTAAGAGCCCATCTAGGTGGCGGAGTCCTTGGCCGAGTTCTGGGCAAGCCGAATCGGTGCATCCAAAATCGGAAGTCGTTCCCTGACCCCGATATCGATTCCAACATCGCATTCCGCCGACCTCCGACCGTTACGCGAACCCCGGGTAGGACATTCCGGATGCGGACCGAGAAAATCGATCCATTTCATGCCGACCGAATGGACTCCCCGAATCCCTTCTATCGGCTGGCTTTCAGTCGTATAAAAATGGGATCCCCCTCGGGCCGGCCGCAGATCGAGTCGACCCGGTTGCTAGAGATACGGTTGGTGGCGATGGGCAAAACACTCCACTCGCCCTGATAAAGGTTGGTGGCGAATTCGGCCTGCAGCTTCCAGTCGGGAATTAGGGTCGAGCTCAAAACCACGTCCTTGCCCAACTCGAGGCTCAGAATCCGGACCTCAGGTGGCGGAATCGTGAAGATGTCGCCGAACATCCATGGATGGATGGGGCAGACGTAGATGTACGAGGCGTTGTTGGTCGGAACGGTATAGGTTAATTGGCCCGTGTTGATCTCGTTGTTCACCACCCCGGGGCTCTGGATCTGGAACGGATGCTGAGACGAAGTGTCGACATCGAAGGTGTATGTCTGACCTCGGACCAATGTCAGGGTCCCGGCGTTGGTACCGTTGAACAGGAAGTTGTGCTGCCCTCCAGGCGTCTCCACGCGGATGTCCGCGGATCGCAACCCAACCACCAGCACCAGTCCACCGAGCGACGGAAACAGCGTCCACCGATGCATTGCTCTAGGTCTTGAGCCGGGCCTATTAATGGGTTTTTGCTTTTTGACGCTCCGCGATCGGCGCAGTTGTGCCTTGCTGCCTGAGGTCTGGTGAAAGTCGATATACATGCCGTGCGACTTGGATAAGGTCTTTTGGGTGTGGTTTTCGCTGCCAATGGGCTGCTTCGGTGCCTGCTTGGTCTCCGGGCAATAACTCAAAGAAGTTTGCCTTTGAACTTCCGCAGTCAAGAGGTGGCGGTCTGGCGGGGTAGTGCTTACATAAAACGTAAAGCACAGCTCAACCCTTGCCCGTCAACCGCCCCGAAAACGGGGTCAGGAAACGATTTCTAAATTGTGGACTCAGGTGGGTGTCCGTCTGTGTCGCTCACAGCCTCGGCAAGAGCCCATCCAGGTGGCGGAGTCCTTGGCCGAGTTCTGGGCCAGCCGAATCGGTGCATCCAAAATCTAAAATCATTCCCTGACCCCGAGCCCGCCAGCTCGCCGAACGCTACGCCACCCTGCTGCCACAGCTCACCGACAAAGTCGCCACCCTCGCCGCCCGCGTGGATGGTCACTTGAAGAGGATGGGACGCTCTGCAACCAATTAAAGAAAATCGGCTATTTTTTAATAGCTCGTCCGCTTATTAAAGCTTCGCACCATGAACCGCACCGCCATCGGCACCTATCACACCACGGCCAAAGGGGGCGAGCAGGTGCGTGCTTTTGTGCCGTCGCCACTGCCGCCCGTGCCAGCCTTGGAAATCACCGGTGCCCGGCAGTTGCTTCTGGAGCGCGCCACACTCGCCGTTGGAAGGCTGGACAGCATCAGCACCCTGCTGCCGGACCCGCATCTTTTCCTCTACTCTTACGTCCGGCGCGAGGCCGTGCTCTCCTCGCAGATCGAGGGCACGCAGTCGTCCCTCTCCGACCTCCTGCTCTTTGAGCTGACCGAGGCTCCAGGCATGCCGCTCGACGACGTGGTGGAAGTCTCCAATTACATCGCCGCCCTGGAGCACGGCATGGCGCGCATCCGCGAAGGCTTCCCGCTCTCGAACCGTCTCCTCCGTGAAATGCACGCCGCCCTCATGGCGAAGGGCCGCGGCAATGAAAAACAGCCCGGTGAGTTCCGCCGCAGCCAGAACTGGATCGGCGGCACCCGCCCCGGCAATGCCCACTTCGTCCCGCCCCCGCCCGAGGAGGTTGAGGCGTGCATGGGCGCGTTGGAAAAGTTCCTGCATGACGAAGCCAGCGGCCTGCCCCTCCTGCTGAAGGCCGCGCTCGCCCACGTCCAGTTCGAGACCATCCACCCCTTCCTCGATGGCAATGGCCGTCTCGGCCGCCTCCTCATCGCGCTCCTGCTCCACCACGGCGGGCTGCTCTCCGAGCCGCTCCTCTACCTCTCGCTCTACCTGAAGGAACACCGCGCCGCGTATTACGAACTCCTCGACCGCGTCCGCGCCACGGGCGACTGGGAGGCGTGGGTGGATTTCTTTCTGGAAGGCGTGGAGCACACCGCGCGCAACGCCGTGCAGACTGCGCGCCGGCTCGTGGATCTCTTCGGGGCGGACACCCTCCGCATCCAGCTGACCGGCCGGGCCGCGGCCAATGCCCTGCGCGTCCTCACCGCCCTGCGCCAGCGCCCTGTGCTTACCTTGCAGCACCTCTGCAAAGAGCACGCCATGACCTTCCCCACCGCCTCGAAGGCCATGCACGCGCTCGTCACCGCCGGCATCGCCCGCGAACTCACCGGCCAGCGGCGCAACCGCGTCTTCACCTACGACGCCTACCTCGCCATCCTCAATGAAGGAGGCCAGCCGCTGTGAGACAGGCGACCCAATCAAGCGCTGTGCAGGGCGAGCTGGACCGCGTCTCGCAAACCCTCACCGGCCACATCCGCCAGCTCGCCGAACGCTACGCCACCCCGCTGCCGCAGCTCACCGACGAAGTGGCCGCGTTCGCCGCCCGCGTGGGCGAACACCTCAAAAAGATGGGAGCCAAGCCATGAGCAAGCCGAAGAAAACTAAGCACACCCCCGCCGTGCGCAAGCCCATGGCCGCCCTCGCCCGCGTGGACGAACAAGCGTTCATCACCGACCTGCGCAGCCTCATCCACGCCGCCCGCCAGCGCATCGCTGTGGTGGCAAATTCCACCACCACCTTGCTCTACTGGCACCTGGGCCGGCGCTTGCTCACCGAGAATCTCCAGGACGGCCGCGCCGAGTATGGGAAACAGATTCTTGCGACAGTGTCGCAAGAATTGACGGCTGAGTTTGGCCGGGCTTTCGGCCTTCGTGCACTCTACCGCGCCATCCAGTTCTCCCAGTGTTTCCCTGTTCAGGAAATTGTGTCGACGCTGTCGACACAATTGAGCTGGAGCCACTTCATGGAGTTGCTCCCCGTCAAAGAACCCCTAGCCCGCGACTTCTACGCCGAGCTGTGCCGCATCGAGCACTGGGACGTGCGCACCCTTCGAAAGAAAATCGGCGGGATGCTGTTCCAGCGCACGGCCCTCTCCAAGAAACCCCAGCAAGTCATCGCCGCCGAGATTGGCCAGCTGCGGGCGGGGCAACTCTCGCCGGATGTCGTCTTCCGCGATCCTTACTTCCTCGATCTCCTAGGCCTCACCGGTGCCTACAGCGAGGCCGATCTGGAAAGCGCCATCCTGCGCGAGATCGAAGGCGTTCTGCTGGAACTCGACCAACGCCTCGCCCTTTCCCGGGACCAGGAAGAAATCCGCCGACTCGCCACCGAGGGCCAGGTCGTGGAAAAAGCCGCCGATCTCCTCCCAGCACCAACGGTGCGATCCAAGCAAGCCCAGGGCATCGCCCTGGGTGACAATCCCAAAATGATCCAAGCCCTGAAGGGGCGGCCTAATCCATGCCACAATCACTCGCCCGTCTTCACATCCATCTCATCTTCAGCACCAAGAATCGTGAACGACTCATCTCCGACGATGTCCGCGATTCTCTCCATGCCTACATGGCAACCGTCCTGCAAACTAGGGGCTGTTCCCCGGTGCTCATCAATTCTGTCGAAGACCATGTTCACATCCTGTTCGATCTGGCACGCACCGTCACCGTCAGCTCCACGGTCGAAGAGGTCAAAAAAGCCTCGTCAAAATGGATCAAGACGCAGGGCGCAGCATTCGCCAGTTTCGCCTGGCAGGCCGGATTTGGCGCGTTTGCCGTATCCGAGTCCAACGTTCCAGCCGTGCGGGATTACATTGCCGGACAACAAGAGCATCACCGGAAGAAGTCATTCCAAGACGAATACAGAGCCTTCTTGGTGCGACACGGAGTTGATTTCGATGAACGATACGTCTGGGATTAACGTCCCGCCTTGGGTCGCCCCTTCAGGGCTCCATTCCTTATCTTCCGCTAGACCCAGGGCGTTGCCCTGGGCTGGCGTGGTAGGCCCCGTTGGGGCGCAAGAGGTAGACCGCCTCTCGGCTCGCTGTGGTAGGCCCCGTTGGGGCGCAAGAGGTAGACCGCCTCTCGGCTCGCTGTGGTGGGCCCCGTTGGGGCGCAAGAGGTAGCCCGCCTGTGGGCTGACGTGGTAGGCTGTACGAAGACGATTATTTTTCCCAGCGCATTGCCTCACGATTTTGGTTACTTGAGGCATGCCTTTACTCATCAGTATGCTGGGTGTTCGTGGTTCAGCAGATGTCCGGGGCACTTGACGGTGTTTACATTGTAAACGAAACTGCCGTTATGCCGACCATCGTGCAATCTTGCCGAATCGAAGAAAACCATGCGGCGTTGCTAGCCCGCCAGGCCAAGCGCCGTCATCTCGAAGTGTCCACCTTGAGCAGCCTTTACCTGAAGGAGAAGGCACTGGAGGAGGAATATCCCGGCATTGGCTTTCGGGATGGCGCGGGCGGCCGTGAAGCTTATGTCCAGGGGCATCGCGTCGCCGTGTGGGAAGTGGCGGACGTGCTTCACGAAGTGAAGACTGTCGCCAAGGCGGCTGACCATTTTCGCTGGCCACCCGCGCTGGTCCGGTGCGCGATGGCGTTCGCCAAGGCGTTTCGCGGCGACATCGAGCAGCAACGCAAGGCTGAGGTCGGCGCGTGAAGCCACGCCTGCTCGCCGACGAAAACACTTCGCATCGGCTCGTGGCAGCTTGCCAGCAGATCGAAGGCGGGTTTCCGATCATCCACATCTCCGAGTGGGAAAACGGCGCTTACCTGTCCGTGAAGGACCCGGCCCTGCTGATGACGTTGCGTGAGCACGAAATGATTTTGGTGGGGTTTGATCGTGCGAGCATGCCGCTGCACGCCGGCACCCTGACTCGCGAAGGCTTGGGCCATGCCGGGGTCATCCTCTTTCGCCGGTCGGTGCTGACCACGGCTTATGGCAAACAGGCACGATTACTGGTGAACCTGTGGGAAGAAGCGAAGGATTGGGATTGGGCCGATCGCATTGAGTATTTGCCGAGGCCGTGAGGAGCGTCGGGAGTCCCAAGGGGCGACAAGTCCGTAAATGGCGGCGTTACTGCGATTATCTGCAACCCGCAGACCTCGGGCGACACAGCGACCGAGACGGACGAGGCAACCTTTCGGACGCCGGATTGGCGGCCTCATGTCAGTTCTTCCCCGAGACCGTTCTCGACCAGATCCAGTTTATGAGCGGCCTGCTGGGTCTGCCGGCCTTGCGGACCCGGGTGGAACGTTACTTCCAGTTCGAAACCGTCCACCTGAAACTCCATCGCGAGGAACTCATTTGACCCCTTCCGGCTGCCGCAATTCGCACGGTGAAATGACGGTCGACTTTTCTTGAGGCTTCCAGCCGATGGTGTGTGATCAAGGCATGCCCCAGTCTGCAGAGTCCGGTGCGACCAATTTCAGACATCCCGCTCCATGGAGTCGCCCGAGTGCTGCTCTGCGCTGGGGTGCCGTCGTTGTCTTGGGGTGTCTGGTTTGCTTGGGGCTTTTGGTGCAGACGGCGGGCGCGGCCACGGTTTCCTCGGAGGCCAGTGGGTATCCGGTACGATTGGAATGCGGCGAGGGCACCGTGATCTTCAAGCTCCGCTCCAAGCTCGTGGTGACCTACCACGGTGGGCATGGAGTTTTGCCGGCTGGGGTTCGCGAGGAGTACCGGCGGGCGGGCTATTTGCATCCGTTGGTGAGCCCGTTGGGCCGAGTGGTCACGGGCGATTATCCGAAGAACCATTTGCACCATCACGGCGTTTGGGCTTCGTGGACGCGAACCGAGATCGATGGCCGCAAGCCGGACTTCTGGAACATGGGTGAAAAGAAGGGGCGGGTGGAGATGATCCAGTGGCTCGGGGCGCGCGAGTCGGCCGATGGAGCCGAGATCGAGACGCTGCACCGCTATGTGGACCTGACCGCCAAGGTGCCCACTCCCATCCTGCTCGAAGGGTGGAAGGTGCGAGTCCCCGTCACGCCCGAGGGCAAGCCCTACCGGATCGATCTGACGGTGCGGCAAACCAATGTTACTGAACACTCGCTGGCCTTGCCCGAATACCGCTATGGCGGACTGGGATTCCGAGGGCTCGACGCTTGGGATGGTGCGCCGAACTGCCGCTTCCTCTCTTCCGAGGGTGTGACGAATCGGGTGACGGGCAACGAGTCGCACGCACGCTGGTGCTGGATCGGCGGGGCGGCCCAGTCTGTCGAGGGTGGAGATGGGATCGCTGGGGTGGTCCTCTTGGCTCATCCCTCTAATTTTCGTTTTCCGGAGCCGATGCGCATCCACCCGACCGAGCCGTTCTTTTGCTGGTCTCCGCAGCAAGCAGGCGGCTTCACGCTGCGGCCGCGGGGCGTGCACGCGATGCGCTATCGGATTCTCGTGGCCGATGGCACACCCGACCCGAAAACTATCGAACAGGAATGGCTCGAGTGGTCGCGCGAACCCTAAATTTTCTAATATCTCGTCGCATGACCTTTGCCCAATTCATCCCTCGATTTCGCGCCGGAAGCAGTGCCCTCGGAATTCACCCTTGGAGGGGTCTCTGGAGTCGCTGGGTTGCGCTGGTGGTTGTGTTGATGTTGGCGCTCGGTCGCGCCGTTGCAGATCCCACACCAGCCCTTCGCGAGTATGATGTGCTCAAGTCTTTGCCCTCGGGATGGTTGGAGTGGCTCAGCCAGAATGACTTGCCCGACGATCACGGGCTGGCCGGCGGGAACCGAGGTCAGGGACGCTGGATCGAGGCAGGCTCGCAGCGGGGCAGTTGCCGGGCCGTGATCGCGGCGGTGGTGGCCGGCGACCTCGCACGCGCTGACCGGGCTTGGAAGGGCGTCGAGGTGACCTTCGAGCATCAGCGCGACGACGGTGGATTCGCAGCGACCGAGCGGCCCAGCGGGGGGAGTTCGGCCTCCGGTGGTGCCGCCGTCGAGACGGCGTATTTTTTCCTGCAGGAACTCGGGCGGGCGATTCTGGTGATCCGCCAATCGCCGCATGAGGCCCACTTCCACGACCGCCTCCGTGCCATCGAACCGAAGCTCCGACGCGCCTGCGATTTTCTGGCGGCGGGCGAGTCGACGATCTTGCCCAAGAGCCGGAAAGCCGTGAATCGGGTGTTCATCGCCGCCAAGGCCTTCGGAACCTGCGGGCGGGTTTTGAACGACGAGTCGCTGGTGGCGACCTCGAGGCGTCTGGTGACCGAGGCGCTGCTTCAGCGGGATGAGGAGGGAGTCTTTTTGGAACACGGCGGGCGCGACTCGAGCTACAACGCGGTGACGCTGCTGTTCGCGCAGGTGCTCGCATTGCATGTCCCGATGCCCGAGCTCGACGAGGCTCTGAAGCCGGCCGCTCGCTGGCAAATCTCGCGCATCCTTGACTCGGGCGAGGTGGACACCCGGGGCAACACCCGCACGGGCGTGGGCAAGGAACCCGGCTACAATGGGCAACCCAAGGGGATTAACCACAATGAGGTGATCTTGGCCTTGGCGTTGCATGGGATCGTGCATCGCAATCCGCAAGCCCTCGACGCCGCAGGCCGGGTGATGGCATGGACGCGCCGCGATCCCTCCGGCCAAACGGTTTCAGCGGCCCAAACTACTCCGGCCGTATTTCGCCAAACCGCACCCGCGCCGGCGCTGCGGTTGCTTCCGGGTTCCACAAATTTCCACTTCTCGATTTACGGCGGGCCGTCGGAGCCTCGCGAACTCGAGTCGTTTTTGAAGGCGCTCGAAAGGCTCGGGCTCGCCAATGCGCTGGATCCGGGTCCTTCGGCGACGGCCGGTTCTCGAGGCGCTTTCGAGGTGCTCGCGCGGCGGCGATGGCCGGTGATTCTCTACCCGCCCGACGGCGGCCGTATGCAGTTGGAGGGAAGTACGAGTGTGCTCTCAGCCGACGACGAGGCGGCGGTCCGTGTCCTCGATGACGCCGGCGTCTTCAATGCCATCCAATTGGGTGAATGGGGCTACCATTACCACCGGCTTCGGACGGACCCGAACTGGATGCGAGACGTGCTTGGCAAGGACTTCGAGGCTCAGCGAAATCGATTCCTTCGGCCTCCGGAGACCCAAGGGTACGAGCCCGTTCCGAAGACCCGCCGCGAGGCCTATGACCAGTTGTGTCAGTACTTTCTGTGGCATCGCCAGGCCAAGGGCGGGCGCTTGATTAGCGTGACGGGCCATTCTCACTACGAGTGCTACGCGGCCGAGTGGGGGACGAGCGTGGTGGGCATCGAGGTGGGTGAGAACATCGGGTTCACCCAGTCCAAGTTTGCCTTCTCACGTGGGGCGGCTCGGCAATGGAATTTGCCTTGGTCGGTTCAGATGAGTCCGTGGTTCGGCAACGCCGTCACCACCCGCGGCCCGCTCGACACCAACGGACCCACGGCCACCGGCTTGGATGCGGGGCATTCGCTGAGCCTGTGCCAGCGGATGTGGCAGCACGCCTGGTTTGCCGGTGCGGCGTTGGTCACCCCGGAGAACAGTTTCAACAGTTTCTTTGAGACCGGGAAAGAACCGTGGGCTCTGACCCCGCACGGTCGGGCCGCCGCCAACGCGTTCGCCTTCATGCGGGCCCATGACCGGGGCAATCCGCACACGCCGCTGCTGGTGGTCCTGGATCACCTCGCTGGATACAACGGCTACATCGGCAAAACCTGGGGTTTCTTTCCGAGGACTGCCGCCGATCAAGAGGTGGCCGACCTTTTGGAGACCCAGTTGTTTGGCGGAATGGCGCGGCCGCCGGTGCCGGGCCATTTGCCGAACCCCGAGGCGAATTATTTGCAGCCCACGCGCCACGGGGAGCTCTGCGATGTGGTGCTGTCGACGGCGACGGGCGCGTTCATGGGCCGCTATCCGGTCATCCTGCTGGCGGGCGAGGTAGAATTTAGCGCCGGATTTGTCCGCGAGCTGGAGACGGCTGTGGCCGCGGGCAGTCGCTTGTTGCTGCAGGAACGCCATGTGAAGTCCCTGGGTTCGGAGGCTTGGGCTCGGCTTCAAAAGGCCGGGCCGACGGAGGTGCTGGCCGAGGGAGTTCACCCGGCCACCCAACGCCCGGCGGCAATTTCCGAGGAACGCCTTCAGCGCATTGCGGCCGAGACCCTGCCCGTCGCGGTGGCGGGCGATCCGATCCAATATCAAATCAACCGGAACCGCCGCGGTTGGGTGGTGGAGTTAATTCATAACGACGGTGTGATTAAGGCGGGCCGGACCCCGGTGCGCGTGTTCCCTGAAAGGGTAGCTAAGGTTCGTCTGACGCCCCGATTCGGCGCCGCCAAGGCCCGTGATTGGCAGACGGGCCAAACTTGGGAGCCCGCCGAGCGCATCGAGATCGTGGTGCCTCCCGGAGAGACTCGGTATGTGGAGTTCGAAGCACCCTAAGTACCGGCCTCACCGTGCGAGCCTAGGCCTTCGGTGGAACACCTCAGGTCGTCAGCATTTTCACCGCTACGACGGCGAGAATGGCTGCCAGACCGACACGCACCCACTGCATCGGCGCACGGGTGCTAACCCAGGAACCCAGGAGCACTCCGGGAATGGACCCCAGTAGCAGGTTGCCGAGCAGGGTGGGGTTCACGTTGCCCATCATGAGGTGTCCGGTGCCGGCGATGATGGTTAGCGGGATCGCGTGAGCCAGGTCGGTGCCCACTAAACGGCTCGGTGTTAGGCGCACCGGGTAGAGGTACACCAGCATCACTGTGCCGAGTGCACCGGCCCCGATGGAGGTCAGTGTCACTAAGATGCCCAGAATCAACCCAGCTAGGACCGTCAGGACGGCTTGGGAACGTCCTAACAATTCCATCACGCCCGAGGATCCCTTGCTTCCCATCCGCTGGATCCAGTCCTTGGACAAGATGCCGACGGCCGTGATGAGCAGGGCGATCGCCACTGCCCGTATTAAGAATCCGCCTCGCACCTGCGCGGTCGCTGTCAGCGTCATCCAGGCTAGGGTCGCGGCGGCAGCGGGAAGGCTACCCAGGGCCAGGCGCCGGACTACCGGCCAGTCCACTGTTCCCTGACGATGGTGGACGACCGTTCCAAAAATCTTGGTCAGCGCGGCGAAAAGGAGATCGGTGCCCACCGCCGTTTGCGGGGCCACGCCGAACACCAGAACCAGCAACGGCGTCATGAGGGCACCCCCTCCGACTCCGGTGGCGCCGACGACGATGCCGACGAGCAGTCCTGCGATGGCGTTGGGTAAGTTCAGATCCACGGGAAGCGATCCAAAGTGCAGGAACCGGCACCTCTGGACAAGAGTTCACTCCGAGCCTATCCACGCGGCGCGATGGAGTTCGGGGCTTTCTGATGGGCCAGCCCGGTTGCTGTCGCGAAACTCGGGGCGTCTTGCTGAACACTAATGATGCGCAGCTTGAACGGGAGGCTGGCGTACTTCTTCGGCTTATGGGCAAACTTCCCCATGCTCCCGTCTCCTTTTCAGCCTGAGGTGTCTCGGCCCGTGCGTTTTCTTAATCGCCGGAGTTTCCTAGCCTCTACCGCCGCCGCGATCCCGTTGGGGCTCCTGGGCCAGTCCCCGTCGTCCGCGACCTCCGAGACCCTCGCATCTCAGCTGCACGGATCCCTCGACGAGACCCAGCGACGTCTGGTTTGCCGGGAGTTCAACGACCCGCTGCGTCAGAAGGTGGATAATAACTGGATGATCACCGGCCGTTCGATTCAGGACGTCTTGCGTCCGGACCAGCAAGACCTGGTGCGTCAGATCTTCCGCAAGCTGCATCACCCGAACCATGCCGAGGCCATGATGCGCCAGATGGTCGAGGACTCCGAAGGCAAGGGTTTCGAGCGCGGCACCTCGGTGGCGCTCTTTGGTCGTCCCGGGACTGGGGCCTTCGAGTTCGTGCTCACTGGGCGCCACTGCACGCGTCGCTGCGATGGCGACTCGGTGGCCGGGACTGCCTTTGGCGGGCCAATCTTCTACGGCCATCAGTCGGGTCCGAACGACGAGGAAGCGGCCGACCATCCCGGCAACGTGTTTTGGTACCAGGCCAAACGGGCCAATGAATTGTTCCAGGCCCTCGATGGGCGACAGCGGACCGGAGCCCTCGTCGAGGGGCGTAGCCGACCGGAGCGAGCGACTGAAACGGTTCGCCTGAGTGGCCGTCGCGAGGGTCTCACCGGCCTCCCTGGCTCGGAGTTGAGCGCGGACCAGCGGGGTCTGATGCGCAACGTGCTGAGGGATTTGCTGGCTCCCTTCCGCCAAGTAGATGCCGACGAATCGCTGCGCTTGGTGGATTCGCAAGGGCTCGAAAACTTGCACCTGGCTTATTTTAAGGGCCAGGACCTCGGTAAGGACGGGGTCTGGGATGTTTGGCAAATCGAGGGGCCCAACATGCTCTGGTACTTCCGGGGCGATCCCCATGTGCATTGCTGGGTGCACATTCGCGACGGCAAAGCCTGAAGTTCCGGGATGCCAACGGGCGCTCTTGGGCTCAGGGCCAGACGGGCTTCCACTCCTTCTCGAGTTCGCGGCGCAGGCGGCTCACTTGGAGCGGATGCTGGGCGACGAGGTCCGCCTGTTCGAAGGGGTCCTCAACGATCCGGTACAGCTCGGGCTTCGCGGTCGGTTCGTTCCATGGGGTGGGCAGGATGAGCTTCCAACCGTTGCGCACGATCCAACGCCAGCGAAGGCCCGACTCCGGGTGGTCGAGGTCTACTGCGTCGTGAGTGAAGCACTCGCCGGAGACCGAGGTCCTGCGGCGCACGGCCTTGGGGTCGAGCAAATCGATGCCTGGCAAGTTGTGAGGAGACTTCACGCCGGCGGCCCGCAGGAGTGTCGGCATCAGGTCGAGGCTCGACACGGCGTGGGTTTCATCGCGCTGGGGTTTCACACGACCCGGCCACCCGAGGAGGATAGGAGTGCGCAGTCCGCCGTCGTAGGGGCTCTGTTTGGAGCGAGGGGCAAATCGTCCAGTTTGGGGATCGGTAATCCATCCATTGTCGGTGACGAAGACGACCAGGGTGTGCTCGGCCGAGCCCCGCTTCTCCAAGAAATCGAGGAGTTGGCCGCAAGTGTCGTCGAACCATTCGACCATGCCTCGGTAGTTTGCGATCGGCAGCGTCGGAGCAGTCCCGCGGTGCCGAGCCAAAAACCGCTCCGGGGGCGTGTGCGGGTCGTGCGGCATCATGGGGGCGTACCAGACCATCCACGGTCGGTTCTCCTGTTCGGCGAGGGTCACGAAGTCTTCGATGGGCTTCATCGTGACCCGGCCTATGTCCAGCCCAGCGTCTCCATGCCGGTCGCCTCGGGTCATTCCGTGGGTGAAGCCGCCTCGCGAATAGTCGTTCTGCCACCACTTGCCACTCTGGAAGCTCAGGTACCCCTGGTCGCGGAGGAGTCGGGGCAAGGTGGGGGTTTGTTCGAGGAATGAGGACAGTCGCTCGCGCCCGGCCCGGTAGGCGTCGCTCCGGTAGAAGTTCGACGAAGGCTGGCCGGGCGGTCTGGCAGGATCGTTGCAGACGACGCCATGCTGGTGCGGGTATCGGCCGGTGATGAGCGAGGCGAGGCTGGGGCAGCACAGGCTCGACGGAACGTACCCCCGCGTGAAGCACAGCGAACGGGCCGCCAGACGGTCGAGGTGGGGTGTGCGAATCGTGGGATGCCCCATGAAGCCGTGGTCCGTCCAAGCCTGGTCGTCGGAAACAATGAGCAGAATATTGGGTCGCTTCGGACCTGGAGAGGCCACGGCTTCGGAGAGTATCGACAGGAACCCGCTCAAGAGGAGGAACGTCGAAACCGTGGCCCGGAGATTCCGCCGAATTGAACCGAACCCAATGATGCGTGGTTGAATCCGCTCAATGGGGCGCTCAGTGCAACGGGGACACGGGGCGAGGGGCATGCTGGGAGACTGTCGTGGACCTCGGGGCTCAGCCAGTCGGAATTGGTCGGGTGGCCTGCATCTGCATCGTTCGGCCGCCGTCGAACCTCGAGCGATGTCAGCGTCCGCAGAGGCAGGTGATTACGAGTTCCGGGGCGACGGAGATACCCACTTGTGACAACGTCGGTTCGATGCCAGCGAGGAACTCTTCGGCGAGGCCTCGCGAGGCGGGCATGAGGCATCGCTCATGGCGGTGGATCGTGCTCCCTGGAGGCACTTTGCGGAGAGCGGCTTCGAATTCGGCGAGTGAACCACACGAGATGATGCGCCGCTCCGACCGGAACCCCACGGAGACTAAAGGGATGGGATGTTCGTCGTCTCCAGTATTGACCACCAGGAACCCGTAGTCGGTGGTCAGTGCAATGGGCACGCGGTGGAATCCGTTGTCCACGGCCGCCAAAATGAGCGCCGCCGATGGGGCTGCCGCTGCTTCGGATGTCGGGCTCTTGGGAGCCTGAGTTTTTGTACTGCTAGATGGATCGCAGCCCGCGGTCAGTAGGCTGAATAAGACCACGATTTTGCAGGCTCGGATGCTGCCACGGTGGGCACCTCGGTGGATCCTGCTTAACAGCGGGAAGGTCATGGGAGTGATGTGATCGACGTTGGGGAACTCTGGACTCGCTGGAAACGTGAAATTTTTTTGGCATGTGTCTGGGTGAGGGGCCGCGGGAACGGGCCTGCGCGCGCAGGTAAGCTCGGGGGAGAGCGTTGCTTTCGCGCTGTGCGCGAGGAGTTTTGGTGATCGCTTCCAATGCTTGCTTCGGCCCGTTCCCGCTGCTGGTTTGGGTTGGTGGGTTTGGGGGATGATGGGCATTTCCAATGTGGGCCTTCGATGGTAGTGTTTCTGGGTGTCCACTGTCTTTCCATCGATGGGTTGCTGGCTAGGCACCGTCCTTGCCCTTGGGGGACTCATTCTGGGGACGGGTCGGGTGATGGCTTTGGGGCCGGATTTCACTCGTTCAGTGCGTCCCATTCTGGCCGCTAAGTGCTACGCGTGCCATGGCCCGGATGCCGAGGCCCGTAAGGCCGGGTTGCGCTTAGATACGGTGGAGGGTGCGACGATTCTTCTGAAATCGGGTGGGGTAGCCATCGTGCCCGGTAAGCCGTCTTCCAGCCCGCTGCTGGCACGGGTGGTGCACTC
This sequence comes from Akkermansia muciniphila, assembly GCA_945893185.1. GTDB lineage: Bacteria > Verrucomicrobiota > Verrucomicrobiia > Limisphaerales > UBA9464 > SXXZ01. The sequence continues at coordinate 71,745 of CAMDDW010000005.1, read as the reverse complement.
CGATCCCGACGAACGCATGCCGCCTAAGGGAGAACCTTTGAACCCGAACGAGGTGCGAATTCTGGAGCAGTGGATTGCCGCCGGAGCTGGCTATGCTGAGCCCTGGGCGTTCCGTGCTCTTCAAGACCCTCCGTTGCCCTCCGTTCGTGACGGGCAGTGGTGCTGGGGTGGGATCGACGCCTTCGTTCTCGCCAACCGCGAGGCGGCACGATGGCCCGCTCCGTCGAGGGATGTCGAACCAGCCGCGTTGCTCCGTCGGTTGTCGTATGACTTGCGGGGGTTGCCGCCCACGACGGAAGAGGTGCGGATCTTTCTAGCCGATCCCACTCCCGAACACTATGCGCGTTGGGTGGACCGATATCTGGCTGACCCGGCCTTTGGCGAGCGCTGGGGGCGTCATTGGCTGGACCTCGCCCGCTTTGCCGAGACCATGGCCCATGAATTCGATTTCGATATTCCCTATGCCTGGCGTTATCGGGATTACGTGGTCGAGGCCTTCAATGCCGATCTGCCGCTGGCCCGATTCGTGGCCGAGCAGGTGGCCGGTGACTTGTTGCCGCCGCGGCCGGGTTTGGGGCTTCCCAATGCTGCCCCTATTGGGACGGCTTGGTGGTTCCTCGGGCCTGCCACCCATTCCCCTGTCGATGTTCGTCAGGATGAGGCCGATCGATTGGCCGGGGCGGTGGATGTGGCGGGCCGGAGTCTCTTTGGGTTGTCGATCGCGTGTGCTCGGTGTCACGACCACAAGTTTGATCCTATTCCTACTCGGGATTTTTATGCCTTGTCGGGCGTGGCCCGGAACACGCGACGCATCGAGGGTTTTTTAGATGCCGATGCGCGGACTCCAGGCCGGGCGTTGGCGGCCCGGGAGTCTTTGGAAGCGGCGGCTCAAATGTCCGGTGTCTCTGGAGTAACTCGCGCCATCCAGCCTGTGGGCGTCACGGTGCTGGACGACGTGGCTCAGGGCGGTGCGGGGTGGTCTCGCAGCGGACACGCGTTTGATGCGTCGGGTTCTCGGTTGGCTCTCACGGCGGCTGGGGAGCTTCGGGTTGCGGAGACGGGCACTCTCGACAGCGCGCGCCTTGCGTTGCCGCTGGCCGGCAGCGCCCGTTCGGCCGATTTCACCATCCAAAAACGCTATTTTCACGTCCGGCTGCGGGGTAGCGATGCCGCCTTCCGTGCCGTCGTGGACAACTACTGGCTCGATAAGCACACGGGTCTCCTCTTCGAGGGGTTCCGTCGCCGCCTCGGGCGCGTCGAAGGGGTTGATGCCCAAAAAGACCCACGAGAGATGGCATGGCGCATCGAGACGTTCGACTTCTCTCGCTATGCCGGAGAACGTGTTCACTTCGAGGTTCAGGATGACGGCCCGGGTTGGATCGAGATCGATACGATCCTCACGAGCGATGCACCCACGCCGCCCCCCGCCGAACAGTGGGATGCTGACGGCTTGGCCAGCGGGCTGAACGCAGCGGCGCCTGGCTTAGGCGAGGCGCGCCGGCGCGTTGTTGAGGCTCGGGATGCGTTGTTGGCCTGCGCTCCGCCCATTCGCGCATTGGTGGCTGATGAAGGAGGTCCGTTGGACGAGCCGATTCACCTTCGCGGTGCGGCTCACCGCCCGGGCGAGGCCGCTCCGCTGGCGCGCTTGTCCCTGATGGGGTCCCGTGCCGAAGAACCTGTGGTGGGCAGTGGTCGCCGGGCGTTGTTGGCCGCACTCACTGATCCGCGTCGCCCGTTCTTGTGGCGAACCACCGCCAACCGGATTTGGCTCAAGATGTTCGGGCGCGGCATCGTTGAGACGCCCGACGATTTTGGACAACTCGGTGGCACGCCCTGGAGCCCGGAATTGCTCGACCACTTGGCGTCTCGGTTGGGTCGAGGCCACACCTTCAAGCAGCTCATTCGGGACATCGCTCTGTCCCATGCCTATCGGGCTGCGGCCGATCCCGGCGAGACCCCGGCCGAAGTTTGGTCGCCGCTGCCGGTCCGACGCCTCGATGCCGAGGAGATTCGGGATGCCATGCTGGCAGCCTCCGGAACCCTCGACCGCACGGCGGGCGGGGTGAGTGTTCCCGCTCGCTTGACCGAGCACATGCAAGGGCGCGGCCGACCTGGGAAGTCTGGGCCGATCGATGGGGCCCGTCGTCGCAGTGTGTACCTCGAGACGCGGCGCAATTTTCTCGATCCTTTTTTGCAGGCCTTCGACCAACCGTCCCCGGCCAGCACTTGCGGTCGTCGCCATGCCTCTAATGTGCCCGCACAGTCTCTGGCCCTGATGAACAGTGAGTTGGTTCATCTTATGGCCCGGCGTTGGGCAGAAACACTCCTCCCAGAGGGCGCTTTTTCTGGCGCCGCTTCCGCTGATTTAGATCGAGCGCGCATCGAAACGCTCTGGCTCTCAGCCTTCTCCCGATGGCCGCGAGCGGATGAGGTTCGCATGGCCCTGGAGTTCTTGGACTCCGAGCGGTCTGCGTCTTCGGATACTGCGCCGTTGGCCCGCGAGCGGTCGGCCTACGCGGCCTTGAATCACGCGCTCTTCGCCTCCAAAGAATTTGTTTTCCTCCGATGAACACGCCCCGGACTCACCATTGCGGCCGTTTTCACTCCACGCCTATGAGCCGCCGCGACATGCTCGCGGCTTCCAGCGGAGGGTTTGGTTTATTGGCATTGGCCGGTTTATTCGGGCCAGCGGGGGCGGCGTCGGGGGCCGGGTCGGAAGGTGCCGGTCGTTCACCGCGTGATTCACGGGTTTTGGCTTCGACCCATTCCCAGGCGCGGGCCCGCAGTGTAATTTTTCTGTATCAGGACGGGGGGCCGTCGCAAATGGACACCTTCGATCCAAAGCCGCGTTTGGCCGATTACCACGGAAAGCCGTTTCCGATGGCGATGGCGCCCACGCAATTTAATAACAACGGCAACACGCTGGCCTCGCCTTGGAAGTTTAGCCAACACGGGCAGTCCGGTATTCCGATCTCGGAGCTCTTTCCGAATCTCGGGCGGGTGGCTGATGAATTGTGCGTGGTCCGCTCGATGACCAGCGAGTTCAGTGAGCATACCAACGCGAATTATTTCCTGCACACGGGCTCTGGGATTCCTGGGCGTCCGTCCATGGGGGCCTGGATGTCCTATGGCCTGGGCAGTGAAAACAACAACTTGCCAGGCTTTGTTGTCGTGGAAGGTGGGTTGGTGCCCCCGGGAGGGCTGGATTGTTTTTCGGCCGGATTCCTTCCGGCACGGCATCAGGGATCTATCTTGCGTCCGCGGGGTGAGGCCATCGCCGACGCCACTCCCCGGGAATCCGAGTTGGTTCAGCGACGCAAGCGTCAACTCATCGGGCGCTTGGATTCGGCCTTCGCCCATGACACCGAATCCGAGGCCATCGAGAGTGCGATTGCTAATCATGAATTGGCCTACCGAATGCAGGCCGCGGTTCCCGAACTAGCGGCGCTGGATGCAGAGAGTGCGGAAACCAAGGCTCTTTACGGATTCGACAGTTCGTTCGAGCCGACCCGGATTTATGCCCGCGAATGTTGTCTGGCGCGCCGGTTGGTGGAACGAGGCGTCCGGTTCATCGAGGTCACATGTCCTCGAACTATCGGTGACCGCTGGGATCAGCACGGTGACCTGAAGGCCGGTCACGAAGCCAATGCCCGGGCGGTCGATCAACCGATTACGGCACTCATCTTGGATCTCAAGCGGCGAGGCCTATTGGAATCGACGCTGCTCGTGTGGTCCGGTGAATTCGGGCGGACCCCCTTCGCGCAGGGTTCCAACGGTCGCGATCACAATCCCTTCGGGTTCTCGGTGTGGATGGCCGGCGGCGGGATTTGTGGTGGCAACATTATCGGCGCTACGGACGAGTTCGGTTACCGGTCGGTGGACAAGATCTGCCGAGTGCATGATCTCCATGCCACCGTATTGCATCAGATGGGGGTGGATCATCGCCGCCTGACCTTCCGCTCGGGCGGTCGAGATCATCGCCTGACCGACGTCCACGGAGAACTCATCGAGGGCGCGATCGGTTGACGCTATTCGCCACGGCACGGTGGCGGAATGGAGGATGGGGGATTCTGGAAAGGGTCGGGGCAATTCCTCCTAGCAATCGCCCAGGATTGGCCAATTCTCAGCCTTATGTGGCAACGTTATCGCCAATGGAAAGCAATGATTGCAGCCCCATTGGCTTTGGGACTCTGGGGATGGACTCATGAGACCGAGCCCGGGTCCATGGCCCACAACACGGCCGAGGTCATGGCTGGTTTGATGGTTGCTGCCTACCTCGTTGAGGAGATGGTCTGGATATTCCAGGGTTCGGTACGCCCTTGTGTGGGTTGCGGCAAACCCATTCGACCCAAGTCCTTTCGCCTGCAAACAGGGTGCCCCCATTGCGGCGTGAGTGTCTGACCTGTGGAGCAGGCGGGCGCTGGACGGACGCTTACCGAGCCCACGCCTGCACCGTTTGCCAGGCGATGGATTGCAGGAATGTGGCTTCGTCTGCAGACACCCCGTCGGGTCGGTAGGATAGTCCTTCTGGAGAAACGCCGAAGAGGGTCGCGTGGTGGACGCAGGCCGCCAGATAGGTTCCGTGCAAGGTTTCGTGCTCGCGATCCTTGCCCAGCATGGCGAGTTGGGGACGGGCTTCTAGCGAACGCCGGAAGGCCAATCCCACCGGAGCCACCGGCACATTGAGTTCGGTTCCGAGGGTTCGATGCGCTTCGGCGATGTGTTCGCGAGAGATCCAGCCGAGGCGTTCGTAGGGCCAGGCCATGAAGAGCACTGAGTGTCCGCCATGGGATCGAATTTCCTGATCGAACCGCCGGACGTATTCCTGGAAGGGAGCGATGCTGTGCTCGGTGAGTTCCGGGATGTCGTCTTGCAGGATGACTCGATCGTAGTGTCCCTGCTGGATGCGTTCTTGCACCGAGGGCAATCCGTGGAGGACACGCAGCGTGGCGCCTCCTTGGGTGGCTCGATCGGCCACGAGGATGCGAGGAGGGGTGGCGGATGCGGCCAGCAGACGGACGTGGTTCTCCAAGCCGCCGTTGTAGTAGGTAAGGCTGTTGCCCACGAAGAGGAGTCGCATGGGAGGCGTCGGAGAGGATGGGGTGACGGGATGTTTGTGAGAAAGGCAGCCGGTCAGGAGCCACATGAGGACACCCATCCAACCACACCGCAGAAGCGTCATAGGCCAAACGCTAGGCAGCGGGAGTGAGGCGGTGCAAGATCGCTGCACTAGGTGTGCACACTGCCGCCTCAATACGGATTCGAACCATGGTCAGTATCAAGCTCGCTCAAGAGGCGTCGGAGTTGGAGGGCATCCTCGCGTTGCAACGGCGCAACTTGAAGCGGTGTCTGAGCGAGTCTGAAGCCGAAGAGCAGGGGTTCTTGATCGCCGAATACGATTTGGACTACCTGCGGCAAATGCAGGAACAGCGACCCTCGGTAATCGCCGTGGACGACGGTCGGGTGGTGGGTTACGCGCTGGTGGTCACCCAGGAGGTTCGGAAGGGCCTCCCGTTTATCTCGGACTTGTTCGATGAAATCGACCAGATCTCCTATCGAGGATCGCTGCTAGCCGGAACGGATTACGTGGTGGTGGGGCAATTGTGTGTGGACAAGGACTACCGGGGGCAGGGGTTGGTGAACCGGTTGTATGCCTCTTTTCGTGCGTCGTTGGAGGAGCACTATTCGTGCGGGGTTACCGACATCGCTCGGGCAAACCGTCGCTCGCTGAAGGCGCACCAGAAGGTGGGTTTCGAGGTCATCCACGCCATCGAATACGAAGGCCTGACCTGGGATGTGGTGCTGTGGAATTGGTCGGAATCGGGACGGTGACGGCCGGAGCACGAGTGGGGCACTGGGATGAAGACGCTATGCGGCGTTCCTTCAGAACGCGTCCGATTTTGAATGCCGAGTCCCAGGGTTGCACCCTGGGCTGGTATGCGGTGCCCCGTTGGGGCACTGGGATTTACCCGGGGACTCAAGAGGTTGTGCCGTGTGTACAGCGACGATTATTTCCTTCAGAGAAGAATAATTGCCGTTGAAGAGCCGTGGGATTGGTCGGAATCGGGGCGGTAACGGCGGGGGCACGAGTGCAGCGACGATTAAAATTCGGAACGCTGCATACCCCAGGATCGCCGGCCGGCCGACGCGCTATGCGACGTTGCTTCAGCTTTCGGGGTACCCCGTTGGGGCACGGGCGAGGGATGTATGCGGCCTGTCGGGATTGGACGGGACAGGTGAAGAACTTTCAGGGAGGGTTTTAGGCTCAATGAAACCACAAAAATCGAGTGGCTGGGGTTGGTTGGGTGCGCTGGTTGTCAGCCTGATGGTTCTTCAGGCCGAGGAACCCAAGAACAGTGATTTGGATGTCATTCGCGATGAATCCAAGGTGCCGCCTTATCAGTTGCCGCCGGTGCTGGTTTCGGCCGAGGGTCGACCCATTACCACGGCGCAGGAGTGGTTTCAGGTTCGACGTCCTCAACTCATCGCGCTCTTCGGGAACCTGATTTATGGCGTCGTGCCGAAACCGGAAGTGCCAGTTCAGGTTCAGACTGAAATCCTCAAGGTCGACCGGCAATTCATGGGCGGCAAGGCCACCCGAAAAGATGTTCGGCTTCGTTTCCATAATGCAAAGGGAGAGGTGGATTTGCGGATCCTCGTCATCACACCCAATGGCAGCGGTAAGCCGGCTCCCGTGTTCATGCTTCACAGCTTTTCCGGTACTCGGGACGACGGTCATGATCCGCATCCCGATCGACCCGGCTACTTGCGTAACGGAGTGCCCATTGGAGAACTGCTGCAACGGGGATTTGGTTTTGTGGTGGTGCCCCAATCAGACCTGACGCGTCACAACGAGGTGGAATTTCTTAAGGGAATCCACCCGCTGTTTTATCGCGAGCACCAGAGTTTTCCTAAGTCCTACGAATGGGGGGTGATTTCGGCCGTGGCTTGGGGTGGATCCCGGGCGATGGATTATCTGGAGACCGATTCCGACGTCGACGCCCGGCGGGTGGCCATCATGGGGCATTCCAAGATGGGCAAGACCGCTCTTTGGACCGCGGCCCAAGACACCCGTTTTGCGCTCGTGATCTCGGCTCAATCCGGTTGTGGCGGGGCCGCGCTGTGGAAACGCAATTTCGGCGAGAACATGGAGAAAATGGTCACACGCTTCCCGTATTGGTTGTGCCGGAATGCCGCCCGCTTTGCGCGCAATGAGGACGACTTGCCCGTCGATCAGCACGAGCTATTGGCGTGCATCGCGCCGCGGCCCTTGTATGTCGCCAGCGGGGTGGAGGACCTCTGGGCGGATCCCGTGGGGGAATACCTTTCAGCTCATCATGCCTCTGAGGTGTACCGATTGCTCGGCAAGAAGGGTTTGGACTCTCCGACGCCGCCTGCTGTTGGCACTGCTCTGACCGAGGGGGACATTGCTTACCACAATCGACCTGGAGGCCACTCGGTAGAACTCTACGATTGGCAGCAGTTCCTGGGATTCGCAGAGCGCCATTTTCGCAAGTGATAGTGAGATGCTTGGATTGTCGGGCTCCGATGAGTTCGGTGGGTGAAGAGTGGCCGTGTTGTGCGGGCGATCCTGTTGAGTGATTCAGAATCTGGAGGGTTGCGCTTTCTTACGAGGTCCCCTACGGAATCGGTATTGCGGTGATGCCCAACGTTATTAGCCATCCTGGTTGCGTTCTCCCCCGGTTTTGGAGAGCCCAACCTTTTGCCACGAAGGTTCCGATTCATCAGGCCCTTCGACTGTGGTTCCCGATCTTCTTGGGCCTTTTGATCGCCTACCGAGGATGGGGTGCTTCAACTGCCTCGGTTCCACCTCTCGGTCTGGTGGCGTATTATCCCTTCGATGGGGATTTGCAGGATGTCAGCGGATTCGAGCGTCATGCGGTGAGTGATCCGGTCGGAGGGGCTCTGCGTTTTTTATCCACGCGTAAGGTCGCTCCCAGCCAGGTCCTGAGTCTGGGCGGCAGCAATGTCAGTATCACCATTCCGTCGCTGGCGGGATTTGGTCCCAATGGGTATCGCGGCACGACGGTGTCCTTGTAGATGCGCTGCCCGATCCAAGGATATTTGCTGGGCTGTGCCCGGGAGTCTGCCCCGGAACAGTCGAGTTTCTCCATTCGCACGGATGGGAAACGGCTGATGGTCTCGGGTGGCATGGGGGATGAACAAGGTTTCGGGTTCCCCGAAAGCCCCAATGACTGGCGTCATGTGGTGGTGGTGTTTAGTCGCTCCACACAAACCAATGAGAAGGGGATGGTGGTTCAACTTTGGGTGGATGGGCGAGCGGTGGGGGTTGCTCCAATTCGCGTGAATCCACTGCAACTAAAGACACCCGTGACCTTGGGAGGCATTTCAGGCACAGTTAATGGGCGATTGCAGGGGGAGATCGACACTTTGCGACTGTTCGATCGGGCGCTGCCACAGGAAGATATCATAAATCTCTACGCCCAGGACACTTCGGGCATTGAGAAGATTCCGGTGCTCATCGTTCAGCCTCAGGCTCAATCCGTGGAGAAGGGGCGTGACGTGACGTTCCGAGTAGTAGCGCAAGTAGGCCTGCCAACCACCTTTCAGTGGCAGTGCGATGGGTTGACCCTTCCGGGAGCAACGCTCCCGGAGTTGACCTTGAGCAATGTACCGCCGTCCCTCGATGGAGGGCACTATCGAGTCTTCGTACAAAATGCTCAGGGAGCTATTTTCAGCGAGCCAGCCCTCCTCACAGTCTACCCGTTGACTCCCGCCAGCATTGTACTGCAGCCCGCTCCGATCGAGGTGGCTGAAGGAGAATCTGAGGTGGTGTTCCAGGTGGCTAGCCGGGGCTCGGGCGTGTTGCGGTATCAGTGGCAGTTCAACGGAAAGAATTTACCCCAAGAGACCAGTGAACGCCTGGTCCTGCGACATGTGCGTCTCTTTGGTAATGGCCGGTATCGCGTGCGTGTCAGCAATTCCTACGGGTCTGCTTGGAGCGATGAAGTGAGCCTGACGGTAAACACTTACGATGCCGACGAAGACGGTCTGAGTGATTACGAAGAACTGCTGCTCAAGACCGATCCTGCAAAGCCGGATTATTACGGCGACCGAATGCCGCCGACCCCCGCGCCAGAGATCTCGACGTGGCAGGAATTTCTGGTCACCTCGAACTCTTCTTCGCAGGGGAGATGGTCAATGGCTTTGGCCGTGCTGCAAATTCTCCTCCGGATGTCCCACATTTGGTGGATCGATTTGTGAGGGGTGTTTACCAGGTCGAGTTCGAAACGCGCGGGCTTCTCGGAGTCGCACCTCGGATCTGCCCCGCTCCATACCGTTCACTAAGCCGTGTGCAAATACTCGGCGGTGTTCTCAGTCGGTGCGGCCTGGCAGGCACCGGCCACTAGGGGTTCTTGGATATTGCGGAAGGAGAGCCCGGCGAAGTCGAGGTAGTGGCCGAAGAGTTCTGTGTTTTGGAGGAATCCCTCGATCCGGTCAGATCCCGGCCCCATGGCCAGCACGGGCACGTAATCGGAGGTGTGATTGCCGCTGGTGAATGCGATGCCGGTGTGGTTAGCCAACACTTGACCCAAGGCGCAGGTGTCCGAGTTGAACGCGTCGAAGAGTGCGTAACCCTTCTTCTTGAGGAAGGGTTCGAGGGTCTCCATCCGTCGGGTGCTGGCCGCGTAGCCGGTGGATTCCTGGAGGCGCGCCGCGGCCTGTGTGCGGTTCTCGGCGGTGCGCAGTCGGTTCAGGATCTCGCCGACGGATTGACGCACCTTCGTCAAATTGTGGAAGGCGGCGTTGGTCTTTTCGTAGGTCTCGCCGAGTCCGTTGAGTCCAGGGTTGGCCGTGGCGTGATCGGTGGTGATGAGGATTAAGGTGTCTGGGTGGTCCTTCTGGAACTCGAGGCAAACTTCGATGGCTTGATCGAAGGCGATCATCTCGTGGACGGCCGCCGCGGCGTCGTTGCTGTGGCAACCGTGGTCCACCCGGCCGCCTTCGACCTGAAGGATGAATCGTTCCTCGTGCGTGAACCGTCGGAGTGCGGCCCGGGTCATCGCGGCTAGCGAGGGCGTAGGGGCAACTTTCGTGAGGCCTCCCTGCTGGTCCACGACGTAGGGAATATGCCCTTCCGAGAACACTCCCAACCAACGCTGGTCGCGCGGGGCTGAGGCGAGGTCCGAGGGGGACCGGAGCACGGCGTATTCGAGGCGGCGGAAGTCTCCGAGCAAATCGCGTTTGTCTTTGCGCTTGTCGGCCCGGAAGTGGTTGCTGGCACCACCGAGGGCCAGGTCGATTCGGCGTTCGAGGTATTGGGTTGCAATGTCTTCACCGCTGGCCCTCGCGCTGACACAGGCGATGAATCCCGCGGGCGTGGCGTGGGTAATTTCGGTGGTGGTCACCAAGCCCCGCTTCCAGCCCGCTTGTCCGAGGAGTTCGTAGAGGGTGACTAACTTCTCTCCCTTGCTTGTCTGGTTGACCTTACCGTTGGGAATGCGCACGCCGCTGCCCCAGGCGCAGGAGGAGGCCGACGAATCGGTGACCAGCGAGTTCTGCGACCGCACGTTCATGACCGCCTGCCGGGTCGAGGGTTGATCAATGAGGCGAAACCAGGTTAGGGGACGTCCTCGGACATGCTCCGAATACTGGTTGGCGCAGGCGAGGATTCCGGAGCTCATCCCATCCACCACCATGTGGATGATGCGCCGCGGGGTGCCCGAGGCTAGGGGGCGCTTTCCGGAGAGGGCGGTTTTCGGAGAAGCAGTCGCAGCGTGCGCCTGAGCGGCAGCCAAGGCGGAGACGGCGGGAGCCGTCACTAGGGACTTCAGGAAGTGGCGCCGAGGATTCATGCAGGATCGGATACCATGTGATCAAAAGCCCGGTGAGTCTGCGGGGCAATTGTTCAGTTTGCTGCGGAGAGTGACATCGTTGTGACAGAATCCCGGTAGGTGGGTTCAGGGCTTCATGACGATCCTCTGGGAAAATTCACCGAGGGTTGTACCCTCAGCCTATGGCCCAGCCCAACCCTCCCTTCACCCCGTACATACCCGCGGTCACTCGGCTGCGCGAATTCACTGCTCGCTCCGTGATTGTGGGTTCGTTGTTGGGGATTATTTTCGGGGCTTCTTCGCTCTACTTGGCGCTCAAGGTGGGATTGACGGTGAGTGCCTCCATTCCGGTCGCGGTCATCTCGGTCACACTGTTCCGGTTGTGGGCCAAGATGGGCGGACGGGATGCCACGATTCTCGAACACAACATCGCTCAGACGGCGGGTTCGGCCGGAGAGTCGCTGGCTTTCGGGGCGGCGGTCACTATGCCGGCGATTCTCATCCTGGGTTTCGATTTGGAGGCCAGCCGGGTGCTGTTGGTGGCGGTGTTGGGCGGACTTCTGGGAATTTTGCTCATGATCCCGCTGCGTCGCCCGCTCATCGTTCAGCAGCATGGGGAACTGAAATATCCGGAAGGTGCGGCCTGCGCGGAGGTGCTCAAGGCGGGTGCCAATGACGAGTCTCGGGCCGCCGCCGATCCGGCCTATGCCCGCGAAGTGGCCGGAGCCGGGATTCAGGCCAAGACCATCTTCGGCGGATTTGCTTTGGGCTTGTTGTACAAGTTTGGCAATTCGGCGCTGAAGCTCTGGAAAGAGGCTCCAGAGAAGGTGTTCGGGGCTCCGCTAAAGGGTGGCTCGGTGTCTTGCGAGATCTCTCCTGAAATGGTGGGTGTCGGCTACATCATCGGGCCGCGGATCGCCGGGGTCATGGCAGCGGGTGGGGTGCTGAGCTACTTGGTGCTCATTCCGCTCATTCAGTATTTCGGAGCGGGATTGGCCAGCCCTTTGGCTCCCGGTAAAAAGCTCATCGCCGACTTGTCGCCCAATGGCATCCGCAGCGCTTACCTGCTTTATATCGGGGCGGGGGCCGTGGCGGCGGGCGGTCTCGTGAGTTTGTTGAAGTCTATGCCCACGCTGTGGCGAACGTTGCGTGCCGGATTGGCAGATTTGGCCGGGGCCCGTGACGGCGCGTCGGGGGTCTCGGGGGATCGGCGTGATCGGGATCTTTCGCTGCGTTGGGTGGCGGGTGGAGTGTTCGTGCTGATGGCGGCCATCACGCTGGCTCCCGCTCTGCGCATGAATTTACTGGGTGCGGGGCTGATCTTGGTTTTGGGATTCCTCTTCGTGACGGTCTCCTCACGGTTGACCGGTGAAGTAGGGTCCAGCTCCAACCCCATTTCGGGCATGACCATCGCCACGCTCCTGCTCACGTGCCTGACCTTTGTGGCCGTGGGGTGGACAGGCTCGGCCCATTATGTGACCGCCCTTTCCGTGGGTGGTATCGTGTGTATCGCCTGTTCCAATGGCGGCACCACCTCGCAGGATTTGAAGACCGGTTTCCTCATCGGTGGCACGCCCCGGTACCAGCAATTGGCCATTCTAATTGGGGCTTTTGCCTCAGCGTTGGTAATGGGGTGGGTGCTCCTAGCCATGAACAATGCCGGGACCATTCATGTGCGCGCCTCGGAGGTCGCCCCGGGCTTGGTCGCCCCGGCCCAGGCCTTGACCCATGCGCCTCGGGCGCACCTGGTGGGTCCGATGGCCGGGGTGGATACCCAGGAATACCGCGTGTGGCATCAGACCGATACCAACGGCGTGGCGCGGAAATGGTTGGTCGATGAGTCGGGCAAGGCCGTCTGGTTGGTGGATCCGGCCATCACCGGAACCGAATCGAAGCTGCCCAGCGGGGCCACGGTCACCAAGTACGATGCCCCGAAGACGGTACTGGTGAGCTACATCATCAAGGGAGTGCTCGACCGGAAGCTCCCCTGGGACTTGGTTTTAATCGGAGTGATGATCGCTCTGGTGCTCGAACTCAGCGGCATCCCCTCGCTGGCCTTCGCGGTGGGGGTCTATTTGCCGATCTCCACCTCGCTGGGCATTTTTGTCGGCGGGTGTGTTCGCTGGTGCGTCGATCGGGCCGCCCACACCCGGGGGCGTTTGCAGGGACTTACTGCTTCGGAGATCGCTGCCGAGAGCGATCGCTCACCGGGGGTCTTGATGGCCAGCGGCTATATTGCCGGCGGCAGCATCGCGGGTATTGGTGTGGCCATTAGTCAGGGAGTGACAACCGAGTTCAACGAGTCCGTCGAGAAGTGGATGACCGCGCACAATCCGTTCTTCGAAGGACCCAGCTCAGACGCTCTTTCGTTGCTGCCCTTTGCTGGGCTGGTGGCGCTGCTGTACCTCGCTGGCAAGTCGGGTGAATCGCAACAAAAAGCCGCTGCAGGAAAGACATCCTGAGCGGCCTTCGGGGTGGATGGGCTTAGGCTTTCACCTAGGCCCGGGCGATCACCAACCGTACTCGATGGAGCGTCGCTGCCAGAGGAACTCGAACATGTTGCCCTCGTGGGGTTGATCCCAAGAAATCTTCATGGTCGAGACCGGGCCGATATTTAGGCGATCGATTTCGGTGAAGGCCTCGAGGTCGCGGATGAAGGCCGGGTCTTTGGTGATCGCTGAGCAAGCGAGGGTGTAGCCGATATTCTTGAGCACTTCAGGCTGGCTGCATTGGACCACGCTGGCATAGGGGCAAAGGAACTCGCGGTTGGCCAACGGGTGGGCGAAGGAGTCGCAGCGCACGATGGTCGGCCGCATAAAGGTGCCGATGTCGCTGGAGACTTTTCGGGAGCCACCGCGGTAGCGGGCGGTGACGTCCTCGGCGCCCGAGATCTTGAGGCCGTCTTCGATTTGCCCATCGATGTAGTCGGCCATCTTGGGGTTGGCGAAGCCGGAAAGCCGGGCCTCGGGATCGTCGGAAGGCGTATGGGCGATGGGGCCCAGTTTCTTGGCCAGCGCATCGGCGATTTCTTCTGCGTACTTGGGCACCACCACCGCACTGGCATTAATGCACGAGCGGCCGCCGTTGTCGGCGATGCTGGCGGCGATCACGTCGATGAACTCAGGCCAGTTTTCGATCTGGTCTTCGCCAATGACGAACTTGCTCCATCCCGGGCCATGGATCTGGATCGCCGGGTTGTGGGCGTACTGCTGGGTGGTGGACTTGTCTCCAAAGATTAAGGCCCGGCCGCACAAGTTCAGGATGGCGGCGGCTCCCTCGTGATCGGTGGGGTAGAAACCGAAGGCCTCAGCAGGAACCCCGGCAGCGATGAACGCTTGGATAAGTCGGTACGGGGTCCAGGGCTCCTCCTTGCCGGGCTTGATGATCACCGGCGTCTTGAGGGAGATGGCTGGGATCCACAGGGAATTTACGGCCGGCGAATTGCTGGGCATCACCAAGCCGAGGGCGTTAGCCGTGGGGAAGAAGGCCAGGTTGGTACCGAACTGCTCGCCGCGTCCTTTATCGAGGATGGTGAAGTCGAGCCCACGGGAGAGTCCGTTAAGGATTTCCGGCATGTGGGTCAGGGCGTAATGGATCTTCGCCATGTTCCGCTTCACCATCACATGGGGCAGACCGCTGGTGCTGCTGAGGGTTTGGATGTACTCGTCGGCGCTCTGGGTATGGCCGCGGTCTCCTAAAGGCAGCGTGCCGTTGAGGAATAAGTCACCGGCCTTGGCGCTCATGGCCATCAGTTCGGCGATCGTGAAGTGATTTAAGGCGGCTCGTGCGACTCCCAGCTTGGTGAGGTCTTTTTTGACGATGCCGGCATTCACCGATGAAACGACGGCACAGACTTCTCCGGTGCGGAAATCTTTCACCTCTGTTTGCTCTAGGGAGGCGTAGTTGCGGCCGAGACGAATGACTGGGAGATGCGGAATGGTGCTCATGGGATTCGATGAACTGAATTCAAAATGGTACGTCTGCGTACAATTGGCAAACGCGGGTTTTTAAACTCGGGGTGACGGGAATGGTGAGGCTCTGGGTCTTGAGGGTATCCATGCGCTCACGGGCGACGCGCAACAAGGCTTCGGAGAGTCGCAACCGTTCTCCCGCCGCGAGCCAGCCATAGTAGCCCGCAGTGGCAGCACGGATGAAGTCGATTTGCTGACGGTGAATCACCGGGTCGGCCAGATCCTTGTCGAGTCGTGCCTTGATGAGGGTGGCCCGCCGCCGGTCGATGGATCCGTCGCGCAGCAGCGGTAGGCGGAATCCGATGCGGGGTTCGCCGGAGCCCTGGGTGCGGCTCTTTTCGTAGTCAGGCAACAAGCCGCCGGTGGTGACGCGATAGCCTCCGAAGAGGGCGCTGCCCCAGAGGCCGGTGAATTGCTCGAAGCCCGTGTCGACGGTGGTGCTTTGATAATACCCACTGGGAGCGTCGAAGAGTCGGGAAAAGAACTGGAAATCGAAGGTGCCGCGTGCGCTTTGGAGGCGTCCGGCGGTGATATCGCGTTCGATGAGTGTGGTCCCGTAGAGTGTGTGGTCCTGCGGTGAGCAGGGTCGTGAGAAAGTTGCCCCATGACGTGAAGAGCTTTTTATAATCCGCAAATTTGATAAATCAAATCGACTCCGCGGTGATGGCACGCCATTGGCCCGGAGGTAGATCCCCCAATTCCAGAGCACCGAATAGGCTGCGGTGAAGGGATGTCACTCGGAAACCCTGGCTAGCAAACATGCGACGGACTTGATGGTAGCGGCCCTCCACCAGATCGAGATGGGCAGAACGAACTCCGGTGAGAACTAAGTTTGCCGGCAGGCAGGGATCGGCATCATCGGGCAGGCGCAAGGTGCCCGAGGCAAAGAGTGGCACGAGGTCGGGATCTAGGTCTTGGTCCGACACCACCTCGTAGCGTTTGGTCACTTTGTGGCGAGGCGAAGTCCAACGCTGCACTAGTTCCCCGCGGTCTGTGATGAGCAGCAGGCCCGTGGTCTCTTTGTCCAGACGCCCGACGCTGGTGATCGGTGGGTTTCGACGGCTCCAGCGCTCCGGGAGCAGGGAATACACATTCGGACCCTCCCGTTCCTCTCGAGAGCAGACGAGCCCCGCAGGCTTGTGCAGCATGACAAGGATGCCTTCCGGATGATCTATGGGTTCGCCATCGATCCGTAGGTCGGCCAACAGCACTTTATCGGCAGGGTTCTTTGCTTTCTCACCGCTGACGGTCACCCGGCCAGCCTTCAACCAGCCCCGGGACTCGCCCCGGCTGCAGTAGCCGTGGCGGGAGAGCATTTGATCGATACGGTAGCGCGTCATAGAGGCCATAGCTTAGCCGCCCTTTGAGTTTGCGACGACGCGAAACTCCCCGACTCAACACCGGCTGCAATTAACCCGCCCAGCGGCTGAGTACGAAATTGCGGGTCAGGTGCAGGTGGAGAACCACCAAGAGAGTTAGCCCGATCCAGCGGAAGATGCGCCAGGGACGCGATGTGGCCGGAGTCGACCAAGCCAAGAAAATTGGAAAGGCCATCCCAGAAAAGCGGATGTACGACGTGAACGAGCCGCTCATGGCGGGGAGGATTCCGAGCACGTACACCCATGGAATGAGGGTCCGGTCGCTCCGCCACAGGGCCGGCAGCGAATAGGCCACGGCCAGAAAGCATAGGCGGTCGAGCATCGAGTCGGCGAACTCGTGGAAGTAGCGCGGGTTGAGGTATTCTAGGACAAACTTGGGGACATTGATCAGGTTCAGGATCGAATGGCGTCCCCAAGTTTTTTGCGCTTCAAAGCCCTCGAAGGGGTTGCCCGTCCAAGAGTTCATTAATCCCAGATACAGCGACCATCCGATCGGTGGGATAAGGAGCAATAGCAACCAACGCGCTCCGTGACGCGACTCATCGCTTTCGCAGTGGAGCAGCCCTGTTTTCAGGCGAGGAATCCGCGAGAGCGCGGCATTCCAACGAGGAGCGACCCTCGGATGTTTCAGCAGCCAGAAGGCGATGGGGATGACTGAGAAAACACCGATGGCCCGGCTGAGTGGCAGCAGCAATGCCCCGAACGCCGCAGGCAGCCACCGGCGCTCCTCCAAACCACTCCAGAGGCACATCAACAGGACGAGGAAGGCACCTTCGCTGTAGCTGAACTGGAGAAACAAGTTGCCCGGGTAGACGGCCATGAAGAGGACCGTCCAGAACGCTCTGGAGGCATCAAACCGAAGGGCTACCGCCCGATAAACGAGAGCCAGCCCGAGTGTGGAGAGCAGGTTGGCCAGGATGAGCCCTCCCCAGACCGGAGGTGCCCCGAGGGCGATGACACCGCGCCACAGCAGGGGCCACAGCGGATAGAAGGCGCAGGAGCGGACGCCGTCGGCGTAGCCTTGAGTGGCCAGAAGGAGGTAGTGTGCGGCATCCCAGGTTGCGAAGTGACTCTCGAAGGTGGGGGCCGCACCGATCGGCCAACGGACCTCCAACTCGGGGAGTTGCTCCGGATGGTTCCATACGGCCAACGCAGTGATTAAGGTGCCCAGGTAAATCAGTTTTCCGAGCAGGATCCAGCCCGCGGCGCGGATCCAACGCGGAGAATTTCGAGGTGCGACAGTCACGGCTTGTCTGGTGTGTGTGAGTTTGGGGCAACCCGGGAGGACCATCCCCACCGGCGACTCCAGGCGAAGTTCCAGCCGCTGACCCCCACGATAGCCACGGCGTTGGCTATTTCAGCATGGAGACCCGCCCACCGGTGCAGGATACCGAGGAGCAGTAGCGTGAGGGCAATCCCGGAAAGGCAAATGACGTGGAAACGGAAGAGCCGGCGGGGCCAGGGCGCGTCGCTCTCGATCGGTCGGTGGCCGAAGGTCCAGCGGTCATTCCACAGAAAGTTGTTCAGCAACGCAATTTCGGCGGCCGCGAGTTTGGAGACTTCGAGCGGCCACCCGAACCGCAGGTGCAGCAGGTGAAAGAGCCCCATATCTACCAACAGACCGCTGGCTCCCACTCCGCAAAATATCAGATAGCCCTTCCATGACAATGAGCCTGCAGTGGGGTTCATGGAGTGGATCGTTCGGGCCCGGGGAGGCTCTCAACCGTTAATTGCCGGCTGCCTCCGGTGCCCGCCACGTGGCGTGGCGTTGCAACCACAGCACGTCCGGATCGTTGGGGGCTTCGAAATCATTTCGGGGTACCGAGGGTACTCCGAGGTTCTTCCAGTGGTGGGTTTCCACATGGCCGTCTCCGAAGGCGA
The DNA here is from genome assembly GCA_945893185.1 of Akkermansia muciniphila. GTDB lineage: Bacteria > Verrucomicrobiota > Verrucomicrobiia > Limisphaerales > UBA9464 > SXXZ01. The sequence continues at coordinate 53,697 of CAMDDW010000005.1, read as the reverse complement.
TGTTGCCTGACCGGTTGTGCAAATGGCCGGGCTTGTCGCGGACCATCCATCCGGAAGGTTGGGACTCTTTGAAATCCCACTGCAGCGAGAAGGCCCCGTCGTTGATGGTTTCGGGGCGTTCCTCAAGGAAAGTGAGCGCTTCGGTGGGAGACAGTTGGATGAGGTCCGACATGCGGCGGTAGGTCTGGGCCGCAGGAGACCGGACACTGGAACCCATGAAGGCGTTGAGGGAGACAGTCCGCACCCGTGGCATCCGAAAGGGCCCGAGGGTCACATCTTGGGCCGAAGGGCATTTCCAGAGCGCCGTGTTCTGAACGTAGGGCGCAAGGAGGCTCTGCTTGAGAAAGAGCGTATTGGTACAATCTGGACCGGGCATACCCAGCCATCCCTGAACCCAGGTTTCACCCAAAGGGACGCCTTCGCCGTCGAGGTTGGGAGAGATGAACTCGGCGTGGTCATTGGCGTAGAGACCGCCTGCTATTCCGAATTGCCGAAGTTGCGACAGGCATTGGGTGGTAGCCGCTCGGCGTTTGGCTCCGGCCAGTGCCGGCAGGATCAGGCCAGCCAGAATGGCGATGATGGCGATGACGACGAGGAGTTCGATCAGTGTGAAGCCCGAGTTCTGTCCGGCACGCGCGGCCGCCGGTTGTGGCCAGCGCCTCGAAGTTGAATTCAAGGTTTCCCAAGGTGGATGAGAGGACGAGGGGTCGCCCCTGCGGGTATTTATCTCCCGATGGTTTTTTATCTCCTGGGGTGGGTCCTGGGGTGGGACTCGGTCGCTGGGTTCGGTGAGTTTGGGGGTGATCATGTCTGCAGCGTCGAGTTTTGCGGTCGAATTGGTGGTAGCGAACCTCAAGCTTGGGGGCTTGTTTTCGGTTTCATACCGGCCTGTGGAAGACGGGTTCTTGAAGGAGTAGCTCGGATCGGGATCGCCAGAAGAAAAAGAGGCTTCCTCCCAGCATGTAACCGAGAGTGCCCAGCATGACCCAAGAGGCTTGGGAGTCGGACAGTCCGATGCGGTCGGTCAGGTCGCCCAAGCATTTGCATGCAATTGGGGCGTCGGTGATCCAAAGCCCCATGCGATACAGGAGGAAGTTGATGCAGAGCCAAATGAGCGATCCCCGCTTGATCGACAGGGAGGCTTTGGAAAGCAGCAAAACGGCGACGACCGCCTCAAGGGTCGCGACCAGCGCGAGCAGTTCCCGGTTCTTGAGCACCCAAAAAATCGGATCCGCTTTTTCTAGGATGCTTTGTGTGCCGAATACACTGACAGCCTTAGCTGCTGCGGTTAGGAGCAAGATTACAGCTACTGATCTAAAAAAATGAAGCTCCTGCCGAGGTTTTTGTTCGTCATGTTTCGACACAAATTGAGGAGACATCTACTCGGTGTCGGTAGGATCCGCTGAGAACTTGAGCTTTAATTTTCCCCGGTGCCGGTCTCCGTTGCGTTTGTGTCTTCCGTTGGGAAACCGGAGGACTATTCTTTAGGCCATGACGCGACACTGCCACCGGTGCGGTTGGCTCTGGACACTCCGGGACACCCCGGGCCGCAGTGAGAGTTGTCCGCAGTGCCGGGCTGACCTGAGGGTTTGCCTCAACTGCAAGTTTCATGACCGGCAGGCCGCCTATCAGTGCCGTGAGCGCCGGGCAGAGCCCGTGGCCGAGAAGGATTCGGCCAATTTCTGCGAATACTTCGACTTCCAGTCACGGGAGTGGCGTGCGGATGGCGGTACGGGCGATTCTGGCGAAGATAAGGCACGTGCCGATTTAAAACGCCTCTTCGGTGAGGATTGATTTCGAGGGGTAGGAGTTACTCTCCGCGCAGGGCAGCCAAGAGTTCGCCCTGGCAGGCCTGACGGGTGGCCAGCCAGGTCCAGAAGACTCCATTGAGGAAGACCGCTCCGAGGATCCAACTGAGCGAAATCCACGGCAATCCGCCGAGGTTTGCACTCCAAATGGGAGCCGTTGCCAGCAGGGCTGCCGCGATGCCCAAGATCATGCCGCGCGTCAGCAACCGGAGGTGCTCCGATAGGATCATGGATTGGATCCGGGACTTCGGGAATCCCACTGCAGCGAGCAGGGCCAGTTCGCCCCGGCGCTCTAGGACATTGCGCTGAACAACCAATCCTAATCCCACACTGCCTAGGAGCAGGCCCAGACCGCCCAACCACTGGAAGGTGTTCAGGTAAGTGTTCTGGACTGCGTTAAATCGATTGAGTCGGTCCACGGTGCTGGTGGTTTCGAGCCCCAAGTCGGCCAGGCCCCGAGTTAATTCTTCGGCGACGGGTTTTGCAGGCTCGTCGGTGTCGATGAGGAAGGAGCGGTAGCCGTTTTCGCCGGGGAAATGTCGCAGGAATTCGGCCTCCGAAATTAACAACTGACCTTGAAGAATGGAGTTGGCCACAGAACCCACCAGGCGCACTTGGAACGGGTGACCGCGTTCATCGATATAGTCCAAGGTGTCCCCGATCTTTTTGCCCAGGGCCCATTGGATGGAATTGGCATCGCCGATGGCGGGGACGGGTTCGTTGGTGTTGCCGGTGTGCTCCAGGCTCATCCAAGGGCGATCAGTGGGCAGGCCATCGGCGAGTGACTGAAAGGTGAAGGCCTTCCGCTCGGCCAATGATTCCGGGCGCACTCCTAAGAGGCGGGGGCGTTGGGCTCGATTGAGATTGAGACAACTCGCATCGTCTCCCTCCCGGACTCGCATAGGAACGACCGACATTCCCTTCAGGCGTTGGGGATCAAGCCCCAGTTTCTCTTGACCTCGAGTGGAATTAAAATCTTCGCTGACCGGTAGCGAGGACACCGCCCAGAGGCTAAATCCTCCGGTGCCGGAGCTGCGTTGACGGGCATCCCGAGAGGCATCGAGACGGTTCGCGGCCACGGCCACGATGAGGAACACGGCCACCGCCAACAGGCTAACTACCGCTGCCGAGCGGTTGGGTTGTCGGGCCGGTGCGCGGGAATGGAGTTGTGAGCGGGTGGTGGCTACCGAATCGGTTCGGGAATTCCGAAGCTGCCGACGGTGGAAAAGGAGACCGAATCCGAGCAACAGGGCGCCCGATCCGAAGAAGTAGCCGGGGCGCAGCGCGGGATCGGCCTTTGCTCCGAGGAGGGCCAGTGCAATGGCCCCCAGCAGGGTCAACCCGGGCCAGAAAATAGAAACAGACTCACCCGTGCCTGAGCCCACCGAAGCTCCGTCGTTGAGCAGTTCTCGGGGGCTGCGTCGAATGATGAGTTTCAGAGTTCGACGCTGCGTCCAGGCGACCATGAGCACGGCCGCCAACCAGCCTCCGACCATGGAGGCTGGAGCAGGATGGAAGCGGAGTGAGGCTCCAGCGACAGCGTCTCGCCACAGTGTATTGAGGCCCATGAGCACGGCTTTTCCGTAGAGCAGCCCGCCGCCGGTTCCTAGAGTGGCTCCGAGGGCCGCCAGCAGGAGTCCCTCGCGGAAGAAGAGTCGTGTCGTTGTCTTCGGGGTCCAGCCCAGGGCCAACAAGGTGCCGACCTCTTGGACACGGCGTTCGATGCCGAAGCGGAAGACCAAGTTTAGCAGCAGGAGCGCAGACACGATGAGGAAGAAGCTAAAACCGATGAACAGGCCGCCGAAATCTTGACCCCCTTGGGCCGCCGCCAAGGCGGGTCCGGTGAGGGGTTGGAAGCGCAATCCCAAATCCGCTGGCGGGATCCGACGTTCCAATTCCTGGGAGATCCCGCGGGTCAGGGTCTGGGTGTCCCAGAAATCGCCCGCAAACCATCGGACTCCAGTGGCGTTCCCGAAGCGGTTGGCCCACATCTTTCGCCCGGCCGACAGAGTGATGAAGGCTTTGGGTGTTCCTCGCCATTGCTTCCAGTAGGTTTCGTCCTTGTCTCGGATTTGCCGCGTTAATTCGAAGCCTGCATCCCAATCTTGGGTGCTCTCCGCTTTGGTTAGCCCGGGAAACTCCGGCATCAGCGACCGGTCGGCGTGTAGCCCTTGCAGGGGAACGATGGCCCGCACGCGAAACCGGTTCGTTTCCTCCACCAGGCGAGCCCCTGTGTCCACTCGATAAGACAGGAGTGAGACCCAGTCCCCGGGTTTCACTGCTAGGTCTTCGGCTAGCCAGGAATTAATGAGAATTTCGTCATCGGTCATGCCCTCTGGGGTGAACGGGGGGCCGGCAGCCGTGACCATCGAGTAAGGGGCCGATCGGGCTCCGCTTTCGATGGCATTGGCCAGATAGGTCAGGATTGGAACTGGCTTGGGGAGCCCCGGAGGCTGGCGGTCCAGAGCTTGCGTGATCACTGGATCGAGGAAGATCCGGCGACTGACCAGTTCTACCTGCGCTGAAGAGGGGTTGGTGGTACCGGCCGGCAGAGGGATCGGTCGCACCTCGAGTTCGGCGTCGGCGAGGCGAAAGCCACTGTCCACTCGCGAAGAAAGCCATTGGCTGTTAGTGGCCTCGGCCGAAGCTCCCACAAGGGCGAGATTGGCTCGTCCTACCAGGCCGGCCGCCTTAGCCAGAATGGTGTGGTTTATGAACAGGTTGAACGGGGGCAGTGAACTGACATCGGGTGAAAAGTCGCCCCATTCCTCTGCACTCAGAATGCGCCCAACCCGAACGCGGAGCGCAACACTGGCTCCATCCCGTGGAGTAATCACCGCATCTTGGGACAACGCTGAGGGTTTGTGAATACGCACCACCAGTTCATCTCCAACCTGGACGGAAAGCTGCCGGGCCAGCGCAGCATTGAGGAGCACGGCGTCACTGTCATCGTCCATCGGGAACGAGCATATGCGGGGGGACAGAACCCAGAAAACTCGCGTGACGCCGTAGACCCGCACTTGGTTGGCTCGTGCCGACCCGTCTTGGCGCGCGACCACACCCGGAAGCCTGAGAGCAAAGGTCGACAGCGTGTTGGAGAGCCCAGCTCCGGCCGGGCCGCCGTTGCGCGCCGTGAAGAACCGGTCGCCGCCATCGAGGAGAAATTCTGCTGTTCCGATGCGGTCCAACGCCCGGCGACGGAGGGTTTCGCGCACCGAATCCCCCACGGTCAGGGCGCCGATGAGCACGGTCGCTGCTACCGCCGCCGCCAGCACGACACCCAGGTGGTGCTGTGCATGAAAGACCAAGCTTCGCCAGCGGAGGAGTGCAGGTGTGAATTTCATGGGTCTCGAACCGTTCCGGGTCTGGGACCACTAAAGCGGTGAATGGCATTCCCGGCAATGGTCGGTCTGAATTGAAGGAAAATACGACGGTGTTTTAAGTCACGGAAAGACAGCGAGTGGTTGTATTTTTTCGGGTAATGAGTCCGGAGACAACCTTTGTGCTGCTTGAACTCATCCCTAATCCTGTCGGATTTCCGATTCCTTTTGGAAGAATGAGCCGCCCCGGGCCTCCAGCCCGGGCGCTCCGCCCTGGAAAGCGGTGACTCGAGGTGGGTTTTCCGCGCGGCAGGATTGCGGCGTGGAGAAAAAAAGTGAAAACTAGTTGCGTTGGTTTTGCACTCCAGTTCGTCATTTCTGACGGGCCGACGCAAAACGATCGACCGAACCGAACTCATGACCATTTCACTCGGGATTCTCGCCGCCGCTCAGAGTGGCACCGACCTCGGCTTCATCTGGAACAAAGCCACGCCCGAGGCCAAGGTGATTATCTTCATTCTGGGCGCCCTCTCGATCGGGGCTTGGTCGATGATGATTCAGAAGTTTTTCCAAATGCGGCGGGCTGCCAAATACAATGGCTTTTTCGAGACTGAATTCCGCCAGCAGGAGGGGGTGTTGGGTATTTTCGATCGTCGCCTGCCCGTTGAGGGGTGCCCCATGTTTTCGGTGTATACGGACGGATGCACCGATCTCGAAGCCCGGCTGCGCCTGACCGATGGCTCGAGGCGGACCCGTCTGTCGATCAAGAGCATCGAGCATGTCAAACGGCAGGTGGAGGGTGCGGTGGCCCGTGAGTCGCTGCGCCTAGAATCAGGCCTGATCCTCTTGGCCATCGCTGTCAGCGGTGGTCCATTCATGGGGCTCTTGGGCACAGTCTGGGGGGTCATGGACACCTTCGGAGGCATCGCGAAGGCGGGTCGCGCCGATTTGACGGCGATGGCGCCCGGGGTATCCGCCGCGTTGGTGACTACCGTCGCAGGGCTCCTCGTGGCCATCCCTTCGATGTTCGGATACAATTATCTCGTTCACACACTGCGAGTGTTGACCGTGGAGTTGGATAATTTCGCCCAGACTCTGGCTTCCAAAATGGAGACCGAGTTTTTGCCCGACGATGAGTGACCCGGTTCCCCAGTACTCCTTTCACCCGATCCACCCGACTTCGGAGATTCCGCAGTCGGGACGTGGAGTCTTGTGCTCGGACTGTAATCGTCTGAATCCGGCCGATCGGGAGTCGTGCAAGTATTGTTCGAGGCCCCTCTTTGTGGGGTGTTCGACCTGCTCGGCGACCAATGAACGAGTTCTCTCGCAATGCCGTAAATGCGGTCATTCCCTCCAGAGAGGGCTGCTTTCAGGGTTGCTAAGTTCTAAGCCGGAAGAGGTTTCAGCTTCCTCGCGGTGGGACGGAGCCCCCTCGGGCCCGATGGGGAAGGGGACTTTGTGCTGCAAGTGCGAGCATCTGAACCCGATCGATCGCGAGCGTTGCGAGCGCTGTAGTGAAGAACTCTTCCTCGACTGCCCGAAGTGCCAGAAGCGAAATGCTCGGGTGCTGATGCACTGCGCCTCTTGTCGTGGCCGGTTGCATCGCAAAATCCAGGATAAGACGTCTCATCATGAAACGTCCCGTCCTCAGGAGAAATCCTCGGGCTCATCGGATCCGTCCCACGGCCACTCCCTTGTTTCCACAGAGCCCGTTGTCTGTGCAAAATGTACCCATCCGAATCCCTCAGGGTTGCAGCGTTGCGAGCAGTGCCGAGGGCATCTCTTCGTGGTCTGCCGCGACTGCGACACCACCAATGCGCGCTCTGAGCCCCGATGTCTGAAATGCAACCGGAGACTGCACCGCTCCATCAATGAGAGGCTCGATCCGTTGGGTGCAAAAAACGTCTCGATGAAATGGGTTTATGTCATGGCTGCGGTTCTCCTTTTATCCTTGGCCGGTTTTATTCTGGTCCAATTCTCAGGCTTCCGGATCTTCGAATAATCATGCGCCGTTTTTCCCAACGCAATTCGCTGGTGACGCTCAACGAAATCAACGTCACCCCCTTGCTGGATTTGGCGTTCGTGCTGCTGATTATTTTCATCATCACCACGCCGGCTTTGGAGCCGGGCATTAGCATTAAGCTGCCGGTGGGAGGCGATGCCCGCACCCGTCCCGACATCAACAACGAGGCGAACGTGAACGGTCTGGCCGAGGGGCGGTATACGTTTGCACGGACCGGAACCCGGGTGCTCAGTGAGCGTGAATTGGAGACAGAGTTGGTGAAGGCCTACCGCCAGAATCCGAATTTAGTGCTCGTGCTCCGGGTCGAGGGCTCAGCGCCGTCGCAAGTGCTGGTGAGTCTGCTCGACATTGCTGGTCGTAATGGACTGACTCGCTACCGTATCGGAACCCAGCTCCCCAAGCGGCGATGATCTCTTCGAACACTAGATACTTGCTGACCTCCGTGGGTATTCATGCCGCGGCCGTGGGGGTTTTGTTGTTCGCCCCGGCCTTGTCTTCGCACACGGCCCAAGACGTTCCCAGTCCCATCCTAGAGATCATTCCCGACAACCTGCGCCTCACCGATGGTAACACCCTCGGAGGTGGCAATCCGGACGCTCAGCCCCCCAAGTCCAGTCCGCAGCCGCCGGCCCCGCCCGCTCCGCCGGCCCCAGCCCCGCCAGAACCGCCCCAGCCTGAACCTCCGAAGACGCAGCCCCAGACTCCGCCCCCGGAGCCTGCCAAGGCGGTGGAGCCCACTAAGATGGAGCCACCCAAGAAGAGTCTGGCCACCGAAATTCAGCGCACTGAACTTAATGCGCCCAAGGCCCAGCCTAATGTGCCCAAGGCCCAGGATGTGGACCCCAACCTGTCCACCAAGAAGCTGAAGTCCTCCAAGACGGACTTCCAGCTGGCCGAGGCTCCCAAAAAGCGCTCGAAGAAGGAGGCTGAGGCCGAACGCAATAATTCCGCCGCCGCTGCCGCCGCCCAGGAGGCACGTGAAACCCGAGAGCATCAGGCGCGCGTGACGGCAGCCCGAGAGGCTTGGAATAAGGCTCAGCAGGCCCGCGCCGATGCCGTTCGGGGGGTTGCTTCGAATCTGGGGAAGAATTTATCGGGGTCGACCTCGTTTGAGATGCCAGGGCCGGGAGGGGCTGCCTATGCGCCTTACGGATCCTACTTGATGGCCTTCTACAAGCTGCGCTGGAAGAAACCCACGACCCTCAACGTGGAGCACGGCGAGGTGGAGGTGGAGATCACCGTTCAACGCAATGGTCGGGTCTCGGCCTTCAAGTTGGTGAAACCCTCTGGAATTCGCGCCTTGGACGATTCGGTTCGCGAGGTGCTGGATGGCAACCGCGACCTTCGCCCGCTGCCGGATGGAACAACCGATTCGGAGCGCCGAATCACCATCCGCTTTGATCTTTCCGCTGCATCTCCCGCATAGACAATTGAACTCCGACCTAAACCCATTGGTTTAATTTCCGATATGTTCCGTCATTCATTCATCGCCCTCCTCCTCACTCTGGGAATTGCCCTGAGCGCCTCCGCGGCCGAAGTGGTTGTTAGTGACGTCACTAGCCGTGCCGTACCCATCCACGTCACGGGTTTTTCCGGGGACGCCAAGACGGTCCTTGAATTCGATTTGTACGTCGCCGGATTCGACCTCGTGGCCCTAGCCCAGGCGCAGTATTCAGTGAATGGAAAATCCAGTGCAGCGCTGGAGGGAGTGCTGGCCGACGTGAACAACAATGCCACCTTGTTCAATCGTTCCTACCCTGGAGGTTCTCCGCGAGCTCAAGCCCACGCGCTGGCCGACGACGTCGTTCAAGCGATCACCGGACGGAAGGGAATTTCCCGCACCAAGATGGTTTTCAAGGTTCAGAAAGATCGAATCAGCGAGGTTTATGCGAGCGACTTCGATGGGGCCAATCCGGTTCAATTGACGGCCGATGGTAATATTGTCGCGGCTCCGGCGTGGCGCCCGGGTCGGAAGTCTCTGGTCTATACCAGTTACCGGGCCGGTAATGCTGATATTTACTCGCAAGATTTAACCACCGGCAGTCGCAAGGCTCTTGTGCGGTTCTCCGGGTCGAACATTAGTCCGGCCCCGTCGCCCGATGGCTCCAAATTGGCCATGATCCTCAGCAAGGCCGGGAGCCCTGATTTATGGGTGAGCGACGCCGAGGGCGGGAATCCCCGTCGATTGACCACGACGGCCGCCGATGAATCCTCTCCATGCTGGTCTCCAGATGGATCTAGCCTGTGCGTGGTATCCCGAGAAAGTGGTTTTCCCCAATTGTACATTGTATCGGCCTCGGGGGGCGCTATGCGCCGTCTCACCACCGCTGGAGTCCGCAATACCACCGAACCCGATTGGTCCCCGGACGGCAAGTGGATCGCATTCACCCGTTCCCGGGGCGATTACTTCGATATTTGCATCGTTCCAGCAGCCGGCGGCGACGCCAAGGTCATTACCGAAGGCGAGGATCCTTCCTGGGCTCCCAATTCCAGGACCTTGGTTTTTGTGCGTCGGACCAGTAAGTTTGGCCCGCGCAAATTGTCGCTGCTTGACTGGCCGACGGGTCACGTCAAAGATACCGCGCAAGTAGCGGGCAGCAGCTCCCAGCCTAGTTGGAGTCGTTGAGCCCAGCCCGCTAACCCACTTTCAGATCTCCAGATTCCAGCCTTTTTTCAACACACCAATGAAGCCGTTCTCCAAATTGGGTTCCATCGCCCTCGTGCTGATCCTCTCCCTCGCTGCCGGATGTAAGAAGGGGCAGAAGAATTACACGCCGCTGCCGGGATATTCGGGAACTCCTGGAGCCTCTTCGAGCCTGGGTAAGGGACAGCCCATTTTGCCTCCGGCGCGCCCGCTGACGACAGATGGCTCGGGTGCCAACGGCGCTGATGTGGCCGGAGTCAACAATCCGGATGGAGCCAATGGTCAACCTTCTCGTGAGGAGATCGAGGGCATGCTGGCCAACCGTGAACACTTCAAGTCCAACAGCGTTTATTTCGACTACGACAAGTCCGTGGTGAAGGCGGACAGCAAGGCGAACATCCAAGCCGTTGCGACCTACCTCAAGGCCCACTCCGACAACAAGGTGGCCATCGAAGGTCATTGCGACGAGCGCGGCACTGAAGAGTACAACCGCTCTCTGGGCGAGAAGCGTGCGCTGTCGGCTCGCGATGCGTTGATTGCTTTGGGCATCGGTGCTGACCGCGTGGTGACCCGCAGCTTCGGTGAAGACAAGCCGGCCGAGCTCGGTCATGACGAGTCCGCCTGGGGCAAGAATCGTCGTGGCGAGTTCATTCTGCTCACGCCGCCCTCGGCCGGTGCTCTCCGCTAAGCGGATACTGCCTGGCTCTCCAACAAAAAACCCCGCCCAGTGGCGGGTTTTTTTGTTGGGTTAGAATCGGTGGGGCTAGATCGGTCTGGCAAGGCCACCGCACCATTATAGATGCGGTGGCCGAGAGAAGGGGAGATCGCCCCTACCGACACTCGGTCGGTGGAGGATCCTCAGACGCAGACGCCGTAGCGTTTCTCGGGGTCGACTCCGAGTTTCTGGATGGCCTCGGCCACCACGCTCTGTGGCAAGGCTCCCTGGGAGGCCAACTTGTAGAGGCACGCGATGGCAGTGCACTCACCGTCGATTTCGAAGAAACGTCGCAACATCGGCCGAACCTCGCTGCGTCCGAACCCGTCGCAGCCGAGGGTCATTAAACCTCCCGGAATCCAGGGGGCGATTTGGTCGGCCACCAGCTTGAGGTTGTCGCTGACCGCAATCCAGGGACCCGACTGGCCCTCGACCGTTTGTTCGAGGTAGCTCTTTCGGGGAGCTTCCGTCGGATGAAGCATGTTCCAGCGCTTGGTGGCCTGGGCCTCTGAGCGGAGCCGTTTGAAGCTGGTCACACTCCACACGTCAGCGCTGACACCATAGGCCTCCAGAAGTTCCTGAGCCTTGAGGGCCTGTTGTAGAATCGCTCCGGAACCGAGCAACTGGACCGTGTGCTTGAGGCCTGCCTTGCCCGGCTTGAACTTGTACATGCCGTTGAGGATGCCTTCAACGACATCGGGATCGTTCGGGATCGGCGGATGGGCGTAGTCCTCATTGTGGACGGAGATGTAGTAGAAGATATCTTCGCCGTCGGCGTACATGCGCTTCAGGCCATCGCAGACGATGACCGCCAATTCGTAGCCGAAGGCGGGCTCATAGGAATACAGGTTGGGCACCGAAGTGGCGACCAAGTGACTGTGTGCGTCTTGGTGCTGGAGCCCTTCGCCATTGAGGGTCGTTCGGCCCGATGTCGCGCCAATCATGAATCCGCGGCAGCGCGAATCGCCAGCCAGCCAGATTTGATCGCCCACCCGCTGGAAACCGAACATCGAGTAGTAGATGTAGAAGGGGATGGTCGGCACGCCATAGGTGACATTGGCCGTGCCGGCGGCGATGAAGTCGGCCATGGAGCCGGCTTCGTTGATGCCTTCTTCTAGAAGTTGACCGTCCTTCTTTTCGATGTAGGGCGTGTTGGCGTTGTCCTCGGTCTTGGTGCCAGGATTGTAAAGTTGGCCGCGGGAGCTGTAGATGCCCACCTGACCGAAGAGCCCCTCCATGCCGAAGGTGCGCGCTTCATCGGGCACGATGGGAACGATGAACTTGCCGATGTTCTTGTCGCGGAGCAAAGAACCCAGCAACAGCACGTAAGCCTTGGTCGTGGACGCCGAGGACAGAGCCGTCGCCTGGACCACGTTGCGCAAACCGTCGTCGGTGTGCAGCGGGGTGACCAGCTTCTGTGCGCGATCAATCCGAATGGGGTTGAATCCGTGCAGGGCCTTGCGCCGGTCTAGCAGGTATTGAACCTCGGCGCTGTCTTGCGGCGGGCGGTAGAAGGGCAGTTCGGCGATGACCTCGTCCTCCAGCGGAATCGAAAAGCGTTCGCGGAAATGACGAATATCGCGCTCGGCCAGTTTCTTGAGGCCGTGGGTGGGGTTCTTGCCTTCGCCGGCTTCGCCTGTTCCGTAGCCCTTGACCGTCTTAGCCAAAATGACCGTGGGTCGGCCGTTGCGCTGAGTGGCCCTGCGGTAAGCCGCATACACCTTGAGAGGGTCGTGGCCTCCGCGGGTCAGCTTCTTGAGCTGCGCGTCGCTGAGGTGACTGACCAAGTCTAAGAGTACTGGGTATTTTCCGAAGAAATTCTTCCGGATATAGGCACCGCTCTCGACGATGTATTGCTGGTATTCGCCGTCGACGACCTCGTCCATGCGCTGAGCCAGAAGGCCTGTCGTATCGCGGGCCAGCAACTCGTCCCAGTCGCTGCCCCAAACCACTTTGATGACGTTCCAGCCCGCACCGCGGAACTGGCCTTCGAGGTCTTGAATGATCTTGCCGTTGCCTCGGACAGGCCCGTCGAGGCGCTGGAGATTGCAGTTGATCACCCAGACGAGGTTGTCGAGGTGTTCGCGGCCAGCCATGCTGATGGCTCCGTGCGTTTCCGGCTCATCCGACTCACCGTCTCCGATGAAGGCCCAGACCATGGGATCGTGGTCTTGTGCAACGAGTTTGCGTGCCTGCAAGTAGCGGCTGAAGCGGGCCTGATAAATGGAATGGATAGGCCCCAGTCCCATCGACACCGTGGGGAAGATCCAGAAATCCGGCATCAGGAAGGGATGCGGGTAGGAGCTTAGACCCGGATGGTCTTGCAGTTCCTGACGAAAGTTTTTTAGGTGCTGGTCGTTGAGTCGGTACTCCAGATAGGCGCGGGAGTAATTTCCCGGTGAGGCATGACCCTGGAAATAAATCATGTCGGCGGTCTTGCCGTCGGCTCCACCCCGGAAGAAGTGGTTGTAGCCCACTTCGTACAGTGTCGCCAACGAAGCGAAGGTGGCGATGTGGCCACCGACGTTGGTGGTCTTGTTAGCCTTGGCGACCATCGCCATGGCATTCCAGCGGACGTGAGCTCGGATCAGGCGCTCCATCTCGAGGTCACCCGGATATTCGGGTTCCTCCTCGGGCGGGATGGTGTTGAGGTAGGGCGTCGTGGTGACGTCCGGAACCGGGTAGCCCTGATTGCGGAGCCCTTGCATCACGCCGGCGATGAGTTTGCGGGCCTCCTGAGGGGACTTGCCCTCCAGAACCAGTCGCAGCAGATCCTCCACCGTGGCGCGATGCCGGTCGGATGAGGTCAGGGAACGACTAGAGGCGGTACTTTCGGTGCGCCCGTTGACCGGGGTGGCCGAACCATGGTTGGAACCAGAGGTATTCAAGACTCGATAGCCGGAGCCGAAGCCCCGGTAGCACAAAGGTATTCAATTGGCCTTCACTGCCAAGTGCAGGGTTGACCGTTTCAAGGGAACGAATCTTGAGAAGAAGCCAGGCCTGAGAGCTGGCTTTCTCAGGAAGCCAGCGGAATGACGTCCGCTCCGAGATAGGGGCGCAGCGGTTCCGGCACCCGAATACTGCCGTCGGCCTGCTGATGGGTTTCCACCAGTGCCACGAAGAGGCGGGCCAGAGCGGTGCCCGATCCATTGAGCAAATGCGGGAAGAGATTCTGCCCGTCGGACTCTCGCTTGAATCGCAAATTCATCCGGCGGGATTGGTAATCCTCGCAGTTGGAGCAACTCGACACCTCCAAGTAGGTGCCTTGTCCCGGAGCCCAGACTTCGATGTCGTAGGTCTTGGCGGCGGCGAAGCCCATGTCGCCGGTGCACAGGTTGATGACCCGGTAATGTAGCCCGAGGCGTTGGAGGACCGTCTCGGCGTTGTGGACCATCTTTTCCAGTTCTTCGTAGCCCTGGTCTGGATGCACCACTTTGATGAGCTCCACCTTGTCGAACTGGTGGACCCGGATCATGCCCCGGGTGCCCAACCCAGCGGCACCGGCCTCGGCCCGGAAGCAGGGCGAGTAGGCGCAGTAGCGCACTGGCAGCTGCTTCTCTGCGAGGATCTCCTCTCGATGGATGTTGGCCACCGGAGCCTCAGCCGTCGGCAGCAAGTACAGTTTGCCCATCGTCGAGGTGTCGAGTCCCTCCTGCACGGCATAGGCCTGATCCCGGAACTTCGGAAACTGCCCCACGCCGATCATGCAGTGCTCGCCGACGATGTAAGGAGGGGCCACTTCGGTGTAGCCGTGTTCCCGCTGATGGAGGTCGAGCAGGAAGTTGATGAGCGCCCGCTCCAACCGAGCTCCCCAACCTGTGTACAGAAGAAAGCCCGATCCGCTCAGTTTGGCTCCTCGTGCAAAGTCGATGAGCTTGAGCCGTTCGCAAAGTTCCACGTGGTTGTACGGCGTGAACTCGAAGGAGGCCTTCAGGCCATGGACGCGAATCTCCGGATTGTCGGCCGCATCCTTACCCAAGGCGACGCTCGCGTGGGGAAGGTTGGGAATCATCAGCAGCAGGGAATCCCGTGCGGCCTCAGAGTGTGCGGCGGTCTTGTCGAGTTCGGTGATCCGGTCGCCGAGGGCGCGCACTTCCGCTTTCTTGGCCTCGGCCTCATCGAGGCGCTTCTGGCCAATGAGCCCGCCGATTTCTTTCGAGGTGCTGTTGCGACGTGCTTTGAGTTGCTCGGCCTCGGCGAGCGCGGCCCGTCGGGATTCGTCCAGAGCCAAGACTTCGGAGACCCTGGCTTCGTCACCGGCGTTCCGCGTGGCCAATCGCTCCCGGACGAACTCGGTCCGATCGCGCAACAACTTCATGTCGAGCATGGTGACAGGATACGGAAGCAGAGGCGGGAAGGAGAACGGAATTTCTCGGCCGATTCTAACCGACCAAAATCAGGGAGGTATTCGCGATGCGATCCCGGAAGGAGTCGCTTCTCAGTTGATCTCTCAACGGTGGAGAAGCGCAGGAACGGTGTCAGCTCTTGCTTAACTGTTCGAAGAGCCTCAGCGCTTGGGATGAGTGCACCCGAAATTGTTCTCCCAGAAATCCGGCGTTGGGGGTGCGTTGGCGCCAGTAGATTAAGCTGCTCTTAATTTCGCTGAGGTCGTTGCCGCGGGAGATGTCTTTGACCACGTCCCGGTAATGCTCACGCAACGGACCGCACCACGGAAAGAGCACGGTGGACCAAAAACGTTGCGAAGGCGTTTGGAGTTCCTTGGCGAGCGCCTCAAGAGCCTCCTCAGGATTGCAATCCCGTGCCTCGCTAATTCGCTGTGCGAATGTTTTTGGTAGTGAAGAGGCCATCTAAGGTTAACAAAAGATATGCCAAGGATCGGATGACCGTTGGAAAACTTGAGGTTACATTCCGGTTTTTGATAATCTGGTTAAAGATTTGCCGGGGTATTGATTTCAGTTGCTAAAACTATACTTCCAATTAGTACCTCGATTTAAACGGGGTAGACCATATAAAAAGTTGAGGTCTATAAATTAAATTTTGTAACGAAAATTGGTCGTAAAACGTCGCCGGCGACTGCAAGAGGCAAAGCGACTCAATTTGCTGAAATCCAGGCTTGCACCTCCCGGTCAAATCCATGTCGCTTGGAGAGTCACCATGGATCAGGAAGTTCCCCCCAGCCCCCGTATTCCGCCGCCCTTCGTCAATGCGTCGTCACCCCGCCGTCGACGATCGGGGTGGGTGCATCGCTCTAAGCGCTGGTTCAACAAGATCCCGGACCGACTGTCCGAGCGTAAGCTGAACCCGTACCAGATCACGGTGATGATCGGGGTTTGCTACGTGGTTTACCGCTTCATCATTCCCATGTTCGACCGAGACTTGGGTGGTGGCGGTGGCGGTGAGGGCTGAACTCCCTCGTCGTTGACAGTAGGATGCGCCGGGTGCCGGGCCCTCCCTTGGAACCCCTTTCGCCGGCCCATTGAGCCGAAGTGGCGGATAGGCGGGATAGAGTGAGAATTGCGAAGTGACGTTTTGGAGAGTGAAGACCGTCTACCCCTCGCACACGGCGTTAAAGAACCCAGCCCCTTGATTGCCTGCGAACGCCAGGACCGGCCCAGCGGAGCTTCGAGAGCGTCGACTGAGCTCATTAAACACTTCGCGAATACTCCCAGCCAAAAGCAACGCATCGACGAAAGCCCGATTGGACTCTGCGTCCGTTTTGATCTTCCCACGCCGGGGAGCCTGGCGTTCACTCGCGCGTCTCTTCTGACAATGAAAATCGTACTCGCTTACTCCGGCGGCCTCGACACCTCGGTGCTGCTTTCCTGGATCAAGGAAACCTACGGCAATGCTGAAATGATCGCCTTCTGCGCCAACATTGGCCAGGAGGACGAACTGAAGGGTCTAGAAAAGAAGGCCAAGAAAACGGGGGCCTCAAAGATTTACATCGACGACCTTCAGGAAGAGTTCGCTCAAGACTTCATTTACCCGATGCTTCGGGCTGGCGCGATTTACGAAGGACAATACTTCCTGGGAACCAGCATCGCCCGTCCGCTCATCGCCAAGCGCATGGTGGAGATCGCCCGCGCAGAGAAGGCCGACGCCATCGCCCACGGAGCGACGGGCAAGGGCAATGACCAAGTCCGTTTTGAGCTGACGGCGGCGGCACTGGCTCCGGAGCTAGAAATCATCGCCCCGTGGCGGGATGCTCGCTACCGCAAAGACTTCCCGGGCCGCCAGGAAATGATCGATTACTGTGCTGCCAAGGGGATTCCGATTCAGGCCAGCGCCAAGAAGCCGTACTCCATGGACCGGAACCTCCTGCATATTTCTTACGAGGCTGGCATCCTCGAAGACCCATGGTACGACTCCTTCGATCTCAAAAACCGGGACTATTTCACCACGCTGTCGGTGATGCCGGAAGACGCGCCGGACAAGCCGGAGTTCGTCACCCTCGACTACGTGAAGGGAGATTGCGTCGCGGTCAACGGCAAGAAGCTCAACCCGCTTCAGGTCATGCGGACCCTCAACAAGATCGGTGGTAAGCACGGCGTTGGTCGTGTGGATATGGTAGAGAACCGCTTCGTGGGCATGAAGAGCCGCGGTGTGTACGAGACCCCGGGTGGCAGCATTTTGCACTATGCCCATCGCCAAATGGAGAGCCTCACCATGGACCGCGAGGTCATGCACCAGCGCGATGCGTTGGTGCCGAAGTACGCGGAATTGGTGTACAACGGCTTTTGGTATGCCCCCGAGCGCCTGGCCCTGCAGGCCTACGTCGAGGAGAGCCAGAAGAACGTCACCGGGACGGTTCGTGTGAAGCTCTACAAGGGCGGAATGTATGTCGCCGGCCGCAAGAGCCAGTTCAGTATGTACAACCCGCACATCGCCACGATGGAAGCCGACCCGACCAAGGCCTACAATCAGGACGATGCGACGGGTTTCATTCGATTGAACGGCCTGCGCCTCCGCGTCAATTCTACGGTCAATGGGGCCAAGAATCTCCAGAGCTGAACTCGTGGGTCACGGACCCCTTTGGGCCTGGCCTCCGAGCCAATCCAACGGGGTGTTCCAGTTGGTGAGTGCGCGGTGATCTTGATCGCTGAGCTCCCACGGACTCATCCAGCCGGTTTCAAGGCCTCGGCGGCAGAATGCCTGCACCGAGGCCTTTTGCGTCTCCAGATGTTCTTGGGCGATGGCCCAGGCCTGATTCGGATAAATAGCGGCCAACGGTTCCAGTCGACCCTGATAAATGGGAACGCATCCTTTACTAGGGGCGATCCGCGCGATGAGTTGCTGCAGCCATTCAACCGACAGTTCCGGTAAATCTACGGCAACTAAGAGAGTCCATCCGTTGGGAAATCGCGCATGGGCCCATCCGAGTCCGGCCTCCACTCCAGCCAAGGGTCCAAGATCGGTAAATCGGTCTCTCAGGAGTGGAATGCTCGCGGGTGTAGGAGGTAGGGGAGGGCGGTTTTCTGGGCCCGCCGCGACGGCCATGTTCCTGAGGCCTGCCTGCTCCAGAATCCCGATTTGACGGAGGAGCAGTGGCTGAGCATCGGATTCAAGCCAAGCCTTGTCTCGGCCCATTCGGAGGGATCGTCCTCCGGCCAAGATCACGCCCGTGAGTTCTCCACCGACAAGTTGTTCGGAAACTGGGGTCACTGGCTCTGAGCCTTTCTGGATCCTGATTGCTTGTCACCTCCCCGATGCCATCCGCCAGTGAAGTTGATGAAGCTCCTTGCCCGGAGCCGGGGTGACGGGTTTTCCTCCGCTCATGTCTCAATTGGAAAATCAAGTGGCGGTGGTGACAGGGGCGAGTCGGGGAATTGGCCGAGCCATTGCTCTTCGCTTCGCCCAGGCCGGTGCCGATGTGGTGGTGGTCTCTCGCACGGTCGAGAACTCTGAAAAAACCGCGGCCGAGATCCGGGCCCTGGGTCGCAAGGCATGGGCCTTGGCGGTCGACGTCTCAGACGCTGCTGCTATTGCTTCCGCCGCTGAAATCCTGCTCGAGCAGGCGGGGCGGGTGGATATCCTTGTCAACAACGCGGGCGTTACCAAGGACGGACTCCTGATGCGCATGAGCCAGTCCGACTGGGACACCGTGCTGAACACCAACTTGCGCGGAGCCTTCCTATTTACCAAGGCGCTGACCCGAACCTTCCTCAAACAGCGCTCAGGCCGGATTATTAATCTGGCCAGCGTCATTGGGCTTATCGGCAACGCTGGTCAGGCCAACTACTCCGCGAGCAAGGCCGGTTTGATTGGGTTCACCAAGTCGGTGGCCAAGGAGTTTGGTTCCCGAGGTGTCACCTGCAACGCCATCGCCCCAGGATTCATCGAGACCGACATGACGGCAGCCCTCAACGAGGCACAAAAAGAGGCGATCCTAAAGCAGATCCCCCTAGGGTCCTTGGGTCAGGCCTCGGACATCGCTGAAGCGGCGTTGTATCTTGCGGGTCCCGGGGGACGTTACATTACCGGTCAGGTGCTGACTGTTGATGGAGGTCTGGTGATGTGAGCTCGCAGTCACCCTCATCAAGGCAGGGAGAATTCTTACTGGACTGGGTTGGCGCTTCGGAGCAGGAGACCCCACCTCTGCTTGCGCCCAAAACCCCCAGCCCGGAATGGTTGCAGCGATTGAGTCCCGAGGATCTCCGGCACGTGGCCAGCCTGGCCTGGGAGCGACGGCCGCTGGTATTTCTGATCGATGCTCGGGACCGTTGGAAATTGGTGCGCCCGCGTCTGCCGTTGGCGGGCTTTGATGTTCTGGATTTCCAGGACCAGCCGGACGGCGATTTCAAAATTCTGGTACCCTCCGACCTCTCATCGCGGGAGTTGCAGCATCTTTTGAAGTGCTTGCGGCAGAGTCGCTCCCCGCGAGCGGTGGTGTGCGAGCCGATGGGTTACACTGGGCGTGTGCTGGCCACTTTAGCGCGACGTGAGAACTCCATTGGGGGCGAGGTTTCTCCTGTACAAAAACCCGCAGCGGGGAAAAATTCATGAACGGGCACTTGACGGTCGGGTGTCACACGCCTAGATAGGCGCCCGAACGAGACAATTACCATGGCTGATAAAACCATCGAGCAGCGGATTAAGGACATCATCATCGAGCAACTGGGCGTGACTGCCGAGCAAGTGACTCCCGAAGCCAAGTTCATAGAGGACTTGGGCGCTGACTCCCTCGACACTGTCGAGTTGGTGATGGCTCTGGAGGAAGAGTTCGGTTTGGAAATCCCGGACGACGAGGCTGAGAAGCTTCAAAGCGTTGGCGACGTTATCAAGCACGTCGAGGACTCCCAGGCCAAGTAACCCTGCGACCCGTTTCATCAGGGCAGCCCGGCTTCCGGAGCTGCCCTTTTTCATTGCAGTCACTCCGTAAACACCAACCCACACCTGGGTTGACGCGCGCTTGTGTGTCTTCTGAGGGTGAGTAATCTGTCCCCGAACTATGTCGAATGCTTGGTCTGAACGCCGCGTGGTTGTAACCGGTCTGGGTTGTGCCTCCCCGCTGGGGCTGGATGCCGACACCGTCTGGAAAAACATTATCGCCGGAAAATGCGGTGTGGGGCGCGTGAGTGCCTTCGACATCTCCGCCTACGACTGCCAGATTGCGGCGGAAGTGCGGGGGTTTGATCCGGTGCCTGCTTTCCCCAGCCCTAAGGAAGTTCGCCGTTCCGACCGCTTCACCCACTTCGGTGTCTATGCGGGTTGGGGTGCCTTGAAAGATTCGGGTTTGAATTTGGAGACCGAGAACCGGGACAACATCGGCGTGTACATCGGTTCGGGTATCGGCGGCCTGCACACCACCGAGGAGCAGCACAAAATCCTGTTGGCCAAGGGACCGGGCCGGGTTAGCCCCTTCATGATCCCGATGCTGATCTTGAACATGTCCTCGGGTTTGTTTGCTCTCTACAACAACTTGCGCGGCCCCAACTTCGCCACCTGCTCGGCCTGCGCGACCAGCAACCACGCCATTGGTGAGGCCTGGTGGGCGATCAAGCGCGGCGATGCGTCGGTTATGTTCGCCGGCGGCACTGAGGCGACCGTTGTACCCTTAGGCATGAGTGGGTTTGCGGCCATGAAGGCCATGTCCACCCGCAATGAAGATCCGCAGCACGCCAGTCGACCCTTCGATCGCGATCGAGATGGATTCGTGATGGGGGAGGGGGCGGCAGTTCTGGTGCTCGAGGAGTTGGAACATGCCAAGAAGCGCGGGGCCCGCATCTATTGCGAGATTATGGGCTATGGCAACACCTGCGATGCCAACCACATGACCTCGCCCGATCCCGAGGGTGCTGGCGCGGCGCGGGCTATCCAGATGGGGCTCAAGCACGCCGGGATGCGTCCTGAAGAGATCGATTACGTCAACGCCCACGCCACCAGCACCCCGGTTGGGGATGTTTGCGAGACCCAGGCCATCAAGCGGGTTTTTGGTGACCACGCTCGGAAGCTGGCAATTAGTTCCACCAAAGGGGCGACTGGACACATGCTTGGCGCGGCGGGCGGCATCGAATCGCTCTTGTGCTGCAAGGCCCTGGAAGCGCAGATCGCTCCGCCGACCATCAACTTGGAGAATCCAGATCCGCAGTGTGATCTGGATTATATTCCTCACACCCCGCGACCCATGAGGATTGATGCCTTCCTGAACAACTCGTTCGGATTTGGTGGCCACAACGCCATCGTCATCGGCAAGCGGTTCGTGGGCTAATCCGCTCACCGTTGGGAACCCTACGGCAGCAGGGCACGGGCAGACGGTTATCTCGCAATGGCCGAGGTCGGGAGTTGTGCTCAGTCGGGCTTTTTTCGCAGTGCATGGGTGCACCGGGAGCATGGGTCGGCCGATGCTCAGTAGGCCCCTCGAGCGCTCCAATCCGAATTCTCTCCGCGCTTTCCCATCGGGCCGGCTCGGGTCATTCTTCAGAGCATGATTCCTCGATCCGGTCTTTGGGTATGCCTGTTTCTGGCCTTGAGTTGGGTTCATGCGGCGGACGCCCCGCCGCTCAATGTGGTGTTGATGGTCGCCGATGATCTGGGGGCTCACGACCTGGCTGTCACCGGCAGTCGGTTTCACGAGACTCCCCACCTCGACCGGTTGGCTCGGGAGGGAGTCCGGTTTAACCAAGCCTATTCGGCGTGCACGGTGTGTTCGCCAACACGGGCGGCACTATTGACAGGTAAGTATCCTGCCCGACTCAAAATCACCGACTGGATCGCTGGCCATGATGCCCCCAAGGCCAAGCTGCGCCCCCCGGCCGACTGGGTGAAGGCACTGCCGCTGGCCGAGCAAACGTTGGCTGAACGAGCCAAGGCCACGGGCCGCGCCACGGCCCACATTGGTAAGTGGCACCTGGGTGGAGAGGGGTTGGGCCCCTTGCAACAGGGCTTTGATGTGAACCTGGGCGGTGACCACCGTGGGCAGCCGCCTTCCTATTTCTCGCCTTATGGATTGCCGCAGCTTCCCGACGGCCCTCGCGGAGAATACCTCACCGATCGGGAGGGGGCTGAAGCGGCCGCCTTCATTCGTGGACACCGGGATCAGCCATTCTTCCTTCAGGTTGCCTTCCACTCGGTGCACACGCCGCTTCAGGCCAAGGCCGAGTTGGTTGAAAAATATCGCAAGAAAGCCCAGTCGATCGGTGGATCCCAAACCAACGCTGTGTATGCGGCCATGCTAGAGAGCCTCGATGGAGCGGTAGGACGCGTGCTGAGCGCTCTCGACGAAGCCGGTCTTAACGGTCGAACCGTCGTCGTCTTCACTTCAGACAACGGCGGGCTCGTCTTGGGGCAGAACCCTCCTACCTCCAACGCGCCGTTGCGCTCCGGCAAAGGGTCCCCCTACGAGGGAGGCATCCGTGTGCCGCTGGTGGTCCGATGGCCCGGAGTCACCGTGCCGCAGGGGCAGGTGGAGCAACCGGTTATTTCCATGGACGTGGCCGCCACGATCGCCGCGGCGATGTCGGCGACCCCTTTAGAAAATTTGGAGGATGGCGTGAATTTGACGCGGCTCCTGAAAGAGCCCTCGGCACGGCTCGCCCGCGAGGTGATCGGTTGGCACTACCCTCACTATCATCCCGGCGGGGCCTCGCCGTATTCAGCGATCCGGGCTGGGGATTGGAAGTTGATCCAGTACTACGAGGACGGCCGCCATGAATTGTTCGACCTTGCCAAAGATCCCAGTGAGGCGCGCGACCTGGCTGGCGAGCAACCCGCCCGCGTCATGGAACTGGCACGACGCCTGTCCGACTGGCAGGGACGCGTTGGGGCCCAGTGGCCCTTGGCTAACTCAGATTATCACGCTGAGCCCCTGTCGGCCTCGGCCGATGGGAGCGTGCTGCTCCATTCGCGCTCCGCTTCCGTGCACGGGACTGTCCTGCGATATGAACCGATGCCCTTCAAGGACACGCTGGGTTGGTGGGGGCGCGCCGAGGATTGGGTGGATTGGAGTTTTGAACTCAGCCAAGGAGAATCCTTTGAGGTGGAGCTGACTCAAGGTTGCGGGCGAGGGTCTGCAGGCAGCCAGGTGGAGTTGCGCATCGGGGAGCAAGTTGTTCCCTGGACTGTCGAAGAGACGGGGCATTTTCAGAATTTCGTCGTTCGCCGACTGGGGCGGGTGACGCTCACGCACGGTCGCCACACTCTGTCGGTGCATCCAACCCGCAAAGTGGGTGGGGCGGTGATGGATTTGCGCCAAATCCGCTTGGTACCGGCGCGCGGTGAGCCCTTGCCCACGGAGGCGGCCCGGATGGTTCGAGCGGCTTCCCGCATCGTGGTGCTGGGAGACAGTATCACCTACGCGGGCGAATGGGTGGAGTTCTTGGAGGCTGGCTTGCGACAGGTCCAGAGCGACCATCGCCCCGAAATTCTCAACTTGGGATTACCCAGCGAGACGGCCTCGGGCCTGTCGGAGAACGGGCATGCTGGCGGAGCCTTTCCGCGGCCGGACGTCCATGAGCGCTTGGGTCGAGTTCTCAGCCGTTTGAAGCCGGACTTGATTCTGGCCTGCTATGGAATGAACGACGGGATTTATTTCCCTCTCGATGAATCGCGCTTTTCCAAGTTCCGCGATGGGATGCGGCGATTGCATGAGGCCGCGGCTCACGAAGGAGTTCGGGTTCTCCACCTGACGCCCCCGGTTTTTGATCCCCAGCCTTTGAAGGGTCGTACGCTGCCCTCCGGCCTGAGCGCCTACCCGCAGCCCTTCGAGGGATACGACTTGGTATTGACTGCCTACTCCCAATGGTTGGTGGGGCAGCGAACCAACGGTTGGCAGGTGGTGGATGTGCATGGCCCGATGCGCCAATTCCTGGACACCCGGCGATCCCAAGATCCGGAGTTCACGCTGTCGGGTGATGGAGTTCATGCCAATCGTCAGGGGCATTGGTTGATGGCTCGTGAAACCCTTCGAATGCTCGGTGCCACGGTGCCGTGGATGGATGCGCTGAACCCGGAGGAGTTGGTGGATCGTTCTCGTGGCTCACGCGATGGGTGGGCTTTGATTCAGCGCCGTCAGCGTTTGCTTAAGGATGCGGGCTTGACCTTCGTTGGTCACCAAAGGCCGGGCATGGCTCCTGGAAAACCCTGGGAACAGGCGCAATCGGAAGCCCGTGAAATTGGGCTCGAACTGAATCGCTAAGAGGGCTGGGACTGTGGTTTTGAAGAAAACGGCAAAATATTTTAAAACCTCGCTTGACCCTTTTCTCTGCTTTGTTCATAACAGTTCCAAAAGGACGGGTCACAAAGAGGGCTCTCCTCGGTCCCAATTTTAACCATTATCTGACCATGATTCAGCGTTCGATTATTGCTGCAGCTGCAGCTCTCGCCCTCGCAACGTCGTCGGCGTTCGCCGGAACCATTTATTCGACCTCCGGAACTGGCACTGAGTTCTACGGGGTTGGAACCACTATCGCCAACGGCCACCGCGGCTACGAATACGGTGACCAGATCGTTCTTCCTTCCGAAGGATATTCCTTCACCGGGTTGACCTTCGATTATTACTCCGCCTCGTTGGGTGGTTCGATGAACCTGAACATCTACGCCAATGACGGCGCGGTGATCAGTGGCGCGGCCTCTCCGGGCAGCAAGCTCTTGTCCATCCCGGGCATCGGCATTTCCTCGGGTGTCAACACAGCCACCTTCGACTACGCTCCCTACGTGGCCCAGTACGGTGCTCTGAAGCTTCCTAAGAATTTCACGGTGACCGTGAGCTTCTCGGGTGCCACAGCGGCAGCCGACAAGGGTTTGATTGTCGGTGGTATCGAGTCCACCGTCGGCCAGCCTCACCAGAACGTGGGTCAGTCGGGTAATGAATTCTGGCAGAAGACCGGTCCTGGTGGCAGTGATTGGGCTTTGCGCCAGTTGAGCACCGCTCAGGAAGCTAATTTCAAGATGTCTGTGACCGCCAATGTTCCGGAGCCCACCACGGTGGCTCTCGGTGTGGTCGGTGCAGCGTTCTTGGGCGCTTCTGCCCTCCGCCGCAACCGCCGCTAAACGGCAGTTCTAAGTTTTTCCTCCCTTTACAGGCGCGATGGTTTCCATCGCGCCTTTTTTTTATTCATGCGCCCGGCAGGGCGCACTTCTCGACGGGCCGACCGGAGTCAGAGTCGGCCGAGTGAGCCAGAGAACGGGCAGAAGGATTGGACAAGGGGCTTGGTGTCCCTTTTGATTGCTCCATGCGCTGGATTGGGTTGTTGTTGTCGTTGTGCTGGATGGCTGGACAGGGTGAGATGAGGGCGGAATCGGCCACTCGCGTTGAGTTGTGGACCGACCAGTCCACGGCCCGGCCCGGTTCCACGGTCACGGCAGCCATCCGCCTTCAAATGGCCGAGGGTTGGCATATTTATTGGCGCAATCCGGGTGACGAGGTGGGGCTTAAGACTCGGGTCGAGTGGACCCTGCCACCGGGAGTTAGGGCTGGAGCCATTCAGTGGCCCGTTCCCGACAAGACCACTGAAAAGGAATTCGATACACTCACCTACTCCGGGACCGTCGTACTACTGGTTCCCATCGAGATTCCTGCCGGCCAAGTGCTGGGGCCCATCACGCTCAAGGCCAAGGTACGATGGCTCGAATGTCATGAGGAATGCGTCCCGGGCAATGCCACGGTGGAAACACGGGTCACGGTCGGCAATCTTTCGGAGGTTTCCGTCCATTTGGCGGAGATTCAGTCGGCCAGGCAACGCGTGCCGCGCAAGGTTCAAGACCTTCCCATTAGCGCGGTTTGGGAGGCTTCCGAGGGTGTTGTGCCTCGTAAACTAGTGATCTCTTGGAAGCCCGGGTCTGGGGTTTCGGGGTTTGATGTGTTTCCTTTCGAGGCGGTGGGAGGGGTCGCCCCGGTGTCGATCAAAACCGAATGGCTCGATCCGCAGAACGGGTTCCTTCGCATTCGCAAGACGGTTCCAGTTGGCGACTCTGGGTGGCCCGACCGATTAGAGGGATTGCTGGTCGCGAAGGGGGCAGAACCTGCGGCAGAACCTGCGGCGGAGCCTGTAGAATTCAGCGTGCCCATTGTGGCGGCATTGGCCGGCCTCGCGACCGCACGCCCTGAGCCTGTTTCCATGGCGGAGTTGCTCATCAAGCTACTCTCGGCCTTCGTGGGTGGGCTCATCCTCAATGTGATGCCGTGCGTGCTGCCGGTCTTAGCGCTGAAGGTGCTGGGGTTCGTGCAGCAGGCCAAGGAGGAGCCCCGGCGGGTGCGGACGCTCGGATTGGTGTACGGGGCAGGGGTGTTGGCGTCGTTCTTGGTCTTAGCGGGTGTGGCTTTGGCTGTGCAGGCGGCGGGCGGTACGGCGAGTTGGAGTGCGCCTTTTCAGAACCCCATTTTTCGAGTGCTGATCACGGTGCTGATCACCTTGGTGGCACTGAATCTTTTCGGCGTGTTCGAGCTGACCTTGGGCGGATCGGCCATGCAGAAGGCTTCGGACCTTTCTTCAAAAGAGGGGTGGAGTGGAGCCTTCTTTAATGGCGTTCTTGCGGCCGTTTTGGCGACTCCATGCACGGCGCCGTTCTTGGCTTCGGCGCTGGCGTTCGCCTTCCTTCAGCCGCCGTTGGTGATTCTTTTGTTCTTTGTCGCTATCGGGGCGGGTCTGGCATTGCCGTTTGTGGCGTTGTGCTGGGAGCCGGCTTGGTTGCGTTTCTTGCCGAGGCCGGGTGTTTGGATGATTCGCTTCAAGGTAGCCATGGGTTTTCCTATGTTGGCGACGGCGATGTGGTTGTTCTGGTTCACTGCCGGCCGTTTGGGTGAGTCGGGCACCGGCGTGTTGTGGTTCGGGTTGTTCTTGGTGGTCTTGGCTATGGCTACCTGGGTCTGGGGGGAGTTCGTGCAGCGTTCGACCCGGGGTCGGGGTTGGTCCATGGCCATCGCCGCTTTGCTGTTGCTGGCTGGATACTTTGGTTTTTTGGAAGGTCAGTTGGATTGGCGTACGCCGGCGGGTCGGCGGGTCAAGGGGTTGGAGTGGCAGAAATGGAGTGCTGCGGCGGTCGAGCAAGCCCGTCGTGAGGGGCATCCGGTGATGGTGGATTTCACGGCCGACAGTTGTCTCAACTGCAAGTGGAATAAGGCGACGGCCATCGAGATCGATGCCACTCGGGCGCGCATCAAGGAGTTGGGAGTTCGGGTCTTCGAGGGCGATTTCACTGATGGAGATCCGATCATCGCTGAGGAACTCAAGAAGCATGGCCGCCGGGGTGTGCCTTTGGTTCTGATGTATTCTCCAGATTCGGCCAAAGCCCCGGAACTCCTGCCTGTGGTGCTGACACCCGGTATTGTGGCTGAGGCCTTGCAGCGAGCGGCCACGCGTTGAGCTTCGGCGCGCCGTTCGGGGCTCTGCGGGGTTGGGCCTGCGCTCGCAGGGATCGTTCGGTGTGCGGGAGATTCTTTTGTTATTGGACAAAAGCTGCTGGCATCGAAACCAATTGAGGGCTGGGTTTGCTGTCGGCCTGGGTTCATTCTCGTGCGTGTGAACTCTCTAGGTTGGGTCGCAGTGAGCAGGACCTCGTTCGCAATGGCGATCGCAATGGTGGTCGCTGGGACTTGCCGTGGTGCTGAGGCGGTGCCTTTGCCCAAGACCCGGGTGAGCTATTCGGAGGCCTACGGAAAAACCGATCGGGCGACGAATGTGGCTGCGGCTGACTTGGCTCGCTTCGCTCCCGTATCCCCTGATCGAGCTTTGGAGACGTTCCAGATTCGGAAGGGGTTCCGTCTGGAATTGGCGGCGAGCGAGCCTCAGGTGGTGAGTCCGGTGACGATGGCTTTTGATGAGGATGGCCGCGCGTTCGTCGCCGAAATGATCGATTATTCCGAGCGCCGGGATGAGACCCCGCATGCCGGGCGGATTCGGATGCTGGAGGATCTCGATGGGGATGGTCGCTTCGACCGTTCCACGGTCTTTGCCGATCACCTTCCTTGGCCGACGGCTCTCATTTGTTCTCGGGGCGGGCTGTATGTTGGGGCCTCTCCGGATATCCTGTGGCTTAAAGACACGACGGGCGATGGTCGGGCCGACGAACGCCGCGTTGTGGTGAGCGGATTCGGCAGTGGGGTGACCCGACTCAATGTTCAGGCTCTCCTCAATTCCTTCAATTGGGGGCTGGATCACCGCCTTTACGGGGCCACCGGTCCCAATGGGGGAAATCGTGTGGTCCGGTCGGGTGCGGAGGGTTCCGGGCTTGATTTGCGGGGTCTGGATTTCAGCTTCGATCCTGGGACCGAAACGCTCCGTCCGGAGACGGGCGGCGGTCAGTACGGACTTTCCTTCGATTCGGTGGGAAATCGATTTGTGTGCAGCAACAGCGATCACCTCCAGTGGATGGCCTTGGACTGGCCGCACGCTTCGCGCAATCCCTGGGTCGCTCTGCCGTCGCCGCGGGTGAGCATCGCTGCCGACGGACCCGCGGCTGAGGTGTTCCGGATTAGTCCCGACGAGCCTTGGCGGATTGTTCGGACGCGGTGGCGAATTAGTGGGGTAGTCCCGGGCATGGTCGAGGGCGGTGGGCGGGTCTCGGGTTATTTCACGGGGGCCACTGGGGCGACGGTGTACCGCGGTGATGCCTATGGCCCGGAGTTTGTCGACAACGTCTTCATCGGCGATGCCGGGGGCAACCTAGTCCACCGGAAGGTGTTGAAGGCCGACGGGGTGGGCTGGGTGGCGCGTCGTCCCGTCGACGAACAGGGTGTTGAGTTTTTAGCTTCGCGAGACACGTGGTTCCGGCCGGTGCATTTTCAGAATGGTCCGGAGGGTTGTCTGTACATCGTGGACATGTACCGGGAGGTCATCGAGCACCCGTGGTCTATCCCTGAGGCCATTAAGCAGCACTTGGATCTCAACAGCGGTAATGACCGTGGCCGCATTTGGCGGGTGGTTCCGGAGGGTTTTCGAAGACCGGCTCCGCGGCGGTGGAGCCAAGCCTCGGTGAGTCAGTGCGTGGCGGCTCTCGAAAGCTCGAATGGATGGGTTCGCGAGACAGCGTCGCGCCTCATTCACGAACGTCAGGATCGTTCTGCGGTGCCGGAGTTGGAGCGGTTGCTCGAGCAATCGGCGGTCCCGCTGGCCCGACTGCATGCTTTGTATTCACTCGAGGGATTGAAGGCGCTGGAGGGGGCACGCCCTCTGACCATCGCCCTGGCCGACCGGGATGAACGGGTCCGCGAGCATGCTGTGAAATGGGTGGAGCCTCGGGTGACGGGCACGGATCCGGGGGCCAAGAGCCTTCAGGGACTGCTCTTGAGCTTGGTCGATGATCCCTCCGTGCGAGTTCGTTGCCAAGTGGCCCTGACCCTGGGGGCCTGGTCGGGTCCGGAACGGAACAAAGCCTTGGCCCGGATCGTCATTCGGGACTGGGATCAACCATGGGTGCAGGCAGCGGTCTTGAGCGGTCTCTCCACGGGTGCCGGAGAGGTGCTTGCAAGTCTGGCTCAGGATCTGGGATTCATCCAGCGACCGCGCAGCGGGGAGTTCCTAGAGGTGATTGCGACGGTGATGGGCGCGCAGGGGCTTCCGGGTGAGGTAGATCTTTTTCTGGACCGGGTGGCCAGCCCCGAGTGGTCTGCCCCGGCGCCTCGCATGGTTCGTGCCTTTCTCGAGGCTGCGGCCCGCTCTGGCAAATCGGTGGTTTCCCGGGAGTCGGAGGAGCGCCTGCAGAAGCTGTTTCGATCTGCCATCGTCCGTTCTGCTGAGGAAGGACTGGCGGAGGCCGATCGGGTCCGGGCGGTGGAGTTGCTTGCGGTGGGCCGTCCGGCCGAGGTGGTTGAACCGTTGAGCCGGTTGCTGCTGACCGACTCACCCCGCGTTCGCGCGGCGGCCATCCAGTCCTTGGGGCGTTTGAACTCTCCAGGCGTGGCCGAACGTCTTCTCAAGCCATGGAAGGCTTATCGGGCTGAGGATCGGGTGGCCGTGGTGGCGTTGCTTGCTCATCGCCCCGAGCGCGCCCAGGCGCTGCTGGCGGCGGTAGAACGAGGTGAAGTCGGCTCCGCAGCGATCCCCGCGGCCACAGTCCGAAGCCTCCAGACCCATTCAAGCCCCGCCGTTGCGTTGGCCGCGCTGCAATGGCTCCCGAAGGAACCCTCCAGCGCCGATACCGTGGCCGCGCTCCAATCGGCATTGACCTTGCCCGGCTCAAAGGCCCGAGGAGGCTTGATATTTCTCGAACGCTGCGCGGCCTGTCATCGTGCCGGTTCCGACGGTCATGCCGTGGGGCCGGATTTGGTGACGGTGCGCACAGCAGGGAAAGCCAAACTGCTCACAAGCATGGTGCAACCGCATGCCGAGGTGGCTCCTCAATACATCGCCTTTACCGTGGAAACACTGGACGGCGAAACCTACGCGGCCTTGATCGCCCGGGAGACGCCTACTCATGTGACGCTGCGCCTCGGCGGTGGTCAGGAGCTCACTTTGGAGCGTCGAGCCGTCCGTTCCATGCGCAGCTCGGGGCAGTCGCTAATGCCCGAGGGTCTCCTTACCGGGTTGTCCCCGGAGGCGGTGGCCGATTTGTTGGAGTTTGTTTCCAATGCGCCGGTTTCAGTTTCGCTTCCCTCAAAACCATGAATGCCCCGGTGCCGATCGCGGTCTGTCTCATTTTTCCATGTTCAGGAACTCTTCATTTTGGACGGCCCTCGGATTGCTGGTCCACACGGTGGTTTTAGCCAGTGCCGCTAATCCCGATTGGTTGATCGATCCATCGCCGTATCGGGCGCGGGTTCAGGCTGCCTCGGATCGTCCCGAGCTCGTTCTCGACAACGGTCTGCTGCGGCGCGTTATTCGCATTGAGCCCAACGCGGCCACGGTTGCTTTGGAGAACCGCATTAGCGGCGAGTCCCTGATCCGCGGGGTGAAACCTGAAGCCGTGGTGGAGCTCAACGGCAAACGATTCGAGGTCGGGGGACTTCAAGGACAACCGAACTACGCCTTTCTTAGGCCCGAATGGGAATGGCAACTCAAAGCGCGGCCCGAGGCATTCCGCTTCGTGGGTCATGAGATCGGAATCCCCCAGGAACGCATGGCGTGGAAACGCGTGCGTCATCATGCGCCCGGGGTCCAATGGCCTCCGCGGGGAGTGACTCTGAGGCTCGATTTTGAGGCGCCGTCGTTGTTGATTTCTGAACCGTCTCTTCGGGGACTCCGGATTTCGGTGCACTACGAATTGTACGATGGCATCCCCTGCTACTCGAAGTGGTTGACCGTGAGCAACGGAACGGCCTCGGCGGTGACAATCAACCGGTTCTCCAGCGAGGTGCTTGCGGCCGTCGAGCGGGTCTCGGAAGTAGATGAGCTGTCGGTGGGGCTGACGCCTCCCAACTTCCATGTCGAGACCGACATGTCGTTTGGTGGAATGACCGGGGCGGGGGCCAATCGGCGTTCCTACCGGTGGCTGACGGATCCCGAGTTTCATTCTCAGGTCAATTACGAGAAGAAGACCCCCTGCCTGCTGGATGTGGGGCCCGATCTGGGACCCGATCAGACGGTGGCTCCCGGGGCCACCTTCGAAACCTACCGAGCCTGGATCTTGCCGCAGGACAGCACGGACCGCGAGCGGTGTGGCCTGGCCGTGCGGCGGATGATGCGCACGGTGGCTCCCTGGGTGACCGAGAACCCGCTGATGATGCACGTGGTTTCTTCGCACGGGCCGACGGTCACCAATGCCATCGATCAGTGCGCGGCCACCGGCTTCGAGATGCTTATTCTCAGTTTTGGCAGCGGCTTCGACATGGAGAACGAACGCCCGGAAACCTTACAGAAAGCCAAAGCCTTCTCGGCCTATGCGCGAAGTCGGGGCGTGGAAATCGGGAGCTATTCGTTGCTGGCCTCGCGCAGCGTCGGTGGTGGGAATGACGTGGTCTTGCCTCCCGGGCTCAAGCCGGTGTTTGGGAATTCGCCCTGCCTCCAAAGCCAGTGGGGCACCAACTACTTCCGCCGATTGTACGAGTTTCACCGTCAGAGCGGTTTCACCTTGCTGGAGCACGATGGCTCTTATCCGGGAGATCCCTGCGCGTCCACGAATCATCCGGGGCACCGTCGGTGGGAGGATTCTCGTTGGAACCAGTGGGTGGAGATTCGAGACTTCTACCGTTGGTGCCGGGGCGAGGGGTTCTACCTGAACGTGCCCGATCACTATTTCATGGCCGGTTCCACCAAAACTGGCATGGGCTACCGCGAGGTGAACTGGTCCTTGCCGCGGGAACAGCAGGTCATTCATACCCGCCAGAACATTTATGACGGTACTTGGGAAAAAACCCCGAGCATGGGGTGGATGTTTGTGCCGCTGACCGAGTACCAGGGAGGAGGGGCCGCTGCGACCATCGAACCCTTGTCCGAGCACCTAGACCATTATCGGCGCATGCTGGAGAGCAATTTGGCCTTGGGAGTCCAGGCCTGTTATCGCGGTCCGCGCCTCTTTGACAGCGAAGTGACCCGGTCCATGGTTAGAAGCGAAGTGGACTGGTTCAAGGCACACCGAGACATTCTCGAGAGCGACCTAATCCACGGCCGACGGGCCGATGCCCGGGACTTGGACTGGATGCTCCACGTGAATCCCTCCTTGAAAGAAAAAGGGATGCTAGTGGTCTTCAATCCATTGAATGAACCGGTCCGCAAGGTCTTGAAGCCCAATCTCTACTACACCGGATTGACCCAGACCGCGCGATTGCGGGAGCGCGGTGGCAAGGCGCAGCGCCTGCCGGTGGATCGTGACGGTCGGGTGGAGGTGAGCGTGACTGTTCCAGCTCAGGGCATGAACTGGTGGATGATCGAATGAGGAATTTTAGGTTGAACAATTTTGGGGTGTCTCGGTGGTTCCGGGCACTGGGAGTTTGGGCTGTTTTAGGATGGGCCCTAGGGGTGCCATTTCTGTTGGCTCAGGGAACCAACTCGTCGGTCCCCTCCACT
Organism: Akkermansia muciniphila; assembly: GCA_945893185.1. Taxonomy (GTDB): domain Bacteria; phylum Verrucomicrobiota; class Verrucomicrobiia; order Limisphaerales; family UBA9464; genus SXXZ01. Next base: position 20,850 of record CAMDDW010000005.1, on the reverse strand, counting down.
TCAGAATCCGAGGGTTCCCGCGGACGTGATCTCTACCTGAAGAACTGCTTTGCCTGTCACCAGATGCGGGGGCAGGGGATCCCGGGAATCTTTCCGCCACTGGCTGGTTCCGACTACCTCTTGGCCGACATAGATCGATCCATCCGCATTATTTGCGAGGGGTTGAATGGCGAGATCACGGTCAATGCGCGTCGCTACGCCGGTGTCATGCCGCCCGCCGTCTTGCAAGACGAGGAGGTGGCGAGCGTCCTAAATTATGTTCTTCACAATTGGGGCAACGCGGGCCCCGAGGTGACTTCCGAGCAGGTCAAGAAGGTGCGGGCGACGACGGCTTATCCGACCTTTGAAGCACTTCAGTTGGCCAATCGCTATCCGCCCTTGCCCAAAGCTCCGGAGGGCTTCCGTTTGCGCGAGGTGGCCCGGTTGCCGTTCCGCCCGGTGCGCCTAACGAGCGACGGTCGTGGTCATGGTTTGTATGTCCTGACCGAGCAGGGCGATGTGTGGCGGTTGGATCCCTCGAACGCGGCCTTGAAGCAAATCCTTCCGGCCAATCGCTATTTGGAGCGTCGCCCGGAGGATATTGGAGGGCCGCTCTTCGTGCTCGGAATGACCCTTGACCGGCAGAAGCGACTTTATATCGCCTCCAATCAACAGAACAAGGCGACCCGGCCTTACCAGAACATCGTCACTATTTATCGGAGTTCCTCTGTGACCAATGGGCATCCCTCGGAGCTGAAGCCGTGGTTCCAGATCAATTACCCGGGGAGTCCGGCCTACATTCATGCCGTGGAGAATATTGCCTTCGGTCCGGATGGGCATTTGTACGCTGGCAATGGCGGCCGCACCGATGGTGGGCTCACTGGAACCGATTCGGAATGGTACGGTGGCGGAGAAACCCCGATCACCGGGTGCCTTTGGCGCATCAAGACCGATGTGCAACCGCCCACCCTGGAGGTGTATGCCCGGGGGACCCGCAACGCGTATGGTTTTTGTTGGAACGCCGCCGGTGAGATGTTCGCCACCGAGAACGGTCCGGATGCGGACGCTCCGGAAGAACTCAACCACATCGAGCAGGGCAAGCATTACGGTTTTCCGTTCCGGTTCGCCGACTGGACGAAGAAGGCTTATCCCACGAGCCCAGAACCGCCCGCTGGCCTCGCCTTCACGCTGCCGGTGGCCAATCTCGGACCTGATGGCGGATTCTCTGGGACTCCGATGTTCACGTTTGATCCGCATTCAGGGCCTGGCGGCATTGTGTTTCTGGGGAATGAGTTTCCAGAAGGGTATCGGGGCACGTTCTTGCTGACCCGCTTCGGAAATTTCATTCGATCACCCAAGGATAATTCGGGATTCGATGTGCTCCGGGCCACCTTGCGCCGGAATGCCGAGGGGCGCTATGAGGGGCATTTCCACTCCGTTCTTTCGGGACTTGGCCGCCCCATCGATATCCATTTAGGCGCGCCCGGAAAGCTCTACATCGCCGAATATTCCCGGGCCACCAACAGCAGCGATTCCTATGGCCCTTCAGGCCGGATTCTCGAGTTGTCGGTAGCAGGGCGCTGATCTGGAGCCGCTGCAGGGGACGGCGTCGGGCGGTCGGCTCTAGGTGAGTCGAGTGGGTTCGGTGTCGATATTGGGCAAACGGCGGCGTTGGTACCAAGCCATGCCCACGAGATCGAATAGTCCACGCCCGAGGCGGTTCCAAACCCCGTATTTGGAAACTCCGGCCATGCGTGGGCGGTGTTTCACGGGCACTTCCAGAACATGGCTCCCATTCCCAGCCACGAGGATCGGGAGGAAGCGGTGCAGCCCATTGAAGGGAAAAATCCCGGTCAGGCTGCTGCGTTTGAAGGCGCGCAACGCGCAACCGGTGTCCGCGAAGTCCCAGCCCAGACTCCAGGAGCGGAAACTCCGGGCCACTCGTGACGAGGCCTTGCGCACGAAGGAGTCCTGACGATCCACCCGGTGGCCGCACACGAAATCGGCCCGATCGAGCAGTTGCAGCATTCGCGGGAGCTCCGATGGGTCGTTCTGAAGGTCGCCGTCGAGGGTGCACAGAAACGGGGCCTCCGTTCGGGAGATGCCAGTCCAGATGGCCGCACTTTGCCCGGCATTCTTGAGGTGACGCAGTCCGGTGACGCGGGGATCGCGCGCTTTCTGGGTGCAAATGGCTTCCCAGGTGCCGTCGGTCGACGCGTCATCCACGAGCACCAATTGCCAGACCCGTGTTTCAGCGCGAAACACTTCGGCAATTTCGGTCACCAACGGAATGATGTTGGCGACCTCATTGAAGACGGGAACGACGATGACGATCTGCGGAACCACGAGCCGAAGCCTACGGAATCGAGTCTCACGGAACCAGCCGTGTTTGCGGTCGATCGCGCTTCACCGTTGGTTTCGCCTTCTGGGTGGCCTACGTTTTCGCCATGCCGGAGTTGCCCGAAGTGGAGGCCTTTGGACGGTGGTTGCTGCCGCAGGTTCTTGGTCGGTGCATCGACACGGTTGAGGTGCTCAAGCCTCGGTTGGTGCGTCCGGTGTCGGTCTTGGCGTTCCAGCAGGCGGTAGAGGGGGTGCGTATCCAAGAGATTCGCCGCCGGGGGAAGTGCCTCCTCTGGGATTGCGTGCGCCCCGGCGGGGAGTCGGAGTTGCTTGTAACCCATTTGGGCATGACCGGCTCCTGGCGAATATTGCCGGGCCATGGGCCGTTGCCTCGACACGCCGCGGTGGCCTTTGGCATCGGCGAGCAGCGCGTGGTGCTGGAGGACCCTCGACAGTTTGGGCATCTCCGGTTGGGGAACGCAGCGGTGCCGGAGTTGGGCCCTGAACCGTTGGATCCCTGCTTCACGCCCGAGTTGCTCGGCAAGGCATTGGCCCACGGGCGGAGGCCCATCAAAGTCTGCCTGATGGATCCTTCTCGGTTGGCCGGGGTGGGCAATTTGTATGCGAGCGAAGCGTTGTTTTTGGCCGGGATCGATCCAACGACGCCGGCTCACTCACTAGAATTTGAAGCCATGGGGCGACTGCATGCAGTCCTGCAGAAACTCCTCCTAGCTGCGGTGGAACGGAATCTTCAGGCCCTTCGATCAGATCGCCTCATGCTCTACCAACAGGAGGGGGTGCCGGAGGATCCGTTCGAGGGTGGGCTTTGGGTTTATGACCGTGAGGGCCAGCCGTGTTTCCGCTGCGGAGCATCGATTGTTCGTTTCATGCAGTCAGGGCGTTCCACTTTTCAGTGTCCCCAGTGTCAGTTGGCCGTGAAGTGAGTGGATGATGTGAGGGGTATTGTCAGAGAGGGAGGTTGCGGTGCTCAATAGTCCCTGTGAAACGGAATCCGAATCGATGGAGTTGGATGCTCGTGGCGCTGCTGCTCCTAGTTCTCTCGGGGTGTAAGTCCTCTTCTTCGGCGGCCGCGAAGACGCCGAGGCCCGGGGCTCCGAACACCATCCCGCCGCAGTGGTTGCGGACGGAACTTCACCTCGCCGCCGTAGACGCTTCCGAATGGGAGGCCTTCTTGGCCGAGCACATCACTCCACGGTTTTCGGCGGGCTTCACTGTGGTCGAGGCTTACGGGCAATGGCGGGCGCCGCAGGGGGATATCCGACGGTTATCGACCAAGGTGGTGGTGATACTTCACCCACCCACGCACGAGGCCGAAGAGGCCATCGAGGCGATTCGCAAGGAATACTGCGCGGCCTTCAACCTGAGTTCTGTGCTTCGATCTACCACCTCGGCGCTTGTTTCCTTCTGAACCCCATGTTGCCTCTTTCGATCATCCTCGCTTCGGCCTCACCCCGGCGGGTGGAATTGCTCCGGACGTTGATTCCCGAGTTTCAGGTTATCCCCAGTGATGCGAGCGAGGTGCATGACGCCGCTGTGGGGGTTCGTGCGTTGTGCGAACTCAATGCGCAGATCAAGGCGACTCCCATTTCCCAACGCCATCCAGGGCACTTGGTGCTCGGGGCCGACACGCTCGTGTGGCTCGACGGGCAGCCGCTGGGGAAGCCTCCGGACTTAGCGGCCGCTCGGGCGATGCTGGAGAGTCTTTCAGGCAAGTCGCATGAAGTGGTGACCGGCGTTTGCCTGATGCATGGCGCCTCCGGTCGGTGTGAGGTGTTTTCGGACGTGACGCGTGTGCAATTCCGATCCCTCGATGAAGAGGTCATCGATCGCTATCTGGCGGTCGTCCACACGCTCGACAAGGCGGGAGGCTACGCGCTTCAGCAGCACGGCGATTGGTTGGTCCAATCCGTCGTCGGCTCGGAAAGCAATGTCATTGGATTGCCGGTGGAGGCACTGCGCCAAGCTCTCGGAGACTTGGGGATTCCGCTCAGTTCGTCCCGCGACGGCGGAACCGGCTTGGGGCGCTAACCAGCAACGCCCACACCAGCAGGGCAGCGTTAAAAAGGACGAGTCGTTGAACCACTCGCTGCAGGCCCTCGGCTGGAGATCCGCGCAGCAGAGAGTCTTGAAAGCCCCAAAGGCTGACGCCATACGCCGCCGCCAAAACCAAGGCTCCGGGCACGAAGCGGAAGTCGCCATGAGCCATTCGGTCGCTGAAGAGCACGTTGGCCAGAGTAAAGGCGAGCATTCCCCAAGCGAACCAGGGCACTAGTGGGGCTGATAGTTCCGTAGGAATGCCCGGCAGCAGGATTTTGACCGGCAGCCAGGGTAGAAGGGTGCAGCCCAAGGCCGCCAATCCACCGAGGGTCACCGTTGCCAACAAGGTCCATCGGAAGGCTTGGTGTCCTTCGCCCCCGGCGGCGCTGCGGGCCACCTTGGGGAACATGACCAGCGCCAGCGGCACGGTGAACTGGCTGAGAGCAAATCCGACCTGGGCTCCGGGCGAATAGCGGGACCCCACTTCTTTCTGCCATGCTTCGGGCACTGCTGCTTGCAGGAATAAATTGTCGAGTTGGCTCAGGGCCTGGAGGGCTGCTGCACCGAGGAAGAGGGGCCAGAACCCACCAAGGGTTTCGGTGGTGGCGGGTGCAGCGTTTCCGGGAGGTAACGCGCTACCAGGATTTTCAACACCCCAAGGTCTTATCGCCCGAAAACCCACTGCCATGGCGATGAGCGTTCCGGAAAGGGCTCCACCGATCGCCCCCGTGGCACTACCGCCTAGCCAGGTGAGGATCACCGCCACCGAGACAAACCGGCCCAATCCGTCGGCGATCGACATGGATCCTAAGCCGGCAAAATCTTGTCGCCCTTGAAGGACACCTCGCTGGAGGGCTGCCAGCAGTGACGTAAGGATGAGTCCCCAGGTGATCCAGAGAGGCACCACCGAGGTGAGTTTCAGGTGGCTCGCCAGAGCGGGTCCGCCCGGGATAAGTGCTAGACCCGCCAGCGTCATGACCAGCAGGACGGTGCCTGCGGAACGCTTGAGGCGAGCCCGTGTCGCCTGGATGGCGTCGTGGGTGAGTGCTGTGGCAGTTTGTCGTGCCGTCAGGGTCCAAAGAGCCCCCTGAGCGGCGCCCACGACGTAGAAAATCGCCATCAAGGACTTGAACTGAAAATAGACCTGGGCGCCGCCGAGCTTGGAAACGGAACCGTGGACCAGAGCCATTCCAGCTCCGCCCCCCAGGGTGGCCGCAATCATCCAAAGGCTCTGCTTAAGGAATTGCGATCGAGACTCGCTCATGGTTAACGCGAGGCTCGGCTCGTTCGTGCAGGCGGCGGAGCCTCGGGGGTCGGGGCGATTCGCAGTCGATCGAGACAGGCTGCCATGTCAGAAGGCAACGGGGCCTCGAAACGGATCTTTTGGCCCGTGCGCGGATGCAGGAAGGCCAATCGGGCGGCATGGAGCATTTGACGGGGCGCCTTCCAGTGGTGTTCCTGAAAGAATCGTGCGTTGGCTCGTTCTCCGTACACGTCGTCACCGAGCAGCGGAAAGCCTAGATGGGTGAGGTGAACCCGAATTTGGTGGGTTCGGCCGGTGTGCAACTGGCACTCAATCCATGAGGCGTCCCTCAGTGACTCGAGGCAGCGGTACTCGGTCCAAGCCTCGCGTCCTTTGCCCGGCGTCGTCACTGCCATCTTCTTGCGCTGGATCAGGTGGCGGACAATCGGGGCCCGGATATCTCCGTTGAGCGGACGGACCGTGCCGATGACCAGCGCCAAATAGGCTTTTTCAACGGTGCGATCAGCAAATTGCGCCGACAGGTGAGCATGAGCTGTATCTGTTTTGGCCACCACGATACAACCGCTGGTTCCTAGGTCCAAGCGGTGGACAATGCCTGGCCGCTCGACGCCACCGATGCCGCTCAAGCGATCTAGGCAATGATAGAGGAGTGCATTAACCAGTGTGCCGGAGGAATGCCCCGCAGCCGGGTGCACCACCAGGTCGGCGGATTTGTTAACTACTAGCAAGTCCTCGTCTTCGTGGAGAATGGCCAGGGGGATGTTCTCGGGCAGCACCTCGCTGGGAATGGCTTCCGGCCAGCTGACCTGGATGCGATCACCCACTCGCGGATGGTCGGTGGACTTTGGGCAAGAACCGTTTACGAGCACGGCCCGCTCGGTGATCAGTTGCTGGAAGCGTCCCCGCGAGGTCTCTGGGAAACGCTCAGCAAGGTAGCGGTCCAGACGCAGGCCGGGGCGGCTCTCTGTGATCTCGATATCGATGGGTTCGGGCATGGTTTAATCACCGTGGCCTGTCCGGCGGGGGGGAAGATAAGTGGTCGGGCCTCTGAAGGCGACCGCCAATCCGGCTCATTCTGTAACCGTGCTGTTCCCCGCTTGCCGTTGCCTCCGGCGGGTCCGTAGATTAGCAGGCGTGGCGACCAAAGAGCGGACAGAGGAATCCAGCAAGGACCGTATCTGGGTCGACAGCCAAGGGTTGTTGATAATCCTGGTGGCGGTGGTGCTTGCTGTCGCCCTTATTTCCTATGACCGACTGGATCTCGACGTCAATACCACCGAGCCTAATACGGCCATCCGGAATTGGATGGGCCGCTTCGGGGCCCATGTGGCCTACAACCTTCAACTAGACTTGGGGTATGGTACCTGGGTGCTCCCGGTGCTTTTGTTGGGGTTCGGTTTCGCATCCTTCATTCCTTCCCTAAATTACCTGCGCCGTTGGCGATCGCTCATCGCCTCGGTGGGCCTGGTGATCGCCTGCGTGGGCGTGCTGGATCTTTGCGAGCGTTGGATCCCGGGTGTCCAAATTCGCAAGAACAGCGGGCCTAGTCCGGGAGGACTTCTGGGGCATCAAATCAACAATGCCTGGGTCGAGTATTCGGTGGGCCGGATGGGTGCGGCGGTGACCTACGTCATGATCTATCTGGCGAGCCTGCTCTTCCTCACCGACTACCAGTTGCTGGTTTGGATCCGGCAGTTGTGGGTACGAGTTCCGAAGACTCCCGAGGAAAAGATGGCTGCCGAGGCGGCCTCAATCGAGAAGAAGGCCAAGGCTTTGGAGAACAAGGCTCGTGAGTTGACTCAGCAAGCGACCGTCGAGTCGGAGACCTCCTCCGTGGTGACCAAGCCGGCCCGTGGCAAGGCGGCTGTTGTTCCCGAGCCTGAAGGTGCTCCGGAACCCTCCGGAGTGGGAGCCGACTTGCGGCCCTTCCCCGAGATGACCATTCGTGATCTGAGTGTCCCCCAACCCCGCGAAGTTCGGACCGTCCAGGCCGGTGAGGTTATTAAGGCTGATGAAATTTCTGCGGTGCTCGCCCCTGCGGGCGACGAGCCGGCTCTAGCGGCAGAACCTCGGAAGCCCAAGTCGGTGGCTGAGCGTATTTTGGGCCGTCCGCCGGGTGCAGATCTGAATGATGATGAGGGGAGCACCGCTGAATCCGTTGAGTCCGTCAGACCTAAGACCGAGCCTCCCGATGGCACCGATGCCGAGGATGCTCCTCCTTGGGATCGGCCTGAGGATGCTGCACATCCAATGGTCGAGGCGCTGCCTGTGGTTGCTGCTCGTCCACGTGTGATGATGCAACCCCGCAAGGCCAAGCCGATCACCGTGGCCAGCGCGCCGATCATCGGAAATTATCGACTGCCTTCAATTGACCTGCTGAGCCTGCCGGACACCTCCGTCAAACCGACCGAGACCAAGGAGGAACTCATGGCCAACGCTCGGCTCATGGTTCAAACGCTGGCCCAGTTCGGCATCGAGGTCGCACCGGGTGACATCACCAAGGGGCCCACCATCACCCGTTATGAATTACATCCAGCGCCCGGGGTGAAACTGGAGAAGATCGCAGGCCTGACCAACAACATCGCCGCGGCCATGAAGGCCGAACGGCTGAACATCCTGGCTCCGATTCCTGGTAAATCCTCGGTGGGTGTCGAGGTTCCCAATGCAATCAAGACCAAGGTAATAATGCGGGATCTTCTGGAATCCCCGGAGTGGCAGAACACGAAGGCGCGGATTCCGCTGGCTCTGGGCAAAGATGTCTATGGGCATCCGATCATCGCCGACCTGGCTGAGATGCCCCACGTGATGATCGCTGGTAGCACCGGTTCGGGTAAATCGGTGTGCATCAACACCATTATCGCCTCCTTGGTGTACCGGTTCAGCCCGGACCAACTCCGCTTCGTGATGATCGATCCGAAGGTGGTGGAATTGCAGCAGTACAATGCGCTGCCGCATCTGGTAGTGCCGGTGGTGACCGATCCCAAGAAGGTGATCCTTGCCTTGCGATGGGTGGTCAACGAGATGGAGAAGCGTTACCAAATCTTTGCTCGGGTCGGGGTGCGCAATATTAAGTCATTCAATGAGCGGTCGAAAGAAAAACCGCTACCGCCCAAGGAGTTGGAATTGCCGCTGACCACACGCAAGGAGCGTGTCGAACCGGGGGCTGATGGGTTTGCTGTCGAAATCGATGAGCAGATCGTCGTCCCCCGGGACGAGGACATCGTCATCCCGGAAAAGCTCTCCTACATCGTGGTCATCATCGATGAGTTGGCGGACCTAATGCTGGTGGCTCCGGCCGATGTCGAGATGGCCATCGCCCGTATCACGCAAATGGCACGGGCCGCGGGCATTCATTGCATCGTCGCGACCCAGCGGCCTTCGGTGGACGTCATCACTGGCGTCATCAAGGCCAACATCCCGGCGCGTATTGCCTTCCAGGTGGCGGCCAAGGTCGACTCCCGCACCATTCTGGATCAGATGGGTGCCGACAAGCTGTTGGGCAAGGGTGACATGCTCTACTTGCCACCGGGATCCGGACGGTTGATCCGGGCTCAAGGGGCGCTGATTACCGACGCCGAGATCGAAGCCGTGATGAGTCACATCCGAGTGCAGGGCAAACCGAGCTACGAGCCCGAAATTCATCAGGCCCTGCAGAAGGCTCAGAGTAGCATGGGATCATTGACGCTCGATCCCGACGACGAAGGGAGTAGCGAGGATGATGAACTCCTCCAAAAGTGCATTGACGTCATTCGCACGGAGAAGAAGGCGAGTGTGTCTCTGCTTCAACGGAGGCTCAAATTGGGCTATGGACGTGCCGCTCGCTTGATGGACGAACTGGAGAATCGAGGTGTGGTTGGGCCAGGCAAGGGGGCTGAACCGCGGGACATTCTCATCGATCTGGATGGTGGTGGTTTCGATGGTGGCAGCCAACGGTTGGTCTGAAGAAGAAGCTTGGGAACCGGCGGCAGTGAAACCTCGTTGGTGCGCGTCCACCGACTCTTGGGGTGTGCATCTCACCTTGAGAAAGAAAGGAGTCGGGACTAGAAATACAGAAACAAGGATCTCCCAGCATGCCCCTTCCACGCCCCTCCTCCTTCAACGAAAACACCCTCAGCATCATCATGGGGGGAGGTCAGGGGACCCGCTTGTTCCCGTTGACCCGGGATCGCGCCAAGCCGGCGGTGCCGCTGGCAGGCAAGTACCGGTTGGTCGATATTCCCATTTCGAACTGCATCAACAGTGGGCTACGTCGCATTTATTTGCTGACGCAGTTTAACTCGGCTTCGCTGCACCGGCATGTCTCCCAGAGCTACAAGTTCGACCACTTCAGTGGCGGCTTCGTGGAACTCCTGGCGGCCGAGCAGAGTTTCTCCAGCACGAGCTGGTATCAGGGAACGGCGGATGCGGTCCGCAAGAATCTCCAGCACTTCAAGAACAACGACTTCGAGTACGCACTCATTCTCTCGGGTGACCAGTTGTACCAGATGGACTTCCAGGCGGTCCTGCAGGCTCACATAGAGCACTCTGCTGACCTGACCGTGGCTACCAAACCCATGGCCGCGCGTGAGGCTTCGGCACTGGGCATCATGCAGGTCAATTCGGAGAACCGGATCACCCGTTTCGTTGAGAAACCCACGGATCCCGCGGTGTTGGAGTCCATGAAGCTCGACCGGGCCACCTATCCGAAGTTGGGCATCCAGCGCGATGAAGACCTCTACCTCGCCTCGATGGGTATCTACGTCTTCAACCGAGAGGTGCTCTTGGAGTTGCTGAACAACAATCACACTGATTTCGGTAAGCACATCATTCCGGGGGCCATCGAGAATCACCGGGTCTATTCCTACATTTTCCAAGGGTACTGGGAGGACATCGGAACCATTCGAAGCTTCTTCGAGGCCAGTCTCGACCAGACCAGTGATCGGCCCCAATTTGATTTCTTCAATCCTACGGTTTTCACGCGGCCTCGCTACCTGCCGGCCACCCGCATCGAGAGTGCAGCGATCGATCACGCGGTGATCGCCGACGGATGCACCATCGACCATGCTCAGTTGCGTCACGCCGTCGTGGGTATTCGCTCCATCCTCGCCGCGGGGAGTTCCTTGAATCGGGTGGTGATGATGGGTGCCGACTACTACGACGACACCGAGAAGCGCAATCGTCCTGAAAATCAGGGGGTCCCCATTGGTGTGGGCTGTGGAACGCGGATCGATAACGCGATCATCGACAAGAATGCCCGCATCGGCCGCAACTGCATCTTGTCGCCGGAGGGTAAGGCAGCCGATGTGGATCACCCTCTCTACTACATTCGGGACGGTGTCTTGGTAATCCCCAAGGGGTCGGTCGTTCCGGACAACACCCTCATTTGATCGGTGTTCCGTAGGATAAGACGAGCGGTCGTGCTGATCAGGTTTACAAAATGATGGCTTGCCTCTCTTATGGGATTGATACTATTTTGTCGTTTCGTTTGAGGCAATTCGCCCGTGAAATCGGGCAGAAATACACATTTCTATGGTTCGCATTCGTTTGAAGCGCGGCGGTAATAAAAACAATCCGGTGTACCGGATCGTGGTGGCTAATGGACGCAGTCCTCGGGACGGCCGGTTCATTGAAGAGATCGGCACCTACAATCCTAAGACCAAGGGCACCAACTACACCTTGGACTTGGGTCGCGCCCAGTATTGGATGGGTGTCGGGGCTCAACCCAGTGAGACAGTGGCTTCTTTCATCAAGAAGTCCGTCAAGGTGGCTGCTGTGGCTGCTGTGGCTACTGTTGCTGCTGTGGCTGCCTGAAGCGTTTCATCGCTGACACGTTGTCGCTATGCAGGCCTTCCTCGAGTTTGTGGTGAAGGAGTTGGTGGATGAACCGGAAGCGGTCTCCGTAACTCCTGCCGAACGAGGTGGCCTCACAGTGTACGAGGTGCGCGTTGCTCGCCAAGACGCCGGAAAGATCATTGGTCGTCGTGGCGGTACAATCCAAGCCATTCGGTCCGTACTCCAAGTGGGCGCGGCCAAGGCGGGGCGGCGCTGCACGGTGGATCTGGTTGAGGACGAATAGAGCTCGCCAAGAGCCTAGGTCGCCATAACCCCGGTCAATTCATAACCCCAGTCGATAGCACTCGGGCTGATCCTATCTCGGTCAACTGACTCTAAACTGGATCTTTCTTGCAGAGTCATTTGCAGAGATATCCATTGGTCCAAAGTTCCTCGTCTCCCCCCGGTCTAAACTTGCGGTTATTGACCTCTTGCCTTGACTGACCTTGGGAGGGCTCTTCGTTGGCTGACCGTTGGTTGATCCAGCTTGGGGTAAACCTCGGTGTAGAACTGTCGAGGCCCAAACGTTTCGGTTTCAAACGTTTCGCCTCTGTGTTCTGAATCCTTATTTTGCAGGGCAGATTCAGTGGTTGGAGGTTTCCGCACCAACTTGAATCGATGCTTTGTGGCGGAGTTCTCAGTTGATCTCAAACACCGCCAAAAAACAGCGGGGTCGTGATTGGATTCGACCGAGGTTCTGCAGTAATTTCTTTCGGTCGCGTCAAACTCTAGGTTTCACCTGTGATGGATCCCTTGAGGTTCATCCGCGCTTTTTTGAAGCCTGTTGGACGTGGTGCAAAAACGGGTGAGGCGACAAACTTTGGTAGAGTGCCCCATGAAGGTTGATATTTTGACCCTATTTCCGGAGATGTTCTCAGGTCCTTTGGACGAGAGCATTGTGGGGAGGGCTCGGAAGACGGGGATTTTGGACCTCAAGATCCATTTTCTTCGCGACTGGGCTCATGACCGGCATAAAACGGTCGATGACCGACCCTTCGGCGGCGGACCAGGAATGGTTCTCAAGCCGGAACCGATCTTTGAAGCAGTGGAGTCCCTTCGGGGGCCGGAAACGCGAGTCATCCTCACCGCTCCCGGTGGGCGTCCGTTTAACCAGGCGGTGGCTGGTGAACTGGCGGCCCTAAATCATGTGATCTTGATTTGCGGGAGCTACGAGGGGTTCGACGAGCGGATCTGGGAGCATTTGGCCGACGATGCGTTGAGCATAGGCGACTATGTCCTCACCAATGGCGCGTTGCCAGCCATGGTCATTGTGGACACCGTGACCCGCCTGTTGCCGGGAGCCCTTGGAGACGCGATGAGCGCTTCCGAAGAATCTCATGGTGACGGATTACTGGAATACCCTCACTATACCCGACCTGCAGAGTTCCGCGGATGGACGGTTCCTGAGGTGCTCATGTCTGGGAACCACTCCGAGATCGCCCGATGGAGACAGAAGGAATCCATGAGGCGGACGGCGGAGCACCGACCAGATTTGTGGGAAAAGTACCGCTGGCGAAAACCTGGCAAATAGCCCAACTTTGGAAGGTTAGAACTCCGATCAATTTTCCATCGAATTTCGAGAGATATCGGACCGGGACGAAGAGTGGGTTAAAAAACGGGGCAAGAGACAGGGTCGAAATTCTGGATGTCGAATTGACGGGTACAAAGTTTTTTTGGAGAGTTACTTTTTTGTAAGATTGAGGGTTCGGGAAATTTAGTTTTGGAAATTTGAAGAGAACACAGCCATGAACAAGGCAGTATTGTTTGACAAAATCGAGGGCGAGCAGTTCCGCAAGGAACCCGCGAAATTCAACGTAGGCGATAGCGTCCGGGTGCATACCAAGGTCGTCGAGGGCGACAAGGAGCGCATTCAGATCTTCGCGGGTGTCGTGATTGGTGTCCGCGGCCGCGGTTTGAACCAAACCTTCACCGTCCGCCGTATTAGCTATGGCGAGGGTGTGGAGCGTATCTTCCCGACCCATTCCCCGCGCGTAGACAAGGTCGAAGTGGAGCGTCAGGGATCCGTACGTCGCGCTAAGCTGACCTACCTCCGCGGCCGTATCGGCAAGGGAGCTATGGCAGTCAAGGAAAAGGACACGCTGACGGCCGCTTGATCGGCACTCAGCTTCCTTTATCTCAAGAATCTTACGGGGTCCGGTGCCAAAGGTGCCGGGCCCCGTTTCTATTAGCTCGGCAAAGGTGTTCCCTGTCGGTCTCTCCCTCGGGATTCGCAAGAGTTCTCCGCTCGGTCCTCTCGGGACAAAACACGGGCAGAGAAAGCGAAATTGGGCATTCTGCCCCGCCGGTAATCACCCCATCGGAATTGGCCGGAAGAATCCCCAGAAAATAGGGACCTTCGGGGTTGACACTCATCGTCTTTTGAAGTGCTGTGTGATATCAACTTCCCTCATTCCCGTGCTTACCATTCTTGGGCCTAAATCATCGTCTTGCGGCTTTTGCGACGGCGTCTCGCGGCGGGGTTTTTTGCGCATTGGTGCGTTGGGCATGGGTGGCGTTGGTCTTTCCTCGTTGCTTCGGGCGGAATCGTCACTGGGTCTTCGTCCTGCGAGTCGATCCCACAAGGCGGTTATTCTCATTTTTCTGCCGGGTGGTCCCAGCCACCAAGACATGTTCGATCTCAAGCAGGATGCTCCGGCTGAGATACGGGGCGAATTCAATCCGATTGCCACGTCGGTGCCTGGGTTGCAGATCTGCGAGCATCTGCCGCGGATGGCGAAGGTGATGGATCGATGCACGCTGATCCGGTCGATGGTGGGCATGGAAGACCGTCACGAGTCCTTTCAAACCTACACGGGTCGCTTGAACCGGAATCAACCTCCGGGAGGCTGGCCGGCAATGGGGGCTTTGCTAGCAAAGCTTCAAGGTTCTGCCGATCCGGCTATTCCCGCCTCCGTCGGGTTGGCGCCTAAAATGGGGCATGTCCCCTGGTCCGACAATGGCGTGGCCGGTTATCTGGGAGCGGCCTATGCGCCCTTTGAGATCAACAAGGGTGGAGGCAAGGACGATATGGTGCTCAATGGCATCACTTTGGATCGCCTCGCTGATCGCCGAACACTTCTGGGGGCCCTCGATGGCTTCCGTCGCGAGGTCGACACCAGCGGTCAGTTGGCCGGGGCTGATGCCTATACCCAGCAGGCTTTCGGCATCCTGACCTCCAGCCGTCTCATGCGTGCCCTGGATTTCAAGAACGAGGACCCCGCAGTCGTGGCCCGTTATGGCCAGGGAGACTCCCGCAATCGGGACGATGGGGCCCCGAAATTGATGGAACAGTTCTTGGTGGCCCGACGTCTGGTCGAGGCAGGAGCCCGTTGTGTCACTCTCGCCTTCAGCCGATGGGATCATCACGGCGATAACTTTGGAGCGCTGCGTCAGGATCTTCCGCTGTTCGATCAGGGGCTCAGTGCGCTCATTACCGATCTCCACGAGCGGGGATTAGACAAGGATGTGTCCGTGTTGGTCGCCGGAGAGTTTGGACGAACTCCCACCATCAACAAGGATGGCGGTCGCGATCACTGGCCTCGTGTCGGCTTTTCGCTATTGGCCGGAGGCGGCCTCCGGCATGGGCAGGTGATCGGATCCACCGATCGATTGGGTGGCGAGGCCGATTCTCGACCGACCACTTTCGGTGAGGTTCATGCGACTTTGTACCATGCCATGGGGTTGGACGTGAACAAGGTGACCGTTTCGGATTTGAGCGGTCGTCCCCAATTTCTCGTCGACCCGGGGGTTCAACCCATGAAGGAACTGGTGGGATGACCCCGACCATTTATTCTCAGAACGGCTTGTTTTTGCGTGAACATGCCAGAAGTCCCTTCACGTCTGCCTAGCCATGTTGACCCTAGCCGGACCCTCCAACCGTTTTTGTGACGGGATCTCCCGACGGAGTTTTCTCCGGATCGGCGGATTGGGATTGGGCGGATTGAGCTTGCCTCAGTTGCTGCGGGCCGAGGCGGCTTCCGGGCTCCGGTCCAACCACAAGGCCGTGATCATGGTGTACCTGCCGGGCGGGCCGCCCCACCAAGACACCTTTGACCTCAAGATGGATGCGCCGGCGGAGATTCGCGGCGAATTCCGCCCAATACCGACCACCGTCCCTGGGTTTCAAATTTGTGAGCATCTGCCGCTTCTGGCCAAGCAGGCCCAGCGGTATGCGGTGATTCGTTCAATGAGCGACGCCATTGATGACCACTCGGATTTCATGTGCCAGACCGGTCGGCGCAAGGCCGATCAGCCACCCGGAGGTTGGCCGACCTTTGGTGCCAGCGTCTCCCGGGTGCTAGGTAAGACCAATGACTCGGTCCCGGCTTTCGTGGGCATGGAACCGCGGATGCAGCACCGGCCTTACAATGCTGCCAATGCGGGCTATGCCGGGATTTCAAACGATGCTTTTCGCCCAGCGGCCGACGCTAAGTCCGACATGGTTCTCAATGGCATCACCACCGATCGGTTGGCTGATCGTCGAGCATTGCTGACCTCCTTCGACCGTTTCCGTCGCGAGGTGGATGCCAGTGGTCTCATGGCCGGTGTGGACGGGTTCAATCAGCAGGCCTTCGGCATGCTGACCTCGAGTCGTCTGCTTGAGGCGCTGAATGTCGAGAAAGAGCCTGCCGCCGTCCGGGAACGCTATGGCAAAGGCGATCCCAAGGTGCATGGCGATGCAGCCCCCATGCTCAATGAGCAGTTCTTGGTCGCTCGCCGATTGGTGGAGGCCGGAGCCCGATTCGTCACCGTGGCCTACGGCTTCTGGGATTATCACGGCAACAATTTTGGCAACGCCCGCAATGACCTACCTTTATTGGATCAAGCCCTCAGCGCTCTCATTGCCGACTTGCACGATCGAGGGCTCCAGAACGATGTCAGCGTCATCGCTTGGGGCGAGTTTGGTCGGTCGCCCACGATTAATAAGGATGGCGGTCGTGACCATTGGCCTCGAGCCAGCTGCGCCCTCCTGGCCGGTGGCGGCATGAAGGTAGGGCAGGTGATCGGGGCTACCGATCGTCTGGGCGGCGAACCCAGCGAACGGCCTGTCCAGTTCGGTGAGGTGTTCGCCACGCTGTACCAGAACCTGGGTATCGATGTGAACAAGGTCACTCTTCCGGACCTCACTGGTCGTCCTCAGTTCCTGGTCCCCGAGGGATGTCAGCCCATACGGGAGTTGGTTTCTTAATAGGGTTTTCTTCCATGCACCTTTCACTCGATTTCATGAACTCTTCCTCGATGGTGGTGGCCCACTCCAAGGCTTCCCAAGTGGCCCGGCGGGCCCTTCTGGGAGCGATGACATTGCTGGTGGCTTTCGTGGTCGGCAGCCCCGGCGTGATCAAGGGCGCAACGCTCGAGTTGCACTATCGGGCCGGAGCGGGTGAGTTGGTTCTCGATTCTCAGGATGCCCGGCAGCAATTGCTGGCCACCTTGAATGGCACCCAAGATATCAGCCGTGAGGTGAGTTGGAGTGCGGAGCCTGCGGGCATTATCCGGCTCGATACCACGGGCCGCGTCATACCGGTGGCCGATGGGGCGGCGGTGATTTCGGCCAAGAGCCGTGACGGCGTGACGGCGCGACTTCCGGTCCGCGTCGTTCATGCGGGTCAGCCGGCGCCGCTGCACTTCGCTAACCAGATTGTTCCGATTTTCACCAAGAATGGCTGCAACGGTGGCGGGTGCCATGGCAAGGCGGCCGGCCAGAATGGGTTTCGCCTCTCATTGCTCGGCTTCGAGCCAGACGAAGACTACGAACACTTGGTTCGCGAAGCCCGTGGGCGACGTCTGTTTCCGGCCGATCCGCCTCGATCCATGCTCGTGACCAAGGGGACGGCCGAAATGCCACACGGCGGCGGCAAGCGCCTAGAAATCGGTTCGGATGACTACCGCCGGTTGGTGCGCTGGATCGCTCAGGGCATGCCGGCGGGCAAGACCAACGCGGCGACTGTCCAGCGGCTCGAAGTTTTCCCATCAGCGCGGACGTTGGCACTCAATGGTGAGCAGCAGTTGGTCGTGACGGCCCACTACTCGGATGGTTCCACCGAAGACGTCACCCGCAGTTCTCTCTTTGAGCCCAACGACAAGGACATGGCTTCGACCGATGCCAATGGTTTGCTCAAGATCTTCAATCAACCCGGTGAGTTTGCTGTGATGGTCCGCTATCAAGGCCAAGTGGCCACCTTCCGGGCCACGATTCCTCTTGGGGCCCCCGTGGACCGATTGCCACTGGCCAAAAACTTCGTCGACGAGTTGGTTTTCAAGCAACTCAAACAGGTGGGCATGCCCCCCAGTGAAATTACCGACAAGTCCACCTTCTTGCGTCGGGTCACCCTTGATATCGCCGGTCGATTGCCCACCCCCGACGAGGTTCGGGCTTTCGAGGCTGACACGGCCCCGGCGGATCGGGATCGGGTGATTGACCGACTGGTCGCCTCGACGGATTACGCCGATTACTTTGCCGGAAAGTGGGCGGCTCTGCTTCGCAACAAGCGCAGTGAGCCGAAGCATGCCCGCGGCACCACCGTATTCCACGCTTGGGTCCGTGACAGTCTGGCGATCAACAAGCCCTACGATCGGTTCGTTCGGGATTTGCTGACGGCCTCGGGCGAAGTCTCGGAGAATCCCCCCGTGGCCTGGTTCCGTCAGGTCCGCACCCTTCAGACTCAGTTGGAAGACGTTTCCCAATTATTCCTCGGTCAGCGGATGCAGTGTGCGCAGTGCCACCATCATCCGTATGAAAAGTGGAGTCAGGCCGACTATTGGAGCTTTGGAGCGGCCTTCTCTCAGGTGTCTTACAAGCCGGGTGTGCAACCCGGCGAAGAGGTCGTTATTCACCGGCGGGGTGAGGCTAAGGCGACCAACAAGAAGAATGGTCAGGCCATGAAGCCGGCCGCCCTTGGGCAGTCGGCCTTTGACTTGAGTGTCGACGATGATCCCCGGGTGTTCTTGGCGGATTGGATGACGTCACCCAAGAACCCCTGGTTTGCCAAGGCGCTGGTCAATCGCTACTGGAAGCATTTCTTTGGGCGAGGCTTGGTCGATCCCGAGGATGACATGCGCGACACCAATCCTCCGAGTAACCCAGAATTGCTCGATGCCTTGGCCTCCAACTTTGTGGCCAGTGGGTTCGATTTGAAGGAACTGGTGCGCACCTTGACCCGCAGTACTACCTACCAGTTGAGTGCCGAGCCCAACGCCTACAACGCCAAGGATCGCCACCATTTCTCACGCTTTTATCCGCGGCGTTTGCCGGCCGAGGTCTTGCTGGATTCGGTGAACACGCTGACGGGTGGACGCAGCCAGTTCGAAGGGCTTCCGGCGGGCACGCGAGCCATCTGTCTTCCGGACAACAGTTTCAATGCCCAAAGCTACTTCCTGACCGTCTTCGGGCGGCCGGAGGGAAGCAGCGCCTGCGAATGCGAGCGCAGCATGGAAGCCTCTCTCAGCCAGAGCTTGCACTTGCTCAATTCCAAGGACATCCAGTCCCGATTGAGTGCTGACGATTCCCGCCCGGCGCGGCTCCAAACCGACACCCGGCCAGATCCGGTCAAGGTGGGTGAACTGTATCAGTTGGCCTACGCACGTTCCCCATCGGTCGAGGAGGTTCAGCGGGCCACCGAATACTTGGCACGCAAGGCTGGGGCATCCAAACCAGGCAAGGATGCGGCCGAGACCGAGGCCCTCCGGGTTAAAGCTCGCCGCGAAGCCTGGGAGGATCTCAGTTGGGCACTCCTGAATACCAAGGAATTTCTCTTCAACCACTGACGCATGTCGCGGGTTTCTTGGGGTCATAAGATCACCGCTGGGTGGTTGTTAGTTGGGTGGTTGTCCATGGCGACTGCCTGGGCGCAGTTGCCATTGGCCAAACTCAACACGGTGTTTCCGCTGGGCGGCGCGGCCGGGTCCATCGTGGAGGTGGCGCTCAGCGGATCGGATCTCGATGAGGCGGACGGATTAATATTCTCGGATCCGCGAGTGACCGCCACTCCCGTGCCCGGAACCACTGAGCGTTTTCGGGTCCAGTTGCCGGCTGAACTCTCTGAAGACCGGATCGATCTCCGTGTTCGGGGTCGCTACGGGGTGTCCAATCCGAGGGCCTTTGCAGTAGGGATGCCGGGAACGGAGCTGCGTTGGACTCAGGCTCCTCTGACACCGGCCCAGGCCTTTGAGTTGCCGTTGGAGACGGTGGTCAATGGGCGTGTGGGTGCTCAGGAGGTTCTGTGGTTTCGGTTCCAGGGCGAAGCAGGCCAGGCTTTGGGAGTTCGGGTGGAAGCCCGTGAACTGGATTCGAAGTTGGTGGCCGACCTGGCGTTGACCGATGCCTCGGGTGCCGAATTATCCCGGGTGCGTCGCCGGGAGTCGTTTAATTTTCGGCTGCCGGCCCGCGGTGTCTACCTCGTGCGATTGAATGATTCTCTCTACCGGGGCGGCGATACCTACAGTTTTCGGCTGAAGTTGACCGCGCGCCCGAGTGTGGCTTTCGCCGTGCCGCAGGTGCTGCAGGCGGGGCGTTCCCAACGGACCATCGTGTATGGGCATCGTTTGCCCGGTGGCCAAGCTTCCCGGGTCTTGGGAGCCGATGGGGAACCGATGGAGCAGCGGGAGTTGCAGATCGTGGCGCCGGCCGAGCCGGCTCAGCCATCCGCCCTGGTGGGCACGCTTGGGCAACCGTCGGCGACTCCGTTGGCCTTGGGGTCCTGGCTTTGGCGGGGCTCCGACGGCGTGGTGCCGATGCAGCCGGTGCCGTTCGGCCTTACGGCTCTTCCGGTGGTGGCCGGTGCTTCGACAGGACTGGTCTCCGTGACGCTGCCTTGTGAATTCTCCGCCCTGTTCCCGGCCCGAGGGCATTCGAGTGGGGTGACCTTCGAGGCAAAGAAAGGTGATGTGTTCTGGGTGGAATTGACCTCGGAACGCTGGGGACATCCGGTCGATCCAATGGCACTCGTTCAACGGGCCAAGACCCCGGAGGCTGCCGCTAAGGCTCCGGTTTGGGTGGATGGGCTGGAGTTGGCCGATACCGAGCAAAATATAGGCGATCGGGAGTTTCCTACCGCCCATCGGGATGCCGCTGCCCGCTGGGAGGTGCCCGAGTCCGGTCAGTATCGTATCCTCGTGCGCGATGGGTTTCGACGGAGCGATGGGACTGCACAATATCCCTACCGGCTTAGCCTTCGCCGGGAAACTCCGGATTTCCAACTGGTGGTCTTCCCGATGCCGCCAGCCCGTGCGGGTGAGGATCGCAGCATTCCGGTGCACCCCTCGGTCCTTCGGCGCGACCAGACACTGGCTTTCCGCGTGGTTGCATTCCGCCAAGACGGCTTTCAGGGCGAGATTGAATTGAGTGCCAGCAACTTGCCTCCGGGCGTTCGGGCTTCCTCCACGCGGATTTTGGCCGCTCA